>DAIPYN010000007.1:0-72910 GCA_036782715.1 Flavobacteriaceae bacterium
CTACTATGAGAATGATACTTTAGATGTTTGGGACTACGTAGGATCTGCAACAGGTGAATTTGCTAAAGGAAACTACATGGTTAATGTTTACGACAACGATCTAGAACTAATCGGAACTTCAAAATTCTTCTTAAAGTAATTTTAAGTTTTACCAACCATAAAAAAGGCTCCCAATTTGGGAGCCTTTTTTCATTGCATCTATTTTATAATTTAGTGACCGATCATGTCTTCAGGGCGGACAAAACGATCATAGTCTTCTATACTTACGTAGCCTAATCGAACGGCTTCTTCCTTAAGAGTAGTTCCTCTCTCGTGGGCTGCATTAGCTATTTCTGCGGCTTTGTAATACCCGATCTTCGTATTTAACGCGGTGACAAGCATTAGGGAGTTGTCTAATAGCGTTTTAATTCTGGAGTGGTTAGGCTCAATTCCTACCACACAATTTACTTCAAAACTACAAGCAGCATCGGCAAGAAGCGTCGCTGACTGAAGTACATTCGCAGCCATCATGGGTTTAAAAACATTCAATTCGTAATGTCCTTGTGTGCCACCAATGGTAACTGCCACATCATTACCCATAACCTGTGCACAAACCATTGTGATTGCTTCTGCTTGCGTAGGGTTGACTTTACCAGGCATGATTGAACTTCCTGGTTCATTTGCTGGGAGTATTAATTCTCCAATCCCAGATCTTGGTCCTGAAGCCATTAATCGAATATCATTAGCGATCTTATTCATAGAAACAGCTAATTGTTTTAATGCTCCGTGGGATTCAACAAGTGCATCATGAGCAGCTAATGCTTCGAATTTGTTATCAGCTGTTATAAAAGGTAATCCTGTAAACTCAGCAATATATTTTGCTACTAATACATCGTAACCCTTTGGTGTATTTAACCCTGTTCCAACGGCTGTTCCTCCGAGCGCTAGTTGCGATAAATGATCAAGCGATCGTGTTAATGCTTTTAATCCAAAATCGAGTTGGGCTACATAACCAGAAAATTCTTGTCCAAGGGTTAGAGGAGTAGCGTCCATTAGGTGAGTTCGTCCGATCTTAACTACCTCGTTGAAAGCTTTACTCTTTTGATTCAAGGCTTCCTTTAATGAGTCGATTTTCGGAATCGATTCTGAAACAATTTTTTGATAGATCGCAATATGCATTCCGGTAGGAAAGGTGTCGTTAGACGATTGAGACTTATTCACATCATCATTGGGACTCAAGGTACGCGTACCCTCACCGAGTGTATTTCCCTCTAAAACATGCGCTCTATTGGCAATTACCTCATTAACGTTCATGTTACTTTGGGTTCCCGAACCAGTTTGCCAAATAACCAAGGGAAATTGGTCGTCTAAATTTCCTTCTAAGATTTCATCGCACACTTTAGCAATAAGATCTCTTTTTGAGGTATCAAGAACTCCTAATTCACAATTCGCATAGGCGGCAGCCTTTTTTAGGTACGCGAATCCATAAATAATCTCCTTAGGCATTGAACCTTGCGGACCAATTTTGAAATTATTGATAGATCTTTGGGTTTGCGCACCCCAATATACATTCTTGGGAACATGCACTTCACCCATGGTATCTTTTTCAATTCTATATTCCATGATGTGTCATTTTGAAATTCAAAGTTAACCACTTCTGCTATTTTTACCTTGATTTATAGCGTTTTGCTTGCAGCCAAATCTTAAAACATCTTATATTCGCGTATTAAATAAGAACTACCATGATTGAATTTGATCAATACTTAGGATTTATCGCTTTTTTAAGCATTCTAACCATCGGATTTTGGTTAATGATTTTTCTTTTAACCTTTGTGATTCCTTATTGGTTGACAGGTAGTTTTATTGAATTCTTAAAGGAGAAGAGAAAAGAGAAAGAAACTCAGTCTTAATTGACTTTCTTAGTATAAAAAAAGGCCCGGTAATCCGGGCCTTTTTTATTGAATGCTTTTCTGATTTACGGGGTTCCGAATTCAAATTCTTCACCGCCGCCGCCTTCTCCCATATTGGGTCTTCGGCGATTATTTCTTTGACCTTCTTGCTCATTGAAACGATATCTAAAGGTAAGAGTAGCTTGACGCTGTCTCCATTGATTTTCACTTTGTGTGAAGACGTTAAACGTGCGAGTTTCAGAGATACGTTTTCTTTGATTGAACAAATCACTTACATTGAATGAAATAGAGCCTTTGTCATTTAGAATCTCTTTGCTCATGGCAAGGTTAACAGAAAGAACTCCTTTATTCGTTCCTTGTGGATTAACGGATGCTCCTCGGTAGAATGCGTTCGTTTGAAAATTGATTTTTCCAGGTAATGGGAATTGTCCACTAATTCTACTAAACCAACTAAAGTTCTCCGTATCAAAATTTTGAGTAATCTCTTCGCCTAAACTATTCGTATAAGAGAAGTCACCTTGTAATTGTTGTTGAAATAGATTGATGTTCCAAGAGAATCTCATTCCGCGTTTTGGAGAGTATGAAGTGGTTAATTCTCCTCCATATCGATACTCAGTTGCCAAGTTGATAGGGCTTCTGAGCTGCACGGGAACACTAACAATTTCACCATCACCCGTATCAATCTCTACGAAATCTCCTGTCTCTTGAACAACAAATTGAAACACTCCCGTACTCTTGTTATAGTAAGCAGAGGTATTCATCGTTAGTTTTCCAAAGCGCTTTAGGTATCCTAAATCAAAAGCATTCGAGTATGTTGGGTCAAGATCAGGGTTACCGACAAATAGATTGGTATTACTATTTCGTCTAACAAAAGGGTTAATAAACCAAGATCTAGGTCTTCTAAGACGTCTACTATAGCTTAGGGTTAATTGCTCGGTTTCAGAAAACTCATATCCTACAAAAAGAGAGGGGAACCAGTTGGTGTACTCTTTTTTGTTATTGTCTTGTCCAAAATCACCAGATGAATTCACGGTAATTGCCGAATTTTCGACACGTAGGCCACCCAATAAAGACACCTTGCCAAATTTATTACCTAATTGAACGTATCCCGCATTTACATATTCTTTATATACTAATTGATTACTAGTGTCTGGGTCTCTAAGAAGAGGGCCGTTTGCTTCTTCTTGAAGTTGTAGCTCAAAGTCGGTGTAGAAGTCGTTAAACGTACCTCGATATCCAAATTCAAATTGTCCGCTATTATTTTCACCAATTGGGTTGACATAATCGAATTGAAATAATCGATTAATCTGTTCCTCGCTGGTATAGGTTGCCTCAGAAGGTATAAAGATGGTTTCGTCACTGAGAACACTTTCGTTAATTCCTGAATTAGAAATTTCCTCTCCTGTTGAGTATTGAAAATCAGCGGTTAATTTCTGACCATCTTTCTTGAAGTCTTTTACAAAATTTGCTGAGTATTGATAGGTAAGATCGGTTTCATTCCCTGAGTTTGTTCTTAACCTCGAAATTGTAGGAATTCGATTTTCGTCGTAGTTAAAGAAGTCTACTGTGCTTAGGTTTTGTCCGTCACTGTTTCGGTATAAAAAGGTTTGCGTGAAAGAGGTTTTTTTATCTAAAAGAAGTTCTAACCCAATATTTGTGTTGAACCCCTCACGAATACGTTCGTTTCTTCCGAATTCATCTTGATAACTAGCAATGGTGCCGTCAGGGTTAAAATTGGTTTGAAGATTAGAAGAATTCCCTGGGTTATTATTACTTCTGTACGAAGTGTTTGAGAATAAATTGAATGATTTTCTTCTAAGGTTTAAATTTAAGTTACTACCTGTGTTTTCTGGACTTCCTACATTAACGGTTACCGATCCGTTTAAACCTTTGGTTTTTTCTTGTCTTAAAACAATATTCAGGATCCCTGCAGTTCCTTCTGCATCATATCTAGCAGATGGATTAGTGATCACCTCTACCTTTTCTATGGCTTCTGCTGGTAGTTGACGAAGTGCGTCATTACTAAGACCGGATAGGGCCGAAGGCTTTCCGTTAATTAAAATACGTACACTTTCATTACCTCTTAGCGAAATATTTCCTTCTACGTCAACACTCACTGATGGTACGTTGTCAAGTACATCTGTAACCGAACCTCCTTTAACTGTGAGGTCTTGGCCCACATTGTAAACCTTCTTATCAAGTCTTAATTCAACGGTAGTTCGCTCTGCAACAACTTCAACCTCGTCTAGTTGCGCAACATCAGCCTCAAGAGCGATTTGACCTAAATCGGTAGAAGTAGTTAGTCTAACATTTTCTTGGGAGTAAGTTTTGAAGGATAAGAACTCTACACGAATGTGATACATTCCTGGAAGGGTTTCTACTGAAAATTTCCCAGATTCATCGGTAATACCCCCAGTTACTCGATCAGGCATTCGAACACTCTGCAATACTAAAGTGGCATATTCTAACGGTTGCCCGCTGTCTTTATCGATTACACTACCGGTAATAGTGATTGGAGTCATCGATGGCATTGGACGATTCGGCATTTGAGCCTGAGCATTGAGCATTCCTAAAATACCAATTAGCGCAACAAAATAGTGTTTCATTCAGAATAGAATTAGTCGTTCTTTTTTTTCTTTTTTTTCTTCTTCTTTCCTGAATTGTCTTTTAGCTTCTTAAAATTTCTCTTCTTGAGTTCAAGGAGTTTCTCATAGGTAGCCAGCGACAATTCTGATTTTAATCGTTCGTTCTCTAAATCATTTAGTTTTCGGAACGATTCTGTCAGTGTCTTCGGATCTACCTTTAAAATCTGTAACTCAATTCTCTTTTTTGTGAATTCAAGTAATATTGATCTCAAAATAGCTTCTTCAAATGGGTCAATAGCTAGGGCTTCTTTAACCTTAACCATCTCAAGCTCGGTAATTTCTTCAGCGGTTAATGGAGCTTCGGGCTCAGCAGCTACATTTGTTCTTGGAACACTGCTACGCATTCTTCCCATTCCACTGTAGGGGTTATAACCATAACCACCAAAACCACCCATTCCAAATTGTCCTTGGACACTTTCCTGACTGCCTAATACCAATAACAATGCCAAAACAATTTTGAAAACGTTAAAATCTTTTTTCATCTGTATTTTTTTAAAATTCATCTTCGGTTTGTTTTTGTCCATTTGACATGAGAAAAGCTTTTAGGAAAAGATCGATCTCACCATTCATTACCGCTTCCACATTCCCTGTTTCAACGCTAGTACGAACATCTTTAACGAGTTTGTAAGGGTGCATAACATAGTTTCTTATCTGAGAACCCCATTCAATTTTCATCTTAGAATTTTCGATTTCACGACGGGCTTCCATTCTCTTTCGAAGTTCGATCTCATAAAGTTGAGATCGTAACATTTGCATCGCCGTTGCTCTGTTGTCGTGTTGAGAGCGCGATTCAGAACAGCTAATTTGAATGCCTGTTGGTTTGTGAACGAGTTGTACTTTAGTCTCTACCTTGTTTACATTTTGTCCGCCAGCACCACTAGATCTAGCTGTTGTAATTTCAATATCTGCCGGGTTAACCTCAATGGAAATACTATCATCAACTAAAGGATACACATAAACCGAGGCAAATGAAGTATGCCTCTTTGCGTTACTGTCAAAAGGAGATATGCGAACCAGTCTGTGCACACCGTTTTCCCCTTTGAGCCAGCCAAATGCAAAAGGACCATTAATCTCGATAGTAACGGTTTTAATTCCCGCAACATCTCCTTCTTGAAAATTGAGTTCTTTGACATTGTATCCGTGAGAATTGGCCCACATCAAATACATTCTCATGAGCATAGATGCCCAGTCACAACTTTCTGTGCCTCCAGCACCAGCGGTTATTTGAAGGACAGCGGGTAAATCATCACCCTCCTCTGAAAGCATGTTTTTAAACTCTAAATCTTCAATTTGTTTTTCGAGCTCATTTAATGCTTTATTGACATCTTCTTCGGTAGCTTCTCCTAGTGAGATGAACTCTGAAAGAACCTCTACTTCACCATACAATTCTTCGGCCTCCTCAAACTGCTCGACCCATGATTCCAGAATTTTGAGCTTCTTCATTTGCTCTTGTGCTGACTTTGGGTCATCCCAAAAACCTGCAACTAGTGTTTTTTCAGTCTCATTTTCGATCGCAATCTTTTTGCCATCTATGTCAAAGATACCTCCTTAACGCACCTAGGCGTTCAAAAAGATCTTTTTGTCGTTCTGTTCGACTCATATCTACTTGGTAAGAATTTCGAACGCAAAAATACTTATTAGTCTCCTGCTATTGTCTAAAAATTGAATAATTTAAACCCTTCAATATCTTATCAAATGAAAAGACTACCACTTCTAACAACCTTATTCCTTTATGTTTTTATTCCGTCAGCACTTCTTGCACAAGACTTTAACCGGGTGAAAGATTTAAAGGCTATTCCGGGATTTTTAACGACCTATTACGATGAATCTGAGGATCGATTGTTTATGAAAGTGGATCGTCTTGAGGAGGAACTCTTATACGTAACTGCACTTAGCAGTGGGGTTGGTAGTAATGACATCGGTCTTGATAGGGGTCAATTGGGTACGACAAAAGTCGTTTATTTCAAAAAGGCTGGTAACAAATTACTTCTAATTGAACCGAATCAAGATTATCGCGCCCTTAGTGAAAATGCTCTTGAAAAAGCTTCAGTAAACCAAGCTTTTGCTAAATCTGTAATCGCAGGATTTACCATTCTAGAAACGGCCGAAGATGGATCTTTTCTCATCGATTTAAATTCCTTATTGTTAAGAGATGCACATGGAGTGATTGATCGTTTGTCAGCTACTCAGCAAGGGAATTACCAATTAGATCTATCACGTTCTGCGCATCACAGAGAACGCTCGAAATCATTTGAGAAAAATATTTTAATAGATGTTTTATTGACTTTCTCGGGTAAACCCAAAGGGTATGAAATAAGATCGGTGACACCAGATGCAAGTTTAGTTAGCGTAACTCAAATGCACTCATTCATTGAATTACCTGAATTGGATAGCTTTGAGATGAGATCTTTTGATGCTCGATCGGGTGCTTATCCATTCCGTTTTTTCGATTATGCTTCGCCGGTGAATGGAGGAACGGCTAAAGACTTTATCCGTAGACACCGATTAGAGAAAAAAGATCCTAATGCAGCAATTAGCGAGGCCGTAGAACCGATTATTTATTATTTGGATAATGGTACGCCTGAGCCTGTACGAACTGCTCTTTTAGAAGGTGGCCGTTGGTGGAATCAGGCTTTCGAGGCTATCGGATATAAAGACGCTTTTCAAGTTAAGATGCTGCCAGAAGATGCTGATCCGCTAGATATTCGATACAATGTAATTCAATGGGTTCACCGTTCAACAAGAGGTTGGAGTTATGGTTCGAGTGTTACTGATCCTAGAACTGGTGAAATATTAAAAGGTCATGTTAGTTTAGGGAGTCTTAGAATTCGTCAAGATTATTTAATTGCTCAAGGTCTTTATAATCAACCGTACAATAAACTAAGTGTTCATGAACAAACTATGTTAGATATGGCCTTGAACCGTATCAGGCAATTATCTGCTCATGAAATTGGCCACACTTTAGGTTTTGCACACAATTTTGCTGCAAGTACCGATGATCGTGCTTCAGTAATGGATTACCCACACCCACTTGTTTTAGAAGGAGCTGGAGACCAATTTGATTTTAGTGAAGCTTATGATAAAGGGATAGGAGATTGGGATAAAGTGACCGTTGCGTATGCTTATAGCGATTTTGGCGATGGTATTGATGAAGGTAAGGTGTTACAGGAGATTTTGGAAAATGCGGAGAAGGCAGGCTTACATTATTTAACAGATTCAGATGCACGACCTGCTGGATCTGCGAGTGCTACCGCTCATCTTTGGGACAATGGAACAGATATAACTGAAGAGTTATATCGTTTACTCGATTTAAGAAATAAGGCGATAAGTCGATTTTCATTAGATAATGTCCCTGACCATTCCCCAGTGGCATTATTAGAGGATGTTTTTGTTCCGCTTTATTTTTCTCATCGATATCAAACCGAAGCAGTTTCAAAATTAATTGGGGGTATTGACTATAGTTATACATATACCGACGCAACGGAGTTTCATCATCCAGTAAGTAGAAAGGAACAAGAAAAGGCCTTGAAGGCGCTTATTCGAACACTTGATCCTGAGACTTTAGAAATACCTGAGTATTTACGTTCAGTTTTTGGACCGAGAACTTATGGGTATGGTAGAACCCGAGAATCCTTCGAATCTAAATTGGGAGTAGCATTTGATCCTTTGGCGGCAGCCGAGACCGCTGCTTCTACAACCTTAAAATTCATGTTACACCCACAAAGAGCAAATCGGGTCTATCAACAAGGTTTATTTGATAAGAACCAGTTATCTCTTCAAGAAATGATAAAGTTGCTATTAGATGAGACCGTTCGAAGTATGAACTCGAAGGATCCGTATTATAACGCTATTGAGGAAATCGTGGCTTGGCAGACTTTAGATGAATTGATGAAGTTGTCTTCTTCAGATAAGGTATATCCGCAGGTGACTGAAGTTATTTTGTTAGAAATGATGCGACTTAAAACCCATCTTGAAAATAGCGCAACAGACCCCACCGCAATTTACTTAAGAAAGCAAGTAGAACGTTTTATTGGTAATCCTACAGGATATAAGTCTAATGAGTCTTCTGTTCGTATCCCTGACGGGTCTCCCATTGGACAAGAGGTAATGTGTAATTTTAGTTGGAATTAAATAGTGGAGCACCTTTATATACCCCCCAAAGCATCGAAATACCCTAAAAAATTAGTAAAACATAATCACGAAAGGGAAGATCCTTTTTACTGGATGTGTGATCGTGAGCACCCTGAGCTTTTAGACTATCTTAAGAAGGAAAACGAATATTTTAATCGAGATACGGCACATCTTGAATCTTTTAAAGAATCTCTTTACAAGGAGATGAGAAGTCGAATTAAAGAGGACGATCGTTCTCTTCCTCTTTTTAAAAACGGTTTCTGGTATCAAAGTGAATATAAAGAAGGTAAGGAGTATCCGATCTATTCCCGGTTTAAGAACGAAAACGGTGAAGACAAGGAATTGCTATTCGATGTTAATGAGTTAGCCTCTTCTTTTTCGTATTACCATTTTAAAGGGCTGAAAGTGAGTCCCAATAACCAACTTGCTTTATATGCTGAAGATACTGTTTCACGAAGACAATATACCTTAAAAATTAAAAATTTAGAGACGGGTAAGCTATTAGAGGATGTAATCGAAAATACTACTGGAACCGCTTGTTGGGCCTCAGATAACAAAACCTTCTTTTATGTTAAAAAAGATCCTCAAACGCTTCGTAGTTATCGAGTGTACCGGCATCGAATAGGACAGGAATTAGCAGAAGACGAGTTAGTTTTTGAGGAGAAGGATGAAACCTTTAATGTTGGAATTTTTAAGCCTAAAAGCGAAGACTACATTTTCATTGTCTCGTCCTCAACACTGACTACAGAATATCGATTCATAGAATCGAATGATCCAAATGCATCATTCCGAGTTTTTTCGAAGAGAGAACGAGGCTTAGAATATAGTCTTGATCATTACAAAGACCACTTTTACTTACTTACCAATAAGGACGGAGCTACCAATTTTAAATTGATGAAAACCTCGGTTTTAGCTACCGATAGTGACCATTGGGAAGAATTCATTCCTCACCGTCCAGAGATTCTTTTAGAAGACGTGGAGTTTTTCGAAAAATTTTATGTCCTATCCGAGCGAAAAAGAGGATTGACTTCTCTGCAGATTCATCAATGGGAGGATCATTCATTCTATACGATACCTATAGAAGGGGAGACCTATGTTTGCGATATTCATGAAAATCCTGAATTCAAAACGACTAAACTTAGATATTATTACAATTCAATGACCCACCCGGGGAGTGTCTATGAAATAGATATGGAAACCCGCAAAACACGATTGCTTAAGCAGCAAGAAGTATTAGGAGGGTATTCTTCTTCAGATTATATCTCTGAGCGGGTTTGGATAACGGCTAGAGATGGTGTTTCGGTACCAGTATCTCTGGTAAAACACAAGGACACTCCGAAGAATGCACCAACACTCATCTATGGATATGGTTCTTATGGGCACACCATCGATCCTTATTTTTCTTCTACAAGACTCTCTTTACTCAATAGAGGTTTTGTATTTGCGATAGCTCATATTCGTGGAGGGGAATACCTTGGCCGAGAGTGGTACGAGACCGGTAAGCTAGAATTGAAGAGTAATACTTTTAATGACTTTGTTGACGCTTCAAAGGGGCTTGTTTCTTTGGGAATCTCCAAAGAAGATCGTTTATACGCCATGGGAGGTTCGGCTGGTGGACTTTTGGTTGGTGCGGTGATCAATACTAATCCAGAATTGTATCACGGGGTTATTGCCGCGGTTCCTTTTGTAGACGTGGTGACTACAATGCTAGATGAGGATATTCCCCTAACCACGGGTGAATACGATGAATGGGGAAATCCTAACGATCCTAAATTCTATGAAATAATGCTGTCCTATTCTCCTTATGATAATGTTCAGCTACAAAAATACCCCAACATCTATGTGTCTACTGGTTTTCACGACTCGCAGGTACAGTATTGGGAACCAGCGAAATGGGTAGCAAAGCTACGTGAATGCCAATTAGCGGATCACAAAATTTACTTAGATACCAACTTAGAAACTGGGCATGGAGGGGCTTCGGGTCGATTTGAACAATTAAAAGAACTCGCTAAGGAGTACGCTTTCATCTTAAACCTATGTGACCCCTCACTTTGTAGAGTTTAATTATCTTTGTAGTAAATTTTTGAATTTGTTCTCACTTTTTAAAAAGAATAAAAGTATTCAGGCATCTGAGTCTATCTTAGACTTGGTGGGCAATACACCGCTTGTAAAGCTTCAGAAAGTCACTGCGAACTATCCGGGTCAATTTTATGCTAAATTAGAATGGTTTAATCCGGGACAATCTTCTAAAGATCGAATCGCCTTATCTATTATTGAGAATGCAGAGGCTAAAGGATTGATAAAGCCGGGTAATACCATCGTAGAAACTACCTCGGGAAATACTGGTTTTAGTCTAGCTATGGCAAGCATGGTGAAAGGATACAAATGTATCCTAGCAGTTAGTTCAAAGTCTTCTCAGGATAAAATTGATGGTTTAAAAGCCATGGGTGCAGAGGTCCATGTTTGTCCTGCACATGTGGCCGCTGACGATCCTCGATCGTACTACGAAGTAGCCAAAAGAATTCACGCTGAAACTCCGAATTCGATATACATTAATCAGTACTTCAATGAACTGAATACGGAGGCGCATTATAAAACCACAGGCCCTGAGATTTGGAAGCAGACTGCAGGTCGTATCACACATCTAGTTGCATGTAGCGGCACAGGTGGTACGATATCTGGAACTGCCAGGTACCTTAAAGAACAAAATCCGAGTATTCATATTTTAGGCGTAGATGCCTACGGGTCGGTGATTAAAAAATACCATGAAACCGGAAAGTTTGACGAAAACGAAATTCATCCTTATCGTATTGAAGGTCTGGGTAAGAATTTAATTCCAACCGCTACTGATTTTAGTGTTATTGATACCTTCGTTAAAGTTACTGATAAGGAAGCTGCTTTGGCTGCTCGAAATCTCGCTCGTACAGAAGGTATTTTTGCTGGGTACACCGCAGGTGCTGCGCTACGTGCTACCGAACTGTATAATGATCAAAACGTATTTGACAAAAATAGTGTGGTAGTCATTATTCTACCCGACCATGGATCGCGCTATTTGAGCAAAATTTACAGCGAGAAGTGGATGACTGAGCAAGGTTTTATAGAAGCTGAAAATTTAGTAGGGACTTCAGAAAAATCGGCGATCACAAATTCATAGTAAAATTCTAAGGGTAAATGTATAAATCTTACTTTTGCCCCATATTTTCATAACGTTATAGATATATGAGAGATTTATTTGATCGAATTATCGAGAATAAGGGTCCATTAGGAAAATGGGCGTCACATGCAGAAGGATACTTTGTGTTTCCAAAATTAGAAGGGCCTATTTCGAATCGAATGAAATTTCAAGGAAAAGAAGTACTTACTTGGAGTATCAATGACTATTTAGGACTAGCTAATTTAGACGAAGTTAAGGCTGTGGATGCTGAAGCTGCTGCTACCTATGGAGCGGCTTACCCAATGGGGGCTCGTATGATGAGTGGTCATACTGATTTTCATGAGCAACTTCAAAACGAACTTGCGGCTTTTGTGAATAAAGAAGCGTCTTACTTACTAAACTTCGGTTATCAAGGTATTATGTCTGCCATTGATGCTCTAGTGTCTAAGGATGATATTATCGTTTATGATGTAGACTGCCACGCATGTATTATTGATGGTGTTCGTCTTCATATGGGTAAGCGTTTTACCTTTCAGCACAATGATATTGAAAGTCTAGAAAAGAATTTGGAAAGAGCTACCAAGCTTGCTGAACAACAGAATGGAGGTATTCTTGTTATTTCTGAGGGAGTTTTTGGTATGCGAGGTGAGCAAGGAAAGCTGAAAGAAATTGTCGAGCTGAAAAAGAAATTCAAATTTAGACTCCTAGTAGATGATGCACACGGCTTTGGTACCTTAGGTGCGACAGGAGCTGGTGCTGGCGAAGAGCAAGGGGTTCAAGACGATATTGATGTATACTTTGCAACTTTTGCTAAATCCCTTGCAGGTATCGGAGCATTTCTTGCGGCAGACCAAGAAATTATCGATTACTTAAAGTACAATCTTAGATCTCAAATGTTTGCTAAATCATTACCGATGATTTACGTGAAAGGAGCTCTAAAGCGATTAGATATGCTTCGTTCTCGTCCAGAGCTGAAAGCAAAACTTTGGGAGAATGTAAACGCCTTACAAAGTGGATTAAAAGAAAGAGGTTTTGATATTGGAACCACATCAAGTTGTGTTACTCCGGTTTACCTGAACGGAAGTATCCCTGAGGCAATGGCGCTTGTTAAGGATTTACGTGAAAACCATGGTATTTTCTGTTCTATCGTTGTATATCCGGTAATTCCAAAAGGGCTTATCCTACTTAGAATGATTCCTACCGCTACCCATACCCTTGAGGATGTTGCCATTACTTTAGATGCTTTCTCATCAATACGTGAAAGATTAGAGAATGGAACTTACAAAAGACTTTCAGCAGCTGTTAGTGCTGCAATGAATGAATAACTGAACGAATATCAGTGATAAAAAAAGGAGGCTAATGGCCTCCTTTTTTTATATCAATACTCTTTTCATCGTTTGACGTCTTTGGGTAGTGGTAGTATTGAAATTAACCCATAGACGATGGATAGCGTGATTGTCTTCTAATTCTGGGGTTCGATGACACATCTGAATACCTCTTTTGTCAAACTCACGTTTAAATTCGGTGAATAGAATTGAGGTAACCCCTTTTGATTGATATTCTGGAGTAATCCCAATCAGATAAAAGGTAACATCTTTTGAAAAGTACTTTGCCCATAGTAGGTGGATGAATCCAAAAGGAAATAATTTACCATTTGCTTTCTTTAGTGCTTTTGCAAAAGATGGCATGACAATAGCGAAGGCAACAATTTTATCCTTTTCGTCAATCACAAATTTGATATACTCGGGGTTGATGAACGAAATGTACTTTTCTTTAAAGAACTTTTTCTGCCGTTCTGATATGGGTACGAAAGAAGATAGCTTGCTATAACTTTCATTAAAGAGATCAAACATTTGATCCACTTTAGGCATTAAATCCTTAGTACGCTTGAAATTTACGGGTCTAAGATTATATCTCTTTTGTATAACCTCACTGAAACCAGCAAAGAACTTGGGGTCTGCGTTTTCTGAAGGGAATTCACTTTCTATATATCCCTTTTCCTTTTTTAACCCATAAGCCTTGTAATGATCGACATAATAGGCATGATTATACCAGGTGATCATGGTGCCCATATTCTCAAAACCTTCGGTCATCACTCCGACCTTATCTAGATTTGAGAAACCCACAGGGCCTTCCATAAACTCCAATTGATTCTCTTTCCCTATTTCATTCACTTTATCAAGTAATGCCTTAGACACCTCGAGATCGTCGATAAAATCGAACCATCCGAATCTCATTTTCTTAAGGCCTTGCTGATTAACTTCTACACGATTGATGATGGCTGCAATACGTCCAACAATTTCATTACCCTTTAATGCAACGAAAAAGCGTGCGTCAGCGTGTTCAAAAACAGGGTTAAGATTTTTATCGAAACTATTTACCTCATCACTGATTATTGGAGGAATCCAATAAGGAGTATTTTTATAGAGTTTAAAGGGAAACTTTACAAAATCGACGAGTTCTTTTCGTGTCTTTAATTCTTTGATCGTAATCATAGCCCTAAATTAGCTTAAATTCAACGTAATTCATGGCAAACGAATCTACATCCACCTTTAAAATGTCAACTTTTTTTAAAACCCATGGAATAGCACTTCTTTCTTTTCTACTGATTTCCTGTGTTTTTTATTATCCTGCCTTACAAGGAAAAGTACTCGAGCAATCTGACATTATTCAGTATAACGGAATGGCGCATTCGCGAAATGAATTAAGAGCGGCAGGAGAGGAGTCGTACTATACTCAAAATGCTTTCGGTGGGATGCCAACTTACCAATTAGGTGCTCAATACGCTTATCAGGGAGTAAAAATGTTAGATCGTGCCATTCGATTCTTACCTCGACCTATCGATTACCTATTTCTTTACCTAATATCCTTTTACCTCTTACTGTCGAGTTTAAAGATAGATTTTAGACTTTCAATGTTAGGCTCCATAGCTTTTTCTTTAGCGACCTATCATTTGATCATTATCGAAGTAGGTCATAATTCTAAGGCACACGCCATTGGCTATTTTCCATTAGTTCTGGCTTCACTACTTTACTTGTTTCGTACGAGAAAGATCATTCTGCCTGCACTGTTTTTAACCCTTTCTATGGCTTTAGAATTGGTAGCTAATCATTATCAAATGACTTACTACCTTTTTATGCTTATCGGAGTATATCTGCTCTTTAAAACATACGAAGCTATTCACACAAAAGAACCAGAGGTGTTTTTAAAAAGACTAGTGGTTTTTCTAGTATCTGTGTTCTGGGCAGTACTTCTCAACGCTTCTACGATTTTTGCAACACGACAGTACGCCCAGTTTAGTACGCGATCGACTCCAGAAATTTCAATGGAGGGAGCATCGACTAATTCTGGATTAAGCTTTGATTATATCACCACCTATAGTTATGGAATTGCAGAGTCTTTCAATCTTTTCATTCCAAGACTTTTCGGTGGATCGAATAGTGAACGACTGCCAAAGGGAAGTCACTTAGAGCTACTATTAGAGAGGTATAATGTTGGCTCAGCAGAAATTGAAAGTCTCACAAGCAATGCTCCATTGTATTTTGGTAGTCAGCCGATCGTTGCAGCTCCTGCTTATCTCGGAGCTTCAGTATTGTTTTTATTTGTTTTAGGTCTGCTTACTTTATCCTTTAAAAATTATAAATGGCTGTACTTTTCCATGATAATGGCATTGTTACTTTCGTTCGGAAAGAATCTGAGTTTTCTAAGCCATTTATTTGTCGATTATTTTCCGCTCTACAACAAGTTTAGAGCAGTGTCCTCCATTCAGGTGCTCCTTTCGTTCTCGGTACCGATTATTGCCGTTTTGGGATTAAGAAAGTGGTTATTATCTCCAAGTACTCAATCGTTGAATAGGGCTTTAATGATAAGTCTTGTCATTATTGGAGTAGGTACACTGCTGCCATTTATACTCGGATTTTCGGGTGTCAATGATATCAGTTACGAAAGTGCCTATGGTCCAGAATTTATGGATGCTTTACGATCGGATCGAACCGCACTTGCTTTAAAAGATTCACTTCGTTCTTTCCTTATCATTTTAGTCGTTTGTACGGTTCTCTACTTGTATTCAAAACGAAAAAAAGAAGCGCTTATTTATTTGGTTCTAGCTGCAGTCTTACTTGATTTAGGTGGAGTAGCTTATCGGTATACTTCAGCTGATCATTTTCAATCGAAGCGGGAATTTCAAAACCCTATACCTCTTACCGATGCAGATAAAGACATTCAATCGGATAGTACCTACTACAGAGTATTTAATCTGAATGAGGGACTAAACGGTGCAACTACTGCATATCACCATCGATCGATTGGAGGATATCATGCAGCGAAGCCCGCTTATATTAGTCAAATTTTTGATTATCACATAGCAAAAGAAAACTACGAAGTATTAGACTTATTAAACATCAAGTATCTGATAAGTAACGATGAGGAGGGTAGAAGAATAGCGTCTTCTTATCCGAGTTCAAAAGGACCTATTTGGGTAGCTAAGTCTATTGACTATCAACCTTCTTTAAAAGAAAGTTTTTTGAATTTACCACTAATCAGTCAGACAGAATCGATAGAGATCAATGAATTGTTCTCATTCGATTATGATGAGTATCGAGTACTTAGTGAAGTTGAATGGGTAGAAGTTAGTTCGTTTAAGGAAAACCAGATTAGTTATCGGTATCAATTAGATTCACCAGCATTTGTGGTATTTTCAGAATGGTACTATTCACCGAGTCCTGAGGATTGGGTATTAAGAAGTAGTAATGGGGAATCTCTTAAAATATATAGAACGAATTATTCTTTTATGGGGACTATGCTCCCTGAAGGTCAAGGAGAAATAACCCTAAGTTTCGAGCCAAATATTGTTTCACAAACCCTATGGATTCGAATCATCGCTCAAATTGGACTATTGGCTCTAGTTATAGTTGCTATCATCATATATCGTGGAAAGGCTGAATAAAATTATCCTGATTTCGTATTATTGGCCGCCCTCTGGAGGTCCTGGTGTTCAACGCTGGCTTTCGCTTGCCCATCAGGTTTCAGATCTAGGTATGGATTTGACGGTTATTATCCCTGAAAATCCTTTTTACCCTCAAATAGATGAAGGTTTAACTAATTCTATTTCAAACAAAATCAAAGTGGTCAAGGTTCGATCAATAGAACCTTTGCGATGGATCAATCGTCTTTCATTGGGTAAATCGAAAAATTTTTCAAAGGGTTTAATCTCAAATGAAAAAAGTTCGTGGCTAAAGAAATTAGTTTTTTGGTTAAGAGCCAACTATTTTTTTCCTGATGCTCGTCTATTTTGGAGTAAGGCGGTCATTCGATACCTGAAAAGGGAGATAGATGGCCCAGTAACTCTTATTACTACTGGACCTCCTCATAGTGCACATTTAGTAGGTTTAAGACTAAAGGAGCTCTTTGAGGAGATCAATTGGATTTCAGATTTACGAGATCCCATTGCAGATCTCGGATATTTACAATTGCTCCCCTTGACCGAAAGAACTAAGAACAAACATCAACGTCTAGAAAAATCGATTATTAGCCAAAGTGATACCATTGTAACTACGAGTTTTTCATTAACAAAACATTTGTCAGAACGATACAAAGAATACGACGAAAAGATTAAATGCATCACCAATGGATATGACGGGAATCTCATCGAAAATAATCGAGCTCCTGAAGGATTCTATTTGGTTCATTCTGGGTCACTTTTTGCCCATCGTAATTCAGTAAATCTGTGGCATACGATCAGTGAAAGGATTAAAAGGAGTAAAGATTGGAGGGCTCATTTGAAAATCTTCTTTGTAGGAGAGGTTTCTAAAGAAGTCAAGTATACTCTGATTAGTCTGGGCTTAGAACCCTATGTAGAGTTTTTAGGTTATCAATCCAAAGAATATTGCGAGCAGTTAGAGCGAAGGGCAGCCTGTTTGCTACTTCTTGAATCTTCAGTTTCTGGATATAATTATGCAATTCCCGGAAAACTTTTTAATTATCTAAAAGCCAGAAGACCTATTTTGGCTATTGGCCCTGAGAATTGGGATGTTCAGAAAATTTTAGAATCTCAAAACGTTCACCTCGTTACTTCTGATAGTAAGCTAGCCATAGAATCGTACCTAGACCTAGTTTTTTCTCGGTACCTTTCCAATGAGAATATGATAGTAAACAACGACATTTTTGCGTTTAGCCGTTCTTTTACTGCAGAGCAATATGTAAAACTTATAAAGGCGTTATGAATAGAATTTCTATTCACTCAAGCGGATTAACCCTTTTTGGTTTTACTCTTGGGGCATTGAACACCCTTGTGCTTTATACCCGATTAGTAGGTGTAGAACAATACGGTACGATTGCTTTTATTCTAGCATCCGCTACACTTATTTCGCCCTTTATCAGTCTAGGCATGCCTCAAGGGCTACTTCGATTCTATGATTCGATTACCCCTATTGAAAGGCCCCGTTTATTAGGTTTTGCTATACTAGCAATCTCGCTGATTAGTTCAATTTTATTTGGTGTCGTTTATTTCTTTAATGAATGGTTAGGCCAATACTCTGAGGCTATCAATAGTCTCCCCTTATATGAGTCTATTATTATTTTGGCTATTGCATTATCAATGGGAGTGTTCGAGCTTGGTTTTGCTTTGACTAAGCTTCAATTTAAACCACGATTTGGTGTTTTTTTAAAAGAAGTATACCCTCGTTTACTGATCACCCTATACCTAATTCATCTTATTTGGTCTGATTTTTATTGGAGACCCTTTATTCTGTTTTTATTATTGAGCTATTTATCCCGAGCGTTACTCATATGGATCACAGCCTTAAAAATATCGGGAATTTTACCCTCCTTTAATTTTAAAGGTTTAGGGTTGAATAAGATACTTAGCTACTCGTTTTTGGTATTACTAGGGAGTTCTTTAAGTCTGTTCTTTTTAGAGGTAGATAAAGTAATGCTGTTCGAATTGATGACTGCTTCTGAGGTGGCTAATTATACCGTAGCTGTTTTTATCGCAACCACCGTTGCAATTCCGTTTAGAGGTTATTTACCCCTATATGGCCCTAAAACAGCCCGCTCATACCACCTAGATAGCAACTCGTTCCATGTCGCTGATGAATTAAAATCTGCTAACGATCAAATTTTAGATCTTAGTTCACTTATTGTTCTATTGTTGTTGACTGCATTGCCTTTGATTCAATTAGTTCTGCCGGCTGAGTTTGAAAAGGGTTTGGAATTAATCCCCATTTTAATTTTCGCCAAATTTATCGACTCTATTTCTGGCTTGACCACGCCACTATTTCAATACTCGAAATTTTATTCAAAGTATCTTGTTTTAAGCATTTTGATGTTTGCTCTACTGGTACTTACCAACGTTTGGATGATTCCTTTATACGGTCTTAAAGGTGCCGCTTTTGCTACCGCGCTAACATTTTGTGTTTTCTCTGCATTAAAACATGGGTTGGCTTGGAGATGGTTTCGAATAGCACTTGTAAACCGTAGCTATTTTTGGCCAGTCTTATTGATTGTTTTATCCAGTTTGGCTTGGATTTTATTCGAGGATTATGCGGTTTATGTTTCTATCGGATTATTAGCGATTTTTCTAATGCAACTAAACCAAAGGGGAAAGCTTCGAGAATTTCTTAAATCTTTAATCTAAGGTATTTAGCGGTGTATGAATCCTGAGACAATATTACTTCTTCGGGAGTGCCAACGGTAAGCAGTTGTCCACCCTTATTTCCTCCGACAGGTCCTAAATCAATAATATGATCGGCACATTTTATAAGATCAAGATGGTGTTCAACAACGATAACTGTATGGCCATTCGCAATAAGAGCGGTAAAAGAATCTAAAAGGAGCTTGATATCGTGAAAGTGTAATCCTGTGGTGGGTTCATCAAATATGAAAAGGGTTCGAGAACTATTATTTCCTTTACTTAGAAATGATGCTAGTTTAATTCTCTGAGCCTCACCGCCAGATAAAGTTGCAGAGGACTGCCCGAGTTGAACATACCCTAAGCCTACATCGATTAGTGGGCGTAACTTTCTAGCAATTTTATACTCACCGTGAGTTTCAAAAAAATCAAAAGCTTCTTGTACCGTGAGTTTTAAAAGATCGTGAATATTCTTTTCTTGGAATTGAACCTCAAGAACCTCTTCTTTGAATCGAGTGCCTTTACACGCCTCGCAGGTGAGCACTACATCGGCCATAAATTGCATTTCTACGGTTACTTCACCGTCACCTTTACATTGATCACAACGTCCGCCGTCTATATTAAAAGAGAAATGTTTTGCCTTGAATTGATTGAGTTTACTCCTCTTCTGACGTGCCATCAATTCTCTGATATCATCATACGCTTTTATATAGGTAACTGGGTTAGATCTAGAAGAACGTCCGATGGGGTTTTGATCAACCATTTCAATGGCTTCAATTCTCTTTAAACTTCCACTGATATGATCGTGTTCCAAAGCTTTAGGGCCATGACCTTGAAGATGTTTTAAGACTGCAGGATATAGAATACCTCTAATGAGTGTACTCTTTCCACTACCTGAAACCCCTGTTACTACGGTTAGACAATCTAATGGAATACTTACGTCAATATTTTTTAAGTTATGCGCACGTGCTCCTTTAATATCTATAAAGTATTTAGGTTTTATTCGCTTTTCTGGAATAGGTATTTCTAATCTTCCAGTCAAGTAATTAGCGGTAAGAGCCTCTGACTTTAAAAATTGCTCAGGTGATCCTTCGGCTACTACTTCACCTCCGAGGCTACCAGCGAATGGTCCAATATCAATGAGATAATCGGCTGACTTCATAATATCCTCATCATGCTCCACTAAAATCACAGTGTTTCCTAAATCTCTAAGGTCTTGCAGAACTTCAATGATTTGATGAGTGTCTTTCGAGTGAAGACCAATAGTAGGTTCATCAAGAATATACATGGATCCAACCAGGCTGCTTCCAATAGCATTAGCTAAATGTATCCGTTGACTTTCACCACCCGATAAAGTACTTGACTTTCTGTTTAGGGTTAAATAGCCCAATCCAACCTTTACTAAGTACTCTAATCTCGAAGTAATCTCGATGATAATTCGTTCTGATACTGCTTTATCATGTTCGTTTAGATTGACGCTTTTTATCCAATCGAGCAAATCTTCAGCAGGCATTAATAGTAGCTCGGCAATACTTTTGTCAGCAACTTTTACGTAGGAAGCCTCTTTGCGAAGACGTTTGCCTTCGCATTCTGGACACTCTGATCGACCGCGATATCTAGAAAGCAGTACACGGTTTTGAATTTTATAGTTCTTTTCTTCGATTTTATCGAAAAACGCGTCGATTCCTGTAAACAACTTTCGCTCCTTCCAAATAATCAATTTTGTTTCATCACTGAGTTCAAACCAAGGCTTGTGAATAGAGATACCAACAGATGCAGCTTTAGCTATAAGCTTATCCTTGTATCGAACAAATCGATCGCTATTCCATGGAGCAATTGCTCCTTCATAAATTGACAAGCCGGTATTAGGGATGACAAGGGTAGGATCAATGCCAATTAAATCACCATATCCTTCACATTTTTTACAAGCCCCTAATGGGTTATTAAAACTAAAGAGATGTATGCTGGGCTGATCGAAAGTAATACCATCCTTTTCGAAACGATCATTGAATATCTGTTGCAAATCAGTATCCATTGATTCAATGTGTAAGGTACCTTTACCTTCGAAGAAAGCATTGTCAACCGCCGCTGAAAGACGATTTTTAAAATCCTCATCTTCCTTTCTGACGATAACTCGGTCGACTACTAATTCAAAATCTCCTTTAAAATCTTCAGGTAATTGGTCAATTCGATAAACCTTATCCTGATATTTCACCCGAGCAAAGCCTGCTTCTGAATATAATTGTGCAAGTTTATGAGCCTCTCTTTTCTCACCAGTATGTATGGGTGCAATAAGTAGCCATTTAGAGCCCTCCTTCTGGGAGATTACAAAATCAACAACATCAGAAACAGTATCACGTTTGACAAGTTCTCCAGAAATAGGAGAATAGGTTTTTCCTATTCTAGCGTATAATAGTTTTAAGTAGTCGTAAATTTCTGTCGTCGATCCGACAATTGAACGGGGATTTGAGTTGGTCACCTTTTGTTCAATGGCAATGGCCGGGGCTATACCGGTAATATGATCCACCTTCGGTTTGTCTAATTTCCCTAAGAATTGTCGTGCATAACTCGATAAACTTTCTACATATCTACGTTGACCTTCGGCATAAAGAGTATCGAAAGCTAAAGATGATTTACCAGAACCCGATAGACCAGTGATTACGGTAAAACTATTGCGAGGTATACGTACATCGATATTTTTCAAATTATGGAGTCGAGCTCCTTTGATGTGTATGTGACTAGCTTTCAACACTTAGACTTTAAATACTGATTAATGACTGATTTTCTGCCGATCGTTTTAGTGATGATGTCTGATTCTAAATTCCATCCTCGAGCCGGAGAGTATTCGCGTCCGTACCAAATAATCTGTAGATGAAGATCATTCCATTTATCTTTCGGGAAAAGACGCTTTGCGTCTCTCTCAGTTTGAACGACATTCTTACCGTTTGAGAAACCCCAGCGATACATTAATCGATGAATATGAGTATCGACAGGGAAGGCTGGCGTTCCGAAGGCTTGTGAGATCACCACACTTGCCGTTTTATGACCGACAGCAGGTAATTGTTCTAATGCCTCTAAATCATTAGGTACTTCACCCTGGTACCTATCGATGAGAATCTGAGATAAACCGTGTATTCCTTTCGATTTCATCGGAGATAACCCAACTGGTTTAATAATCTCTCTTATTTCTTCGACGCTCATTTTTACCATATCGTATGGAGTGTCGGCTCGTTCGAAAAGGAGCGGAGTGATCTGGTTAACTCGCACATCTGTACTTTGTGCTGATAGCAGAACGGCAATTAATAAAGTATAGGGGTCTTTATGATCAAGAGGTATAGGGATTTCAGGATATAATTTTTCAAGGGTTTCTATACAGAAATCCACTTTTTCACTCTTAGTCATAAATCGGTAACTTTATAACAAAAATAGTTATGAATACACTTAAAGTAGGAGATAAGGCTCCTGAATTTCAGGTTTTAAATCAAAATGAAAACCCCGTAAAAAGTTCTGACCTTAAAGGAAGGGCTTATATACTCTTCTTTTACCCCAGAGCTAGTACTCCAGGGTGTACTGCCGAAGCATGCAGTTTAAATGATAAATTTTCAGAATTAAGAAAGAGTGGATTTGAGATTTTCGGGGTAAGTGAAGATACTCCTGCCAAACAAATGAAGTTCAAGGAAAAATATGGGTTCACCTATGACTTACTTGCCGATACCGAACATCAGTTAATTGATGCTTATGGCGTATGGGGCCCTAAAAAGTTCATGGGGAAAGAATACGATGGTCTTCATCGTACCACCTTTATTATTAATGCCGACGGAATTATTAGTCACGTAATCAATAAGGTTAGAACCAAGGATCACGCAGACCAAATTCTTGAACTCTTAGGATAGAATATTCTTGTAGGGGAAAATCTCTTCTGAAACTTTAATGTTTTTGAAGAGGTTTTTTTCTTTAATAATATCTGCAATTCCTTCAGGAAGCATTTCTTCCCACCCCGGTTGGTTATCAGCAATTTTTTGAAGTATTTCTCTTGAGAAGATGTCTAGATTTTTCTCATCAAAATCTTCGATATCTTTCACTTTACCGTTGTGCTTGAAGAACTTATAGAGATCTTTCATTCGCGGGTGAACCTTGATATTATCACTATTTAAAATAGCACCAGTACTCGGGTCTTTCATAGGATAGAGATAAACCTTTACATTCTTGAAGAATAACTTTCCGAAAGCTTCTAGAATACCTCCACTTAAGTGGCGGTAGTACTTCTCGTCAAATACGTCAATAAGGTTGTTGAGTCCCATCGTTAAACCAATGCGGTTTTTCGTGTATTTGTGGAAGTACTCAACCAGTTTATAGTATTCTTGAAATTTTGAAATCATTACAGTGTGCCCCAAAGAGCTCAATAGTTCCGCTCGAGCTAGGAAATCTTTCTCATCGATATCGCCATGCGCTTTAAGGTTATCTAGCGTAATTTCGAAGATGACCTCGGTATTCTTCTGATTTACCTTTTCCTCGTTCATGAAAATCTTACTCGATTTGTTCAGCATATCGATGTTGACCCTGGTAACCGGTCTAAAACTACCGCGTAACGCGAGGATGTTTTTCTTGTAGAGTAAAGCAGCAGGTAATAGGTTATTGCCATCTGGACCAAACATAACTGCTTCAGTCATATTGTTTTTAATCAGCTGCAAACTCATTAAGCGATTGTCTACCTGCTCAAAATGGGGACCAGAGAAATTAATCATATCAATCTCTAAGGTGTCTTTGTCAATATGATCGTAGAGGTATTTCAGTAGTTTTTTAGGCTCGTAATGCTTGTAAAACGCACCGTAGATTAAGTTAACTCCAACAATACCACATGTTTCTTGCTGTAATCTAGCTTCATTTTGCTTGAAACGAACGTGTAAAATAATTTCATTGTACACCTTTTGATTCGGTTCAAGTTGAAATTTGATCCCTAACCAACCATGACCCTTATATCGCTTTGAAAAATCGATGGTTGCTACCGTATTAGCATAGGTAAAAAATAGATAATCGGAATTCTGTGATTTATCAATACGCTCTTCGAGAAGATTCGTTTCGTGAGAGAGCATTTTTCGAAGTCGAGATTCGGTTACATATCTCCCGTCGTGTTCGGTGCCATAAATAGCGTCACTGAATGATTTATCATAAGCGCTCATTGCTTTGGCAATTGTTCCAGAAGCACCTCCTGCTCTGAAAAAATGCCTAGCGGTCTCTTGACCTGCACCAATCTCGGCAAACGAACCGTAAATATCTTTGTTTAGGTTAATTCGAAGGGTTTTGTCCTGTATGGAGGGGACAACTTCGTATTCACTTTCTCGAAAAACAATTCTACTCATGGATTATGCAACTAACGTTACAAAGGTAACAAGTAATCGAGTGAATGCTTAGAAATTTAACGCTAATTTTAGGGCGTGAAAGACAGTATTACATTAACCTTTTTAGGGACCGGTACTTCTCAAGGAATTCCTGTGATTGGGAGTGAGCACCCGGTCTGTCTTAGTACTGATATCAAAGACAAAAGACTTCGTAGTTCTGTTCTAATTGAAGGTGCTGAAACTAATGTAATTATCGATTGCGGCCCAGATTTTCGACAACAACTCCTTAAGAATCCAGTAAAACGTTTAGATGCAGTGCTTATTACTCACGAGCATGCAGACCATACCATGGGTTTAGATGATATTAGACCTTTCTTTTTTAGGCAGGGAGACATGCAATTTTATGCTACTGAAAAGGTTTTTAAGGCCTTATCCCAACGATTCGATTATATATTCGATGAAAATTATCAGTATCCCGGAGTTCCTGAGATTACTAAGAATTACATTGTAAAAAACGTTCCTTTTAAAGTGAAGGAATTTCAATTTTTACCAATCGAAGTAGATCATGCTGGGATGCAGGTGTTAGGGTTTAGAATAGGTCGTTTGGCCTATATTACAGATATCAAGCAGATCTCTGAAGATCAAATAGCTTTGTTAAGCAACTTAGATGTATTGATTATTAACGCATTACGACCTGAGCCGCACCATTCTCATTTGTCGCTAAGTGAGGCCATTGATTTGGGAAAACGAATTGGTGCAAAAAGAACTTATTTTACACATATAAGTCATACCATGGGTTTTCATAAGGAGGTGTCTGCTGACTTACCCGAAGGTTTTTTCTTAGCTTATGACAATTTAAAACTAGAATTCGAAAGTAATGAGTAAGAGTATTTTTAGATATTTATTTTTCTTCACATTAATCATCCTCATTTTTTTAGCGGTTAATTATCAGCGAAAATTAGAGCAATTAACCGATCAGCTAGAGCAGTGTGAAGCTCGCTAAGCCTTTGAGTTTATAAAGCTTAGGAAGTCGCGAAAATTATCGGGATGAACCTGGTGCCCGGTAGGGTAATTGCGATAATCAATTTTCAAACCTTGACTCTTCATTTTGTCGGCAGAGTGTTGAGACCATTCTACAGGTATTACCTGATCTTCAGTGCCGTGTGAGAGAAAGAAATGGGTGTTAGGTAAATATTTCATTTCTGAAGGAAGAATCTCTTCATTGAGATAGCCACTTAGCCCAATAATAGAATAAAAAGAGTCTGGGTAATGGTAACTTAAGGCGAGACTAAGAATGCATCCTTGACTAAATCCTAGCAGGTGCACTTTCCCTGTTAAATGATATTTATTCCTCAAGAAGTCAATTTCTGTTTTAATTCTTTTTACAGAGTCTTCAGCTTGTTTAATATCGTTCCATTTTGTTCCATCTACCTCGAAAGTAATTGTATACCACGCAAACCCGGAGAACCCTGTTGAATAAGGCGCTCGTAGAGAAAATACGGTTAAGTGCTTTGGTAAATACCTTGCAAAACCAAAAAGATCTTCTTCTGAACTGCCATAACCATGAAGCAAGACAATACAATCCCCAGAAGGTTCTTCAGATGCTTTATGAAGGTAGTGTAGGTGCTCCATTGAGATTATTTCAATGTAAGCATCCCATTTAAAAAACTTCCAGTACCAATAGTTTCAAAAGATTCACAGCAAAAAAGTTCGGTTTGAGGATCTTTTTCAACCGCAGTATGGGACTTATCGCTAGCAAAGAAACTTAGATTAGCTACAGAGCCTTCTTTTATTTCTGGGGTAGGGATTTGAAAGATTTCGTAGCCTCTACAAAGGATTTCAACTGCTTTTTGGATACCAACCAATTTAGAAAGGGCTGGGAAAAAATAATCCTTTGTTTTTGATCCAAATTCTGCGAGATCAAACTCTAAGTTCTTTTCTTCGGTACTACAATTAAAATGATCTGATACGACGATATCTATTGTACCTTCCTTCAATGCCTCTATAAGTTTTAATCTCGTTTCCTCGTTAGCTAAAGGTGGGTTCAACTTATATCTAGAGTCAAATCCTTCCAATTTTTCGTCGTTGAAGTAAAGATTACCGATACTAACGCTGGCTGTTACATTTAAACCTTCTTGTTTCGCTTCGCGAATGAGCTCAACAGATTCTGCGGTTGAGATTCCCATAAAGTGAATTTTCCCACCGGTGTATCTCAGTAACTCTAAATCTCTTTGAATACGAATCGATTCAGCGATTGATGGGATTCCTTTTAAACCTAATCGAGTACTAATTATACCCTCACGTACTACGCCTTTACCTTTTAAGTAATAGTCGCAAGGGAAAACTCCAACAATTCCGTTAAAGGGTTGTGTGTACTGAAGGGCCAATTTCATTAGACCAGTATTGGTAATTCCCTTTTTATAATCCACGTATGCGATGGCTCCAGATAGTTTCAAATCATAGAGTTCAGCAAGCTCATCACCCTTGCTATCTAAGCTCAAGGTGCCGTAGGGTAATATGCTTATAGGTAGTTGCTTGTATTGATTAAAGAAGGATAACGCACTTCCCTTATCAGGTAGCGGAAGTGTATTGGGCAATAAACCTACATGCGTAAATCCGTTTTTCGAAATGCTGGTTAAATCATCTAAAAGTTTACCCTTTGCCTCGTAGCCTGGTTCGCTAAGTGCAATCTCAGCATCGATCCAACCACTACTTACCATTTGGCCTGAAAGATCAACCGCTTCTTCAGTGGTAACCTCTAGGTCGGTACCAATTTCGGTAATAACCCCTCCTTGTATTCTAATATCTACGATTTGATTGTTTAAGGGATGTCCTGATTGTACTAGGGTAATACCTTTTAATAAATAATCCTTCATTGAGATGATTTAGTGCAAATTTAGGAAATAAATCAGCCTTAGTATTTAGCTGATTTCGAACCTACAGCGCTTTCTTTTATAAAAGCTTTTAAATCGTCATTGGCAGACTTTAAATCGGCTGCTCTTAAATACATCATGTGTCCAGATTCGTAACCTTTAAAGCTAAAGCGATCACTAAACTGTCCACTCGGATCAATTTGCCACAAGGTATATTTTGCATTGAAATAGGTAGTGGCACCGTCATAATATCCTGATTGACAAAGCACTCTTAAGTATGGATTTTCTGCCATGGCAATCCCTAAGTCTTCTCTAGTATTTATACGATCGTCTTCCCAAGGTCTTACCGGGCCGAACATATTGTATTTAACATCGGTTCTGAATCCCAGAACTTCATTGTAATAATAATTGACTGCTGGTGTAAAACTGTGAAGCCATGACGTTAGTTCTGAGTTGTAGTCAGGACTCATCCCAATTTTTTCTTTGTCGATTCCTTTGTAACGACTATCTAATCGTCCAACAGTAAAGCCTTCCTCTTTGAGTAGATTTTTCCAAAAATAAGAGGTCGGTATACTCAAATTTAGCCCCGCAACTTCAGAAACGCTTAGTCCTGAAAATCGAGCTAAGTCTTCAGTAACTTTTTGACGTTCGCTTCCCTTTAATGAGCCCCCTTTAGCAAGAGCAGGAATTAAGGTATTCAAGGTAAAGTCTTCAGATCTCTTTAAAGCTTCTCCTAACTCCAATTCATTCAAACCATCCTGCAATTGATTGTGATAATGTGCAGCAGCCGTATAATAGGGGACATTTAAAGCTTCTGATACGGGACCCCCAACACGTAACACTTGATAGTCTGCCGGGCTAACCATGATCACACCATTTAGATACATCCATTGTGACTCTTGAAGGGTGCGCGCTAATCCCATTACACGGGTTCCACCATAACTTTCACCAATGATATATTTTGGTGCGCGCCATTTGTTATGTCTTGTTACGAAGGTGTTCAACCACTCTGCTAGGTAGGTGATATCAGCATCAATACCAAAGAATTTTGAACGATCAACTTGTTTTGGATCGAGTGGAATAGTTCTTGAATAACCCGTATTTACAGGATTAATAAAAACAATATCCGCATCTGTAAGCACCGTATTAGGATTGTCTTTTACTCCATAGGGTTGTACTGGGAAACCTTCGTTATCAATTGTTAGTACTTTAGGACCTGTGTAAGCGAGATGCATCCAAACCGATCCAGATCCAGGCCCCCCATTAAAACTCATGATCAGTGGTCTTGTTTCCTTGGTTTCTTGCTTCTCAACTTTCTTCTGGTAATAAGTGTATTGCAAATACGCGATTTCACTACCATCGGTATCCCATACCGGTTGAGTACCCACTTCAACGGTATATTCTAACCAAGAATTATCGATTCGAATACGATCTTCTTTAACCATCAGTGTATCTGAAGGAAGACTGCGTTGGGCAATTAATCCTATAGAACTGAGGATAAAACCTAGGACAAAGAGTTTTTTCATGGTATTATAATTTAATTGAATTAAAGTACTAAAACTGTTCAAAGGCGCCAATTCCAAAAAGAGCAAAATCATATTTAACAGGATCATAGGGGTCAAATGACCTTAGATTGGTATCTAATTCCATTAATGCCTTCGCATCATTCTGTTTCCTTTGAAGTATTCCTAATTGTTTTGCTATTCGAGCGGTATGAACATCTAAAGGGCAAGATAACTGTGAGGTATTTATTTTGTTCCAAATTCCAAAATCAACTCCTTTTTGATTCGGCCTAATCATCCATCGTAAATACAAATGAATTCGTTTCGCAGCTGAACCTTTAGAAGGGTCTGCAAGATGTTTTTCAAAGCGACTCTCATGGGGAACTTCTAAAATAAAATCTCGAAAGTTGGATATGCCCGAATTCAAGAAAGGCGTGTCGGTCTGAAATAAAGACTCTAGGCTATTATTGGTGCTGTAATACTCCTTTAACCGGATAAGTAAAAAGGCTAAATCACGATCATTAAAGGTTCTATGAACAAACCCTTTGGTGGTATGTTTAATTTCATCAGAAGTATGTTCTAAAAGAAAATGATGGGGTTGGCCTTCTAGAATTTCAAAGATCTTTTCGGCATTGTTAATGATTGACTTTCGATTACCCCAAGCAATTAGC
The DNA here is from genome assembly GCA_036782715.1 of Flavobacteriaceae bacterium. Classification (GTDB taxonomy): domain Bacteria; phylum Bacteroidota; class Bacteroidia; order Flavobacteriales; family Flavobacteriaceae; genus UBA3478. Next base: position 29,832 of record DAIPYN010000007.1, read on the forward strand.
GCGGTCAGTAAACCAAGTATTTCTTTATCCTGTTTAGTATCAGCTCTATGAACCACTCCCAAAGGATCGGTTTCTAAAAATTCAGGAGATTCATATTGAGCAGCTTTTTCATCGAGATACTGCTTTAATTCTTTTTTAGATAATCTGGCCATTTTCAAGAGTTATCGTGCGATCAGCTTTAGCCGCCAAATTTTTATCATGAGTAACCATTAAAAAGGCTGTGCCGGTTAACTCGCGAAGTTCTGTAAACATCTCGAAAAGTTGACTGGCGTTAATCGAATCTAAGTTGCCACTGGGTTCATCGGCGAAAACAATAGAAGGCTCATTGATCAGTGATCTAGCTACAGCGACTCTTTGCCTTTCTCCACCAGAAAGTGTGGCAGGTTTTTGATCTTTCTGTTCAAAAACGTTCAATTTTTGTAATAATCTTTGGGCACGTTCTTCTAAAATCTTGTTGTCTTTACCCGCAATTTTCCCGGGTAGTAATACGTTTTCAAGAGCGCTAAACTCGTCTAATAACCCATGAAATTGAAACACAAATCCCATGTGTTCGTTTCGACACATCGATTGGTCCTTTTCAGAACCCTTTAAAAGATCATTGTCTAATAGCCTTAGGCTTGAATCAGATCGATGGTCAGGGGGTTCTAAACCACTTAAGATATTGAGAAGGGTAGTCTTACCTGCTCCTGAAACTCCTGTAATTGCAATAATTTCAGCTTTATTGACAACCATCGAAACTCCGTTTAAAACCGGTTTGTTATCGTAATGTTTATATAGATTTTGACCTTTTAAAATCATCGTTGTGATGTAACTTCACGCAAAATAAAGATTATGAAAGAGAAAATTTACTTTGCTAGCGGATGTTTTTGGTGTACAGAGGCTGTATTTCAAAAAGTTCATGGGGTAGTGAATGTAAAGCCTGGATACATTGATGGGCTTTTTCGAAACCCGGCATATCGCGAGGTGTGTACAGGAAGAACAGGTCATGCAGAGTGTGTTGAAATTGAATTTGAAACAACGGTAATCAGTGTTACTGAACTACTAGAAATCAATTTTGCCACTCACAACCCAACACAGCTTAATGCTCAAGGTAATGATAAAGGAACGCAGTATAGAAGCGGTATTTACTGCACCACCGATGAGCAGAAAATTGAAACATTGAAGTTTATTGAACTTCTCGAAAAGGAGCAAGTTTTCAATCAGCCTATAGTAACTGAAATTAAAATGGCGACAGAATTTTTTGACGCCGAACTAGAACACCATAACTATTACAGTACACACAAGGAACAACCTTATTGTCAGTGGGTAATCAATCCAAAAATTGAAAAATTAGAGAAGTACTTTTCAGATAAGATGAGTTAATCCTTCAAAATTCTTAAACGTTTGAGCATCTTCTTTTCAAAGGCCCAGAAGAATTTGAATTGACCGAAAATCCATCCGAACAATACAAGTAGTACTTGATATAATGGAAAGATTAAAATGATTCTTAATGGCCAGTAAAGGATCGGATTGGTTTCGGAGTAAATTCCAAAAAAATGAACCAAGGGCGCGGCTATTTTAGAAGCTGTACTACCAGTAATGGCAAAAACAATAAAAATGATCACCAATTGCAAGTTGGAGGTAATTTGCCATTTTTCTTTGAGTCGATTCATGAAAGAAATTTTTTTATGCATTATCCGTATGCTTTATGATATCGGTTAACACCTTGACACTTTCCAAGGAAAGGGCATTATACATGGATGCTCTATATCCGCCCACAAGTCGATGACCTTTAATTCCAACGATGTTTTCTTCGTTACATTTTTGATCAAAGGCTTCTGCTACAGCCGTATTCTCTATGGTAAAAGTGACATTCATTTCTGATCGACTATCCTTATCAGCAAAACCTTTGAAGTGCGCACTATGGTCAAGAGTATCATAAAGTAGCGCTGCCTTTTTTGAATTATTCTCTGCAACCGTTGAGATTGTTTTTTCTTCAAGCCATTTAAGGTTTAAAAGGCTCGTATAGATTGAAAAAACAGTAGGAGTGTTGAACATAGATTTAGCGTCAATGTGCTTTCTATAGTCTAACATAGACAATTGGTTTCTGCTTACGACCTGTTCGAGAAATTGATTTTTGATCACCACGATTGTTGTACCAGCAGGTCCAATGTTCTTTTGAGCCCCAGCATATATTAAGTCAAAATGAGTATAGTCTCTACTCGTTGAAAATATATCAGAGCTCATATCAATGATGGATGGGCTACCTAGTGTATTAAAATCTTTAAACTGGGTTCCGTATATCGTATTATTACTGGTAAGATGAATGTAATCGTAACCTTCTGTCGGTAGCGCTTCTAACTCATTTATGTTAGGTACCGATTTGTAGTCGATTTCTTCTCCATCGAAAAGTAGGGTTACTCCTCCGATCTTTTTTGCTTCAGCGATTGCCTTTTTACTCCACACCCCTGTATTTATATAGCCGGCACTCTGACTCAAAAAATTATAGGGAGCCATAGCAAATTGAAGTGATGCCCCACCATGCATGAATAAGGCGGTATGGGTTTTACTTGAAAGCCCCATTAACTTTAAAAGAAGCTCTCGAGCCTCCTCTATGACATCAACAAAAGCCTTAGATCGGTGGCTTATTTCCAAAATGGAAAGCCCTGAGCCATTAAAATTCTTTGCGGCCTCCGCAGCCTGCTCAAAGACTGTTTTAGGTAAAATACAAGGACCTGCACCGAAATTGTGTGATTTGATCATTGGTTAGGACAATAAGAATTGCAAGGTATCAATTTGGTCTGCAAAATCCCATAATTTAGGTTGCTGGGTTTGACCAAAATTCACCTCATTGAATGAAGAATTTTCAGATGATACTATGCATTGTATATGCTCTCTTTGTTCTTGGATGTAGTTCTTCACTTCTGTAAGATTTTCATAAAAACTGTAATGAAGAACTCCTAAAGGAGACTTGAGCATCGGATTATTCTGAAGAAGAATGAACTCAAAGTCGATAAAGGGGTCGCCGTTCATCAATGCAATCGCCTTGTGATAGTCATAATTGTTTGCATATTTATTATGATTGATGATCGTTGAATAGGATTTAAATGCATTTTTTAAACGATCAAAATCAAAGGAGCGAGGTACCCAAAGTTGTGTTACGTTTCGGCATCCTAAACCGAAATATTGAAAAACATCACTTGCCAAATATTCTAATTCATTGTCGGTAGTTTCCTGTTTAATAATAGCAAGAGAACTTCTATTTTTCCTGATAATATTGGGAAATTTAGAGAAGTAATGATCAAAATAGCGTGCACTATTATTACTTCCTGTAGCGATGACATGTGTGAACCCCTGCGCTTTGTTCTCACTAATTTCAAAATACTTCGAAGCTTCTGGGTTGATCGTTTTTATTCGCTCGATGAGATAACTTATTAGCAAAGCGTCTTTTGAAGAGACTTTAATCATTGATTTTGAACCAGACAAAAAGGAACAAATAACATCGTGTAGCCCAACGAGCGGAATATTCCCTGCTAGAATTAGCAGTACTACCTTATCGTTTTTTTTCTCAAAAAGCTGAGCGTCATATGCACTGATAAACTGATTTAAATGCTCACTTTTTAATAGTGCGGCCCAAGAGGATAAACTTTGTATTATACTCTCAATAGTGAACCAGGGATTACTTTGATTTACCTTATTTAAAAGGTTTTCAAAAGTTTCACTGTAAGACGAGTTTTTTAACTCGAGATGTATCGCATCCCCGAGGTCGGCCAAGACTTGAATTCTTTGATTTAATGATAGGACCTTCATTTGTTTACTATCTAGAGTGTAGCTAATTTTGCACAAAAGTAATACATCATATCATGGCAATCATTATCACTGACGAATGCATCAATTGTGGGGCCTGTGAGCCAGAATGTCCTAACACTGCGATTTATGAAGGTGCAGATTCGTGGAGGTATAGTGATGGAACTAAGCTAAACGGAAAAGTTTCGATGAATAACGGAGAAACTATTGATGCAAATCTAGCTCAGGAAGCAATAAGTGATGAATTTTATTACATCGTTCCAGATAAGTGTACCGAATGTATGGGATTTCATGAAGAGCCACAATGTGCTGCGGTATGTCCTGTTGATTGCTGTGTTCCCGATCCTAACGTGGTAGAGACTGAAGAGGTGCTTCTTGCCAAACAAAGACTGATGCACCCCGATTAATATTCCTAACCCCTTAATTTATGAAAGCAGGTATTGTAGGTTTACCCAACGTGGGAAAATCGACCCTTTTTAATTGTCTATCGAATGCAAAGGCACAAAGCGCGAATTTTCCCTTTTGTACCATTGAACCTAATGTAGGGGTTGTAAATGTTCCAGACCCTCGTCTTGAGGTTTTAGAGTCAATGGTCAATCCTGAAAGGGTAGTTCCCGCTACCGTTGAAATTGTTGATATTGCTGGGCTTGTCAAGGGTGCCTCTAAAGGGGAAGGGTTAGGAAATCAATTTCTAGGAAACATTAGAGAAACAGACGCTATTATTCATGTTCTGAGATGTTTTGAAGATCCGAATATTGTTCACGTTGATGGTAGCGTTGATCCTATTCGAGATAAGGAAACGATTGACATCGAATTACAGCTTAAAGATTTAGAAAGCGTTGAAAAACGTCTAGAAAAGGTAGGGAGAGCTGCTAAAACGGGTAATAAAGAAGCGCAAAAGGAGAAAGAAATTCTAGACCAGTTGAAGAGCTGTTTAGAATCAGGGAATTCGGTCCGAACCTTGGCCTTCGAAAATAAGGATCAGCAAATCTTTGTTAACTCCCTTCAGTTAATTACAGATAAGCCGGTACTTTATGTTTGTAACGTCGATGAATCAGCTGCCGTTGCTGGTAATGCCATGGTTGATCGTGTTAAGGAAGCAGTTGCCTCGGAAAATGCAGAAGTCATTGTTCTAGCGGTAGGTACTGAGGCAGATATAACAGAACTAGAATCTTATGAAGAACGACAAATGTTCTTAGAAGACATGGGCTTAACTGAACCGGGCTCTGCAAAACTGATTCGCAGTGCCTATAAACTCCTCAATTTAGAAACCTACTTTACCGCTGGGGTCAAAGAAGTGCGAGCCTGGACTATTAAGGTGGGAAGCACGGCACCAGTGGCTGCAGGAGTAATTCACACTGATTTTGAAAAAGGATTTATTCGTGCAGAAGTAATTGCCTTCGAGGATTACCAACACTATGGAAGCGAACAAAAGGTGAAAGAGGCCGGAAAAGTTCGTGTAGAAGGAAAAGAATACATTGTTAAGGATGGTGATGTAATGCACTTCCGCTTTAATGTGTAAAACTTCCTCGATTTTTGTTAATTACTTCTAGGGTTGAAGGGCGCTAAATACTAGGGTTCCCTGTATATTGTACCTTCCATAATCGATTTATGTCAAATACCCAATATACCGAAGATAATATACGATCGCTTGACTGGAGAGAACATATCCGGTTGAGACCGGGTATGTATATCGGTAAGTTAGGAGACGGGTCTAGCGCTGATGATGGAATATATATTCTGCTAAAAGAAATTTTAGATAACAGTATCGATGAATTTGTCATGGGTGCTGGTAAAACCATCGAAATCTGGATCAAAGATCAACGAGTAGTTGTAAGAGATTACGGTCGAGGTATTCCGCTCGGAAAGCTCGTAGACGTCGTTTCAAAGATGAACACCGGTGGAAAGTATGATACTCGTGCTTTTAAAAAATCGGTAGGTCTTAACGGAGTTGGTACTAAAGCAGTTAATGCGCTTTCTTCCTATTTCAAGGTGAGTTCTTTTAGAGATAATAAAGAGCGACATGTAGAGTTCGAAAAAGGGGTGTTGTCTAATGACAATGAATCAGATTCTAAGCAACGCAAGGGCACCCGTACAGAATATATCCCTGACGCCGATATCTTTAAAAACTTCAGATATCGTGATGAATATGTAGAGCGGATGCTTAAAAACTATGTGTATCTCAATCCGGGATTAACCATCGTTTTTAATGGAGAAAAATTCTATTCTGAAAATGGATTAAAGGATTTGCTCGAAGATCAAAATCCATCAGAAGATTTTCTTTATCCAATTATCCATCTTAAAGGGGATGATATTGAGGTAGCCATTACTCATTCTAAAACCCAGTATAACGAAGAATATCATTCGTTTGTTAATGGTCAGCACACCACCCAAGGAGGAACGCATCAAGCTGCATTTAGGGAAGCTATCGTTAAAACTTTAAGAGATTTTTACGGTAAAAATTACGACGCCTCAGATGTTAGAAAGTCTATTATTTCTGCCATTGCCATAAAGGTAATGGAACCCGTTTTTGAAAGTCAGACCAAAACAAAACTGGGATCTACTGATATGGGAGGTGATTTACCTACCGTTAGAACCTATGTTAATGATTTTATTGGCCACCATTTAGACAATTATCTGCATAGAAATCCTGAAATCGCTGATCAAATTCAGCGTAAAATTCTCCAAGCTGAAAAAGAGCGAAAAGAATTATCGGGGATTAGAAAATTAGCTAAGGAACGTGCAAAAAAAGCCAGTCTTCACAATAAAAAATTGAGAGATTGTCGAGTACATCTCACCGATTTAAAAAACGACAGACGTCTTGAATCCACCTTGTTTATTACTGAGGGAGACTCCGCTTCAGGATCGATTACTAAATCTCGTGACGTAAACACTCAAGCGGTTTTTAGTTTAAGAGGAAAACCCTTAAACTCTTACGGAATGAGTAAGAAAATCGTTTACGAGAACGAAGAATTTAATCTGCTACAAGCGGCTTTAAACATTGAGGATTCGATGGAGGATTTACGATACAACAATATCGTAATCGCTACTGATGCGGATGTTGACGGAATGCACATACGCCTACTTCTAATTACTTTCTTTCTGCAGTTTTTTCCTGAATTAATTAAGGAGAATCACTTATACATCCTTCAAACCCCTCTTTTTAGAGTTCGTAATAAGAAAAAGACGATTTATTGCTATAGTGAAACCGAGCGAAAAAAAGCTATTGCAGAATTGGGTTCTAAGCCTGAAATTACTCGATTTAAGGGTTTAGGTGAAATTTCGCCCGAAGAGTTTAAGCATTTTATTGGTGAATCGATTCGTCTAGAGCCGATACTTCTAGATAAAGCTATGAGTATTGATCAATTACTCAATTTTTATATGGGTAAGAATACTCCTGATCGTCAAGAATTTGTAATTAATAATCTTAAAGTTGAACTAGATCTAGTTGATGAGCGAGCTACCACCTAATGAATTAAATCACGGTTCTGAACCGAATGAACGGATGGTTACCGTTTCGGGGATGTATCAAGACTGGTTTCTTGATTATGCCTCCTATGTGATTTTAGAGCGTGCAGTTCCTGCTATCGAAGATGGGTTTAAACCCGTTCAACGCCGAATTCTTCATGCCCTTAAAGAGCTTGATGATGGGAGATACAATAAGGTTGCAAATGTCGTTGGCCATACGATGCAGTACCATCCCCATGGTGATGCAAGTATTTCAGATGCTATGGTGCAAATCGGGCAAAAGGAATTACTTATCGATACCCAAGGAAACTGGGGTAACCTATTAACAGGTGATAGTGCGGCAGCCTCTAGGTATATAGAAGCTAGACTTACCAAATTTGCATTAGACGTTGTTTATAGCCCAAAAATTACCGATTGGCAAAGTTCTTATGACGGAAGAAAGAAAGAACCTGTTCATTTGCCTGTAAAGTTTCCGATGCTGCTTGCTCAAGGGGCTGAGGGTATTGCAGTGGGCCTATCAACTAAAGTTCTCCCACATAATTTCATTGAACTTATTGACGCCAGTGTTGCGTATTTAAATAACCGTAGTTTTTCTTTAGTGCCTGATTTTCCTACTGGAGGTATCGTTGATGCCACCCAGTATAATGATGGTTTACGAGGAGGAAGGGTTAGAGTGAGAGCAAGAATTGAAATTCAGGATAAGTCAACGCTTGTTATTCAGGAAATACCCTACGGTACTAACACCTCTTCTCTTATAGATTCCATTTTAAAGGCTAATGATAAGGGAAAGATTAAAATCAAGAAGGTCGAGGATAATACTGCAGAAAATGTAGAAATTTTAGTACACCTACCCACTGGGATTTCCCCAGACAAAACTATTGACGCCCTATATGCTTTTACTTCTTGTGAAGTTTCTATTGCACCATTGGCTTGTGTTATCGAAGATCACAAACCGGCTTTCATTGACGTAAAAACAATATTAAAGCGTTCTACCGATCATACGGTGGAATTATTAAGGTCTGAGCTTGAAATTCAATTAAAAGAGTTACAAGAACAATGGCATTTTTCTTCATTAGAACGCATTTTTATTGAAAATCGAATCTATCGAGAGATTGAAGAAGAAGAAACTTGGGAAGGAGTAATTTCTGCAATTGATAGAGGGCTTCAGCCTCATATCACCCACCTAAAAAGAGCGGTTACCGAAGAGGATATTGTAAGACTTACTGAAATTCGAATCAAGCGTATTTCTAAGTTTGATATCGATAAAGCAGCTGCTTATATCGAATCATTAGAGGACCAAATTACTGAAGTCGAAAACCACCTAGCTCACATTGTTGATTTTGCTATTAATTACTTCAAATCACTGAAAAAGAAATATGGTGAAGGAAAAGAACGCAAAGCGGAATTAAGAGTTTTTGATACGATCGAAGCTACTAAAGTGGTTATCCGAAACCTTAAACTTTACGTCAACAGAGAGGAAGGTTTTGTTGGTACTGGGCTTCGTAAAGACGAATATGTCGCTGACTGTAGTGATATTGATGATTTTATCGTCTTTTTCGCTGATGGATCAATGCAGGTCAGTAAGGTTGATTCTAAAGTCTTTGTAGGAAAAGAAATCATACACGTTAGCATCTTCAAGAAAAATGATTCGCGAATGGTGTATAACATGGTTTATAAGCTTCCCAAGAAAGGTCCTTCGTTCATAAAAAGATTTGCGGTGACCTCTGTGACCAGAGATCGTAAATATTCATTAACCTCTAATGTTGAGGACTGTCAGGTCTTGTATTTTAGTGCTAACCCAAATGGAGAGGCCGAAACCATAACTGTTTTCCTAAAACCTACAGGAAGTATTAAAAAGTTGAAATGGGATATTGATTTTGCAGATATCCTGATTAAGGGTAGAGGGTCAAAGGGTAATTTGGTTTCGAAACATAGCGTCAAGAAAATTGAATTCAAAGATTCAGGTAAATCAACTCTAAAGCCTCGTGAATTATGGTATGATTCGATTACTAGGAGATTGAATTCTGAAGATAGAGGTGAGTATTTAGGTGCCTTTAATGGGGACGATCTCTTACTTATCGTTACCTCTGATGGAGTGGTAAAAACTGTTACTCCAGATTTAGCACTCCACATGCCCGACAACTTGTTGCGATTAGAAAAGTGGATACCCACAAAACCTCTATCCGTATTTTACTACGAGGGTGAAAGAGAAAGATACTTTTTGAAGCGATTCCTAATCGAGCAAGAGTTGAAAGAGGATCTTATTATCAGTGAAACTAAAGGATCAGAATTAATTGAATTCTTGACTGATTATCGCCCCGTTATTCGTTTAGAGTTTGTCAAGCCAAGAGGAAAAGATCCATTACCCGACTTAACCCTCAATGTAGAGGATTTCATTAGCGTAAAGGGGATCAAGGCTCTAGGTAATCAGGTCACCACAGACAAGATCAAACAAGTACATGTTGAGGACCCTTTACCTTACGAGGAAGAAGAAACTGATAAGGATGAGATCGATGAATCAAACAATGAAGGTTCAAATGATGACGCTGACGCACAAAATGAAGGAGGAGAACTAACTCTTTTCTAAAGAGCGTATTTTTTTAGCATATCCTCTCATTTTGATAGGCTCAGATAAGTATCCATATTCAAATCGATAACCATCCACATCGGTTTCAAGAATTTTGATATGAATAGCCTCTTTTTCCTGATTATTTTTTGGATTTTTATTTCGAAGAATCATTTCACAATCATTAATCCATCTTACCGTAGAAGTATCTACTTGATTCTGAAATCGATCGATCTCGTAGTCTTCATGTCGCTCAAAAATCGAAATTAAGGTGTCTGAATCTGTAATTGCGACGAATTCAAAAACTCCGGTTTTAAAATCTGAACAATTTCTTTCAGGTGCTCTTAAACAAGAATTAAAGAAAATAAAGATTACGAATAAAGATAAAAGTGATTTCAAGAGTACGTATTTGATTCAAATACAAATATACTATTACCTTGCGTGAGATGTTTAAAGAACGTTATTTTCCAAGTAGTCGTCTGAAAGAATGGTTAACCGCTCATACCATTGAAACCGAAATTATCGGTAGCTCTGAACTCGGGAAACCCATTCATGCGATACGTGTAGGAGAAGGTCCTGTTAGAATTCTCATGTGGTCGCAAATGCATGGCAATGAATCAACGACAACAAGAGGATTACTGATTTGGCTTGAAAAGTATCTTCAATCTTCAACTTACCAAGAAGAATTAAGTTTATTTATTATTCCGCAACTAAACCCTGATGGCGCCGATAAGTACACCCGAGCCAACGGAAAGGGGATAGATCTTAACCGTGATGCACTTACTCAATCACAAAGTGAGATCAAAGTTCTCATGCGAATCGTTGAAGAATTTAGACCTCATTACAATCTGAATTTACACGATCAGAGAACCCGATTTACTGTTGGTGATACTAATAAGGAGGCCGCATTATCCTTTCTATCAGCGTCAGCCGATGAAACGCGTAAGATAACATCTACAAGAATTGCAGCCATGCGTCTGATTAACCATATGGTATCGTCATTACCTAACCATTTCAAGATGCATATAGGAAGATATGACGATGCTTTCAACCCGAATTGTACTGGAGACTACTTTCATGCTAAAGGTATACCTACGGTGCTTTTTGAAGCTGGTCAATTAGGCAAGGATTATACAAGAACTGAGGTTGCATTGATTATTGCGCACTGCTTGTCAAATCTTTTAGAGTTTTTATCCAAACCAATACCTGAACAATCCGATGAGGCAATTCTCAAAGAATATAGTGAAATTTCAGAAAATAAAACGAATAGTTACGACGAGCTAGTCATTACAGAGAAGCATCAATTTTATGTCAGATATATAGAGGTATTAGTTAAGAATCAAATAGATACCGTCTTTGAATTCACTTCTTACGATCAAGTGGATTTAAGTCTAGTAAATCTTAGACAAATTTTAGACTATCGTAAGGGGACATCTGAAGAACAGCAATTAATTCGTTTGAGATTGAGTCAATATCTTGAAAATGAATAATTCTCAGTAATTTCTAATAAAACTGAAATGTTTATAAGATTTTCCTCAATTCTGTAGTATTTTTGCCGAAAATATAAGGTTATGCCAAAAGTTAAATTAGACGAAATTGATCACCAGATTCTTGACATGCTTATCGAGAATACTCGTATTCCTTACACTGACATCGCCAAAAAATTATTGATTTCAGCCGGAACCGTTCACGTACGTGTTAAAAAAATGGAGGATGCTGACCTCATTAAAGGTTCATCTTTGACTTTAGATTATGAAAAATTAGGCTATTCATTCATCGCTTACGTCGGGATTTTTCTAGAAAAGACGCATATGACCAAGTTTGTTCTTGAACGTTTGGCTGATATTCCATACGTTACTGTGGCGCACATTACCACCGGTAAGTTTAATATCTTCTGTAAAATCAGAGCTAGGGATACCACTCACGCGAAAAACATCATTTTTAAGATTGATGATATCGATGGTGTGAGTAGAACCGAAACGATGATTGCCATGGAGGAGTCGATTAATGATAAAAAGCGACTCATGCATACGATCTTTAGAGAGCTATAAAGTAACCTCTTTATAGTAGGAAAAGGCTTCTAATACATCTTCTACCGCAAGTGGTATATCATAGACTGCTTTTCCTATTTGTTCTATTCCAACAAAACGAACACTGCCGTGTTCGTTTTTTTTATCCTGTTTAGTAAGCTCGATAATTGTTTGGTAATCAGCAGGTTTGATTTTTGGTAAATCGTAAAGACTATGAATTTGGTTAGTGATGGTTGCTAAGTCCTCATTAGATAAACCTAATCTTCTATGCGATAAGTGAGCCTCTAAAATCATGCCGACTGCTATCGCTTCACCGTGTAGTAAAGAGGAAGAGGTTTTGAGGAAAAAACTCTCTATAGCATGCCCTAAGGTGTGCCCAAAATTTAAAATCTTTCGTAAACCTTTTTCAGTAGGATCTTGAGCAACAACAGCTTGTTTAATCGAGACAGAATCACTAATGAGTGGTGTCAAATCATTAAAATTAGAAATTACCTCATCGAAGTGCTTAGAATCGTAAATAAGACCGTGTTTGATCATTTCTGCAGCCCCACTGCGAATTTGGTTTTGAGGTAAGCTCTTTAAAAAAATAGAGTGAACCCATGTAAACTCCGGAGCGGAGAAAATACCGATTTGATTTTTAAAACTTCCAAAATCTACGCCTGTTTTTCCTCCTGTTGAAGCATCAACCATGGCAAGTAGGGTAGTAGGGATATTTACAAAACGGATTCCTCGCTTGTAGCAACTCGCAGCAAAACCTCCTAAATCAGTTAAAACACCACCGCCTAGATTGATAAGCAGCGCCTTTCTGTCTGCATTGACTTTTGTTAATTGCTCCCAGACTATATTACATGTATCAATCGTCTTATGGGATTCTCCTGTTGGGATACGAATAAGGGTAAATTTTCGAAGATCAACCAGTTCCTTTAAAACAGGTAAACACAACTCGGCAGTGATTTGATCGCATAGTACAAAGGTTTTTGAAATGCCTGATTCCTTGATTAGGTTTTCAAATGGTTCTACGCCTAAATGATCAAAATATACTTCGTGAGTTTTCATAGGGAGTAAATATACTATCGTATGTTTAGAATAAGGACTCTTTGAAATATCTTTACTGAAAAAAGAGCATGAATTCAGATTTAAGGTTTGATAATACCGAGATTGCCTTTTCTCAAAAGTCTTCGCCAGAATTACGAAAAGCGTATTTAATGTTCAAGATGATGAGTAATCCGAGATGGGTTTCTTTCGGTTCTAACCTGGCTCTTTTTGGTCTTAATGCTAGATTACCATTGATTCCACAAATCATTAAGTCAACCGTTTTTAGACAGTTTTGTGGGGGTGTTAATCGTTCAGATTGTTCAGATTTGGTTGCTGATTTGAATAAAAATGGGGTGAAGGCCATTCTAGATTATTCTGTAGAAGGCCAAGAATCTGAAGAACAATACGACAAGAAAACTGCTTCAATTATTGATTCACTCCAAACGGTAAATAAAGATGAAGGAGAAGCCTTTGGCGTTTTTAAACCAACAGCAATAGGAGCGTATTCGGTTTTCGAGAATGCATTAAAAAAGGACGCTAATCAAGAAACAAAGGATGCGTTTGAACGTATTCGTAAAAGATACCTGTCCATATTTAATGAAGCGGCTAAGTTGAACGTGAGCATCCTTATTGATGCTGAAGAAACCTGGATGCAAGACGCTGCTGATCTTTTAGCCTTAGAAATGATGGAAAGGTTTAATACGAATAACATCATCGTATATAACACTTTTCAAATGTATCGCCATGATCGCTTAGAGTTCTTAAGTTCATGGATAATTACTGGAAGAAATAAAGGGTTTAAAGTCGGAGCTAAACTTGTCAGAGGAGCCTATATGGAAAAGGAGCGAGAAAGGGCTATAAAATTGGGCTATAACTCACCTATTTGTAAAGACAAACAAGCGACAGATGATAACTTCGACAATGCTATCCGATTAGTATTTGAAAATATAGACTTTTGCGGCTTAGTAGTTGGATCCCATAATGAATCGAGCACGCTTCTCACCACAACCCTTATGAAAAAACAAGAGATTGAGCCGGGTGACCCAAGAATTTCATTTGCCCAACTATATGGTATGAGTGATCAGATTACCTATAATCTGGCTTCTCATTCTTTTAACGCCATAAAATTAATTCCTTACGGCCCAATTAGAGATGTATTGCCTTATCTCATCAGAAGAGCTGAGGAAAATACTTCAGTCGCTGGTCAAACGGGCAGAGAGTTAACTCTGATCACGAAGGAATTGAGGAGAAGAAAAATTCTGAACTAGCCTTATTCAATCAGCCGAATTCCTTCAGGACAACGGGCGATTCTGTGTTCAATACCAGCACTAACAAAAAGGTATTCCTTACAAGGTTCTTTTCTAGGTTTGCTTCTTTTGAAGTCGATAGAAGCGTCTTCAAGGAGTTTAGCAATTTTTAAACTATCCTGGCCCTTTATCACATTTGCGGTTCTGAGATCTTTAACTACTCTACAATTAGGTAAGTAACAAAAGTCTACGCCTTTTCCATCGGTTTTTTTATCAACGATAAACCACAAGAAAATGGAGCCAATTCCTAATCCAATAAGGTACCAAAATAACCGCTTAACGAAAGCCATATTATAGTGTTAATAGCGAAAGATTTCGAAAGGGTAGAGGAAACCAATCAGATACAAAGTTACTAGTTAAATATCCGTTATAGGTATAAACCCCTGATTGTAATTCTTGAGAATTTTTAAATCCTGCAGGAACTCCTCCATTCGAGGTCAATTTAAGAAGATAGGAAACCACTAATGCGTTGAGTGCGATAGAGGAAGTTTTTGGATACCTGGATGGAATGTTTGGAACCCCATAATGAACTACGTCATAAATAACGCGAATAGGATCATCATGAGTGGTAAGCTCTGAGGTTTCAATGCACCCCCCACTATCGATGCTAACATCGACAATGATCGATCCTGATTTCATTTGAGCAACCATCGATTCTAAGACGACAATCGGTGCTCTTTTTTCTCCTGTAAGCGTTCCGATGACAACATCTGCAGTTTTAAGATGTCTTGATATTCCCTCTTGGGATAGGGTAGAGGTATGTAAATTTGGTCCTAGACTGTTACGAGCACTTCTTAATTTTGATAAATCGTTATCGTATAGTGTTACATCTGATCCTAAGGATAAAGCGGTTCGAGCAGCTTCTATACCTGTTGTTTGTGCTCCTATAACCACTGTTTGTATAGGAGGAACACCAGTAATACTTCCGAAAAGTAATCCGTTACCTTTATTAGAGGCAGAAAGTAATTCAGAGGCAATATGAATGGCACTTTGCCCAGCAATCTCACCTAAACTTTCAACAAATGGAAAATGACTAGAACCTTCTCGAATAAATTCTAAACCAATCGCCGTAATTTTCTTTTCAAGAAGCTTTTCAAAGTAGGCTTTCTCCTTAGTTTTTATCTGAAGAGCAGATAGAAGGGTACAGCCTACCGTAACCTTTTCAATTTCCTCTATGGTAAAAGGATCAATCTTGACAATAAATGGAGAACCAAATACTCTTTTGTCATCAGCTGTAACCTCAGCACCTGCCTCAGAATATGACCGATTGTCATATCCTGCATTTAGTCCTAAATCCTTCTCAATGATTATTTCATGACCTAAATGACAAAGCTGTTTCACTCCTTCTGGTGTAATTGCGACTCTTCTTTCTTGAAGCGTTGAAGCCTTTGCAAAGCTTACTATTAGGCGCTCCTCAGAATGGTTAACCCAAAGTCTTTCTTCTTGAGGTAAAAGCTCAGTTCTTGAAAATGGAGATTTACTCATGCTGCGAAAAATACAAAATCAGGAACGATAAATACTCAATTTCCGTCGATTCTCTGCAGTGATTTCAATCGATACCGTAATGGCCTTAGGATTAAATAGGGAAGACATACGTTCTGACCATTCAATAAAGATTAAGCTGTTTGAATCAAGGTACTCGTCAAAACCAATGTCATAGAGTTCTACTTCGTTTTCAACTCGATAAAGATCGGCATGATATACAGGCGTGTGGTTAGGTAATTCATAAGTATTCACTAGGGAGTAGGTAGGGCTGCTAATAACATCTTTTACTCCTAAAATCTGTAAAATGACCTTTATTAATGTAGTCTTTCCTGCACCCATTTCTCCTTCCACGTACACTTCACCTCTAGAAGGTAGTCGATTGATAATTTCCAAAGCGTATTGGTCGATATCTTCTAAGGTGTACTCAAGTACAAGGTCGGGATGTGCTTTCTTGCCTACTGACATATTTATGGTCATCTTTGTGACTCTATAAGTATCAAAGATAGTGTTGTCTAGCCATAAATTAAAGGTGTTTAATGACCCGATATACGGTTCTGTCGCCATTCCTTCACCACTTATTCTTCAAGTTATCTCTCATCCTTTTTTTCAAAGGTTAAGACGAATTTCACAAATGGGTCTTTCCTATTTGGTGTATCCCGGTGCGCATCATACTCGTTTTCATCACGCTTTGGGAGCGATGAATTTAATGCAAAAAGCGATTGATACCTTGATTCTCAAGGGAGTAAGTATTTCGTCAGAAGAGAAACAAGGATTGTTATTAGCAATTTTACTTCACGATATAGGCCACGGTCCATTTTCTCATGCATTAGAAGAGAAGTTGATTTCGAAACATCATGAATCTCTTTCTTTAGGATTTATGGAGCTCTTGAACGAAGAATTTGATGGCCAACTCGATAAAGCAATCGCCATTTTTAAAGGGGAATCAGACCGACCTTTTTTAAATCAACTAGTTTCTAGTCAGCTTGATATGGACCGTCTTGATTATCTCAAACGAGATAGCTTCTTTGCTGGTGTTACTGAAGGAAATATCAATTCAGAACGCTTGATTAGCACCATAAATGTGGTTGATGATTCTTTGGTTATAGAAGAAAAGGGAATTTATTCTGTTGAAAAATTTCTAATGGCGCGTCGCTTTATGTATTGGCAGGTTTACCTTCACAAGACGAGTATCGTCGCCGAAATCATGCTCGGAAAGATCATTGAAAGAGCTAAAGAATTAATTCATCGCGGGGAATCCATTGAGGGTCCACCGAATCTGATGTACTTCTTGAATCAACAATTTTCAAATGATAGCGTTACGCTTCATCAATTTGCTGCGATCGATGATATTGATATTATGGCATGTATTAAAAGATGGTCAAGCCACAGCGATTCGATTCTAGCTCGTCTTTGTAGCGGAATTCTCAATAGAGATTTACTTGAGGTTAGGTTTAGAGAAGAACGCGCAACTGAAAAAGAATTAAAAGCATTAAAGTCAGAGGTAGCAAAGGAATATAAGGTGAGTTTAAGTGATGCACACTATCTCGTTTATGACGGTACACTTTGGAACTTAGCTTATAACCCTAATAAACAACCCATTCGGATTCTTTTTAGAGGAGGTGAGGTGATGGATTTTATGCAGGCGAGTCGTTATGCGGGAGCCGGTGCATTTAGCGTAAAACACGAGAAGAACTATATCTGCTCACCTCAACTACAACTGTCATAAATCCTTACCTTTGCGCCAAATGAACTTTGATGTACAACAAATTGCCGATTGGATTGGGGCCGAGATCATTGGTGACCCTAATCAAGTTATTGACCACTTCTCGGCAATTGAGGAAGGAAGCGATCGGGGAATTTCGTTTTTAGCGAATCCGAAATATGAAAACTTTCTCTATAGCACTGAAGCTTCTGCAGTCATTGTATCTAGAGACATTCAACTTAAAGAATCTACTCATACCACCTTGCTAAAGGTAGAGGACCCTTATCGTGCTTTTGCTCAGTTATTAAGGGCTTATGAACAAGCAATAAAGCCAGAATATCATGGCGTGGATAGTTCGTCGAACATTCATGAGAGTGCGTCTGTTGAAACTTCAGTATATGTAGGTGCGCTAGCGGTAATTGAAAGGGGTGCCAAGATTGCTTCAGATACACAAATTCACGCTCAATCCTTTATTGGTCGTAATGTTACCATTGGTGAACGTTGTGAAATTTACCCTGGTGTAAAGATTTACTCAGATACGATAATTGGGGATGATGTTGTTATTCATGCTAATTCTGTGATCGGCGCACCTGGATTTGGATTCTCTCCTAATGAGAATGGGGGGTTTGATAAAATTCCTCAATTAGGAAAAGTAGTCATAGAAGATGGGGTAGACATTGGTTCTTCTTGCACTATTGATCGGGCAACCTTCGGGGAAACTCGTATTTCAAAGGGTGTTAAACTCGATAATCAAGTACATCTAGCACATAATGTTTGTGTTGGTCCAAATACCGTAATCGCCGCTCAAACCGGTGTAGCGGGATCGACGAAAATTGGTAGTCAGGTGATGATAGGAGGTCAGGTAGGTATCGTGGGTCATATTAAAATTGGTGACGGAGCCAAGATTCAAGCTCAAAGCGGTGTTACTCGTAAAGTCAAAAACAACGAGAAAATTCAAGGTACTCCAGCAATAGACTATAATACCTACAGCAAATCGTACATTCATTTCAAAAACCTAGTATCTCTTGAAGCTAGAATTAAAGAATTAGAACAAATAAGCAATAAACCATCAAAGAAGTGAAGCAAACTACTTTAGAGAGAGCGATTAGTATATCTGGTATTGGTCTGCATACAGGTCAAGAAGTAACTTTGACTTTTCAGCCAGCTGAGCCAGACACAGGGTTCGTTTTTAAAAGAGTTGATCTTGAAGGAAGTCCAGAGGTACCCGCCTCTGCTAAGTGGGTCAATAAAACTCAAAGAAGCACT
This sequence comes from Flavobacteriaceae bacterium, assembly GCA_036782715.1. Taxonomy (GTDB): domain Bacteria; phylum Bacteroidota; class Bacteroidia; order Flavobacteriales; family Flavobacteriaceae; genus UBA3478. Next base: position 48,477 of record DAIPYN010000007.1, read on the forward strand.
GTTTTAGATTGTAACGGTGTAGAAGTTCAAACTTCAGAGCATGTTCTTGCTGCTTTAACTGGATTAGATTACGATAACGCAATCATTGAGATTAATGCTAGCGAACCACCTATTTTAGACGGATCTGCAAAGTACTTTATCGAAGCTCTTGAAAAGGCAGGTAAGGTAGAACAAGAGGCAGAGCGTGAAGTTTATGTCGTTTCTGAACCGATTCATTACAAAGACGCAGAATCTGGATCCGAAATTATCATTCTACCTTCGGAGAACTATGAGGTACAGGTGATGGTTGATTTTGGTACTAAGATTCTTGGGACACAAAATGCTTCACTTTATTCTATTGAGGAGTTCAAAGAAGAAATCGCTGATGCCCGTACATTCAGCTTTTTGCATGACATCGAGATGTTACTAGATCAAGGCCTAATTAGAGGCGGAGATTTAAACAATGCCATTGTGTATGTAGATAAGGAGCTTTCAAATGAAACTTTAAGTAAACTGAAAGCAGCCTTTGATAAAGAAGACATTCAGGTTACTCCCAACGGCATCCTCAATAACTTAGAATTGAAACATCCCAATGAAGCAGCAAGGCACAAATTACTTGATGTAATCGGAGATTTAGCTCTTATTGGAAGTAAAATACAGGGTAGAGTAATTGCTTGTAAACCCGGTCACCTAGTGAATACTGAATTCGCTAAGGTGATGCAAAAGAAAATTAAGGACGAAAAGCGCAAGCGAGTACCAAAAATGGATATCTATGCGCAACCCGTAATGGATACGGTGCAGATCATGGATATGTTACCGCACCGTCCTCCATTTCTTTTAGTAGATAAGATTCTAGAACTAACTGACTCTAGAGTCGTAGGACTGAAAAACGTATCCATGAATGAAGCCTACTTTGTAGGTCATTTTCCTGGTGCTCCTGTAATGCCTGGAGTACTTCAAATTGAGGCTATGGCCCAAACAGGAGGGGTTTTGGTTCTTAACACTGTTCCAGATCCGGAAAATTACTTGACCTTCTTCATGAAGATGGATAATGTAAAATTTAAGCATCAGGTAAATCCCGGAGACACCCTGATTTTCGATTGTGAGTTAATTACTCCTATACGGCGTGGTATTTGTCATATGAGGGCGTTGGCTTTCGTCGGAGATAAACTCGTTTCTGAGGCCGAATTAATGGCTCAGATTGTAAAAACTAAATAATTCTAAATGAATCAACCTTTAGCCTACGTCCATCCAGGTGCGAAAATTGCTAAAAATGTTACCATTGAACCCTTCGCAATGATTCACAATAATGTGGAAATAGGTGAGGGAACTTGGATCGGCTCCAACGTAACTATAATGGAGGGTGCAAGAATCGGTAAAAACTGTTTTATCTATCCAGGTTCAGTGATTTCTGCTCCACCTCAAGACTTAAAGTACTCAGGCGAGGATACCACAACCGTTATCGGTGATCATACTACTATTAGAGAATGCGTTACCATTAACAGAGGTACTACTGATCGTTGGAAGACCACCATTGGGTCAAACTGCTTGATTATGGCGTATTGTCACATCGCACACGACTGTAATGTATCTGACGGATGTATATTTAGTAATAACTCTACCCTTGCTGGTCATGTGAATGTAGGGCCGAATGTTGTTATGGCTGGGATGGTAGCAGTACACCAGTTTGTTTCTATCGGACATCATTCCTTTGTTACAGGTGGTGCTCTGGTTAGAAAGGATGTTCCACCATTTGTTAAAGCAGCTAGAGAACCTCTATCTTATGTGGGAGTCAATTCTGTAGGACTTAGAAGAAGAGGTTTTACACCAGAAAAAATTAAAGAGATTCAACAGATTTATCGAATTTTATACCAAAAGAATTACAATAACACCCAAGCCTTACAGATCATTGAAGCTGAAATGGAAGCTACGCGTGAACGAGATGAAATACTCGAATTCATAAGAGTATCTAAACGCGGTATCATGAAAGGCTATTTTAATAATTCATAATTATGGCGTCAACTTCAGACATCCGAAAAGGACTTTGCATTCGTTACAATAACGATATCTACAAAATCATCGAATTCTTGCATGTTAAACCTGGAAAGGGACCGGCATTCGTAAGAACCAAACTTAAAAGTGTGACTACAGGAAAAGTACTTGATAACACCTTTTCTGCGGGTCATAAACTAGAAGACGTTCGTGTAGAGACTCGTAGTTTTCAATTTCTCTACAGTGAAGGTTCGACCTATCACTTCATGAATACTGAGGATTATGATCAAATCGCACTTCAGGAAGAAGCTTTAGAAGCTCATGATTTACTTAAAGAAGGAGAGGTGGTTACTATTTTATTCAATACAGAAGATAGCGCGCCATTATCAGTAGATATGCCAGCCAGTGTTGTACTAGAAGTTACGCACTCTGAACCCGGTGTTAAAGGTAACACAGCTACGAATGCTACTAAACCAGCAACCGTAGAAACCGGAGCAAGAATCAACGTCCCTTTGTTTATTAACGAAGGAGATAAGGTCAAAATTGACACCGAAAAGAAATCATACATCGAAAGAGTTAAAGAATAAACATAATCATAGGCAAATCATTCATTTGTCATTTCTAAATTTGCAATCAAAATAAAAATATGAGTGTATTAGTAAATAAAGATTCGCGCATTATTGTTCAAGGTTTTACAGGTACCGAAGGTACTTTTCATGCCGAACAAATGATTGAATACGGAACTAATGTGGTAGGAGGGGTAACTCCGGGTAAAGGAGGACAAACTCATCTTGATCGTCCTGTTTTTAACACAGTAAGAGAAGCTGTTGAAAAGGCGGGGGCTAATACCTCAATCATTTTTGTTCCACCAGCATTTGCAGCAGATGCAATTATGGAAGCTGCAAACGCAGGGATTAAGGTAATTATCGCAATCACAGAAGGTATTCCTGTGGCAGATATGGTTAAGGTATTCGATTATATCAAGCAATACGATTGCCGTCTAATTGGCCCTAATTGTCCGGGTGTAATTACTCCAGAAGAGGCTAAAGTTGGTATTATGCCAGGCTTTGTATTCGAAAAAGGAAAGGTAGGTATTGTTTCTAAATCAGGCACCTTAACTTATGAAGCCTCAGATCAGGTTGTTCGCAAAGGATTAGGTGTCTCTACTGCCATCGGTATTGGAGGAGACCCTATTATTGGTACCACAACCAAAGAAGCACTTCAATTACTTATTGAAGACGAAGAAACCGATTGTGTTGTTATGATTGGTGAAATTGGAGGTCAGTTAGAGTCTGATGCTGCTCATTGGTATAAGAATAGCGGAAGCAAAAAACCAGTTGTTGGATTTATCGCTGGTGAGACTGCTCCTGCAGGTAGAACGATGGGTCATGCTGGTGCTATTGTCGGCGGTAGCGACGATACTGCGCAAGCTAAAAAGCGAATTATGGCTTCTTGCGGCATTCATGTAGTAGATTCACCTGCACTGATAGGAGCTAAAGTAAAAGAGGTTTTAGCTTAAATTCGAAGGACATGTTATTAAACGGAAAAACGGTTTTAATCACTGGTGCAAGTAGAGGTATTGGTAGTGGTATTGCTAGAGTATTTGCTCAAAATGGTGCGAATGTAGCATTCACGTACAGCTCTAGTGAAGCACCAGCACTAGCACTACAAGATGAACTTTCGAAGTTAGGTGTTACTGTAAAGGCATATAAAAGTGATGCATCTAGTTTTGAAGCATGCGAAAAATTAGCTTCAGAGGTGATGTCTGATTTTGACTCATTGGATGCGCTTATTAACAATGCTGGAATCACCAAAGACAATCTTCTCATGCGAATGTCTGAGGAAGACTTTGATAAGGTTATTGAGGTGAATCTTAAATCGGTTTTCAATATGACAAAGGCTTTTCAAAGAGTCTTTTTAAAGCAACGAAATGGTTCGATCATTAATATCAGTTCTATTGTCGGTGTTAAGGGTAATGCGGGTCAAGCGAATTACGCAGCCTCTAAGGCAGGTATGATTGGATTCACAAAAAGTGTCGCTTTAGAATTGGGTTCAAGAAACATTAGAGCAAACGTTATTGCTCCAGGTTTTATTGAAACAGAAATGACCGATAAACTTGACGAAGCTGTAGTAGAACAATGGCGTGCAGGTATTCCATTAAAACGTGGTGGAACCCCTGAGGATGTTGCGAACGCTTGTTTATTCTTCGCATCGGATCTTTCTTCTTATATTACCGGGCAAGTCCTTCTGGTAGATGGAGGAATGTTAACTTAATTTAAAAAAATAAAAATGGAACGTTTACCTAAATTTTTACTTCCTGGTGTAGTAGGTTTTTTCCTACTAATCATATTAATATCTAAATCCGCAGTAACTATCGGCCCAGGTAGGGCAGGAGTTTTATATAAAACTTTTGGTGGTGGTGTTGTAACAGACAAAGCACCTATGGGAGAAGGGTTTCATATTGTAGCTCCTTGGAATCGTGTATTTGTATACGAAGTTCGACAGCAAGAGCTCTTCGAGAAAATGAAGGTGCTTTCTTCAAATGGTCTTGAGATTCAAATCGATGCTTCAGCCTGGTATCAACCGGTTTATTCCCAACTTGGTAAACTGCATCAAGAAAAAAGTGAGCAATATGTAAATCGTATCTTACTTCCAGCTATCAGATCAGCAGCAAGATCGGTGGTGGGTAGATATACCCCAGAGCAACTATACTCCTCTAAAAGAGATGCGATTCAAGCCGAAATTTTTGAGGAAACAAGAATGATCGTTGAAGATCAATATATTCAACTAAATGAAATTCTAGTTAGAGATGTAACGCTTCCTCCAACGATTCGTGAAGCAATTGAACGAAAATTGAAACAAGAACAGTCAGCTTTAGAATATGAGTTTAGATTAATTACTGCGGATAAAGAAGCACAAAGACAAATTATTGAGGCACAAGGTAAAGCGGATGCAAACAGAATTTTAAGTGCTTCACTAACTGATAAAATTCTTCAGGATAAGGGCATTGAAGCTACACTTAAACTTGCAGAATCACCTAATGCAAAAGTGGTAGTTGTTGGTTCCGGAGAAAGTGGCTTACCAATTATTCTTGGTAATAATTAGTAACAAATAAAAAACAAGCTTATTTTTGCGGCATAATGAATAAGACCACACATCACCATCATCTATTTTACTGCGCTCAGGCGAGATAGGTTTGGTATGTGAATACTTTATACGATCCGTTTGAGCCTTGTGTTTAAGCGGATTTTTTATTTAAATCAATCATGGAACGACTAAAAATTGCAATTCAAAAGAGCGGAAGACTTCACGACGATTCGATCAAATTATTGAAAGAAGCTGGGATTTCTATTAATAACGGCAAGGATCAATTAAAGGCTCCGGCAACTAACTTTGCCTTAGAAGTATACTATTTGCGCAATGGAGATATTCCCAAGTATCTCCAAGACGGCGTGGTAGACCTAGCGATCATTGGTGAGAATTTACTTATTGAAAAAGGTAATAATATTGAGAGCGTTGAAAGATTGAAATTTTCCAAATGTCGCGTTTGTATTGCTGTGCCAAAGGGTACAGAATATAAAGGACTTCAAGATCTCGAAAATAAGAGGATTGCCACTTCGTATCCGAATACACTTCGTTCTTTTCTAGATAGTAACAAGATCAATGCTCATATACACGTTATTAATGGTAGTGTAGAGATCGCACCAAATATCGGATTGTCTGAAGCTATATGCGATATCGTGAGTAGTGGTAGCACTCTTTTCAAGAACAATCTTAAAGAGGTGGAGACCTTATTGAAAAGTGAAGCTGTCCTTGCAGTTTCTCCCAAACTAGATCAGTCCAATGAAACTTTTCAAGAACTCTTATTCAGATTAAGAGGGGTTTTGCGAGCTAGAGAGCATAAATATGTTTTAATGAATGTTCAAGAGGCCAATTTACAGGAGGTCTTATCCTTACTGCCAGGAATGAAAAGTCCTACTGTTTTGCCGCTCGCAGAGTCTGGATGGGTTTCGGTACACACCGTAATCGAAGAAAAGCGGTTTTGGCCGATGATTGAAAAGCTCAAAAATGCAGGAGCAGAAGGTATTTTGGTGAGTTCAATAGAAAAGATGTTTTTATAACCATGAAGACCTACAATAACCCTAGAAATGAACTGTGGGCAGAAATTATTAAACGTCCCACAGCCTCCTATGAAGATTTATATCCACTAATAAGCGAGATATTTAATGAAGTCAAACATCGTGGTGATGAAGCTTTATTGAACTATACCGAAAACTTTGATAAGGTTAAATTAGATCAACTAATTATCAGTAAGGAAGAGGTTGATGAAGCAAAAGATTTAGTAGATCCCAAACTGAAACAGGCGATACAGAAAGCAAAACAGAATATAGAATCTTTTCACCAAGCGCAAAAGACCAAACCTATACGGGTTGAAACTATGCCTGGAGTAGTTTGCGAGCAACTCAAAGTAGCTATTGAAAAGGTCGGAATTTATATTCCTGGTGGCTCTGCTCCGTTATTTTCTACGGTTCTTATGTTGGCTATTCCTGCAAAGATTGCAGGCTGTGAATCAATCACATTATGCACTCCGCCAAACCGATTCGGTAAGGTAGACCCTGCCATTCTTTACACTGCATCACTTTGCGGTGTGGATTCTCTATATAAAGTCGGTGGAGCTCAAGCCATTGCTGCCTTAACGAATGGTACCCAATCTATTCCTGCGGTTGATAAGATTTTTGGTCCTGGAAACCAGTTCGTAACAGTAGCAAAACAATTCGCTACACAGCAGGGAGTAGCTATAGATATGCCTGCCGGTCCTAGTGAATTACTCGTATTTGCTGATGAAACTTGTGTACCTGAATTCGTAGCTGCAGATCTTTTAAGTCAAGCAGAGCACGGACCTGATAGTCAAGTGGTGTTGGTATTATCCAATTTATCAAAGCTAAAAAGGATAGAAGAAGAAATTAAGATTCAACTGGCGAACCTACCAAGAAATGAGATTACCACTAAAGCACTAGAAAACAGTAGAGTTATTCTTTTTGATGATCGAGTAAAGGCAGCTGAATTTATTAATTCATACGCTCCAGAACATTACATTATTGCTAGTGAAAAACCAGAAGATATGGTTGCCTTGGTTAAAAACGCTGGTTCTGTATTTATAGGGAATTTCACTCCCGAAAGTGCTGGTGATTATGCATCAGGGACGAACCATACACTACCCACGAATGGATTTGCCCGACAGTATAGTGGAGTTAATTTAGACAGTTATACTAAAGCTATAACCTTTCAGAAGGTGAGTTCTCAAGGGATACGTGACCTTGGGCCTGTAGTTGAACAAATGGCGAGTGCTGAACAATTGAGAGCCCACCAAAACGCAGTGACTCTTCGGCTTAAGCATCTTTTTAGTGAGGTTAATCAAGGTGCTGAAGGGTATGATATAGATGCAAATATCAGAAGACATCTACGAAATTCTGAGGTATACTCATCAGCTAGAAGTGAGTTCTCAGATAGTGCGATCTCTAAAATTTGGCTAGATGCGAATGAAAACCCTTTTGATGGTAAGGCAACCAGATATCCTGATCCCTATCAATTGGTTTTAAAAACTCGTATAGCAGCGCTCTGGGGAATTCAAGAGAACACCCTCTTTATTGGAAATGGAAGCGATGAGGTATTGGATTTGATCATGCAATTAGTAGTTGAACCAAAACAGCATAACGCATTGACTTTTAAACCTTCATATGGTATGTATAGTGTGTTAGCTGACAAGAACGACGTGGAGCTAATCACTGTACCGCTTGATGATGAATTTGAATTAGATTGGAATTTATTTGAAGGTAAGATAGATGGAAGAACCCAACTCGTGTTCTTGTGTAATCCTAATAACCCTACAGGAGGACTACTCGATTCTAAAAAACTTCAAAGATTTATCAGAGAAACCAATGCATTAGTGGTCGTTGATGAAGCTTATATCGATTTTTCTAACGAGGAGAGTCTAGTGAGCATAGTCACCGAGCATCCAAATCTCATAGTGGTGCGCACCCTATCAAAAGCCTATGGCTTAGCAGGTGCACGACTAGGGGTTGCCGTTGCTCATCCAAAAATTATCCGCTGGCTCAATCGTATTAAGCCTCCTTATAATATCAGTAGTCCTAATCTAGAGTTAGCTCTAGACCGTCTTTCAAATTATTCAATGATTCAGAGTGAAATTGAAATTCTAAAGGATCAAAGAGCAATTCTAAATACCGCATTGAAGCAATGTAGCTGGGTAGCTAAGGTGTACGAGTCTGAAGCTAATTTTATATTATTTCAAGTCGACGATGCGTCAAAAAGATATCAAGATTTCGTTACTGCTGGTATTGTTGTAAGAAATCGAAGTTCGCAATATGGATGTCAAAATATGCTCCGTATTACAGTCGGTACCCCCGATGAAAACAAGCGTGTTATCAAATTATTGAATTCATGAAGAAATACCTGTTTGTAGATCGTGATGGTACGATCATAAAAGAGCCAGCTGATTATCAAATCGATCACATCGATAAGCTAGTGTTTTTTCCTAATGTGATTAGCTCCTTAAAATTAGCTCATAAGGTTTTAGGCTACCAATTAGTGCTAATAACCAATCAAGATGGACTAGGTACTGAATCTTTTCCTTCAGAAGATTTTTGGCCCGTTCAAAACCTAATGATTCGTACCCTTGAGTCTGAAGGAATTAGCTTTGAAAAAATAGCTGTTGATTCGAGTTTTCCTTCTGAAAATTCTCCGAACAGAAAACCTAGGACAGGAATGCTTACAGATCTCATGTCTCAAGGTTTCGATCTTGAAAATAGCTTTGTCATTGGCGATCGATACACTGATGTAGAATTAGGGAAAAATCTAGGAATTAAATCATTTCTGTTTAATGCTAGCCAATCAGGTAAGGATGAATTGAATGAATCTCTTCAAGAATTAAATAAGCATGTTGCCTTAGAATGTGATGACTGGAATTCGATTACCGATTTCTTGAAGAAACTCGACCGCAAAATTACTCATCAGCGAAAAACTAAAGAAACTGATATTGAAATCACGCTTAACCTAGAGGGAACTGGCGAATCTGAAATTCATACAGGGCTAGGATTTTTCGATCATATGTTAGAACAGATTGCTCGTCATGGACAGCTTGATTTATTTGTGAAATGCAAAGGCGATTTATATATCGATGAACATCATACCATAGAAGACACCGGAATTGCTCTTGGGGAGGCTTTTGCTAAAGCACTGGGTAATAAATTAGGAGTAGAACGATACGGTTACTGTCTCCCGATGGATGACGCACTAGCCCAAGCAGCTATTGATTTTGGCGGAAGAGCCTGGTTGATGTGGGATGCTAAATTTAAAAGAGAGAAAATTGGGGATATGCCTACTGAAATGTTTTTTCACTTCTTTAAGTCGTTTGCCGATGGTGCCAAAGCCAATTTAAATCTCAAAGCGAGCGGTTTTAATGAACATCATAAGATTGAAGGTCTCTTTAAAGCTTTTGCTAAAGCGATTAAAATGGCAAAGAAAAGAGATACAGAGCATTTGATTCTTCCAAGTACAAAAGGTAGTCTATGAAGCAAGTAGCAATCATCGATTATGGCGCAGGAAACGTTCAGAGTGTACGATTTGCTTTTGAACGCCTTGGGGTTAAAACCGTTGTAACCTCAGACTCATCTGAAATTCAAAGTGCAACACACGTTATTTTTCCAGGAGTAGGACATGCGAAGGCTGCTAAATCACATCTTATCGAAACAGGTTTAATAGATTTTATAAAAACATTAAACCAACCCGTCCTAGGTATCTGTTTAGGAATGCAACTGCTATGCAACCAAACCGAAGAAGGATCAACAGAAGGTCTTCAAATTTTTGACACGAATGTTGCAAAATTTAATGTAAATCTTAAAGTTCCCGTAGTAGGGTGGGCACCAGTAAAACTTAACAATCACCCCTTATTTGAGCGTCTCGATAATGAACAGTTCTATTTTGTTCATTCCTATTACGCACAGGTAAGTGAACAAACGATTGCGCTTGCCGATTATGAGATTCCTTACAGCGCTGCACTGGCCAATAACAATTTCATAGGTGTGCAATTTCATCCTGAAAGAAGTGGTGAAGCTGGAGAACAATTACTTACCAACTTTCTTAAACTATCATGAGTTTTTCAGTTATACCAGCTATCGATTTAATCGAGGGTAAATGTGTAAGACTTACCCAAGGTGATTTCACAACTAAGAAGGTCTATCACGAAGATCCGCTAGAAATAGCCAAATCCTTTGAAGCCCACGGAGTAGTAAAGCTTCATTTAGTCGACTTAGACGGTGCTAAAGCCGGAAGAATCATTAACTATAAGGTGATCGAAAAAATTGCCTCAAAAACGAATTTATCAATCGATTTTGGCGGTGGTTTAAAATCAGATGAAGATCTTAAAATAGCCTTCGATTCGGGAGCTAAACAAATTACGGGAGGTAGTATAGCAGTGAAAAACCCTTCGCAATTCGTTTCTTGGTTAAAAATATATGGTAATGAAAAGATCATTCTTGGTGCTGATGCGAAAGACCGTAAAATTGCCATCTCGGGATGGTTAGAAGAGTCTGATCTTACGATCAATACCTTTATCGGTGATTACCTTAATAAGGGTATTAAACACGTAATTAGCACAGATATAGCTGTAGACGGTATGTTAACAGGACCTTCTGTAGAATTGTATAGTGAATTAATCAATGAATTCGGAAGCGATCTACACTTAATTGCAAGTGGCGGTATCAAGGATTTATCAGATTTAGAACAATTAAAAGAAATAGGGTGTTCGGGTGCCATATTGGGCAAGGCTATTTATGAAAACCGAATTACGCTTAAGGAACTCGAAAACTTCATTCTTAATGATTAGTAAACGAATCATGCCCTGTTTAGACATCAAAGATGGTAGAACAGTCAAAGGAGTAAACTTTGTAGACCTGAAAGATGCCGGAGACCCAGTTGCTCTTGCCTCGTCTTACAGCAAGCGTGGAGCTGATGAGTTAGTTTTTCTAGATATTTCAGCAACCGAGGAAGGCAGAGGGGCTTTTGAACCCTTGATCTATGAAGTTGCTAAAACACTATCTATTCCTTTCACAGTGGGAGGGGGAATACGTTCAACAGATAAGGTGAGTAGCTTGCTTCAAAAGGGAGTAGATAAGGTGGCTATAAATAGTTCTGCTGTTAAACGTCCAGAGCTTGTTTCAGAAATAGCGAATAAATTTGGTTCTCAGTGCTTGGTCGTAGCTATTGATGCAAAGTTCATTGATGGCACTTGGAGAGTGCATACCGTCGGAGGTAAGCAATCTGAGGCTCTTGAATTGTTCTCATGGGCTGAAGAGGTTACTAATAGAGGTGCCGGTGAGCTTTTGTTTACCTCAATGGATCATGATGGAACTAAGGCTGGCTTCGCCATTGAGGCCTTAGCCGAATTATCCTCTAGAGTAAACATTCCAATTATAGCATCAGGAGGAGCAGGAACTAAAGAACACTTTTCAGAAGTGTTTTTGAAATCAAACGTAGATGCCGCCTTAGCAGCGAGTGTTTTTCATTTTTCTGAAATTGAAATAGCTGATTTAAAAGATTACTTACGATCAAAAAACATACTTGTACGATGAATAACGAACCTGATTTTACTAAAAATGCAGACGGATTAGTACCCGCTGTAATTCAAGACGATCAAACGGGAAAAGTTTTGATGCAGGGTTACATGAATAAAGAGTCGTTTCAGAAAACCCTAAACGATAAAGTGGTTTGGTTCTATTCGAGATCCAAGCAAAGACTATGGAAAAAAGGAGAAAAAAGCGGAAATGAGTTACAGGTATGTTCAGTCAAAATAGATTGTGATTTAGATAGTATTTTGATCAAGGTTAACCCACTAGGCCCGGTATGTCATACAGGCGCTGATACTTGTTTTAATGAAGTAAATACTATTGGCTACGATTGGATTAAGTATCTTGAGTCGATCATTGAACAACGTCAAAAAAGTGGAGACTCCAAAAGCTACGTAGCTTCTCTTTTTGAAAAGGGTATCAATAAGATCGCTCAAAAGGTTGGAGAAGAGGCTGTTGAAGTAGTGATTGAGGCCAAAGATGATAACGAAGAATTGTTTTTAAACGAATCTGCAGATCTTTTATTTCACTATTTGATTCTTTTAAAGGCTAAAGGTTATAGTCTTGATGATGTACTTGAAATCTTGAAATCAAGAGAAAAATAGGATCACTAAATTTGTACCTTTATAGGGCTATGAATTTAGATTTAGGTTATCGAATTACCCTAAACTCCCCAGAAGAAAAGTCTCCTTTTCAGAGACTCTATGATATATTTCAGGAGTTAGTTACCCATACCTCTGGTGATGTTGAGGAAGCTATTGATTGGTTAAGAGAACTAGACAAAGAGTACGAACTCACCACTGACGAATACACTATTGATGACTTTATAGACGATTTACTCGAAAGAGGAGTGGTGCGCCAAGAGTTTGAAGATGATCCTACAGATGGTGATACCCCTTCAGAAGCTGTTAAAAAGCTTAAAGCCACAGCCAAGCTTGAACGTGAACTTCGTAAAAGAGCACTAAATCAGATTTTTGGGAAACTAAAGAAGGGGCAAAAGGGAAATCATAATACGAAATCTTCAGGTGTCTCTGAAGAACGGACAGGGTTTACAAGACCATATCGATACGGAGATTCGGTGGATCAGATCGACATGAATCAATCGCTTAAAAACGCGATGCTTCGTTCAGGTATTGATAATTATACGTTAGATCACGATGATCTAGAAGTCTACGAATCAGAACATAAGTCTCAAATGAGCACTGTTCTTATGATTGACATCAGTCATAGTATGATTCTGTACGGGGAAGATCGAATTACACCAGCGAAAAAAGTAGCGATGGCGCTATCTGAGATGATTACTACACGTTTTCCAAAAGATAGCCTCGAAATTATTGTTTTCGGAAACGATGCTTGGCCGATTTCAATTGCTGAATTACCGTATCTTAAAGTAGGGCCTTATCACACTAACACTGTGGCTGGATTAGATTTAGCCCTGCAGTTATTGAAACGTAAGAAAAATACCAATCAACAAATTTTTATGATTACCGATGGAAAGCCTAGTTGTATTAGGATGAAAGACGGGACGTATTATAAAAACAGTGTTGGTTTAGATGAAATGATTGTAGAGGAGTGCTATCAAAGAGCACGTTTTCTAGCCAAAAGTAAAATACCTGTAACCACTTTTATGATTGCTCAAGACACTTACTTGATGCATTTTATTCAAGAGTTTACAAGATTAAACAGAGGCAAAGCGTTTTACACTGGCCTAGATGATTTAGGCTCAATGATTTTTGAGGATTATACTGCAAATAGAAAAAGAAGATTATGAATGTTAGCGAACTAAAAACACTAGGTGATTTAAAGAAGATCAACTATCAACCAAAAAGTATAAAAAGAGAGATGAGAGAAAATCTCATCCGTCATACACGTGATGGGAAAGAACTTTTTGAGGGGATTCAAGGATACGAGCACAGTGTAATCCCTCAATTAAAGCAGGCAATTCTCGCGGAGCATAATATTAATTTTCTTGGATTACGTGGTCAAGCGAAAACAAGAATGGCCCGTCAAATGATTGAATTACTCGATGAATATATTCCGATTGTATCAGGATCAGAAATTAATGACGATCCTTTACAGCCTATATCTGACTTTGCAAAAAACACAATCAATGAACTAGGTGACCAGACCCCAATAGATTGGCTACATCGATCAGAAAGGTTCTTTGAGAAATTAGCTACCCCTGATGTAAGTGTTGCAGATCTAATCGGTGATGTAGACCCGATTAAAGCAGCTAACCTGAAATTAGCCTTGTCTGATCCAGAGGTTATTCATTACGGCATGGTTCCAAGAGCCAATCGATGTTTATTTGTCATTAATGAATTACCAGATCTTCAGGCAAGAATTCAGGTTTCGTTATTTTCTATCCTACAAGAAGGAGAGGTACAGATCCGCGGATTCAAGCTACAACTTCCATTAGATGTAGCATTCGTATTTACCGCGAACCCTGAGGATTATACCAATAGAGGTAGTATCGTTACGCCACTAAAAGATCGAATAGGGTCTCAAATCGTTACCCATTATCCTAAAGACCTAGAAATCGCTAAGGCGATAACTGCTCAAGAAGCAAAATGGAACTCAACCACCAGTATAGCTATACCGGAGCCTGCAAGAGATATTATTGAATCGATTGGGTTTCAAGCTAGAAGTAGTGAATATGTAGATGCTAAAAGTGGGGTTTCAGCTCGGTTAAGCATTTCTGCATTTGAGCATATGATGAGTCATGCCGAACTGCGGTTAATCGAAAATGGACAGGAGAGTGGAACAATCCGTGTCTCTGATATTCTAGCTGTAGTGCCAGCAATAACAGGAAAGGTTGAGTTAGTATATGAAGGAGAAAATGAAGGTCCTGTATTTGTCGCTGAACACCTTATAGAACATGCAATCAAGCAGATCTTTGAAGATTATTTTCCAAAAATAGAAAAGTTGGAGAAGAAAGGGGTAGAGACACCTTATGATGAACTTTATACCTGGTTTTATGAAAATGACGCCTTAGAACTTCACGACAACGCAGATGACACCTACTACCGTCAGTGTCTTGATCAAATCAAACCTTTAGAACAGCTTTTAAATAAATATGCACCTAAAGCCGAAGGCGATTTGAAATACTTTTTTAAAGAATTAGTGGTTTTCGGATTAGTAGCCAGTCAAAAACTAGCTAAAGGAAGGTTTGAGAACACAACGACGATTAATGACTTATATAGCAGCTATTTTTCTTGATTATGAATCAAATTCCTAAGAGTCTTTATACGTTTTTAGACGAGATAAAAAATAATAATGATAGAGAGTGGTTCGCTGAAAACAAGAATCGTTACAACCAATTAAAAAATAGTTCATCACTCGTTTTTGACGATATACAAAGAGGGTTAGGGGCAACAGATCAACTTGAAAATCACAAAATTTTCAGAATTTACAGAGACGTTCGATTCTCTAAAAATAAATTACCCTTTAAGACTCATTTATCAACGTCTATTCATCGTGAGGGCAAACAAGTACGTGGCGGATACTATATTCACTTAGAGCCAAATAATAATTTTATCGCCTGTGGTTTTTGGAATCCTAACAAAGAAGATCTTTTTAGAATTCGAAAAGAATTAGAATTAGAATATGAAGAGTTTTCTAATCTTCTTAGTAAAAAGGATTTAAAGAATCAATGGGGAGAACTCTTCGGAGAGCAGCTAAAGTCTTGTCCAAAAGGTTTTGATAAAGAACATGAGGCTATTCAATGGTTGCGGTTTAAGCAATTCATTCTAAAAAAGAATTTTACAAATGAGGAGTGCCTGAGTGAAGGTTTTTCAGAAAAAGTCATACAAAGCTTTGTTGCTGCTCGACCATTTCTAGATTTTATGACTCTTGCCCTTACTACCGATCTTAATGGAGAGCCTATCGTTTAAGCGGCATCGATTCGATCAAAAAGTAATAATTGATCTTTCAAACGAACGATAAGTAAATTCATCATTCGTTTATTCAAAGCTGAAGAATTCATCGTATACGTTTCATACTCCTCAACTGTAAACATTCCAATGATTATTCCTTTTAGTGAGTTTCGAAATTTAATATCCTTTTGAATCGCATGCTCAATATAACGTTGTTTCTTCTCTAAACTAAGGTCATAAAAAACGTTCTTATGTTTTTTGATATAGTTTTTAAAGACACTTATAAAGAGATCGTTTTGAAGTTTTAGTATAGGTCGAAGAACCGCATTTTGAAAATATTCTTCAGACCCCATCTGATCATTGATTTTAGAGGTGGGGATGTCTGGGCGCTGCTGTAGTAATTTTTCACTTCTGGTAGACATGATCAAAATATTAGTCAATGAAAGACTGAATAAGGTCGCTTTTTGCCGATTTTCTAAGTTTTCGAATGGCTTTCTCCCTGATCTGCCTTACGCGCTCACGAGTTAAATCAAAGGTATTTCCTATTTCATCTAGAGTCATGGTAGAACTCTGTCCAATACCGTAATAGAGTTTCACAACATCGGCTTCTCGTTCACTTAAGGTCTCTAAAACACGACCTATTTCATCTCTTATAGATTCTTTAACTAATTCTGTATCAGGCATTGGAGTCTCTGAGGCCGAAATAACATCGTATAAATTTGAATCTTCTCCTTCAGCAAATGGAGCATCCATAGAAATGTGTTTTCCAGCATTTTTCAAAGATTGTTTCACTTCTGAAACCGAAAGGTCTAATTCTTCTGCGATTTCTTCAGCCGATGGAGGGCGTTCATGAGCCTGTTCTAAATAAGAGAAAGTTTTATTGATTTTATTAATGGAGCCAATCTTATTGAGGGGTAAGCGAACTACTCTAGATTGTTCAGCCAGAGCCTGCAGAATACTTTGGCGAATCCACCAAACTGCATATGATATGAATTTAAAACCGCGGGTTTCATCGAAACGCTTAGCTGCTTTAACTAATCCGAAATTTCCTTCGTTAATAAGATCGGGTAGGGTTAGGCCTTGATTTTGATATTGCTTAGCCACTGAAACAACAAATCGAAGATTAGCATTAACCAATTTCTCTAGAGCTCTCTGATCACCTTTTTTGATTTTTTGTGCTAATTCAACCTCTTCCTCTGCGGTGATCAAATCAATTTTACTGATATCTTGAAGGTACTTATCAAGAGATTTCGATTCCCTATTCGTTACCTGCTTGGCGATTTTTAGTTGTCTCATGGGTTTGATTTTACAATATCTATGATACAAATCATTTATAGTCACCACAATAGAACGAAATAGGGGTTATCAAGAAGTTATCACCAAAGATTCTGCAACTTAAGATTTGGCAGAAGGTAGAGATTTGGGCTATTTTTGCACTTTAGTCAAAATCACATCTCCATTGCCACGTTCCAAAGACCTTTACAATTACCAACAGAATGATCTAAAACGCATTTTTGATTCTATTGAGTCCTTAGATGCGGGTGCAAACATTCTTTATCAATTACCAACGGGAGGAGGTAAAACGGTCATTTTCAGTGAGATTGCACGAAGGTATATCGAAACCTACCGAAAGAAAGTAGTTGTGCTTACACACCGCATAGAACTTAGCGCACAAACATCTAAAATGTTGGCTGAATTTGGCGTTAAAAACAAGGTGATTAACTCCTCGGTTAAAGAAATTCCTGCTGACGATGACCATACCTGTTATGTAGCTATGGTGGAGACTTTGAATAACCGATTAAGCGATGAGAAAATCGTTTTGGAAAACGTTGGTTTAGTCATCATCGATGAGGCACATTACAATTCATTTAGGAAGCTCTTTAAATACTTTGAGAATGCTTATGTACTAGGGGTAACTGCTACTCCATTGAGTTCGAACATCAAACTTCCTATGAAGGATTATTATAAAAAATTAATCATAGGAGAGTCTATTAAATCCTTAATTGATAAGGGATTTTTGGCCAAGGCCGAGATTCATCGATTTGATTTGAGTCTACAAAGTTTAAAGCTTGGAGCTAATGGTGACTATACCGTAAAAAGTAGTGATGCTTTCTATACCAATCAGAGTATGATTGGAAAACTCTTGAATGCCTATATGGAGCTTTCTAAAGGTAAAAAAACACTTATTTTCAATAATGGAATTTTTGCCTCTTACTCGGTTTATGAAGCATTTAGTAAGTTAGATTTACCCATCCGACATTTAGACAATAAAAGTTCGGCAACAGAGCGCGCTGAGATCTTAGATTGGTTTAAACATACACCAGACGCAATATTAACTTCTGTAAGTATTCTCACAACAGGGTTTGACGAACCAAGTGTCGAAACGGTTATTCTGAACAGAGCGACAAGATCACTAACGCTTTATTTTCAAATGATTGGTCGAGGGTCTAGGATTTTGCCTGACAAATCTTCATTTAAAGTAATCGACCTAGGAAATAACACCTTGCGTTTTGGACCATGGGACGAACCAATTGATTGGCAAGAGATTTTTCATTTCCCTGATTTCTATTTAGAGAGTATTAAAAGTGATGAAGACATCGAAAGAGATTTTGAATACATTATGCCCGATGCAATACGTGAAAGGTTTAAAAAAACTATAGATCCTACTTTTAATATTAAAGAGCGTTACAAGGAGGTTTTTGCTGAGGGAGGTAGAAGTAAGCAAGTCTTAGAAGAAAGTATCGAACAGCACACTCAAATGTGCGTGGAAAATAGTGAAACGGTTGTAGAAGCACGTCAGCTAGCGAAATTACTCGAAGAAGATATACAGTATCGGGTTCAGCAGTACACTTACTGTATCATGAACAATACCAAGAACTATAAAGAATGGCTTGAAGAAGACTATATTCGAAAACTTAGAGCCAATATCGCTCGACAATTCGCTACGCTCTCCTCGTGAAACGAAAACTGCTAATAATTGCGCATTTATGGCCAGAATCAACTACTACTGCTGCTGGTCAGCATTTATTAACTCTAATTCAATCTTTTAAAAATGCACAATACGAGGTGCATCTCGGATGCACTTTGGATAAGACTCCATTAGGGGATTCCTTAAGTGAATACGATATTCAGGTTCATCAAATTGTCCTGAACTGCAATTCATTTGATGAATTACTTGTAGATCTTGAGCCTGAGATCGTTCTTTTCGACCGATTTATTTCAGAGGAACAATTCGGATGGAGAGTTTATAAGAATTTACCCCAATGCTTCACCCTATTAAATACAGAAGACCTGCACAGTCTTCGGCTTTCAAGATCGAAAGGCAAAGAAGAGGAATGGGAGACTACGGACACTTTTAAGCGAGAAATTGCCAGTTTCTATCGCGTTGATAAAGTCTTGATTATTTCGCGTGAAGAGATTAATAAATTAACCGCTTTACTACCATCCATAGGTTCAAAACTTATCTACGCCCCCTTAATTACTCCTCGTAGAGAAATAACTAATAAGCTCAATCGAAAACCTTGGAGCTTTGTTTTTTTCGGTTCTGGCAAACATCCGGGTAATACGGCAACCTTACAACGTATCATTGAGATATGGCCAAAAATTTTAAAAATACAGCCTGAAAGCTCCTTATTCATCATTGGTGCTTATTACCCAGAATCATTGATAAATAAGGCTAATAAATTAAAACAGGTTTCTTTTCTAGGGTGGGTTGAAGACCTAGACGCAATGCTTCTTAATTATCAATTTTTACTATCACCCACGCCTTTTGGGGCTGGGTTAAAAGGCAAAATACTCCAGTCTATAACTAATGGAGTTACCTGCCTTTGTTCTTCTTTAGCAAGTGAAGGAATCGACATGGAAAGACAATCCCTATTTATGCATTTAAATAGTGAGAACGAGTATTTGAATACCATAGAAAGTATCCTTAATAACAGTGAAATCTTAGAAAGGGAGCAGTTGATACAATCAGAGCTACTTCGTCATTTTTCTGATTTTTCAAATGATTCTTGGATTGCTAATTTAAACGTTGAGAACCATTCAAAAGCTCTAGAAATACTAAAACAAGTAATGCGCCATTCGACGATTAATTCAACTGAAAATCTAGGTAAATACCTTACCTTGAAGACCAATAAAACTTAAAAAAACACAGGCCTTATGTCACAATTCGAAACGGTAAAAGAATACGAAGACATTACCTTTAAAAGAATGGGCAATATTGCTAGAATTGCCTTTAATCGTCCAGAAGTTAGAAATGCCTTCAGACCAAAAACGACTTCTGAATTGTACGATGCCTTTTATACGGTTTCTGAAGATCCAACTATTGGTGTTGTTCTGCTAACAGGTGAGGGGCCTTCCCCTAAGGATGGAATTTATTCCTTTTGTAGCGGAGGAGATCAAAAGGCTAGGGGAGAACGCGGTTATGTTGGTGACAATGGCGTTCATCGACTAAACATTTTAGAGGTACAACGTTTAATTCGATTCATGCCTAAGGTGGTTATTGCAGTGGTTCCCGGATGGGCAGTAGGAGGAGGTCACAGTCTTCATGTCGTTTGCGACCTAACTATTGCTAGTAAGGAACATGCAATTTTCAAACAAACCGATGCGGATGTAAGTTCATTCGACGCGGGTTATGGCTCAGCGTATTTGGCAAAAATGGTCGGACAAAAGAAGGCTCGAGAGATCTTTTTCCTCGGCAGAAATTACTCTGCTGATGAGGCTTTTGAAATGGGAATGGTAAATTGTGTCGTAGAACATTCAAAACTAGAGGATACGGCTATAGAATGGGCAAATGAAATACTCGCAAAGTCTCCGACAGCCATTAAAATGCTAAAATTCGCTATGAATCTTACCGATGACGGCATGGTTGGACAGCAGGTATTTGCAGGCGAAGCTACTAGACTTGCTTATATGACTGACGAGGCCAAAGAAGGTCGAAATGCTTTTCTTGAAAAACGCAATCCTAACTTTAAACAAGATCAATGGATTTCATAAAATCAGTTACACTTAGCCTTGTTTTTACAACGCTATCGTTTGGGCAGCAGTTAAGCTCGTTTACAGAAGAGTTATTCAACGAATATTCGAGATATGAGGTAGAGGGCTTTTCAAGTATGAAAGTGCAGCCAAAATTTTTACAAAAACAAATAGACTTGATTACTAGTAAGGCTCCAGAGCTTTTCGAAGTTCAACTGTTAGGTCATTCTGTTGAGGATCGGCCAATAAGAATGGTAAGTGTTGGTAATGGCGACACTGATGTTCTAATGTGGTCACAAATGCACGGAAATGAGTCTACAGCAACTCGGTCTATCGTTGATTTACTTTCTTTTGTCGCAGAAAACAGAAATCATAAATCAGTAAAAAGTTTATTACAAGATCTCCGAATTCATTTTATTCCCATGTTGAATCCTGATGGAGCTAGCCGCTGGACTCGTGAAAATGCCATTGGTATTGATCTTAATCGTGATGCACTTCGCTTAGTGGCACCAGAATCTCAAATATTAAAGGGAGTAAGAGATAGTTTGAATGCAGATTATGGTTTTAATCTTCACGATCAGAGTAAATATTATAATGTGGAACGTTTAAGCAATGAGGCCAGTATTTCATTTTTAGCCACTGCTTTCGATTATGAGAAAAGTAGAAGTGCAGGAAGAGATGAAGCCATGCAATTAATCTCTTATTTATACAAAATTAATCAACAATACATTCCAAATCATACTGGTCGGTACAATGACGACTTCGAACCACGTGCCTTTGGCGATAATATTCAAAAATGGGGAACAAAACTCATATTGATCGAAACAGGAGGCTTCAAAAATGATCCAGAAAAGCAATTGGGGAGAAAACTCAATTTTGTATTAATTGGATCCGCTTTAGAAGCTATTCAAAAAGGACTTCACAAAGCAATTTCGGTAGAGCAATACAACCAGATTCCGCGTAACGACCGAAACTTATTTGATTTAAAGATTGAGAAAGTTCAAAAAAAGGTGAATGGTTCTTATTACACCGTTGATCTTGGTTATTATTTAGAGGAATCAGGCTACGATTCTAACCTTGGCAAGGCAATTTATCAAGTAACCTTAGAAGATCAGGGAGATTTAAGCACTTACACAGGTTACAGCAGCTTTAATGCAGAAGGACTAAAGATTTTATATCCTAAGGTTTATAAAGGTAAGATCAAAGATGATGCTCACGAGAAATCGCTACTTGAAGAAGGGTTTCTATATTACACAAAAGCTCCTTCAAGAAGGTATTTACCTACTGCAATGCTTCAGTATAATGACGGGGTAGAGCAGGAGTTATCTCTTGAAAACACCTATTTTTTAATAAACGAATTCAACGAACCGAAACATCTTTTTATAAAAGGTCAACTTATTGATTTATAGTAATTTAATTATTTTTAGTTAAATAAAGAGTTTATTTTAAACTAAAATTTTAAACAAAATAATATAAAATGAACATAACCAAGGTTTTAGCTTTTATATCGATCTATTTAATTTGGGGCTCTACCTATTTATTAAATAAGATCGCAGTAGGTCAGTTAGAACCGTTCATGTTGGCAGGTGTTCGATTTCTTTCAGCGTCCTTTTTAATGTTTCTAATTGTGAAAGTCTCTGGTAAAAGTTTAAAGGTGACTTTTGTTCAGCTGAAGAATTTAGCAATTGCTGGTTTTCTATTCCTAGCCATTGGTAATGGAGTGGTCGTTTGGGCATTATCCTATGTAGATAGTGGTTTAGCGGCCCTTACCATATCATCTCAACCCTTAATCGTATTGTTATTACTATGGATTATAGAAAATAAACGCATCAAATTATTCTCCTGGATTGGTGTTTTTATAGGGTTACTAGGGATGTTTTTACTGATTAGTCAGAATCAAATTACGTCTTCTCCAGAATCATTGAAAGGGATATTGATGATCATAGGTTGCGTAATTACCTGGGGTTATGCTAGCATTTTTGTTGGTAAAGCAGAATTGCCAAAAAATTATTTAGTTAATTCTGCCTATCAAATGTTTTTTGGAAGTCTTTGGCTTATTTCAATGAGTATGATTAAACAAGAACATTGGGTAAGTCCTGATGAATGGGAAATCAACGTGAAATGGTCTATGTTAGGATTAATTATTTTTGGTAGTATCGTTGCGTTTACGTCTTTCAATTATCTGTTAAGAACAGTGAGTCCTGAAAAGGTGGCCACTTCAACATATATCAATCCGATTGTTGCCATGATTTTAGGATATTTGGTATTGAACGAAACGATTAGTACTCAAAGTGTAGTAGCAGCAGTTGTATTATTGACTGGTGTCTACTTTATAAATATGAAAAGAGACCCTCGGGTGTACCTAAGAGCACGTGCTATGAAACGTCTAAAATAAATGTCCCATAATTTATATTATGTAAAATAGAATATGAAATCAGCTATCCCATCTGTGAACTTAAGTCATTATATCAATGGTACTAGAAATGAACAGCTCACTTTTATTGATGCTGTAGGTTCCGCGTTTTCTGAAATAGGCTTCGTTGCTTTGAAGGGTCACTTTTTAGATGACACCCTTACCAATCATCTTTACACCTCTGTTAAAGATTTCTTCGCGCTTCCTGAATCGATCAAGCTTCAATACGAAATTGAAGGCATGGCAGGTCAACGAGGATACACTTCTTTCGGACGAGAAACGGCTAAAGGAAGTAAGATCGCTGATTTAAAGGAGTTCTGGCACTTTGGTCAATATCACGATCCTGACGGCATTTACCCTTCTAACTACCTGGTTTCAGAGTTAGATTCATTCAATGTTTACGGTGAAAAGGCTTATAAAGCACTTGAAAATACGGGGCTTCATTTGCTACGCGCTATAGCTGAACACCTTGATCTACCTGCTAATTATTTTGATCAGTGGGTAATTGGAGGTAATTCAATACTACGCCCTATCCACTATCCGCCAGTAAAATCTGAGGATAGAAAAGCTATTAGAGCAGCTGCACATGGGGATATTAATTTGATCACTTTACTAATGGGAGCACATGGTAAAGGTTTACAAGTACAACGTCTTGATGGAGTTTATGTTGATGCGATCGCTGAACCAGATGAATTGATGATTAATGTTGGAGATATGCTTTCTCGTTTAACCAATAATCGATTAAAATCAACCATTCATCGCGTGGTTAATCCAAATGAAGATATCGTTAATGAGTCAAGATATTCTATTCCATTTTTTATGCATCCGAAGAGAGAAATGCCACTTAATTGTTTAGAATCTTGTGTAAATAACCATTCACCAAAGCAATTTGAAGACTGTACTGCTGGTGAATATCTCGATGAACGTTTAAGAGAATTAGGCCTACTAAAATAAATACGCAATGGATTTAGCCGATGCATTGAGAAATGCCTTTCCAGATCACGAACCCGAAGAAATAGTAGCGTCGAACGAGGAAAAATCGTTTGACTTTTATGTGCACACCACTCCTACGCTACAATGTTGCTATGAGAAGCGTAAAGGAAAGGCTACCACAGTGATTAAATCGTATCAAGGAACACCCGCCGACTTCAAGAAATTAGCGAGTGCCATTAAAAAAAAGTTCAATATCGGAGGTGGTATTAAGTCTGATGATATCGTTATTCAAGGTGATTACCGCGAGGTAATCATGAGTTTTTTAAAAGAGTGTGGGTTTGCGGTTAAACGTGTTGGAGGGTAGACTCCAATTAATCACCTTCTTATGGTTAACCTTTAAGTAGTTGTTTGCTTTATCGAAGTGTCCATTACCAAACCACAGCCCCCTATTCGCACTAAGTGGTGACGGATGACCACTCTTAAGTACAAGATGTTTTTCATGATCTATCCACTTCTCTAAAGTTATAGCTGCAGCTCCCCATAACATAAAAACTACATTTTCTTTTCGCTCGTTAATGTAATCGATACAGTTGAGGGTAAAGTTTTGCCAACCTAATTTTGAGTGGC
>DAIPYN010000008.1:0-19453 GCA_036782715.1 Flavobacteriaceae bacterium
CAGCCGGGAATGAGACGAATTTTGGGCTGACCTTTGGTTTTGTAGGTGAACGTTTCAAGGCTGAAACTTCGCTTAGTAACATGAATGGTAATAATGGTTTCTTTGCCAATGCTCATGGTCTTGAGGTGCGTTCGTCATCGATTGATTACGATGCTTCTTTTAGGGATGTGGATCTCCCGTTTCACGAGGTAAATCATTTCAAATGGATTCAGAACTTTCAATTCTTTAGACCGAATAGTACTTTGCAAATTGATTTTGGATTCCAAAACAATGAGCGTACTGAGCAGTCAGAGCCTGTTCCACATGGATACATGCCTAAGCCATCAAGTAGCAGTGAACGAGTTTTTTCGAAGAATACATATACCTTAAATATTCATAATTCCCTAGAGAATAAGGGGGCTCATGAGTTGTCATTTGGGTTTAATGGTGAAATTCAGAACAATCGTATTGGCGGATGGGGTTTCTTAATTCCATCGTTTAAACGATTCACTGCTGGGATTTTCGCTTTTGATCATATCCGGCTATCAGAGTATTTACACCTTCAGGGAGGTCTTAGGTATGATGTGGGTCGAGTAATGACGGATGCTTACGTAGATTGGTTTCAGACACCTGTAGAGAATTCGGCAGGTATCTATGAGTTTCAAAATCTTCAACGAGCTTCAGACAAAGACCTTAGCTTCGGTAGTTATAGCGGGTCTATTGGGATGAGTTATCTCAAAGAGCGTACGGCTCTGAAGTTCAATCTCGGAAAGAGCTTTAGAATACCACTAGCGAATGAACTTGCTTCTGATGGGGTGAATTATCACATGTATCGATTCGAACGTGGACAGCTCGATTTAAAAGCTGAAGAGTCGTATCAATTTGATTTCGAATGGAACCAGACGGGAGATATGCTGCAATTTGGTTTTAGTCCCTTTGTGAACTATTTCACCAACTTTATCTATTTAAATCCGACCGCGGATTATTATGAAACCCTTCAGGTTTACGCCTATAAGCAGGCTAAGGTGCTTCGATATGGCGGGGAGGTTTCTTTTGGGCTTACTATTAATCGATCATTGAGTTTGGATAGTTCGGTAGAGTATGTCTATGCAGAACAGTTAGAGGGTCCTAAAAAAGGATTCACGCTTCCTTTTAATCCGCCATTATCTAGCCTGTTTTCGCTTTCTAAAAGCTTCGAGACAGGTGAGCTATTTAGGAATACCAGACTGATTACTGATTATCGAATAACCGCTGCGCAGAATCGAATTGTTCCACCCGAAGAAAAAACCCCGGGATATCAACTCTTCAACCTGTCACTTCTCTCTGAGTTAAACCTTAGCAATAACGCTGAACCGATCAATCTTCGTTTCAAGATCAATAATTTATTCAATACTAAGTACTTCGATCACACCAGCTTTTACCGCCTGATCGATGTTCCTGAACCTGCACGAAATTTTTCTTTATCAATTACTTATAATTTTTAAAAACAACACATTATGAAAGCGATTTTTAAACCAATCTATTTATCTTTTTTTACAATCCTTTTATTCGTTTCATGTACTGATGATGAGATTCAACCACCTGTAATTTCTAATGTAGAAGTGGGAGCGGTTCACGATCAAGGAGCCGAAGATGTTCATGCCGACGAAGGTATTGCTCACCCAGGCGAGTCTATGCATATAGGGGCTGATATTCTAGCATTTGCTCGAATCGAAAGTATTACTGTTGATATTCATAGCGATGAAATCACTCCAGCCGCTGGTGAAGTTGCTTGGGAGTTTGAAGAGGTTTACACTGATTCTAAATATCAAGTACTGAATGCTGAGCTTCATGAAGACATTATGGTGCCAGAAAATGCAGCATTAGGTGAATACCACGTATATATTATCGTTGTTGATCAGGCAGGTAATAGTACAACGGCTGAAGCGCATTTTGATTTGGTTGTAGAAGAGGGAGTCTAGTAAATGCTTATTTTAGACTAGAACACCTAAAAAATGAAAGCGTTTATGAAGAGTTATAATCAATGGGGCCTTTTATTACTTGGTTTTTTTGCCTTGGCGCTTGTTTCTTGCACCGAAACAGAAATCGATGAAGAAAAGCCAACAATTACCGTTAACTATTCTGGAGGCTTTCCACAGACTTGTGAAAATCTTAGTCGAGGGCAGAGCTATACGATTAAAGCTAAGGTTGCCGATAACTTAGAGTTGGCAAGCTATTCTATTGAGATGCATCATAATTTTGACCATCACACTCATGACGATCAAGAGGATCCTTGCGAATTAGAACCGATTACTACGGCAGTAAATCCATTTAATTTTTCTACAAATAATAATGTTCCTGAAGGTTTAACCAATTTTGAAATAGAAGCGGTTGTCACCATTCCAACCACTGTAGACACGGGTGACTATCATTTAGCACTTTCGGTTACAGATGTTACAGGGTGGCAAGCTAGAACTGCTGTGGATGTCAAAATTGTAGAATAAATCATATAATAGCTATCCGTTGCGATTTTTTATTCGAACATTTATTGAATTTCTTCAAGACAAAGACTATCGAAGCCTCCTTGGGGCTTCAATAGTCATCTTATTTGGAGGAGCTTTTGTATACATGTATGCAGAGGGCTGGCGGTTTATTGATGCTCTTTATTTTGCTTCGATTACCTTAACAACTATTGGATACGGAGACTTCGCACCAAAGACCGATCTAGGTAAGATATTCACCATCATTTACATCGGCCTTGGAGTAGGTCTCATTTTAACCTTTGTCAACACGGTATTCAATCACTTCAAAGACGCTCGAAAAAACTACAACGACCGAAAATAAATTTATCATGAGATCAGCGCTGTTCACCCTTGTTTTGTTTTCCTTCTTCTCGATATCTTCTGCACAATATCAAATAGATGCAGAACGTGTGAATCAAAATTTAGAAACGCTAAAAACCTTTGGTATCAACGACCAGGGTGGTAATGATCGTGTTGCATACAGTGAGCATGAACTTGATGCAAGAGAATATGTGATTAAACGTTTGAAGGATCTTGGAGTTGAAGTTCATATCGATGCAGCCGGCAATATTTCAGCTTTAAGAAAAGGCCGAAAAGGACTTTCAAAGGTCGTTGCTTTCGGTTCTCATATCGACGCGGTGCCTAATGGTGGCCATTACGATGGTCAAGTGGGAAGTATGGCTGCACTCGAAGTGATGCAGACACTAGTTGAACAGAAGATTAAAACGAATCACGACTTTGAATTATTGATTTTCACCAATGAAGAAGGTGGAGTGTTTGGTAGTCGCGCACTTGCTGGTAAGATTGATGAAGGGACACTTAGAGTAAAAACCTCTTCGGGCTATACCAATGCTGAAGGTGTTAATCGTCTAGGCGGAGATTCAGCTACTATTTTCTCAGTAAAACGAAGTAAAGAAGATCTACACGCCTTTATCGAATTACATATCGAACAGGGTTCAAATCTGTATGATCAAGGTATTGATGTCGGCGTTGTTGAAGGAATTGTAGGCCTCAAATGGTGGGATGTAGTGGTTAGAGGATTTGCTAACCATGCCGGTACTACTCCCATGAATAAGCGAAAGGATGCGATGCTGGCATCGGCCGAATTTGTTTTAAGTGTCAACAGAATAGCTAAGAGTATCGAAGGAAATCAAGTGGCTACTGTGGGTCGGATACAAGCGCTTCCTGGAGCCCCCAATGTGATCCCAGGTGAGGTTAGAATGAGTTTAGAAATCAGAGATTTGAGCTCAGATCGTATCAAGGAGGTTTATGAAGCAATTGTGTCAAGCACAAAGGCTATTGAAGAAAAATATCAAACCACGTTTGAATTTTCTCCAATTGATGCAACTAGTCCACCTGCGTTGATGGATAATCGAATTCGTAAAGTAATCAGCGATCAAGCTAGAAACTTAGGATATTCTCAATTGAGCCTACCTAGTGGAGCTGGTCATGATGCCCAAGACATGGCGATGATAGGGCCAACGGGTATGATTTTTATTCCTAGTTATGAGGGGATAAGTCATTCTCCTTTGGAGTACTCTACCCCTGAAGATATCGCCAATGGAACACAACTATTACTGAATTCTTTATTGGCACTCGATAATATAACTAAGCTGTAGTTAGCTTAATGGTCAAATAGGCAATTACAATTAGTAGTAAGAGCCACCAATATTTTCGAAACATTCGATCGGTCCACTCGTTGGCTCCCCACATTATTTACTCCAGATTTCATATATAGGGCTCCCCTTACTACTCAAGCCTGAGTGATGCCATTGCCCATCAATGAGTTCATAGGTAAATGCTAATGAGGCTCCAACTCTTGAGCGATCCCTCGAGAAAAACTCAATATTTTCGGTGTAGGCACCATCTTTGGTAGTGTAAGTTCCTCCGCCAGTTCCAGAGAATTCTTTGGTTTCTACATTAAAGGCAACCCATTGAAATCGTTTTCCTGAAAGCAGTTTTAAAGTTCTCCGTGCCTGATTAATAGGTCTAGAAACCATTTCGTCTCCTCGCTTTCTTCCAGTCATTTGCCAGGCCCCCATGAGTTTGCCTGGATAGCCGTTGTCGATTTGTTTGAAGGTCAGACCTAAGGGCAAAAGATAATAACCCTCTGCGTTGGGAATGATAGTAAACTCTTTTGTGCTCCCTACATTATCGGGGGTTTCAGAGTCGAATTCAACATTTAATTGCCAGCGGTCACCGTAGAGGGTCCATGATCCCCCCATGGTTTTAATAAAATCTCCGCTAGTGTCGTACCAAGTAATCACTTGGTGCGTTTCGGTGACGATAGCCGATACGTTTAATTCGTTACCGTTTGCGTCTGTAGTTTTTGCTTGCCATCCGCCAATAGGTGATTGAGCATTACCTGTACAAACACAAAACAGTAATGCGATTAATAGGTTAGTAATTTTCATTAGCATTAAGATTCTTTAGTACTAGATCTCTAGTTGCAACAATACCTTCAATTTCACCTAGGTTATCTCCTTCGTATTCAATTCCAATAAAACCTTGATAGTTGTATTTGTTGGCAATGGACAGCATTCGAGTAAAATCAATATTCGTTTCATTTCCTTCTTCATCAAAATCAAATGATTTTGCGCTAAGAGCCATAGCTTTTGGCATCATCTCTTCAACGCCTTTGTAGATATCGTATACCTCGCTACAGTTTTCATCAGTAATTGACCCGTAGCCATCCTCAGCAATACAGAAGTTCCCATAATCGGGAAGGGTTCCACAATTCGGTAGATCAACACTATTGATGACTTGCATTAGTGCTTCTCCATTAGAGCTCAGTCGACCGTGGTTTTCAACAAGTACGTTGATATTTTTGTCTGAAGCATAGTTAGCTAGATCAGTTAAACTCTTTACAGAGGTTTCGCTCCAAATTTTAGGGTCATTAGACCCGTGAAGATTTACACGAATTGCTGAGCAGTTCATTGCTGAGGCGGCATCTATCCAAATCTTGTGGTTTTCAACAGCTTCAGTGCGCTCGGTTTCATCGGCTACAGAAAGACTACCTTCTCCATCAATCATGATGAGTACATTTTGTAGTTGATATTTCTTAGCTAGTTCATTGTTCTTTGCTACAAACTCATCGATGGCTGCAGCCTTGTCTTCTGCAAGCATGACCTCTGGATACAACTGATTTACATACTCTAAGCCTTTGAAGCCTAAATTGTGCGCATACTCTGCAAAATCGTAGGGTGAAATATTTTTCTCCCAAATCATTCGGTGCAAAGACCACTGCGCTAGAGATAATTTTGGTTGAGGTGCCTTACTAGTGCATGAGAATAGAATAAGAGCCAGGAACCCAGTTAATAGTTTATTCATTGTATTAGGATTTAGAAGGTTGTTTATAGTTTATGGTGAATCGAGTAGTTTTCTGTTCAGTATCGACATACAGTTCCTCTGAACCTTTAAGTTTAATGCGTTTGGTTTCTTTAGCGCCAATTTCAATAGTTCTTAAAACCACTCCGTTTTGTTGAATTCTAACCGAAAATGGAGCCTTTGCTAGATTTTCTACCACAGCTACACAGTCTTGACCTGCGAATGGATTTATTGATCCATCTTGTCCTGGTCCTTTGCCGGTCATAAGCATATTTGTCGATGGATCTAGTTTAAACTTATTTTCTTTTTGAGCCAAAGCAGGTGTGGTTACCAGCATCAACCCTGCTATAAATATTGATTTACTAAAAAGAGTTATTTTTTTGATTTTCATACTGCTGGTTTTTAACATCTTACCTAATTTAGAAAGAAAAAATGGTATCACTATTACTTTCATTAGCCCTCTTTTTTCAGACTCCAAATATTGAGGGTCATTGGGTAACTATCGATGATGAGACAGGAATCGAGAAATCTGAAATCCTTCTTTATGTCGAAGATGGAAAACTTTATGGAAAAATTGAACGCCTTCTTTTACCTGAAGATCAAGGTAAAACTTGTGTGAATTGTAAAGGCGATGAGTACAATAAACCCATTGAAGGTCTGGTCATTGTTAAAGGTTTAAAGCCAGATGATGATTCTTGGACTAAGGGCAAAATCATGGATCCTGCAAATGGTAAAAATTACGATTGCACCATCACTTTGAAAGATGACAACACCCTTAATGTTCGGGGCTATCTTGGTTTTTCTCTACTAGGTCGAACCCAGGTGTGGAAGCGTAAGTAATTACTCTGGGCACTCACCCCAGACCGGCAACTGACCCGGCGATAGGGGTGATTCTGTTGCGAAGTTTCTCGGCTCTTCTTGAATTAGAGGTACACACCAACTACTAATATCTTGATTAAAAACAGCAGCTTGGTAAAACATCTCGTCCATTTGAGTTGCACTAGAGGTATTCCAACCTGAGATATCTTGATTAAAGCCTCCGGTAGAGGCAAATAATTCTGAAAAATCAGTAACCTTGGCAACATTCCAATAACTGATATCTCCGTTGTATAAAGTCGCGCCCTTGAACATGGCTTTCATGGTGGTTACGTTTTGAGTATCCCAAGACGAAATGTTAGGGGTAAGGGTGGTTTTGTTTTCAAAAAGGTAACTCATATCGGTTACTAGTGTAGTGATGAGTTTAGATAAATCTTCTCTCTGGTCAGTAATGATTTCTCTCAGCAATTCATCGTCAACAATCAGGTATTCGATCTCATTATAAAAAAGACGATCTCCCGATTTTGCATTGATGGCAACAAGAGTCATCTCATTATCGAGTTGTATAATTTCTGGAGTGCCTCCTGAGCCTTCGCCTCCTGAGCCTTCACCCTCTGGTGACTCAATGGTAAAATTGGCCTGGAGTGAGAGATTATTGTTAATAGCAAATGAAAGAGGGTTTGCTTCACTCGTTAATGATCCACTCCAATTAGTGAATACCCAACCCGCTTCGGGAATCGCCGAAATCTCAAGATTTGAATTGGCGAGGTAGCGATTATCGGTTGATGCAGGTCTTAAATCGATTTGTCCATTCCCTGAGGTACCCAGGGTAATAGAATAGTATAGAGGCGGTCCCTCTGTCTGAAGGATTGGTGTTTCCTTCGTACAGGAGTAAAGTAAGAATAGGGCAAGCCAAATACTCTTTTTCAATAGCACCTTTTTTTATAAAGGTACGGGCAATAGCTATTTTAATAAAATACCTCGTCGAAGAAGGCTCTCATTTTTGCAGCATAAGGCACCCCGTATTTATCGAAGGTTGCTCGAGTTGTTGAGTCTGGTTTCCAGTCAAAGAAAGCGTGACCTGCATCTTCTACCTGAAGATAGATGGCTTTTTGCCCTTTTGCCTCTAAGGTATCTACATAGGCTTGTACCATTTCGTGAGAAATCAAGCCATCCTTGGTGCCTCTAGTAAGAAAATGTGGAACCTTTCTTGAGTCACTTGAGGGTACATTTTTGATCGGAGAAAGTCCATTTCGATAGGCGATATCGGTCTGCGAGATAAATTGATTTAATGGGTTCACATCGAAAACACCATAGCTAGGGGCCGCCGCTTTGATGGCATTTCTGATTTCTAGACCCACTTGTTCAACGGTTTTACCTTTAGGCAAGTAGGTTGGCATGAGTTTGAAATCTATCAAATAATCCCCTGTTCCTATCTGATCAGAAAGAGTCGCAGCGGCTGCTGATAAATGTCCACCAGCACTATCACCTGTAACGGCAATTTGATTTGGATTAGCTCCGTACTTAGAAGCATTCTCTTGAAGATGTGCAATTGCACCAAAAACATCCTCTACCAAGTGGTGCATAGAATTTGGGGTTTCATCCCCATCTAGGGAATTGATCCAACGGTAATCTATACTAGCAACCACATAGGTGTTTTCCTTTGCCAGTTCCCACGCTAAGGCACGCATAATGTCTTCGTTGTTTGAAGACCATCCGCCCCCGTGAATAATGACAACCATTGGTAAACCTTTACCTCCCTTGGGTGCGAATACATCATATTTAAGCGCTTTCTTACCAGGCTGAGCATATACTACATCTCTATAAATAGTAAGATTATCAACTAGTGTGCGATCAACAAAAGTTGCTCCGATAGTCATATCCTTGGTGACCTTAAGGGTTTCTTTTGCCGAGAAGAACTCATAACTGGTGGTTCCCCACATTCCACCTTGAACCGTATAATAAATAGCGTCAATTTCATGACCCGGTTCAGGGATAGCAGTTATCGTAAGTTCGGTGTTAGGAGCTATAACTCCATCAGCTGGTAATGCAGGTTCTACCCGAATACTACCGTGATCGAGATCTGCGAGTTTGACCTGAAACTGTGCGCTCATGGTAGGTATTGAAATGATTGACGTTAGAAGAGCTAGTCCTTTATTTTTTAGCGAGTACATATGGAAGGTTGTTTAACCTTCTCAAGTTAGAAGAATAATTAAAGTGAAATTGTTAAAGTTTAATTACTCTATTTTCAAACCCTCATACAGAATCGCCTTTCTGATGTTTAAATCATAGATCGCTTGTTGTTCTCTTGAAGGATAGACCCGATTTGACAAAAAGATATAAATGAGCTCAGTGGCGGGATCGACCCAGAAGAAGGTACCTGTGAACCCGGAGTGACCATAACCAGATAAATCGGCTAAAGGCGAAGGATAAGAGTCTTCATAGGATAGGGTGTCATTTTCAATCATGGGTTTGTCAAAACCCAAGCCTCTGCGGTTGTTGTTTTCTTTGAATTGAATACGGGTGAAGGTATCTATAGTTGAGGCCTTAATAAATTCTCTTCCTTGGTAGGTTCCTTTGTTTAAGAACAATTCTAAAATAGGGCGTAAAGAGCGGGTATTTGAGAATAATCCCGCATTACCTGAGACACCTCCTAGAAGGGCTGCATTTTCATCGTGCACCCATCCTCTCGTCAAGGTCTTTCTAAAGAGACTATCCTGTTCTGTAGGTATGATACGCTCTATGGGTAATTGATTTGTCGGATTAAAAAGAAGCTCTTCAGCGCCTAGATTTTGAAAGAAGTTTTCTTTCAAGAAAGTTTCGAAATCTTTACCACTTAAATGCTCGACGACTTCAGGAATCATAAGAAAGGTTAGACCCGAATAACGGTACGTTTTGTCTGAATGTTTTGATCTTCTAGCCTTGCGGTAAACATAAGATTTAAATTTCTTGTGAATATAAATCCCCTCATAGGCTTTGGTAGGATACTGCTCAGATAAGATGGTATCTATCCATCGCTTCTTAAGCTTGCCATTTCTTCTTTTGACCTTGTTGAGGTAAACGATATAGGGAACGATGCCGCCCTGATGAGCGAGTAGCTCTCGAACGGTTAGCTGACTCTTTTTTGGGTGATTCTTCCAGTCGCGAAAATAGTTGCTGAATGGCTTATCAAGTTCGATTAATCCGTCATCATAGATTTTCATAAGAGCTAGGGTTGCGCCCACTACCTTGGTGATTGATGCGAGATCGTACAAATCATTTAGGCTAACTTTTGTGATACTGTCATAGGTATGGTAGCCATAGGCTTTGTCTATTAAAATCTTATCCCCCTTTTTCAGGAAAACCTGAGCTCCAGGAAAAGCGCCATTTCTAATTCCGTTTTCAACAATACTATCGATACGTTGCTGAATATCATCTTGGGCGTTGGTAAACAGTATCGATAGGCCGAAGATTAGAATAAAGAGACTTCTCATCGTATTAGAGTTTGGTGTACGCAGCATAGAAAAGGGATGCTTCTAGTTCATAATTCTGGCGTTCAAAGCGCGCATTGTCTATTACTATGGTCGATTTACCCATATTTTCAAACTCAGCTCTTAGTAGTGATTTTAGCTGTTCTAAGCTACAACTAAATGAGGTCGATTCTACCTGTCTAACATGCTCTTCAAAATCCTTGTAATTGGGATAGTCAGTTAAATTTTTTGAGTGGTTATAATCGGTTCTCATCGGTTCGAGCCCCATTACTTTTAAGATTGGCTCATAGCTTACTTCAAAATCACAACAAATCAAATGACCACCCTTGTCAAGCAATTGAGTGTATTTTTCTAGTTCTCTCGCATCAATGTATTCGAGTGAGCCGAAAAAACAAAGTAGATCGCAAGAACTTGGAAGCTTATCCAAAAGGTTAGTATAGGTAATCGCTGGGTGAGGGGTAGCTTTTTCAATCATGGCCTGACTAGGGTCATAACCGATCACCCTTTTGGCATAGGGCACCAAGGATAGACTCGAGGTACCTACTCCGCAACCTACATCTAACGCTATTTCAAAGTGCCTATTCTTTAAAATCTTCGATAGAATGAGCTTGTGTAAAGGAGGTCTGTACGCCCTGTAATGGTTCGATTCTGATGAATTATATACAGTGGAATGTTGAGACATCAGCTTGAAGATAAACTAAATCAAGTATTTTAGAAGACCTAAACGGTCTCAATGGTACAATCTCGATCGCACTTATTTTCTCTTTTACTTGCGCTGATGGGCATGTTGTATTCTTGTGATGAGGCCGAGATAGTTGATGGTTTATCAGTGATCTGTAATGATGGTATTCAAAATGGAGACGAAGTTGGAGTAGACTGTGGAGGTAGTTGTGGGAGGTTTTGTGCGGTTTATGAAAACCCGTTAGGGGGAGAGATTATCTGGCGCACTGTACTTAGAACGGGAGGAGTGTATACGTTAACTGAACCGTTACTAATTCGTGACGAATCACAGCTTGAGATTCAGCCTGGGGTAACTATTAAAGTGGTTCCAAATGTGGGTGCCTACATCGCTGTCGGACAGGGTGGACAACTCAATATTTACGGATCAGCCGAGCAGCCTGTTATTTTTGAGTCGCTTAGTGATAACCCATCTGCTGGAGATTGGGGAGGCATTCAAGTAATGGGTCAAGCAATCACCAACGAGTCTGGGGTTCGTCTCACCGAAGTGGGTAATTACCTATATGGGGGTGGCGATGATTTAGATTATTCTATTAGACTCACCTATGTGAAGATTCACCATGCAGGGGAGGTTATTAATCAGTCACCCATGCCAGCTTTAGGTCTCTATGGAGTAGGAAGTCAATCGATCGTTGATCAAGTTGAAATTTCTCAAGCCCTTGGAGCAGGAGTTCGCATTGTGGGGGGAACTGCAAATTTGCATAGACTGTACTTAAATGATCTTGGAGAAGGTATTCGTATATCAAACGGATGGAGAGGTGATTTTAAAAAAACCTTTCTCTCTAACATTGCTTCTTCTCCTTTTCGATTTGAAGAATATTTAGCCTCTGACGAGCCCAATAACAAAGGATTTTTTGAAGACTTGACCTTTCTAGGACCTTCTGCGGGTCCCCTAGTTCAACTGAAATCGGGAGGGGCAGATCTAGATTTGAAGAATTGGCACGTAAGTCAGATGGGTTCTTTCTTAAACTTAGAAGAAGATGCGTTTGATCGAATCGATTCATTAGAGGTGAATCCTATTTACTTTACTGGGTCAACAGTGAACTTGATCACCCCAACCTCACTTAACACTGATTTTATTATTCAAAGTGAAAACCAGGGCGCAGGTTCGGGAGCAGAAAAGCCCATTTGGCTGAACTGGGCTAATTAACCGAGAAAGATTTCACTTCATAAAAGGGTCGCCCATGATCATCTAACCCTTGTATCTGAACGATATATTCACCTTTAACTTCAGAAGTCGTTAATCGGATGGTTTTTTCAGACTCTATATTCATCTGAGGATTCCAAAACAATTGCGTTCTGAAATCAGGCAAATTAAAATCTGCAAGGTGCGTCTGATTGTAGTATTTCTTGGGGGATGTACTAAGCAGTGATTCAGGAACTAGTGTTCCCGTTTTGAAATAATTTGCTTGAGTAGAATTACCATCCATAAGTAGCGCTCCGGCATAAGTCTTACCCCCATAAACGATAGGGTCAGTATAAATACGAACATAATCTACGAGGGTAGCATCTACCTTGAATAAATCCTCTGAGGTGGTAAATTGAATCCCATCAATCATCAATAGTGCTGGTAGATATCCTGGTAATACTTGAACCTGTTTGATTGCAACGGTTTCTGTGCCTCTGTAGTTATTCACGCTAACCTCAGGAATGATCTCCCGAATCGTTTCTTTCAGACTTTTAAATCGATTGTACTCGTTCAGGTTATACTCTTTTGAAGGGAGATGACTCAGAAAGTCTTTTGCAGGCTTTACGATGACCGAGTCAGGTCTAAATTCGAAATAGTTGTTTTCAATTTGGTTGTAGATGCTACGCTGTAATAGTCTTGGTTTTTGATCTTGACTTAGCGGTCTGAAGGTCGATGGAAGCGGTTTCTTGTCAAGACTAGGCAACGACTCGAAGGTTACCAAATTTTCAAGAAATACCTTCGAAGCCTCTTGTAAAACGATCGGATAGTCTGTAGTCAGATTCTCTAAGGTGGCATAATACGTTGAGCCCTCCTTTACCATCTTACTGAATGTTTGATTGGTACCCTGTTGCGTGATGATAGCCGTCTCAGGATTAATATAATCTTGATTCAATTGAAGTCGTATCGAACTGCCTCGGTGTTCTGGTTTATAAATCGTATCCCCAAGTTTTGAGGCGATGGTTTTGGCCAATTCAAGATTCACTAAGGGTTCGACGAGTTCACCGACTTTACGAACTGAAATGCTAACAGGCCGGCTAACGAGGCTCCCTTCTTTGGTCTTACGAATATTCAATGTGATAGAATCTCTAGTAGTGTAAGAGGCCTTAAGATTTATTTCAAATCGATGGTTTGAAGTGTCTTTCGCTGCGGATATCGAAGTGCTCCCTTCCTCTGCCTTAACCTTAGCGTTGGTATATGGATTGATTACATGAATTTCTTGTTCAAAAATACTTTCAGGCCAATTAAGCATCCATTGTGAATACGCTTGTAACGTGTAACTACCCGTCGCAAGATCAGAAGATATAAACCAGTCGCCACTACCGAACCCTTCACTTAAAGCTACTCGTTTGATTTCTGAATAGCTCCCATCTGCAGATATTAATCTTAGGTAAATACTATGACTAACAGTTGATGCTTCGAGGTTTTCAGCGTCTAGGAGGTGCCCGTTAAAGTAGAGGTATTCAGAAGGGAAAAAAGTGGTTTTGTTAAGGGTAAGCCACAACAACTCTCTTGGAGTTTGTAGCGCTTTCTCTTTTTGAGTAGCATTGATAACTACCTTCTGACTAAACGCAGTAATACTTAAGAAGAATAACCCGAAAAGAATAAATAATTTAGTCTTCATCAATCCAGAATTCAGGTTTGATATTTGATCCTATTCGAGTGCAATCTCCACAGAAAGGTAAAACCATGACGAAAGGTCCTTCTGAGCCCGGTTCTGTTGATGCAAAATAGATCAATTCGTCTGACTTGATTGCCTCAAGGAGTGGGCGATTACCCATAGTCCCGCTGATCGAAGGTATGCTAGTTTGACAAGCATAGAAATAATTCGGACGATTCCCATCAGGGTAGTAGTCTCTGTAATCCACAAACACTCTTCTAGAGTCTACTCCTGAAACTTCGAAGTATCCTAATACCACTTCTTCAGGATTAGATTCAGAGTAGATATTGCTATTGATTTGACCCGGCTGAGATTGAGTAAAAACCGTGGTTGAAGCATCTGAAATCTCTTTCAAAGACTGATAGTAGGCATAGGTTTGGGCGTCTACTGCATACTGTTTTACTTCGATGCTATATCGATACATACCTTTCGGGTCATATTTCTTTAAGAATCTTACCGGTAAATCTCTGATTTCATCCGATTGAAAATTATAGGTATTTACCAGGTTGATACGGGTAGATTTGAAATTACCATAACATTCCTTCTCTTCGGTTTCTCTTAAAATGGCACGAACGTCGATGGTGTGAAACCCTTCGGCGAAAATGACCGCATCATAAGCACTCCAGTAGGGGGCTATGATTTTATACGTTTCTTCGTAATCAATGCGATAATAGTTGCCTTCAGAGTTTGAATTACTCGAACTCAATTCAAAGGACAGCCCTTCTTCATTGTCTGAATTTACCCCTTGACTTACTGAAAAATCGTCGATAGAAACGTCTCCTACCAAAGACTTAGTCTCAGAGCTGTAGCTGCGACCGTCTGCTGTAGTAATCGAAAGTTTATAAGAAACCCCGCCTTCGGCTGCAAATGCGGTAACCGATCGATATTGACCCTCTTCAACTTCTTCGAAAGGATAATTTTGTTCGTTAGAGCTCAAGATAACCACCGCCCCTTTTTCTGCTGGAGCTTCTTTAGTATCGAACGGATAGGTCCTGCTCAGCGTAATTTGTTGGTGCTTCAACTCATCGGTAATGATTGCATGAACCACTAGATTACTCTGATTATCTCCAAAGTCAATAGATACCTCTTCGACACAGGCTGAGTTCAAGACCACAAGGAAGCTAGTTAATATTATTTTTAAGTAGCTCTTCATTTTCAGAACTTTAAGTTATAAGAAATAGACGGGATAGCCCTTGCAAAAATGGAAACCTGATAGGCTTTAATTCGATTGTCTTCGTTCACAAAAAACATCGAGTAAGGATTATTTCGTCCGAGAATATTATAGACTGAAATACTCCAGAAACTATGAGCAAGTTTGTTTAGCTTGTGATTACCTTCTACATTGAATCCAATATCAAATCTCATATAGTCGGGAATTCTAAATTCGTTTCTACGACTATAGGTCACATAGGTTACCCCATTTAAATCGTATTTGCCTGTAGGGATGGTGATCGGTCTACCGGTTTGGTAGGTAAAGTTTCCTGAAAGACTAAATCTTCGAGTCAATTTGTAATTGGCTACGATATTTAAATCATGAGGCTTATCAAAATTTGAGGCGAAGAAGGAGCCTTGATTTACGCGCTCTGATGGGTAATCGCTATTTAGTCTTATCAGCGATCTCGAATAGGTGTAAGAAATCCATCCGTTCAGATCTCCTCTATTTTTTCGAATCATGAACTCAGCTCCGTAGGCTTTACCGTCACCTTGAATGAGTTGGGTCTCGATATTAGGAACAAGTTGGGTGTTGGCCCCTGTCTTAAGATCAGTCAAGCTCTTATATTTCTTGTAATACAAATCGAAAGTCAAGTCATATGCATCACTTTCTTCTCGGTAGGCATATCCAAAACTGACTTGCTGGGCCTGTTGAGGGCGTACATATCGATTAGATAACCTCCACGAGTCAAAAGGAGAAGCCACTGTATTGTTACTCAAGGTATGGAGGTATTGGTAGGCGTTATTTACGCCAAGTTTAATCGAAGCATAGTCACTTACTAGGTACCTTGCACTTAACCTGAGTTCAGCTCCGAAAAAGCTTGATTCAACCTGACCACT
The DNA here is from genome assembly GCA_036782715.1 of Flavobacteriaceae bacterium. Taxonomy (GTDB): domain Bacteria; phylum Bacteroidota; class Bacteroidia; order Flavobacteriales; family Flavobacteriaceae; genus UBA3478. Next base: position 15,730 of record DAIPYN010000008.1, read on the forward strand.
TTCAACGCGCTCGCTTCCCGTGACACTAGAACCTAAAAGTGGAAGTCCCGATTCATAGGTGCTGATGTCTTTTGGGCCAAGGGATAAATAATAGGGGAGTCGAATTGCACCATTGACTTCTAGTTGATCATCCACCTTCCATACATCTGAAGCGAATAGAGCTCCTTCAATTGCCTGTTCATTCTCTAATTGCAAGGGTTCAATTTGATCTTCAGTGGTTCGCGGGTCAAGACTGCCTGGCTGTATGTTATAAACACTAGTGGTGTTACCGTATTCGATTTGGTGTCTTTCGCTGATTTTAGATAAGGAGGTAAGAAGATTGATGTGATTAATACCGTAGTTCTGAATAAATCCGTTTTGAGCATTTCCAGAATATTCGATTTGATGGCGGTAGTCAGAAACCGATGCAGTCGTCTTAAACACCTTGTTTCCCAAGTTTTTTCGATAATTCACGCTCAGCATGAGATTAGAATAGGAGAAAAGGGAGTCGCGTGTAGCGTTGAATTGATCTTTAGAGTAGTAGGCGGTAACGTCTAGCTTTGATCCCTTTTCATTTTCGACATGAATCTTATTAATTACATCGTAGAAGTTGGCCTTCGTGTTTTGTAGATTTTCGTCTTTTAATCGTTTGAGAAGCCAATCTGAATAGGCACCACGCACTCCTGTAATCATCGATGATTTTCCTTTGCTCAGTGGAGTTTTAATAACACCATTGAAAGTAACAGGCCCTAGTGATAACTCACTCGAGGTTTCTTTTAAATCGGCATCTTTAGTGCGAAGATCAAATACTGAAGATAATCGTCCTCCGTAGGGTGCAGGAACACTCCCTTTGTAGATGTTTACTTGGCCAATAGCTACAGGATTTAGCGCCTGAAAGATCCCAAAAAAGTGGGTAGGATTGTAGATTACCCCTCCATCTAAAAGATTGAGGTTTTGATCGGGCTTTCCTCCTCGAACATTTAAACCGGTTGCTCCTTCGCCTGCAGAACTGATCCCTGGTAGGGTAGCTGCAACTTTTAGAACGTCTCGTTCGCCGAGTACCAGAGGAATTGTTTTCGACTCTTCAATATCGATATTTTCTACACCTGTTTCACTCGAGTTTACAGGATTGATTCGACTTCCTAAAAGCACTACTCCTTCGAGATTCTGAAAGGCTTCGAAAAGCTGAAGGCTGAAACTGCCATCGCTGAAAACGGTAATGGGCTGTTCAAGTGATTGAAATCCTGCTGCGGTGATATCGAGTAGATACTCGCCTCTCGGAACCCTTAATTCAAAAAAACCGTTTTGGTCTGTAATGGCATAGGTAGCGTTTTCACCCTTAGTAGCGACTACAGCTCCTTCAATCCCTGAATTATTTTCTCCGTTTAAGATAGACCCGGTGAGGGATATCCAGTATTTCTGAGAAGAGCCGCCTTGTTTTCCGATGACTAAGTTTTTAATGACTTCGTTTTTAGTCGGTTCAAATTTCTCTTGAAAACTGGGAGTAATCGTTGAGGAGTTTTGAATAGAATCGTTGTTTGTGTACTTGAAAAAACCTTCAGGAAGCTCGTCATAAATCTTTCTATAACGAGTAATAATGATCTGGTCTTCTAGGCGATAATAATTAAATATGGTTTCTCGAAAAAGTTCGTCAAGGAGTTCATCAATGGTGCGATTAGTAATTTGAAAGGAACTAGTCTTTTCGTCGAACCAAGTCGCAGCGTATTTGAAATCGTAGGGAGTTTGTTGATCAATAGCGCGAATGATCTCTAATAGGTTTGCTTTCTCAAAATTGAAAGAGTAGGTTTTCTCTTGAGCATAAGAAGAGAAGAATACCAATAGAAATACGATGTAGAGATACTTTTTCAATTTCGACGAATTGCGTTTAGGAGTGCCCTAAGATATTTTGAGGCATCTTTCTTTTTATTGTCTTGCCAGCCTTTTGACCAAGCCTTGATCTCTCTAAATCGATTTGGAAAAAAGCTCTCAAGACTAATTGCATCGCTTTTATCCCACCCCTCGTCACTTAAAATATATAGTCGATCTTTCGGGTTGAATTCGTAATATCCAACACGGTTATCAAGCTTAAAACTCAGCAATTTTCTGTGATAGACCCAGATTTCTTTCTGGTCTAGTTTTTCGATAAATTCTAAAAAGTATTCTGATCCATCGATGATTTTTTTAACGAACACGCGATCATTGATTTTAAAAGCTTGAATTTGATTCATATCGACCGCTACTTGGGTAACCCCATCTGAATTGGGATGAAGAAGTACCAGCTGTTGTTCAAATAAGTCAAATTTTAATTGCAATCCGCTGTATCGATCGTGATCGAAAATTAATTCTCCTTCTTGAAATTCGAAGGTTTCCAAGAATTTGTATTTATCGTTTAAGATACGATGAGGGTCGATGTATCTTTTTCCTTGAAAGGGAGCTGAGTAAATCGCTGCATTTAAATCATCTGCCCATGATAAATCAATCGTCTTATCGAATTCATGCTGAGCATTAACCATAGAAATGGAGAATAGCAGAAGTAGTGTCTTCAGATAAATAGCAGGACGATTAGGCATTGAGGCTACTGTGAAATACTAATGTACTATTATTTGAATTAGGCATGTTTTTGAAATACGCCGAACAAGAAGTTTTGGGAGCTTCCCATAGGAGTGATATGATCTATTCTAAGCGTTTTTAGCGTTTGAAGTTCAGCGATTGCCATACACTGTTGTAAGGCCTGTTCGTTGTATTGTTTGATATCCAGAGCGCTACATTTTTTTGGACCCTCTGTAGAGAATCCTCCAACGATAGCATATCCTTCTGTGACCTTCTTAAGGATACTTAGGTATTGATTAATCGCTTCCTCTGTGATTTGAAAGTGAAACGAGGCCCGATCATGCCAAAGCGTATACGTAGTATCAGGATTAAAGTCGAGAATATCTGAAACCACCCACTTCACTTTGTTTGCATCAGACTGTAATCGTTCTTTAGCTCTTTCAATAGCGGCAGCTGATATATCGAGAACGGTTAAGTTGGTGTATCCTTCCTTTAACAGGTAATCGACAAGATGACTGTCACCTCCACCTACATCGATGATGCTCGCGTCCTTTGACAGGTTGAGTTCTTCGATAAGCTTAATCGAAGTTGTGGGGATTTCTTGGGTCCAACTTACCTCGCGGGGCTGTTTTGTAGTATAAATATGTTCCCAGTGGTCTTTCAGGTTGTTTTCCATGGCTATTCTGTTTTCCAATCCCAAAGTACGATATCCCACTCAGCATTTCCATATTCGATTTTGTGAATGGTCTGAAATCCTGCCCTTAAATGAGTTCGAAGTGACCGCGGGTTATTGCAATCCACGTCTGTGATGCAATAATCAAAGGAGTCTGAGTAGCTTTCTTGATACTTTTTATAGAGCCCTTGGGCGATTCCGCGTCTACCATAATCGCTATCAACACAAAGTTGCCCAACCACGGTATAGTTCGTCTCTTTGAGCAGATGGCTATCAAATGAGAGCCTATTGATCTGATCAAATAAGTCGTCGAGCAGATCGTGACAGCCGACAATTCTGCGATCGGTGACTAGGGCATATCCGACTACCTTGTCACCCTCTTTTGCGATAATGGACCGAAGTAAACGGTGCATTTTTTCGAGTAGTGAAATCTCATATTCTACGGTTACAAAACCCATCTTTTCTCTAAGTTCGGGGGCAATAGACTCTTTCTGATGTCTTTTTTGAATATCCTTAATCTGC
>DAIPYN010000008.1:19553-52342 GCA_036782715.1 Flavobacteriaceae bacterium
AAGTTCGGGGGCAATAGACTCTTTCTGATGTCTTTTTTGAATATCCTTAATCTGCCGAAGTTCATCGAGAAATTCAGTCAGGTGATAGGTGATTGGTTGATTCAGAGTAGCAGATAAAGACACCTTTTTTATTCCAGTGTTTTTATGAAATTTATAACACCATTAAAATAGATTTCTTGATCGTCATACATTGCCATGTGACTGCCATCAGGACAGTGCAAATATTGCCCATTTTGAACTAATTCGCTCATCTTTTTCATCTCCTTAGGATCCATAGTATCGTACGTTGCGCCAATGGTTAGGGTTGGCACGGAGAGTTCTTTCAGATCATTGGTTCGATCCCAATTCTTAAGAATGGCATCACCTACTACACCAAATTCGCTTGGCCCCTGCATTTTTAGATAAAGTGGATAATTTAAATTTGCGAATGCACGTAACACAGGATTAGGCCAATCCGCAGGATTCATTCGTAGTACATGTTTTGGGTAGTAATACTCTTCAATTAACCCTAAATATTCGGGATTAGTATAATCTTCAACCAACTCATAAGATTTAATGGTTTTTAGCACATCTTCTGGAAGCTGAGGTCCAAGAACATTATTAGCGTAATCAATATAATCAGGTATGGAGCTGACCATATTAGATATAATTAAACCTTTAAGATTCTGTTGGTATTTTAAAGCATATTCAAGGCCTAATATACCTCCCCAAGAATGCCCAAGTATTATAAAATTGGTAGAATCTAAACCTAATGCTACTCGTACTTGTTCAACCTCATCAACAAACCGATCAATTTCCCATAGGTTTTCATTTTCAGGGTTATCACTTTTTCCCGACCCCAATTGATCGTAGTAATAGTATTCAATTTCAGCTTTCGGAAAATATGAATCTGCAGCCTCCCAATATTCGCTTGTTGCCCCAGGACCACCATGTAATAAAAGAACTCTAAGTTTAGGGTTATTTCCGATTTTTTTCGTCCACACGTTGAAAGTTCCAGATTCAGTTTCGATGGGGACCATTTTTGTTCCGCCTGAAAGTTTAGAATCAGAATTAGAATAATCTAAATAAGATGATTTTTGATTGCACGATGAAATCCCAAGGCATACAACCAGAACGAATAGAAACCGCATAATTTTAAAATTTAGACAAAAGTTAAAAAAAAGTTTGTTTAGTCTTTTTCTTATTTTGTCTAACTAATTTAAAGTATCTTTAAACAAAAAAGTTATGTTACGACTAATTACGCTTTTTATAGTCTACGTTCTTTTGACTGTAAATCCTTTGTATGAAACTCAGGAAATTCAGGGTAAGGCCACTTACTATTCTAAAAGTAAAATGGATTTAGGTTCATGGGGAGCTCGAATGAGTGAAGCTCAGAAGAAGCAAATACAAGCTCGTTTAAAGAATCGTTTAGAGAAAACTTACACACTTTATTTCAATAAGACCGAATCTGTATTCACCGAAGATTATCGCTTAGATGCCGTGAGTGGAGCAACTGATAGTTGGGGGAGTAATTTTGCGCGTGGAGAACAGTATAAGAATATTGTAGATAGCTCTTTAGTTCAATCTCAAGAATTCTATGGTAAAAAGTTTTTAGTTAAAGACAACCTACAAGAATTTCAGTGGGTAATGACCAAAGAGACTAAACGTATTGGTAATTACCTGTGTTTTAAAGCGATCGCTACAGTCCCTACCAACGAATTGAATTGGTTTGATTTCTCATGGAATGACTTACAGAATTCCGAGGAGAATAAGGAGATCGATATGACTCCTGTAGAGGCATGGTATACCCTTCAAATTCCAATTGGTCATGGCCCCGCAGAGTATTGGGGGTTACCTGGTTTTATACTAGAAGTAAGCTCTGGGAACACTACTATTCTTTGTTCGGAAGTTATTATCAATCCGCAGGATAAAATTAAAATTGAGGCTCCAGAAAAAGGAGAGATAGTAGGAATTGATGCGTATCGAGAAACAGTAAGATCTAAGATGCAGGAAATGAGAAACGGTTATAGTAGAAGAAGGAACTAATGCAACTTGTGACTAGACTTTCTCTGATTCTTTTGTTAGTGCTTTCGGTTGCTAACTTAACTGCCCAAGTTAAATTTCAAGGAGTTGTTCGCGACACTGTGGGTAAACCTATTGAAATGGCAAGTATTGTCCTCATCAAGAAAGTATCTGAAGAAGTGATTTCTTATGGTATTACTTCTGAGGATGGTAAATTCTCTATCAAGGCTGAGCCTAATACCGCCATTGAAGCACAAATAAGTGCATTCGGCCTTCGCACAATCACAGAACTACTTGAATTTAAAGACCAGGATATATTCAAAGAGTATATAATGACCAATAATATCGTTCTTGACGAGGTTGTGGTGAAACTACCGGTCACGGTAAGTGGCGATACTATTAGTTACGATGCAGATTCTTTTAAGAACGGCTCAGAACGAAAACTAGAAGATATTATAGACAACCTACCTGGAGTTGAGATTAACGACAATAATCAAATCGAAGTTGAGGGAAAGGTCGTTAACAAACTCTTAGTGAATGGCAAGGAGTTTTTTGAAGGAGATACTAAGATAGGAACGAAAAATATCCCTTCAAATGTTGTCGATAAGATTCAAGTACTTCGCAATTATTCTGAGGTTTCACAACTAAATTCTGTGCGTAGTTCGCAGGATAACGTAGCTATTAATATTCAATTGAAGAAAGGGAAAGAGAGTTTTGTTTTTGGAAATGTGACCGCAGGAGGAGGTAATTCACCCAGCGAAGACCTATATGTAGTTCAACCTAAAATCTTCTATTACAATCCGAAGTATAGTATTAATTGGATCAGTGATTTGAATAATATTGGAGAGATAGCGCTAACACGTCGAGACATACAAGGATTGACTGGAAGATTTCAACCAGGCAACACGAAAAGTGGAACCCAAATCAACCTGGGTAATAACAATCTTAATTTCAATACCAACCAAAACAATGCTCTTTATATTGAGAATAAGTTGAGTTCGATCAACTTCAGCTATTCTCCCAAACCTAACTTAGATTTCAGTGGTTTTGCAATTTATAATTACAATAGAGCTGATTCTAGACAAGATCGGTTGATTCAATATACCGACTTGAGTCTCAATATTCCTGATGAAGAAACCCAGGAATTAGGTGAAGAGCGTTCTAGACAGCTCGTGGCAAAATTTGGAGCTAGCTATAAACCTAATGTAAATCATCAATTAGACTATGATTTTTTTGCTCGTGTCTCTGATGACGCTCAACTGATTGGCACCTACTCTTCGGTGGTTGGAAATACCGAGGAGAATGAAACGATTACTCCTATTTCATTCAATCAAAACCTCAATTATTATTTTACGCTGTCAGAAAATGATATTCTCTCCCTAGAGATTGAACATGTTATAAGGGAAGAAAACCCTTATTATAATGCTCTTTTAGAAAATAATGAGCTTGGTGTGTTTCAGTCTACCGCAACGGCCCTTGGGTTTAATCTTGATCAATCGATTTTTGATATTGGACAGAACAGAGAGATTACTTCAAATCAGTTTGATGGTAAAATTGATTACTATCATATTATCAGTAGTAAGGCGAATCTAAATATCACCCTTGGTGCGATTCGAAGTAAGCAGGCCTTTGATTCAAAGATCTTTCAAATCTTAGATAATGGCAACACCAATAGCCTTACCACAGAGACATCCGTTTTTGCTACTGTGAATAACACAGAATCTGATTTTACCGATTATTACGCGGGCATCTATTATCGTCTGCGTTTAGGTAAGTTTACTTTTAATCCGGGATTTTCAGTTCATCAATATGAGAACCGAAACGTGCAGTTATCGAATACTACATTTAGTGAATCATTCACCAGATTTTTACCTGACTTTGAAACACGTTTTCAGATAAAAAAGAGTGAGTCTTTAACTTTTAATTATCGAGTATTTAATCAGTTTACTGATGTTTCTAGACTGGCTCGAAGTCTCATCATGAATAATTATAATAGTTTTCAATACGGTGAACCTACTCTTACCAATGGAGTTACTAGAACAATTAGTTTATTGTATCGAAGCTTTAATCTTTTTAACAACACGAATGTATTCTTCAGAGGAGCCTATTCGAAGAATATCGACCCTATTCGTTCTCTCACGAATTTTGAAAATGTAATTCGAACCAATACTTTTTTTAACTCAGGTTTTGCTGATGAAAATGCTAATTTCAGTGGGAGAATTCAAAAAACAGTGGGTAAGCTTCGTTTTTCAACTAATGCTTCTTTGAATTACAATAAGCTAAATCAGTTTATACAGGGAAAACAGTCTGTGAATGAGGGTGTCAGTAAAACTATTGGCCCTGGTCTTAACACGAATTTCAGATATGCTCCGAATATAAGATTAGGGTATCGTTATAGTGTAACAGATAACAACCAAGGAAATCGTAAAACACAGTTCGTACGAAATTCAGTGACTACTTCCTTCGATGCTTATATCAAAAAGAGTATTACCCTCGAGATAGATTATAGCTATAACGATCAATCGAACGAACAGAACAAATTTACTTTTCAGACTTTAAATGCTTCTTTAAAATATCGAAGAGATAAAGATTCTAAGTGGGAGTACGAGTTAAAAGGTTCAAACCTTTTAAATATTGACGCACAAATTCAAAATACTGCGAATAATATTTCTGTTTTTTCTTCTCAGACCTTTATTCAGCCTAGATTATTAACTGCCAGAGTCATATATTCCTTGTAAACAGTAGATATGAACAAACATATTAGAATTCTGACGAGTAGTGCAATTATCGTTCAAGGGGCTGCACAAATGTTAAAGGAACAAGGTATTATTCCTCTGATTAAAAACATCAATGAATCGGGTCGGCTTGCAGGTTTTGGCACCTTACCTGACGAGGTAGAACTACATGTCTTAGAATCAGAGACTGAAGCGGCGCTTGAGATTATCAAAAATCTTGCTTAATTACTCGCTTTTTTCATGAGCTTCAAGATCACTCTCTAGATCTAATTTTCTAAAACTCGGTGAGATTATACCTGTGGTTAGAACGGTTAGGATGGTCATGCTACCGCCAAATACAACAGCAGTTACAGTGCCCATTAATTTTGCAGTTAGTCCACTTTCAAAGGCTCCAAGTTCATTCGATGAACCTACAAACATCGTATTTACCGAAGCGACTCTACCTCGCATATGGTCGGGTGTTTTTAGCTGTAAAATGGTCTGGCGTATCACCATAGAAACTCCATCGGTAACTCCGCTGAAAAATAGTGCGACTACTGAAACCCAGAAGAGGGTTGAAAGCCCAAAAACGATAATTGAGATACCAAACCCAAATACAGCCACTAAGAGTTTGAGTCCGGCTTTTCTACTTATGGGGATATAGGCGGTGATTAGCATGGTTAAAAAAGCACCTACTGCTGGGGCTGCTCGTAAAATTCCGAAGCCTTCAGATCCCACTTTTAGTATGTCTTGAGCGAAGACGGGGAGTAAGGCAACTGCACCTCCGAAAAGAACTGCAATCATGTCTAGGCTAAGTGCGCCTAGAATCGCCTTGGTACTAAACACAAAACGAACACCTTCCTTCAAACTTTCAAGAACAGGCTCCCCAATTTTAGGATTTAAAACAGGCTTTTTAGAGATCATAGTACCTAAAACAAGGGCAACCATTACTAGTACAAATACGATACATAAAGACCAGTGAATGCCTATCCAATTAATGGTGAAGCCTCCTACAGCAGGTCCTAGTATCGAGGCCATTTGCCAAGTTGAACTGCTCCAAGTTGCAGCATTCGGATACACCTTTTTAGGTACAATCAGTGCAATGAGCGAAAAAATGGTCGGGCCAAAAAACGACCTTAGCAGTCCTCCAAAAAAAACAAAGGCGTAAATCGCATAAAGAATAGTGTTTGTCCTCCAAGTAATCGAGTCACTAGAGATGAAGAATAAGCCCAGACTAATAAGAGAAAAAAGACTGATAATCTTTAGAAATAGATTACGTTTTTCTTTTTGATCAACGATATGGCCTGCAAATAAGGCCATACCTAGCGCTGGTATGATTTCCATCAGACCGATGATCCCTAAAGAAAGTGGGTCTTTAGTGAGTGAATACACTTGCCATTCAACGACAATGAACTGCATCGACCACGCAAAAACTAAAACAAATCGAAGCGCTAAAAAGAGGTTGAACTCTTTTATTCTAAGCGCTGCGTAAGGATCTCTTTTTGTCATAAAAAAGCCGATGTGTTTGAAAATTCTATCACCAATGTATGGAATTTTAGAAGGGCAAACACACCCGTCTAATCGATTTAGATCGCACTACGAAGATTAAAATTTAAAGGTGACCCCAGCTAAGAAGTTAGCTGTAGCCTGCGGATAATATCCTGCTCCATCAGCGGTGATCGTCTCGCCATTCTCTCCCGGGTAATCATAGGTATAGTAGTAGCCTCGATCTACATATTCTGCATTGAAGATGTTATTGATAAGTGCGGTGAAAGTAATAGACTTAAAAACAGATTTGGGTTGAATCTGATACACGAAGTTCAAATCACTCGTAAAATAAGCCTCGAGCACATCAAGATCTGATACTTCACTCCTTAAGTTACTCATATATTGTTCACCGACGTACTTAGACAAGAAGGCTAATTGAAAATGCTCGTTGGGAGCATAGGTAAATCGGTTACCCACAATCACCCCAGGAGAAAATGATAATGGCGTATCTCCAAGATTTTTTAATTCACCGAAAACGAATGCATTAAAGTCTTGGTTACGGTTCGTACTAAGTGCTGCATTCGACTGAATGCTAAAGCTTTCAGATAACTGATAATCAGTATCTAGTTCTAACCCTAATCGATAGCTTTTACCACTAGTAGCTCGTATTGGAGCACCGACATCGTCAATGGCTCCCGTAAGTACCAATTGATCGGTATAATTCATAAAGTAGCTGTTCGCGTTTAACTTGAATCTTTCACGTTTGTAACGCCACCCGAGTTCGAAGTCGTCTAATCTCTCTGCGGTGCTAACACCATTCTCGAAGTCGTTTCTATTAGGCTCTCTATGAGCACGTGCAAATGAAAAATAGAGGTCACTATCATCAGCCATACGATAAATAAAACCCGCCTTTGGGTTGAAAAAATTGAAGTTGGCATCAACGTTGATTGGAACTCGATCATCCGTTAAGCCTGATGTCTTATAGGAGACGAATCGTCCTTGAAGATCAAGATAACCAGATAGTTTCTTGCTAATGGTAAAGGTAGCCTTAGAGAAGAAGCTGAGGTCTGTTTTAAGGGCATCGCTGAAATAATAGCGATCTCTAATTGAGGTATTGGCTGCTAAATCACTTCCCCAAATCACTTCTCCAAAATGGTCACCGGTATAGTTGCTGTATGAAATACCACTGATGATGTTTAAGTCTTCTTTGAAGTAATTGACATTAAAATTAGCCACATAGAAATCATTGTCAAGCCATCTTCTTACTATCAGATCGCTACCATCCACAATTAGGTTATTAAAATCAGTGGCACTCTCCTCGGCTTTGAATTGCTCAAAGAATCCTGACCCCTTGGTGTAGTTTAAGCTTAGATTGGTTGACCAGTGGTTGTTGATGATCTCGTTCCAGTGTAATTGAAAGTGATCTTGGCCATAATCATCTACCTCATTTTCATAGGTGTATGGGTTTTGTCTGCGGTTTTCAGAGAGTTGCTGAGGATCGAGACCATACCAGGCTTGATAGGTGCGTTCGTTACCACCAAAGACAATGGCCTTTATTAGTCGATTGGAGTCACTGTAAGCGGCTTGTAAAAAATACGATTTGAGATCTGCGAATGCTCTGTCGACATAACCATCAGAGGAAATGTTTGAAAGTCTACCTGATAATTCAAAGTGGTCGTTTAGTCTTCCTGTAGTAAACTTAACGGTGTGTTTACGAGTGTTGAATGATCCGAAAGAATTTGAGCTTTCACCCCCCGCTTCATCGGCCATCGCATCGGTTAAGATATTTAGGCTTGCCCCAAAAGCCCCAGAACCATTGGTTGAGGTACCGACTCCGCGCTGTAGTTGTAGATTTTCTGTAGAAGAAGCGAAATCTCCCAGGTTCACCCAAAAAGTACCATGGCTTTCTGCGTCGTTATAAGGGATTCCATTAATGGTGACATTGATACGTTCGCTGTTAGATCCTCGAACGTTGAGATAGGTGTATCCGACACCAGCGCCAGCGTCAGAAGATGAAATTACCGAAGGAAGGTAATTCAGCAAGATGGGAATGTCTTGTCCTAGGTTTCGCTTCGCAATTTCCTTTTTGTCAAAATTGGTGAAAGTCACCGGAGTGTTTGAATTGGCACGAACAGCACTCACCAGTACTTCATCGAGAATGAATTCATTCGATGAAAGAGTGATTAGGATCGAATCATTAGCAGTTAGATTGATTTCTTGTTCTTTCGATTGGTATCCGATGTAAGAAATCTGTAGCGTGTAACCTCCTTTGGCTAGACGTATTTTGAAGTTGCCCTCTTCATCAGTAGCGACCCCTTTGTTTAGCCCTTTAACAATCACACTTGCGCCGCCAAGCGGTTCGTTACTTTGGTTGACGATCTTACCAGATAATAGTCGTTCTTGTGCGTTTGTAATTAGGCTTACAAACAAGAATAAGAAAAGTAGATTTTTCTTCATTTTAAAGAAATTTAAAACGAATAAAAAGAGGTAATTATTCTTGATTAGTAATTGAATAATTGTTTGAAGCATTTGCTTCGGTTTCCCTAAACAGCATTACCTGTTCTAGGTTCATTGGGTATGATCTCAGCCTTTAAAAAGCACCCCTTTTGAGAACGTTACAAAGGTAGTGGGGAAAGAGTTAATTCGAAAGTAAATCTTAAGTCAATGATGTGTGTGGTCAATTAGTTAGTGACTAAAGGCTTTGGAAGCAATGATATGCTCACTTCGTCTTCGAGCATTTTTGCCAATACATAAGCAGAAGTACTGATCACTTTATTCATATTGACTACATCCAATTTCTCGGCCTCGTCTCCTGCTTTGTGATAGTAATCATAGTTCTTAAAATCGAAGGTAGATAAGGTCTGCGCAGGGATGTTATGAATCTGGTAGAAAGAGTAATTATCTGATCTTCTAAAAAGGTTGTATTGTTTAGCTTCAGGAAGAAATTGCACAAACTCTGGTGCATAGGCATTCATTTTTTCGGGCATGTCTGTGAGGTTATATCCGGTCATGTAAACCTGATTTTCTCCCGTAGTTAAGATTGCTCCAAGCATTTCGAAGTTGACCATATAAGCAAGCGAAATACCTTCTTCTTTTAAACGCTGGGCTATATGGGCGGCCCCTCTAAGCCCTTTTTCTTCGTCTGCAAATAAGGCCACAAGTACGTTTTGATTCCACTCTTTTGTAGCTAAGAACTTTGCAATTTGTAGCACAGCGGTTGATCCGGATGCGTTATCGTTGGCGCCATTGAAAATGGGGTCTTCTTCATTTTCGTTCTTGACTCCAATATGATCGAGATGTGCCCCGATTAAAATGGTAGGTTTATTCTGATCAAACTTGCTCAAAGAGCCTACGAGGTTATAACTCCATACTTCTTTGGTTTGTAAAGAGTCTTTATACGCCGGATAAAAAGGTTCAATTCCATTTTCTTCAAAGAAGTTGGTAACGAAATCTGCAGCCATTTGGTATCCGCCACTAGCACTTTCTCGGCCCTTCATTTCATCAGAAGCGAGGGTATATAAAATCTGCTTAGTTTCTTCTGAGGTGATGCTTTCTTCAACTTTCTCAAGGGTTAGCGGCTTAGTCGCGCAGCTGGCAATAAATAGGCTGAGAATTAAAATTTGAACGTTTTTCATAGTGGTCTAGGTATGGGTTTTTGAGCTTTCTTCACAAAGTTTAGTCAGTTCTGTAAGTTCTTCAGGACGTAAATCGCGCCATTGTCCTAACGGTAAATCTAAGCTTATATTCATGATTCGAATGCGTTTGAGCTTAGTGACTCTGAAATCGAGGTGTTCACACATGCGGCGAATCTGACGATTGAGACCTTGGGTTAGAATGATTCGAAAGGTTTTAGGCCCTATTTGCTCAACAAAACATTTATTGGTAACGGTACCTAGGATGGGAATGCCATTACTCATTTTTGAGATAAATTTTTGATCGATGGGTTTATCCACCATGACGATGTATTCTTTCTCGTGGTTGTTGCGGGCTCGAAGAATTTTGTTGACGATGTCACCATCACTGGTTAAAAGAATAAGGCCTTCTGAAGGCTTATCTAATCGACCGATAGGGAATATTCTTTGGGGATGCCCCACAAAGTCAACGATATTGTCCTTTTCGACTCTGCGATCAGTTGTGCAGACAATACCCCTAGGCTTATTTAGTGCGATATAAACGTGTTGTTCTTTTCGCTCTCCAACAACTTTGCCATCGACAGCAATAATGTCGTTCTCAGAGACCTTTGTACCCAACTCCGGCTGAACGCCGTTAATAGTGATTCGCCCTTCTTCGAGAAGCTTATCTGCAGCCCTTCGAGAGCAATAGCCTATTTCACTGAGGTATTTATTAATTCTGGTCTCCATAGCCGTAAAAGTAAGGACAACTTTGAAGATGTTAAGCTGTAGGCAGTATAAACTAGAATAGTGACTATAGGGTAATATTAATGGAAGAAATTAGCGGCTTGTCTAAGAACTCTGATTTTTGTATATTCTATTTATTATGAGGTACTTATTATTTTTAGTTTTCACTTTTTCTCTTACACTTTCAAGCGCTCAAAATGATGTACTCATTCAGAAGCTAAAGAATTCTAAGGAGCTTCTTTCTCTGGGACTTTTAACTCAAGTAGAATATGATTCGATTGCAAAGGAGATTAAATCAAAAATTCTACGTTCAGATGATAGTAATGAATTAGACGGATTTTATTATCAAGGAAAAAGAATGATGCCAGAGGTTTTTGCCAATCATAAAATAGATATGCTAGGTACCATGTTTTCTTTTGGCCTAGCTGGGGGAGGAACAAAATCTATCTTAATTGGGTCGTCTTCAATGAATAAAATTGATAAGCAAAATCAGAGAATCCTATTAGACATAACACGAAATGTAGATTTTGGAGGAAATGCGATATCCACCATATCAAATGAACAAAATATTGCAAGTGCACAATCACCGGCTAATTTTATTCTGGTCCCTTTAAAGGTGAATTCAAAAAAAAATCAACGATCCATTAAAATAGGTTCTTTAGGACTACTTAAGGGCCCTAGCTTTCAAATTGATCCTAAACTACTTATTGATTTTACCTGGGAGGCAATTTCGAATTCTAAGTTTCGAATTCAAACGAATCTTACACCTGGTGAGTATGCTTTTGTTTACAAGGGTACTACTTCTCAATTTTCTTCAAATCCCATTTTTTCTTTCTCAGTTAATTAAGTGAGTCGAAATAAAATTCTTTTAACCGGAGCAAACGGTTATATCGGCAAGCGATTACTTGAAGTTCTGATTAAAATGAATTTTGATGTAGTATGCTGCGTCAGAGATGCTATGAGATTTAATCTCAATGACTTTGAGCGTAAATACATCGAAGTAGTAGAGATAGATTTACTTAATCGTGAGTCTTTAGATAAATTGCCCGTAGATATTGATGGAGCCTACTATCTAGTGCATTCGATGTCTTCTAATCATAATTTTGATGAGTTAGAACGAATATGTGCTCTCAATTTCGTCAGTTACTTGAATCAAACGACCGTAAAGCACGTTATTTATTTGAGTGGAATTGTAAACAGTTCAGAGCTTTCAAAACATCTAGATTCACGAAAGAACGTTGAAGATATCTTAGCTAAAGGGACGTATAATTTTACTTGCCTACGTGCTGGTATAATTATTGGTTCTGGGAGTGCGTCGTTTGAAATCATACGAGATTTGGTTGAAAAGTTACCTGTGATGATCACCCCGAAGTGGCTACGAACTAGATGTCAACCTATTGGTATTAGTGATGTATTACAGTACATGAGTAAATCCCTCTTTAAAACAGAGACCTACAATAAACACTACGATATCGGGAGTTCAGATATTCTTACTTATAAGGAAATGTTATTAGGCTACGCTAAGGCGAGAAACTTAAAACGGTATATCTATACTATTCCTGTTATGACACCCAGAATATCTTCTTATTGGCTCTACTTTGTTACTTCAACTTCATATCGATTAGCAGTGTCTTTAGTAGATAGTATGAAAACAGAGGTTATCTGCAGCCCTAGCGATATAAACTCAATTTTAAGTATTCAGCCTATAGGTTATAAAGAAGCCTTAGATAAAGCTTTTAATAAGATTTCATCAAAGAGAATTGCCTCGAGTTGGAAAGATTCGTTTACAAGTAGTGGATTCAACTTTGAAATTACTGAAACACCGAGAGTGCCAGAATTTGGTTGTTTTAGAGACAAGCGAATCAAAGAGATGAAGGACAAGAATATAACGATTGATAAACTATGGAGAATTGGAGGTGAGACAGGGTGGTATCATGCTGACTTTCTATGGGCGCTACGAGGTTTTATTGACAAGCTGTCTGGCGGGGTAGGCTTGAGAAGAGGCAGAACTAATATTCATACTATCAATACTGGTGATACGATTGATTTTTGGAGAGTCATTCATTCAGATAAGAATACTGGTCATTTGACACTCTATGCTGAGATGAAACTTCCAGGTGAAGCATGGTTAGAATTTAAAATTGTAAATAATAGATTAGTTCAGACAGCAACCTTTCGACCCCTAGGGGTTTACGGTCGCATGTATTGGTATGCCGTTTCACCTTTTCATGCTTACATATTTAACGGCATGCTGAGTAAATTAACCTCGGATAAATTATTGGTATAAATGATTGATGTCGACAGCACACAAATCAAGCATCAACTCGCCGATTTTATCTGTTAGATCGTTAAAAAAGCGTTCGCCCTTTTCTTTGGATGACTTTCTCGGGTTACCAATACCGGTATCCTCAGTCACCTCGGACCATCTTCTTTCTGCCCAAGCCCATTTTTCTCTAATAGCCTTGATTCGATGTTGTTTTTCTTCACCTAATCCCGCTTGTTCTAAAGGTAATACCAATTCTGGCTTTAAATGCATCATTAGGCTCGTCTCCATTTCATCAGCGTGATCTCCCCCTTCATCAAAATAAGATTTTTTGTCTAGTACTTGAAAAAAGTTACATAGGGTTAAAAGCATCTCAGGAAATTCAGCGCCTAATTCTCTAAGAATCGGTTTGAAATCATTACCACCGTGTGCATTTATGAGTAATAGTTTTTTTACTCCTTGACGATTTAAAACCGTAAGAATATCGCGCATGATCACCAATTGAGTGCTAGGGTTGAGGTTGATATCTAAATAAATGTCACGCTGGCCTGTATTCACCCCAAAAGGAATAGGGGGTAGTACGATAACTTTACCACCCTTTTCATAGACTTTGCGAGCAGACTCTGTGCTAATGGCGTCTGCTTCATAGACATCGGTCCCGTAGGGTAAATGATAGTTATGGGCTTCTGTGGCACCCCAAGACATTACGGCAAGATCGTGTCTGTCATTCGATAGATTTTTCCAGTTATTCTCGATTAAAATGTAAGGTCGCATACCCTCAATTTACAAGAATTGCGCTTACGCTTTTAAAAATTAACAACCTGGTTATATTCTCTCGGTAATCAAGTTATATTTTTTGTCTAGCTTGGACTGAATTAAGAATCAAGTTTTGAATATGAAGCAGCTTTTATTGATCGCCATATTACTTTTCGGATATACCACTCAGGCTCAAAATACCCCCGTGTCTCACAATGAAGGAAAACAAATGATTCATCATGTGTATTTTACCCTTAAGAACCCTGATTCAATGCAAGACAAGCAATTACTCAAAGAGGGATTGCGGTCGTTGGCCTCTATCGAGGAGGTCAAACATCTGATTATAGGCGAGCCAGCTCCTACCTATGATCGAGAAGTGATTGCTAGTGATTGGCATGTCTCAGAGGTCATCTATTTCGATAGCGTCGCTGATCAAGATGCCTATCAAGTAGATCCTGTGCACCAATTGTTTGTAACCAATTATAACCATCTTTGGAGTAAGGTGGTTGTTTATGATATTTTGGTAGATTGAAATTAATCTTTATGGCATGTTTAAAGCTCAATATTTAAGAGCCATAATTGCTGCATTAATCAAGTTTCGAAGACCGATAGGTTTTCTGATTTTCTCTATTTCAATAGTTAGTTTTTATCATCTTTCTAAAATTGAAATTGATAATTCGCTATCGATTTGGTTTGTTAAAGATGATGTCACCTACGAGTCTTACGCAGCATTTCAAAGAGATAGTGGCTCAGATGAAATAATTATTGCTTCAATCCCTATTGAATCTGAACAGCTAGCAGTTGAAAAGAATTCAATACAAGTATTACAAAATACTCTTAGTACGAATCCTGTTGTATTAAAAACGTATTCATTATTCGATGCTAACTACCCTTTATTAGTAGGTAATAAGTTAGTGTCGACTAGACTTTATGATTCTAAAAGATCAGATACTTCTCAACTAAAGCTTTTGAATCAATTTTCAGATTTATCTAATCAGTTGATCTCAGAAAATCGTGAAAACCTATTTCTCTACGTTCAATTATTACCCTCAAATGAAATAGAAGCAATTAAGTCAAAAGAAATAGAAGAGGTTATCTCAACTATTCAAGAACATTCTCCAAACGCAATAATTTCTGGGCCTCCAGTTTTGAATGAGGCCTACAACGAAGGCCTTTTTCTAGAAGCAGTCATTTTCGGGACCCTATCATTTATAGTTATACTTTTTGTTCTATTTAGATTACTTCCGAGCCGTGAATACATGGGTATAGCGATAGGTAGTATACTTCTTCCGCCACTTTATTTATTAGGCTTAGTAGGATTTTTCGATATCAAGCTTAATATGATTTCAGCATTAATCCCAACGCTATTATTAGTGTATGCGCTAAGTGATACAGTTCACATTATTAATGCTCTTCATCGTTCAAGAATAAACTATCCTAATAAGTCTCAATTGGATTGGATTGTTTTGACTATAAAACACAGCTTTATTCCTTGTATGCTGACAACTCTAACAACGATTATCGGTTATCTAGCTTTAGTTTTTTCGGGATTACCAGCCCTTAATTCAATGGGATTTCTGGCGGCTATCGGTATTCTTATAGCCTTCTTTATGGGCTACCTAGTTTTAATTTTAAGACTTTCATTTACAATTCAAGACAATCCTCTGTTTGATCGGTTTCGACACAACAATTCTACCTTTTCGTTTGAAAAAATGATCAATCAAATTCTTGTATTCAGTCATTTGTCGAAGGCTAAAATCATATTTATTCTTGCAATTACTCTATCTGTTGTCTTTTGGAATTCATGGTTTGTATCGGTAGATACTAAGTCTATTGATCTCTTGGCTGATGGAAGTGCTAAAAACGATATCATAGCCTTAGAAGAACAGCTGGGGGGTAGTTTTCGCATGCAGTTAGACTTACAATTTCTGAATAATCGTGAGATGTTTAGTGAGGATAACCTGGAGAAGTTATCAGCTCTTGATCAGCGGCTTAGAAATGATGATCAGATCAAATCTGTTTTTTCAATATATAGTCTCAAAAAGTTTTTTGAAAACCGATATCCACAAGGTGTATTTCGTAAAGATCAACTGGAGAATGAAAAGAGCCTCATGAGTTTAGTTGAAAACTCAGGCAATTCAATATTTAATTTATTTAACCTTGCCAAAAATACCCTTTCGTTCACTATCACCTTTCCTCAGTCGTCATCTGCTGAAATAGGTCAACTTATACAACGTATTGAAAATGATTATGAAGAGGTTTTTGGTGGATCTGCTACTTATCTCAAGATTAATGGATTTGCAACTGTTTTTGCTAGATTAAACGAATATGTTGTTCAGTCTCAACTACGCTCTTTTATCATTGCCTTTTTATTAATCGGAGTATTTTTCATTTTATACCTCAGAAGTATTAAAAGGGCTATACTCGTGTTGATTCCCAATTTAATTCCAGTTTTTACGGTTTCAACACTGATGGTCTGGCTAGATATTTCACTGGGGGTAACTACCGCAATGATTGCTCCAATTGTTTTAGGTATCTCAATGGACGATACCTTACATATACTCTATAATTTTAGAAGTAATCAAAAATTAAATAAGGATATAGCTCAAGCATTAGAGTATTCCATAAAAATTACTTCACCATCATTGATTATTTCTAGTGTATCTCTTGCAATTGGGTTTCTGATAATCAGTTTTAGTAGCATTCCTGCCGTAGCCGATTTTGGTTTATTGTGTATGGTTGCTGTCTTAAGTGCCCTTTTTGTGGATTTACTGATTGTACCCGCATTAATTCGTCGTTTTTGGTTGTAACTTATCGATGCAAAGAAATTGTAATATGAGGCGTACCAGAATTCAAGATTACAAGAAAGTGGATAAGGCGGATGATCTAGAACGTATTGTGAATGATAAGCGGAAGAATAAAAGAGCTTCTAAAAAGAAAGGAACGCGTCGTAATCGACGTTATCAAAATAAACTTCTAAGTTTTTTGAGTAAAAGTTTCAATAGTGATTCAGATGAGTGAATAATTGACGCGAAAAGAAGATATCTTAGGATTAAATTCTATCAGCTGCTCTGGTCAATTCTTTGTAATTGAAACAAGGATAAACTTAAGATAAGCATCAAGAAAGCTGGTAAGAATTTAATCATATTATCCCCTATTTTAAAATGCATATATAAGGCCACAGCCATTAAAAGAGCCATGAGCAAAGCAGATGGGATAATTAACTTTTTTCTGAATATACCAACCAGAACACCTAAAGCTGCGAGTATTTTAAAAGCCCCAACGATATATACAAAGGTTTCGCTTAATCCGTAGGTAGCAAACTCTTCAATCATATCAGAGGAATCGCCCCCTCGATAAATAGTGGGTCTATTGAATCTAAAAATCCATACGTTGATAACGACCGACGACAGAATTAAAGACAGAATAACCTTCAATGTTTTCATTTTGAAAATATTAGCTCTTCATAAGATAGTGAAGTAATTTGACTTCTTATAAGTATTGATTACAAGAGTATTTTGATAACCTTCAAATGATATTTTTTTGCAGATCTACGAGGTGAATTAAAGGTTAATTTTTTCTTTCGTACCTTAAAGGAAAAGAAGTTCAATGAAATTTTTAGAAAAATACTACCCAACAATACTTGCGTTCTTAAGTTTTCTCTATTCCATATTTCTTTGGTTTACTGGAAATCAGCTAGAAGGTATATATGTTGGATTATGGCCAATTACCATTTTAGGTTTTGCAATCGCAATCAGACAGAGAAGAAGAGACGCTAAAAATATACAAGACGATGCAGAATGAAATAATGTTTTCTATAGGAACCGTAATCTTTGTTATCTATGTATATTTTCTTTTAACTATAATCAGAAGACAACATAGGATACAGAGAAAAAATAATAAACCTAATTCTTGAATCTAAGAGACCAATTGCCATATATCGGTGTACTCTAGTTTAATGAAAAATAATGTGTAGTGCGATTAAGCTGAGTAGAAGTAACCACCCGAAATATCGAACTTTATTGTCCGCTCCATAAAATAGAGTAATTAAATTTGAAAGTCTGAGACGTGTTCGGCCAATTGCCTTTATAAAGCGAATTTCTATTACCTAAGAAGTCGTCGTCACCATCGCATATCGGAGCAAACCATGCTATTTCAGCTCCGCTTTTATCGGATGTATAACTCATTTGAAGTTCCTTAATTTTCTAATTAAAAATAAAAAAACGGTTACACTATTGAAATGCAACCGTTTTCAAATTAGTTAGGTCTAACTATTTAGGTGATTTTACGAACCCATTCATAGCTACGATTTTTCCGTTTTCTAATCTGAAGGCATCCATCCAATCAACCTTTTGAAGGTTACCATCAGGGGTTTCTATGTCTGCTTCATCCCACATTAAAACCCATTCATGACCGTTTTCTCCTACTACAGAGATACTAACACCTACTGAATAATTTTTTAAGGTGATTTGGGTAAAATTGGTTTCCATAAAGTCTAATAGTGCTGATTTACCTTCGATTGTTGCCCCATCTTCCATGTAGAAACTAACATCATCAGTTAAGAATTCTCCGACCATTTCGAAGTTTTTTGAGATTATACCTTGATGCATTTTCTCCACTATTAAAATATTTTCGGGATCTCCAATTTTGAAATTATCGGTGTATGTAGGCTTAAATAGTTTGTCTACAGAGGCTGGTTCGGTCTTTGTTTGTTCAGTTTCCTGATTTGTACATGAGATAAACGCACCTAGAAATACGAGTAAAAGAATTTTTTTCATTTTGTTAGGTTTGAATTATTTGCCATTCTGAATAGGATCAGAGGTGGGCATGAGCGTGTTTAGTATAAAATAGACTGGGCAAAACTTAGTCAAGGGGCTTATAATTTGAAGAGCTGCAACCCCAATCGCGATCCATAAAAATGCAAAATTCGATGTGTAGAAAGTTAACCCCACACTGATTAGATATAAAACACCTACTATTGCATCATGTGCTCTTACTTTTAAAATATTTTTTTCCATTGTTTAGTAATTTATTAATTGTATAGTTTTTTATTAATTAACCTGCAAAGATGTATGCACAGCCTTTGTTTTGAGCACGACCTAGTGCCCATACTCCCGATGGAACGAGTTTGATGCCTGGTAAAATACCATTCACCATTTCTTGATAAACTTCGTCAGGATCTAGATTCATTTTTGCTGCGACTGCTGAGCCATAAACTTTGGTGGCTAAATCACAAACACAGAAAAGAGATCCTCTTTTTTGAAGATCTTTTATTCCTTGGATAGGAGGTAAGGGCATATCCCCTTCTTGTGGTTCATAAACGGTATTCCTTAGGGAAGGTTCCCCGGTCTTGTTATCATTAAAAGAAACGAGTTCACCGAGTTTAAATTTTTCCCATACCACAGAGTTGAAAGCAAAAACAATTCCTGAATGACGTAATACTGTCATCGCGGTCATCTCGCTATCATTTACACCTACAGAATTATTAGATTGCAAAAAGGCCCAATTCCAAACAATAGGCAAAGTATTGTGTGGTTGACTTCCATCATAAACCACTCGATGCTCACCTTTAATATTATTAAACCATTCTGTGAGCTCTTCATGGTTGATTAGTGCACTACCTTGAACCTCTTTTAGATTTTCGAAGTCACTAAGAAAGTTGGGAAAAGCTGTTGCTCCCACTCCTAAGGCAAGGGTTGAAAAAAAATTTCTTCTGTCTATTTTCATAATCCTAGATTTAATCTTTAATGGGAGCTACTTTGAACTTCATTGTTTTAGCTACAAAGTCAACCTCACCACTAACTATATTAAAAACTCCATTGGTCGCGTCGTTGTCTAAGGAGTACATTTTAAAAACTTTACCTTCTTTCTTCCACAGACCCTGAAGTGATCCGTTAACCACTTTCTCGCCAACTTGGGTCCATGCGAATCCGGTAAATTCGCCCTGCCCTTCAGCATCGAAATAGTTAGTGAAAGAGTAAGACAAATAGGCCTTACCATAAGGGCCAGCGTCTCCTGATGCTGCGATTTGCCAATTTTTCCCGTCAGTTGTCATCGCCGAGTCAATAACAAAATCTGCATTAAAAGTTTCCCCCCAAGTGATGTCTTGGGCGAAGGTTAATCCGCAACTCATTACGAATAAAAAAAAGATGTTTTTCATTTTAATTGGATTTAGGTTCATCTCTAATATAAGTTGTATTTTGCAATAAACAACTCTAAATTATGAAGAAAATTTACATCATCTTACTATGTGCATTCTCACTAATTAGTTGTGATTTTGCT
Source organism: Flavobacteriaceae bacterium (assembly GCA_036782715.1). Lineage (GTDB taxonomy): Bacteria > Bacteroidota > Bacteroidia > Flavobacteriales > Flavobacteriaceae > UBA3478. The sequence continues at coordinate 39,416 of DAIPYN010000008.1, forward strand.
AGAAACGACAATCAAATGGTAACCGAAGAGGAAGTTATGAACGTTTTTAATGACATGTTCTATGCCCTCGACAACGACCTTGATAGCTATGCGAATTATGTAACAGAAGATTATTTAATCTATGAGATTGGAAGAACGTTTGATCTAGAAGAATTTCTTGAATTTGTTAAAGGGTTTGGAAAATTTGAATCAAACCGAACATTTAAGAACTTAAGAATTGATTTAGATGAAAATTCTGCACATGTATCTCTAGAACATACCGGTGAATTTAATTTAGAATCTCCAACACCAGAGGGAGAGACTTATTTGTACTATGAGTGGCTTGAAAGCGCTTATCTAGTTAGAGAAAATGGGACATTGAAATTTAAATTTTATTTCTCTCAACAAGTGAATTAATCTAACTTCTTGGTAGACTAAAAGAAATTAAAATGATACCCAGCAAGAAATTCACTCTCTTCTGTTTACTATTTCTGTCATCATTTTGGATGACCTTTTCTCAAATAGACACTTTAAATGTTTATAGTCAGGTTATGCAGAAGACGATTCCCAATATCGTCGTGACTCCAGAAAATTATTCTCTAACGGATGAGAAACGGCCCGTTTTATTTTTACTTCACGGAGCTGGCGGGGATTTCACAGACTGGATTACTAAAGCACCAATCATTCGAGAACTTTCTAATGATTTAGATTTTATCATCGTTTGCCCTGATGGTGGAGATACAAGTTGGTATTTTGACAGTCCGATTGATCAGAATATGCAATATGAAACGTATATCGCAAAAGAATTGGTCGATGCCATAGAGAGTAATTACTCAGTCTCATCTGAAAAAAAGCAGCGGGCAATCACAGGCTTAAGTATGGGTGGCCATGGAGCATTATACCTGGCATTCAAACATCAAGACCTCTGGGGTGCAGCGGGTTCAATGAGTGGCGGGGTAGATATCCGTTCCTTTCCAGACAACTGGAATATTGCTAAACGCCTTGGCCCATTCTCTGAAAATAAAACTTTGTGGGATGAAAATGCGGTAATTAATATGCTCGATCTTATCAGTGAAGATCTCAGTTTAATTATTGATTGTGGTTATGATGATTTTTTCTTCAATGATAATAAAAGGATACATCAAGAACTTCTCAAGAAAGGAGTAGGTCACGTTTATATTGAACGGCCAGGAGCTCATAACTGGGACTATTGGAGAAATGCAATAAAGTATCAGCTCATGTATTTTAAAGACTTCTTTGGAACCAACTAACAACCTATATTCAAGGATATTGATGCCATCGGAGTTGAACAGCATATAAAGAATGTTATTCAGTAGGACTATCTTAAACCTAATGATCTAGGGAAGCTTAAAAAGATCTTCTACTTTACAATTTAATGTTTCCGAAATCTTTAAGGCAAGCACTGTGGAGGGTACATAAACGCCATTTTCAATCGCATTAATGCTCTTTCTAGATACTTCGGCTTGTACCGAAAGCTCTTCTTGTGTTAAACCGGCACGTTTTCTGTGTTCTGCGAGATTGTTAAGGAGTTTCTGATGGTCCTTCCCCATTTTTTACTTCTTTTCAAATTTGTCAACTGCGTCAGTTAATTCTTTTCCTGTATTGGGATAGAGGTATCCGGCGATCAAGGTACCTACCCCGATGAGTCCTACCAAAGCTCCAACGCCTTTTAGCATGCTGCCTAAGAAAAATACTCCTAAACAGTAGAGACCGGCACCCACGAAAATGGTAATTACTCCACCTCGACGGTAATCAATGGGCTCTTTTTTTCGTTCGTCGAAAATTTGTAAGAGTTCTTCTAGTTTTGAAGGGTCGTTGAGGTGCTTAGAGATTTCTACTACTGCCTCTCGTTTTCCTTTAGCATCATAGTATTGCCAAATGAATACTGCAATAGGGATGATGAAGCCTGTACTTACAGCAAGGATGGGGATAATTAGTTCTGCGTTCATGATGTTTGTTTATTTAATGTAACGCAAACGTAACAATTTATTTGTATTGAGAAGTAAAGGTTACAAAATTATTTTTCGATTGCCTTTCTAAAATTTTTCATGGCCTCACTTGGGGCAATTGAAAATTCAGTGTTTTCCCAAAAATTGATTGGGTAAGAGTCGAGTTTTTCTAAAACGCTTTGACGCTTAGGATCAATGTCTACAGTTGGGTTTTCAGATAAAATATAGGTGTATTCTTCAGTTTGGTTGAGATCAAAAGAAATATCTAGATCAACGCGATTGACTTTGCGTCCGCCAATAAGAGCTTTCTTCTTTTCAATGAATGAAAGTGGACGATTAACACTAACTCTGGTGTCTAGCTCAAGTCGACCGAAATAGTGACGATAGGTTCCATTTTCAAATTTTTTGTACAAGAATTGGCCTTGTGCTCTTGGCTCTGAGTATTCGAATCCAAGAAGTTTTATTGATTTAATAGGTCTAGTATTGATGAACTTGAACTGTATTAAAGCGTTGTCTTCTTCATTAATCCAAAGTTCCCCATAGAATTGAGCTTTCGACTTTTCTTTGAAGGCAATTACATGAACCCACTGATCTTTATGGTAGGTGTAGTCGATAATTTGAAAATCAAAGCGTTTTGGTTTTTCAAAAACACTAACTACTGGGTCTGTAGCATAAGGCTGATATCTATTGAATTCATTCAATCGTTGAAAGCCCAACACGGATGCCCCTTGGTGGCTTTTAGCAATATCAATACTGTCGCCAACAATAGAATCTTTTTTAGGCCGCAGCTCATCGAGATCAATATCATCTTCTTCAACCTTTCCTCCAAAAATCCCAGACTTTACTTTAAAGTAATTTCCTTTACTCAAGCTTTCCTCAATTTTTTCTAAAAAGAATTCTGCTACATTTTCTGCATCGATCTTACTTGATTCTTCTTCTAACTGAAAGCCTCGAAGTAGTCGTGCCGAATCTCCTAGACTATCCTGTTGGATTAATTGGTAAAGTGCTTCAGTATGCAGTGAAGATTGTTTCGGTATGCTTTGAGCGATCTGAAGAATAAAATCATCGTCAATCTGCTCAATGGTTGATTCTTTGAGATCAAGATTCAAATCGACTTCGTTCAGCTCAGAGTGACGTAGAAAATAGGTATGTTCTTGATCTTTGTTTTGTATCGAAGACTCCATTGCCTTTTTTGCCGCTAACACCAGCTCGTAGCCAGATAAATTACTTGCGCCAAGAACGACTTCGTCGAGTAAAATAGGTTTTTGTCCAAGATCTAAGGTGTCGGCTTGTAAAATCAGTGGGTCAGTGGATTGTTGAGACCAACAAAAGGGAGCAATAGTTAAAAGTAGTATTAGAAGATACCTCATTAGTTATAGGACATTTAAAGTCACTAGATGTTACTCCGTATTTTATTTATTCAAACGATATACAGTAAAACCGCTAGATAATGAAATAAAGACCCTCCGAGTACAAACAGGTGCCAGATCGCATGAAAATACTTTTTCTTGTCACGAGCGTAAAATGCAACACCAGAGGTGTAAAACAAGCCTCCTATAGCAATGAGGACGAGTGCCCTAAAATCGATTAGGTTGATAAAAGATCGGATGTAAAAAACAATCATCCAGCCCATTAATAAATAGAGAAAGAGAGAAATGAATCCATACTTGCCGGTGAAGAAAAGTTTTTTAATTGTTCCCACTACAGCGAGAGTTAAAACCGTTAAGAAGATTGTTAGCCCTGATGAATCGTAAAGTGCAATCAGACACATAGGTGCGTATGAGCCAAGAATAAGATAGTAGATACTTATGTGATCAAGAATTCGCAGTTTCTTTTTTAGTCGCTGGTCAGTTACAAAGTGATATGCTGAAGAGGAGCCATACACCATCAACAACCCTAACGAAAAAAGAGCGCAAGCGACTAGGCTCAGACTAGTGAGATTTTGATTAAAGTAGAATAGTAGGGGGATGCCAACAAGGCAGAGGATGAACCCCGCAAAATGGGTGATTGTGTTCCAGAATTCTTCGTTTTTAAAATCTTTTAAGCTGATTACCTTCATTCTTCGAAGTTAAACAATGAAGATCATTGAGCGACTATCAGCGATTGGAGCAACTGTGTTCAGTTTGATCGCCTCCTAAAGCAAGTATTTCAGGAGTTATCTTTATCTTAAACACTTAGTTTGTCAAAAGCAAAAAACATGCAACTCCATAAGAACTTTAGAGGTGTGAAGAAGCTCATTAGAACGATAGGTTCCTTCGTACTTATTTTCTCCATAATAGGTTTTGTTTCAGGTCAAGATTTCAGCCCGAAAACGAGTTCAGAGCTTTATCATGATCTTCAAAGATTGAATTTCTTGGGTAATGTATTGTATGTGGCAGCACATCCAGACGATGAAAATACCAGACTCATCTCGTACCTCACTCATCATAATCACGCAAACACCGCCTATCTTTCATTAACTCGTGGTGATGGTGGTCAGAATCTAATAGGTACAGAAATAAGAGAATTATTGGGGGTACTTCGAACCCAAGAGCTATTAGCTGCCAGAGGCGTAGATGGCGGACAACAATTTTTTTCCCGAGCCAATGACTTTGGGTATTCAAAAACTCCAGACGAAACCTTGCAAATTTGGAATAAGGACACCGTACTTGCAGATGTAGTAAGAAGAATTCGTGCCTTTAGGCCCGATGTGATTATTAATCGATTCGATCACAGGACTCCAGGATCTACGCATGGTCATCATACCTCAAGTGCGATGTTAAGCATGGAAGCCTTTGACCTGTCGGCTAACCCCGATGCTTATCCAAAACAGCTTGCAACACTTGAGCCATGGCAGCCTTCGAGGATTTTTTTTAATACTTCATGGTGGTTCTACGGCTCTCAAGAAAAATTTAAAGAGGCTTCGAAGAACAGATTGGTTAGCTTAGATGTCGGCGTTTATTACCCCAGTTTAGGTAGATCTAATAATGAAATAGCTTCACTAGCCAGTAGCAAGCACCTTTGTCAGGGTTTTGGCCGGTTGAATAGTCGAGGAGAAGAGATGGAGTATCTCGAATTACTCAAGGGGGAGTCCTTAGAAGGCCAAGATCTATTTGAAGGGATAAACACTACATGGACTCGAATCCCAGAAGGAGATAAAATTCAAGCATTACTCTTGCCAATTGAGGAAAATTTTGACTTCAAAAACCCCTCTAGTCATTTGCCTAATCTACTTAAAGCCTATGCTTTAGTTCGGCAAATCGAAGATGAATTTTGGAGAGTGCAGAAAAGCGAACAGCTTAGAACCTTCATCAAAGATGTAGCTGGTTTACACTTGGCTTTTGAGACTAATATGGCCTATGCTACCCCTGGGGAGACTATTAATGCCTCGCTAAAGTTACTCGCTAGAAACACCTCATTGATTCGTGTAAATCAGGTTCAAATTAAGGGTGCAAAAATGCTGAGCTCGATTGTTGAAAAGCCGTTAGAAGCTAATATTAACATAGCTATAGCGCTGCCTTTAGAGATACAAGAATCGACGGCGTTTAGTAATCCGTATTGGCTTAATGAGTCGTCTAGTTTGGGGATGTACGAGGTAGAAGATGAAACTTTAATAGGGCTACCAGAGTCTCCGCCGGCTGTAAGTGCAGAGATCCTCTTGAGCATTGGCGATATTCAAATACCTTTTGAATTGCCGCTTGTACATCGATATGCAAAACCTGACAAAGGAGAGCTTTGGGAAAGATTTAAAGTAGTGCCTCCAATTGCTGTTGCGCTTTCAAATGATGTAGTTCTATTTTCAGATCAGTCGTCTAAAGAGGTGGTAGTGAATGTGCAATCCTTTGCACCTAACCAGAAGGGAGAACTAAGCTTGCACCTTCCCAAAGAGTGGGGGATAGAGCCGGAGGCACAATCTTTTGATCTCCCCCAAGAAGGAAAACAAGCGTCTTTAAAATTTACTGTTTCTCCACCTAAGCAGGCTACTGAAAATATGGCTACTGTAAAGGCTAGGGTAAATGAGAAATCGTATACCAAAAATCTTGTTTCTATTACCTATGACCATACCCCTACTCAGCGAGTTTTGGTGAATGCAGCATCGAAATTTGTGCGTTTAAATCTACAAAAGAGGGGTGAGCTTCTAGGGTATATTATGGGTGCGGGAGACAAGGTGCCAGAAAGTTTAGAAGCTATAGGTTATGAGGTAGAACAGATCGATCCTTCGACGATTACCACAGATATCCTCAATAAGTATAAGGCAATAATTCTAGGAGTGAGAGCGTTAAATGTGATTGATGGTCTGTCTCTCAAGAAACAAGAATTGTTAGACTATGTCTCACAAGGGGGGATTTTGATTAGTCAGTACAATACAGCGAATCGAAGAGGGCATAATGAGATCGGTATTGCCCCATTCCCATTGACGAATTCTTCAGATCGGGTAACCGAAGAAAATGCAGCGGTGAAACTATTGCAGCCGAATCATCCGGTTTTAACGTTTCCAAATAAAATTACCGAAAAGGATTTTGAAGGTTGGGTACAAGAAAGAGGTTTGTACTTCCCTAATCGATGGGACAAATCCTACACCCCAATTCTAGAAATGAATGACCAGTCTGAAACCCCAAAACAAGGAAGCTTACTCGTGGCGCCCTTAGGTGATGGATATTTCGTCTACACTGGCCTTAGTTTTTTTAGAGAACTTCCCGCCGGAGTACCAGGAGCGTATCGACTGATCGCAAATATGATTTCACTGGGAGCAAATTCCTCATCTTCAAAGCCATCAGAAAAGAACTAAGGATATGGAGTTAGTTGATTGGATCATCCTCCTGTCTACCCTAATATTTATTGTGGCTTATGGGATTTGGAAAACCCGAGGCACCCAAAATATAAAGGACTATGTTCTGGGCGGAAAAGAAGCCAATTGGGCTACCATAGGGCTTTCTGTCATGGCTACTCAGGCCTCTGCCATCACCTTTTTATCTACTCCAGGTCAAGCTTACCATGACGGTATGGGGTTCGTTCAGTTCTATTTTGGTCTCCCTATTGCCATGGTGGTTATTATCTTGGTTTTTATCCCTTTGTATTATCGATTGAACGTACAAACGGCCTATGAGTTCTTAGAGAATAGGTTTAATGCTAAGACTAGAACCTTAACAGCGGTACTATTCTTAATTCAAAGAGGCTTGTCTGCAGGAATCACTATCTACGCACCGGCTATCATTCTTTCTGCGGTATTAGGCTGGCCTTTGAAATTATTAGTAGTAGCCATTGGAGGCTTGGTTATCCTCTATACGGTTAGTGGAGGTACTAAAGCAGTAAATGTTACGCATAAACAACAAATGTTTGTGATCATGGGAGGGATGTTTGTCGCCTTATACATGATCATCTCAGGGTTGCCTTCAGAGCTATCGTTTTCTGATGCCCTAACCATTGCAGATCAATCGGGTAAATTGGAGGTGTTCGATTTTAGTTTGGATCCCAACAACCGTTACACCTTTTGGAGCGGTATTACGGGCGGATTTTTTCTTGCCCTCTCTTATTTTGGAACAGATCAAAGCCAAGTGCAACGCTACCTGTCTGGTAAATCGAAAAGAGAGAGCCAACTCGGATTAGCCTTTAACGGAATCTTCAAAATTCCCATGCAGTTCTTCATACTCTTTGTAGGAGTCATGGTTTTTGTCTTCTATCAGTTCAATGATACTCCTATTCATTTCAATCCAACCGCTAGAGAAGCTCTGCAAGCTCCAGAGTATCGTTCAGAATATGATGCCTTAAGCAAGGAACTATCAAGTATTCAGGAGGAGAAACAACAGCTTCAACTGAATTATCTAGAAGTGAATGATAGGGGGGGAACTACTGAAATAGCCTTGCTTCAAAGCGAAATCCAAAAGCTAGACACTAGAGAAAATGAGCTCAGAAACAGAGCAAAAGAATTGATTACGGAGGCAGATCCAAGTATTGCATCAAACGATAAGGATTATGTCTTTATTCATTACATTTTAAATAATCTCCCTGTAGGTTTAATAGGGTTATTACTCGCAGTAATTCTCTCAGCGGCTATGTCATCTACCGCTTCTGAATTAAATGCACTGGGTACGATTACCACTTTAGATATATACAAGCGATACTCGCCAGCCTCGAAAGTGCCTCGGCACTATTTGAAAGTTTCAAAAGTCTTTACGCTGGTTTGGGGAATTATCGCAATTATCATCGCCTCGGTAGCTAGTCTATTTGAAAACCTTATTCAGCTAGTTAATATTATAGGCTCCATTTTTTATGGAAATGTATTGGGGATTTTTCTACTTGCTTTCTTCTTCAAGCGTATTCATGGAAAAGCCGTTTTTTATGCCGCCATCATCACCCAAATTCTAGTCATTATGGTCTTCTATGCAGACTTTATGTCTTACCTATGGTTAAATCTTTTAGGTTGTGCACTCGTTATCGTAATTGCTCAGATTCTGCAGTTGTTTCGGGGAGAGAAGTAACTGATTTCTCGATTTCCTGATCTGTAAAAATATCAGGCCTGAATTCATTATTACGACTAGTAGTATTTGCAAATCATTGGTTAATCAATGCCTTATGGACAGGTTCCCCAAACAGGATAATTATCTTCGTTTAGTCCAGATGCAGAGGCGAAATTTTCAGGGATAGAGGTGATGTTTTGTACGCACCATGCGGATAAATCCTGATTAAATAGAGCTGCTTCTCTAAACATGCCATCCATATTTGTGGCATTTGAGGTGTCCCAAGAGCTTATATCTCTATTAAATGCTTTGGCAAGCGCAAATAGGTCTAGCATTTTGGTGACTTTTGACGTATCCCAATTGCTAATGTCTTGGTTGAATGAAGTAGCATTTTTAAAAACACTTCCCATATTCTCGACCATAGATGTATTCCAATTACTGATGTCTCGATTAAAAAACTCTGCATTGTAAAACATACCATCCATATTGGTCACATTAGATACATCCCAAAAACCAATATCTCCATTAAAGGTGTTGTCCTTAAAAAAGTTAGCTAAAGGATTTGACGTTCCTGACATGTCGGTCACGAAAGTTGTACATAGATAAATATTTCCCTTGTTTATTTCAGTCCGAATAGAGGTGTTATTCACTGCGGTATACACGATTCCTTGAATCATATCTTGATCACCAATAATAGCTTCTGGGCATTTACATATACCACCCTCGAAGTAAATCTTACCAGAATTTTGAAAGTTGATTGTTGTTGGTTCTATACTCTCACCTTGACTGCAAGAAATAGTTAGAGTAACTACCGTAAGAATGAATAATTTTTTCAAAGCTAATTTATTTTATATCAACAAGATACAAAACCTATAACGAAGCAGATCTTTTAAAAAGATATCATAAAAAACCGCTACACTATTAGAGTATAACGGTTTTATGATTATTACCAATGCGCTGTCTCGCTTCTCATTAAAATTCATCCACCGGATGAATTTTGGTCGCTCGAGCGTCTATTATTTGAAGACGCAGCACAAGAACAACTTTTAATTTCTAGGGGAGCTCATCTCAGGACGGAATCGATAGTGTCTGAATTTTCTGCCGTTCTCAAGTAAACTAGCATCAACTTTATCGCTGTCCTGCTCATAACTTCCTTCTCCATACATTTCCTCATATTTGGCAATCATATCAGCCAAGGGTTGGCCATAATCCTCTGCCTGTCCTGCAAAATCCTTGTGATGAAAACGTACCATTACCACGTTGCCATCACAACCAGAAGCACACCACCAAACACCCATTCTGTGGTTGTATCCAGAGGCTTCCATTGCTTTTTTTACTCTTTCTCTGAATCGCCAAAAATCGTCGCTACCCTCATCGCTAAAATTGTAATAAATGACTCTTCTTAAATCTTCATAGTCAGCAGTCTCTGGGGCATGAGTAGCCGATTTTGCCAGTCCCCATATTCTGTTTCCTGTTGAGGTATGTAAATTTCCAGTAGTTTTCTGCCAATAAGCATTACCGACAGTATCAACATCATCGAATACGGCTAGAGAGTCACCATACTGAACCCGCACAAAATTATTTGCATATTTACCACTTAGAATTTCAAAGGTCAAGTATTGTGGCTGATCTGGTTTGCTATTATACATTTTGGTTTTTTTTGATGCAGCAGCGACAAACTTATCCATATCCGCTGGTGAAACTTCAAGTAGTCGAGTTTGGATGACTTGTGCATTAATAGCGAATACACCAATTGACATCATTAATAGAGTGAATACTTTTTTCATTTTTAAATATTTATGGTTAATTGATTTCTATTTAATAGGAGAATTCAGCTGTTTCATCAGCGATTGCTCTTTTATAGACAGTAATTTTTTTGATCTTTCCATTGACAAAAAGGATGTCATGAATATTATGCTCTTTGATCTCGGTTCCGTTTGAATCGATATCTGAAAAATCATTGGCCGTGGTTAAATATTGTTCAACTTCACCATCATTATTAACCACTCCATTAGCGATCATCCATTTCACTTTCCAATTTGGATTTGAAGTTTTGAACCAATTATCAAGTATTTCGATATGAGTATCATTTCCTTTAACAACGCTACCATCTGGAGTATAACCTATCCAGTCTTCATGATTAATTGAAGCGATAGTTTCTAAATCTCGATTATTATGCGCATCGATATACTTTAACCACACTTCTTGAGTTGATAGATCTCCTGCTACAATAGGAGTCATTGTTTCATTTCCGTCTAATAACTCTGAACCTATTTTTATTTGGGTTTTTTCAGAGTCTTGTACTTGGCAAGAAGTTACCAGGAAAATGAAACTTAATAATAGTACATAATTTTTCATGAGGTGTAAGGGTTTAATGGTTTATCTGCTATAACCTGCAATTACAGGCACGTAGATTGTTGGTATTTGAAAAGGCTCAATAGCTTTCCTAAGAGACTCTGAGACGTCTCCGTAGAGCGTCATATTCTGAATAGTAAAAACCTTTTGGAACATCTCGAAGTCTTCATTGATCAGACCTCCCGGCGAAACATTTTTAATATGAAGTAGTACTGCTTCAGAATTTTTATAACGCTCAATAAGAGTTACTGTATTTTCTCCAGTTCTAGCAAAACGAAAACTTAAGGAAGTGGGTTCTAAATTATTTACCGTATTCTGGTACATTGTACTAAATGCTTCCACTTCTGCTTCAGACACATTGGTAGTCATATGTACTACATTTATTATTTCTTGATTGTGATTCAGAAAAGAATTCATCATGCCTCCGAGATCGAACCAATCTCCACCATTGAATATTTTTCCATCCTTAAACTCGAAAGAATGGTAAGCGGTTAAAGTAATTTTTTTTCCTGTATTAGAATGAATTGCATTCCATGTTCCATATACTCTTGTGCTCCCGTCAGGTACACCTGTTTCTGTATCTACTCCTGGCAACCAATAATCTGCGGTGAATTTGATATCCTCGAATTCATTATGGTATCCGAGTATCACATTTTTTATATCTTCTATATTCCCCATTTCTGATCCGTAACCAGGTAGATGCCACTGCATATCAGGATGTAAGAATTCAAACATAGCCTCAGCATTCTCTTCTTCGTGAAGCTGAAAATAGGCCTTAGCTAATGCTGTATTGGTATCAAATTCTTTTGTATGAGAACTGTTTACACAAGAAAATAATTGTAGTGTAATTACTAAAATGAGAAGGTTTTTCATGTTTAAGGGTTGTTTGTAAGGTTAATATATAAATAATATATTAAATTGCAATAAACAATATTAAATTATACCAAACTAAACATTACAATTCATGAAACAATTAATCTTTTTCGTGTTAGGCTTGACTTTAATTAGTTGTGGCACAAAAACGACGAATGAATCACCAAAGTCTGGTGGCATTTGGCACTTGAGTGATGGAATTTTTAATTCTGATGGTACAAGTAAAAAAGCTGTGATTGGTGAAGACAGTGATCTTAAAATTGCAATGGACTTTTTTTATGCCTATGAGCAACTTGAGCCTGAGAAAATGGTTTCGTTAAGTGAGGATGTTATTAAGTTCCATCCAGGCGATTTAGCTGGCGTATTCGATGTGGATGCATCTAATACTGATTTCATCAATGAGAGACAATCAACCTTCGAGTCTATTGAAAGAACAGTGGTTAATGTTACTCCTTTAGCTGTTGAAGGTTCAAAAAATTATACAGTAGTAGAAATTAATTTTACAGAAATAATTACACATAAAGATGGAAGTTCAACCTCGGCGCATTATTTTGAGAGAATTCATGTAGAAAATAAAAAAGTGAACAGAGTAGTTCAGTGGATGCGTCCACTGTAACTAGCAAGAAGATACCTTATCAAACAAAAAGCCACCGTAAATCGGTGGCTTGTCTAAGATGGCTCCCCCTATTATTCAAAGATGCAGCAGAATTAAATCTTTTAGTGAATTAACTAATTAGAATTTAATCAATAAGGATAGTATATTAATTAGATTCCAAAAGATCTGCTACTTCATCATAGGCTTCTTGAGTTAAGATATCAGTCCATTCTGTTTCACCCTTGTAAATTGCCAAATAAGTTACATCTTGTTCTTTTGACGATGTATGCCAATGCTCTGTATTGGCAGTACACGTTAATACGTCACCTTCTTTAATTACAATAGGTCGCTTGCCTTTTTCTTGATAATAGCCTTTACCTGATACGATAATTAATACCTGTTTATCTGTATGCTTATGCCAATTTAATGTTGAATTAGCCTTAAAAGTAGCCTTGGTAAGGTTATAGGTTAAAGATTCATCAGATCGAATTAATGGATTCAACCATGCTTCACCTAAATAATTAGTGTTTGGAGCTTTAAATCCTTCCTCAAGGTATGAGGATACTTCGTACTCAGAGGTTTGTGCTTGAATGCTGAGAGATAAAAACGTAATCAGTAAAATAAGGAGACTTTTCATTGTTTAGGTTTTTAGTAAAAATAAAAAAAACCGCTACACTATAACGGTTTTATCATTATAAGTTGCTCCCCCTGTTGACAG
>DAIPYN010000009.1:0-51114 GCA_036782715.1 Flavobacteriaceae bacterium
AATTAACTTGTACGGCTAATCCGCCTTCGGAGGTCTCTTTGTACTTGGTAGACATATCTTTTGCGGTATCCCACATGGTATCTATGATTTGGTCTAGACTAATTTTAGAATCTCCTGATTTTCTTCCCAATGCTAATTGAGCGGCATTAATTGCTTTAACAGCACCCATTGAATTTCTCTCTATACAAGGAATTTGAACTAACCCTGCGATCGGATCACAGGTTAGACCTAAGTGGTGTTCCATAGCTATTTCTGCAGCGCTAATTGCTTGATCAGGTGTGCCTCCTAAAAGTTCAGTAAGTGCCGCTGCTGCCATTGCAGAGGAAACGCCAATTTCTGCTTGACAACCACCCATAGCGGCTGAAAGAGTTGCATTCTTTTTAAACAGGGTTCCAATTTCTGCAGCGACAGCTAGAAACCGTTCTATTTCAGCTGCTCCACCTTGGTGATTCTCAATAACCAGGTAATACATAAGTACAGCGGGAATTACTCCAGCGCTTCCATTGGTTGGAGCAGTAACTACTCGTCCCATCGCTGCATTTACCTCATTCACAGCAATGGCAAAACAGCTTACCCATTGTAGAATTTGTCTAAATCGAACCCTTGAATTTTTAATCGCTTCTATCCACTCTTCAGGGGTTGAATAGTTGTAATTTTCAATAAGTTCCTTGTTCATTTTAGCAGCTCGCCTTGTAACCTTTAACCCTCCAGGGAGTTCGCCTGTAGTGTGGCAACCTTCATACATCGCCTCGAGCATAACCTGCCAGATCTCACTGAATCGTTTTTTAGTGTAAGATTCACCGTATCTCTCGAATTCGTTCTCTAAAACGAGATCGCTAATTTTTTTTTGATTTTTCGAGCAATGTTCTAATAAATCTTCACCTCTGTTTGAAGGATATCTGTAACGATAATCAGGTTCTTTTTCATCTTCAAAGACCTGCTTGCTTACCACAAAGCCTCCACCCACTGAAAAATAAGTGGCATCAATACCTTCGTTATTGGTTAGCAGAGCTTCTATTATCATACCATTAGCGTGTTCTTCAAGGGCTTTACGATGAAAAATAATCTGCTTCTCTGGATTAAAAGATAGTTTTGTTTTACCGAATAAATGAAGTTGTTTTTCTTCGGTAACCCTTCCTAAAATTTCATGAAGTTTTAGGGTGCCGTCCTTTTCGTAATCTGCACCACTTAGTCCCAATATCAGTGCCTTGTCGGTGGCGTGTCCTTTACCGGTAAGCGATAAAGAACCAAAAAGATGTATTTCGATAGAAATAATGTCTGTAATTGCAATGCTCTTACGCTCTAGTTCTTTTCTAAAGAGTTGACAGGCTCTCCAGGGGCCAAGGGTGTGAGAGCTAGATGGGCCTATGCCAATACTTAACATTTCAAACGAGCTAATCGCACTCATATCGGTCAATTTATGTTTAAAGTTAAATCATTTTCTGACAGCTTGTCAGTCTTTTATGGATGGCATAAATCTTGACTTATGGAATACAAAACGAAACTATTTCAGTTATGAGTAAAATTATAGGTATTGACCTCGGAACCACGAATTCTTGCGTTTCTGTAATGGAAGGGAATGACCCAGTGGTTATTCCAAATGCAGAAGGTAAAAGAACAACTCCATCGATGATTGCTTTTGTAGAAGGAGGCGAAATCAAAGTAGGAGATCCTGCAAAAAGACAAGCAGTTACCAATCCTCACAAAACGATTTATTCTATTAAGCGTTTTATGGGTAATAAATTCTCTGAATCATCGAAAGAGACAGGGCGTGTGCCTTATAAAGTAATTAAAGGGGACAACGATACTCCTCGTGTTGAGATCGAAGAGCGCTTATATACCCCACAAGAATTATCGGCAATGATCCTTCAAAAAATGAAGAAAACTGCCGAGGATTATTTAGGACAAACGGTTTCAAGAGCAGTAATTACTGTTCCTGCTTACTTTAATGATGCTCAGCGTCAGGCAACTAAAGAAGCTGGTGAAATTGCTGGATTAACGGTTGAACGAATTATCAACGAACCAACGGCTGCTTCTTTAGCCTACGGATTAGATAAAAAAGACAGTGATCAAAAAATCGTTGTTTTTGACTTTGGGGGAGGAACGCATGATGTTTCTATTCTAGAGTTAGGTGACGGAGTATTCGAAGTTCTTGCAACCGATGGTGATACTCACCTAGGAGGAGACGACGTTGATCAAACGATTATTGACTGGTTAGCTGCTGAGTTTGAAGCTGAGGAAGGGATTGATCTTCGTAATGATGCTATGGCTCTTCAGCGTTTAAGAGAGGCTGCTGAGAAGGCGAAAATTGAATTGTCATCTTCAGCATCTACTGAAATTAATCTGCCTTACGTGACAGCTACAGCTTCAGGTCCAAAACACTTGGTGCGTTCGCTTAGTCGCTCTAAGTTTGAGCAGTTGATTGCTGACCTAGTAGCTCGTACCATCAAGCCTTGTGAATCAGCGCTTAAATCTGCTGGTCTATCGAAGAGTGATATTGATGAGATTATCTTAGTGGGTGGATCAACACGTATTCCTGCAGTGCAAGAAGCGGTTGAAAAATTCTTTGGTAAGGCACCATCAAAAGGAGTAAACCCAGATGAAGTAGTAGCTGTTGGTGCTGCGATCCAAGGAGGAGTTTTAACAGGAGATGTTAAGGACGTACTTCTGTTAGATGTGACGCCACTTTCTTTAGGTATTGAAACTATGGGAGGTGTTGCCACTCGACTAATAGAATCAAACACTACAATTCCAACCAAAAAATCACAAGTTTTTTCGACAGCGGCAGATAACCAACCCTCTGTAGAGATTCATGTGATTCAAGGAGAGCGTCCAATGGCAACGGATAATAAAACCATCGGACGTTTCCATTTAGACGGTATTCCACCTGCACCTCGCGGTACGCCTCAAATCGAAGTAACTTTTGATATTGATGCCAATGGTATTATTAAAGTATCGGCTACGGACAAGGCAACCGGTAAGTCACAGGATATTCGTATCGAAGCTTCTTCTGGATTAACACAAGAAGAAATCGATCGAATGAAAGCCGAAGCGGAGGCAAATGCCGACGCGGATAAGAAGGCAAAGGAATCAGCTGAAACTTTGAATGAGGCAGATCAAATGATCTTTCAAACAGAGAAACAATTATCTGAATTTGGTGATAAATTATCTGAGGATAAGAAAAAACCAATTCAAGATGCTTTAGATGAACTGAAGAAAGCTTTTGAAACTAAGGAGTTAGAAGCAATAAAACCTGCTCTGGACAAGATCAACGAGGCATGGAAAAATGCCTCTGAGGAGATGTATAAAGCACAAGCAGAATCGGGTGGAGCTCAAGCAGAACCAGATTCTAATGGGAATGCTTCTTCAGGAGATTCAAATGCGGATTCAGTAGAAGATGTTGATTTCGAAGAAGTGAAGTAATTCATTGATTTCAAAAATTGATAAAAAGGCTGCGAATTTTATTCGCGGCCTTTTCTTTTAAGAGAAAATCATATTATATTTGCCACCCATTAGGAGAGATGGCAGAGTGGTCGAATGCGGCGGTCTTGAAAACCGTTGAGGGTCACACCTCCGGGGGTTCGAATCCCTCTCTCTCCGCCAAAGCAAAGCCCAACACCTAGTGTTGGGCTTTTTCATTGGGACCCATCCGAACGGGTTCGAAATGGGGAACAAGGATAAAGCGCATTCGAGCGAAGCGATTGGCTTTGCTTTGAGGCAACTCCCATAAGGGATCAATATAGTTAATCCCTCTTTTTTCTGCCCAAGAGGAAACCTCGATGTTTTACCAAGTTTTTGTTTTGTAGGAATTGAATAGGGCTCAACCTTTCGTCGTTTAGACATTAATTATAATCAACATTATAACGTATTGTTATGTAACCTAGGTTACACATAAGAATATCTTATATATTGATTAAAACTAACGATTTGCTTTTGGGTTCAGAACAGGTTTCAGCAGATAAATTTGAACTATAAATTAATTCAAAACCCAACGATAATGGAAGAACAAGAAGTTTTCAAAATGCCCCTTATTGGTGATAAGGCACCAGATTTCGAAGCCGTGACTACCACGGGTAAAATGAAATTCTCTGATTACGCACCTGGTAAGTGGAAGATTTTATTTTCGCATCCAGCTGACTTTACACCAGTATGTACTACCGAGATGAGTGGTTTTGCTCAGAATCAAGAGCTGTTTGCTGACCTTAATACTGCACTAATTGGTCTATCTATTGATTCGATTCACTCACACCTTGCTTGGGTGAATAACGTTAGAGAAAAAACTGGAGTTTATTTTCAGTTTCCAATAATCGCGGATTTAGATATGAAGGTATCTAAGTTATATGGTATGCTTCAGCCTAGTGAAAGTGAAACTGCAGCCGTTAGAGCTGTGTTCTTTATTGATCCTGAAAATAAAATACGTTTAATCATGTATTACCCACTTAATGTTGGACGTAACATGAATGAAATTATTCGAGCTCTTAAGGCACTTCAATTTAGTGATAAGAATAAGGTTGCAATTCCTTTAAACTGGGAACCAGGGGATAAGGTGATTGTTCCTCCACCAAAGACTTTAGAAGAGATGGATGCTAGGATTGCTGATACGAGCTGTGAGAAGGTTGATTTCTACCTTGCTAAAAAGCAACTATAGTCTTTCTTTTATTAGGTAATCAAAAAGGGGTGGTATTAAACTACCCCTTTTTATTTTTGCAGCATTAAACTTTCAGATGAAAAAAGTATTCACCCTTTTATTTTTGTTAAGCATATCGTGGGGATTTGCACAGAACATACTTGATACTTCAGCTTTTGCTCATAAACTCGATAGTATATGGTATCTAGAATCGAAACTTAGCTTGAATTACTTTGAAGGCAACCAGAATTTATTTGTGGGAGCTACAGATATCGTGGCAGGGCATAGTTTAGGCGATTCTTCTGCAATTTGGTTTATTGGCGGATTCAACACAGTTAGCTCAGAAGGAACATCCATTCGTTCATCAACCTATGGTCATTTGAGATACAATAAGACGATTTCGAAAAGAGCAACGTTAAACACTTATTTTCAGTTTCAATCGAATAATGTTTTAGATCTTCAGGCTAGGTATCTAATAGGAGCTAATGCTACTTTAGATGCTAAGGATACCAAAGATTTCTTATCCATTGGTGTTTTTTACGAGCGAGAAGAATTTTCGATTGACCCTTCGACAACTATTTTTCGTGGTAATGTAATGGGATCACTACAGCTTGCAGATAGACAACTTAAGAGTGCACTAGTACTCTACTATCAACCAAGCCTTCAGTCAATGAGCGACTTTAGGGTATTAGCAAATTTAAATTCTAAGGTACCTGTGTCAGATAGAATGTCTGTAGGATTAGATATCGCAACTCGATTTGATAATCTACCCAACACAGATCTGAAGTCATTTGACTTAAATACTTTATTTACACTTTCCTACAAGATCAAATAAAAAAGGCTAAGAATTTTCATCCCTAGCCTTAAATAAGGTTTTACAACTTGATTTAGTTAACTATGGCTTGAAGTCCCTTTTGAGAGTCAACAATGGCATCTAAAGGAGATTGATCTCCTGTATTGTCTTGTTCTGCTAGGTAGTATTCCATACCTGCATGACCTGCATGCTTAAAGATCGCTTTAAAATCAATCTCGCCTTTTCCAACAGGTGCCATATTTCCATCTGCGTCTCTATCTTTTACGTGAAAAGCTTTGAAACGTCCAGGGTATTTTCCAAAATATTCAATAGGATCAGCCCCCGCAACTGTTGCCCAGAATAAATCGATTTGAAAGTTTACGTGTTCAGGGTTAGTTTCAGATAAAATACGATCAACCATAGTAACTCCATCTTCATCTACTTTAAATTCAAAGTCGTGATTGTGATAAAGTAATTGGATACCGGCATTGCTCGCTTTTTCTCCTACCACCGATAAAAATTCAATTAGCGTCTCAGTGGTACCATTCATTCCCATGGTACGAGTCTCAAAATTATAAGTAAACATTCCCATTGGCGGTACTGGAACAACGATGTATTTGAAGCCAGCCTCAATGGCATCTGCAATTTGTTGATCTGCATTCTCGTAACTGATTGATCCTTGGTGTGAGCTTTTAGGTTCTAAGCCTAATTCGTTCAAATAATTTTTGAATTCTGTAGGAGACATCCCGTAATAGGTGCCATTGTCATATCCTGCGGCTTCAATATATTGATACCCTGCATCAGCTACTGCTTTTAGAGTACCTTTTGGATCCTTGCTCATCTCATCGCGCACAGTATACAGGGCAAGACCGCCTACACCACTCTCTGTACTTTCCATTTTCTTTTCAGTTTTAGAGCCACAGCTGGCTAATAACAATAAGCCAAAAAAGGCATAAACTAGTTTCATGTTGGTTAAGGTCAAATTTCGATTCAAGATAGAAATTAAATATTCATGGGATGAAATAGGATTGTTAAAATATCGCGCATGGCGGTATCTTTGCTGCTATGGAAGAACAGCTCATCTGGATATTAATGGTAGTTGTTGGATTTATTGCAGGCTTCATCAATACCATTGCTGGAGGAGCTTCGGTATTAACCCTGCCGGCAATGATTCTAATCGGATTAGACCCAACGATTGCCAATGGAACCAATCGTCTAGGAATAGCAATATCTGCTTTTTCAGCCAGTGCGGGGTACCAGAGTAAGAAAATCAACACCTTTCCTTTTAGCATTTATCTAGGTTTATCTGCAACTATTGGCTCAGTAATAGGAGCTATGATTGCAGTGGATTTTGACAAGGGCATGTTTAACAGGGTACTTGCTGTTATCATGATCATTATCGTTTTACTAATGATATTTAAACCTAAAATGGATGTTACCGATATTGCAGAACAATTAAGCGGAAAGCGCTTATGGATATCAATCATCGCTTTCTTTGTGTTTGGGATTTACGGTGGGTTTATTAATGCCGGTATGGGACTGATTATGATGATCTGGCTGAACTACTTTAATAAAATGGATCTAATCAGAACGAACGCAACAAAAGTACTAGTCGCAGGTATTTACACCATTGGAGCGATTGTTGTGTTTTTTGTAAATGACCTAATTGATTGGAAAATAGGACTTCTACTTGCCTTTGGTAATATGGTTGGAGGGTGGATTTCGGCTCGTCTGTCTGTAAAAAAAGGAGAGGGTTTTGTAAAGGCCGGAATGATGGTTATGGTAATTATAATGGCGATTAAGCTCTGGTTTTTTTAATACCCGATCACTCCATCGATTTCAATTCCGTAACCTGCTAATCCCACTCTATTTTGAAGGTCTGAATTGGTCATTAAACGAATCGCATTCAGATTTAAGTCGTTTAGAATTTGAGCGCCTATACCAAAATCTTTTTCATCCATTTTTATTGCAGAATGGCTGTTTTCTTTATACTTAGATAATGATTTAAAACGGCTCAATAACCCACTATTACTCAATCTATGGTTGATGAAGATAATGGCCGCTTTGTCTTCCTTTTGAACTGCACTAAAAACATTTTCTAGTCCGTTATCTTTTGAAGCAGTGAGAAACTCAACTAAACCATCGGTTAAACGTTGGGGTTGAATACGAACCGTTACGGTTTCACCCTTTTGCCATTCCCCTTTTGTAAATGCCAGATGAATTTGATCATTGGTGGTTTGACGATAGGCGTTTAGTTGAAACGCACCAAAACGAGTCTCAATCGTTTCTGAAAATTCCTTTTCGATGAGACGATCATTTTGCATACGATAAGCGACCAGTGCTTCGATACTAACCATTTTTAAATTAAATCGAGAACGAACCGTTAATAAATCGTTGAAACGGGCCATGGTTCCGTCCTCGTTCATGATTTCGACAATCACACCTGCTTCTTTTAGACCTGCCAGTTTAGCAAAATCTACGGCAGCCTCTGTATGACCGGTTCGTCTTAGTACACCACCCTCCTTAGCAATTAAAGGGAAAATATGTCCAGGACGTGTTAAGTCGTGTGGTTTAGTTTCCTGCTCGGTTAATGCGTGTATGGTTTTTGCTCTGTCTTCGGCAGAAATACCCGTCGTAACTCCATTTCCTCTTAGATCCACAGATACGGTAAAAGCGGTTTTTAAGGGGTCCGTGTTGTCATTCACCATTCGAGAAAGACCTAGTTCGGTACAACGCTTTTCTGTAAGAGGCGCGCAGATTAATCCTCGGCCGTGCATTGCCATAAAGTTGATATGTTTTGGAGTAACCTTTTCAGCAGCCATCAAGAAATCGCCTTCATTCTCGCGATTTTCATCATCTACGACAATGATTATTTCTCCGTTTTTAACGGCTTCGATGGCACACTCAATGGAATCTAACTCTTGACGCATAATGACGCTTAGCAATTATTTTTTTAGGCCTTTAATAAGGCGAGTTATTGATTTAAAAATAGTTAAGTTGATAGCTAAAAGTCCACGATCCAACAAGGCTAATCGACTTAAATAAAAAGCAATGGGTAACATTACAAAGGTAGAAAACCATGCGCCGATAATTGGGTGTATATTTCCTCTTTTTGCATAGTTCTCTGCGAAAACACCCAAAAAATGATAGCTTAAGAAGAAAATGATGGCAATTACCATAGGAAGTCCTAAACCTCCTTTTCTAATCAGTGCACCCATGGGAGCTCCGATAAAAAATAGTAGAATACAGGATAAGGCTAAAGCAAACTTCTTATGTAGCTGTATGATGTGCCTATTGTAAAATTCAAAGCGCTTACCCATTTCAGACCCCTTTTGAGCCACCGTGATTTTTAGACTAGCTAAATTATTTCTAGCTGACTTTAAAGCTTGTGAACGCTGCCATGAAGGTATAAGTCTTAAAAGACTATCCTTCGGTGTGCTTAGCTTAGCGAAGAAAATACTATCAGGATCAGCGGGTTTTGGCCCTTTTTGAACGCGTAATTCTAGAGCTTTGCTTTCTTCTTTGGTTGATCGAAGAAACTCATTAGCTCCTACATCTAAAGCCCCAATTCGAGTAAGCGTATTTTCGGTAAATGCCTCAATTTGTTCATTGTTATTGATACGTAGTGAATCGATATCACTTAACAATTGACTCATAGGCTTCATCTTGTCCGTCGTTATCGATGACTCTTTGTCTAAGTCAACCTCATTTAGACTCGATAAATCAATGTACTTGACATAGGTGTCAAAATTAGCTCTCGCAAAGGGATGATTCTCACGATCCTTTGCTTTTGCGGGTAAGATTTCCTCGTAGTAATATCCGTCATATAGCACGAGCTCTAACAGATTAGAATTCTCATTACTGATAAATTCTCCTGAAGTAGCGCTTATTACTACTGTGTTTTGTTGATTTTCAGATTTTTGATGAATCAACACGTCTTTTAATAAACGATCATTTTCACCATACTTTTGACCAACCTTAATGGTCATATCTGTATTCTCAATATCGGTAAAAATACCTTCTACAATAGCAGCAGATGGTTTTACTTGAGCAATATTTCTTCTTAAATTAAATATTTTCTGCTCTGAGGCAGGGATAATATTATTGGCTACAAAGAAGGTCGCTACTGCTAATAGAATCGAGAAGATTAAAGTACTTCGCATGGCTCTGAAAAGCGATATCCCAGATGCTTTTATAGCAGCGAATTCATAATATTCGGCTAAAGAACCATAGGTTAATATAGAGGTTAACAATACGGCAAGAGGCATTACATCATCTACGATGGTAGGGAGATAATAGATGAGAAATTTACCGATGATGGCGATGTCTAAATCTTTACCTGCTAATTCATCGATGAATAACCAAATTGCTTGAAAAATAAAAATGAAAAGAACGATAGCAAAGGCACTAAAGAAGGTAGAAGCAAAGCGCTTGAGTAAATAACTATCGAGTATTCGCATGTTAAGGTTTAATCTTCGATGAAGTAGAAGCCTAAGCCTTCGTAATAGGCTCTGTCAAAACTAGTTTTTGAGGGTATCTTTGCGGTTAGTTCTTCGTAAGATTCCACCACCAGTATCGTTTGCGTTTCATTAAGACCGATTTGCGATAAGCTAATGAGCTGGTCGGTATTTAAGTCTACTTGAGCAATAATTTCAGAAATCTCAGAGGAACTGTCAATAGGAAACAATTGAATGAAAGCTAGATTTTCGGCGGTTAGCTCCTTTAATTCAATTCGGTATCCATCTTTGTAAAAACTAAAAAGACTTGAAGGATCTAGCCCTCCTTCATTGTCAGGGCTATAGGTACTAATCATTACCTCTTCATTATCTGGAATAATGGTGTAGGTTTTTTCTCCATCAAATAATTGAGTGGTTCCGAAAAGCGTAAGGTGGTATTGAATGCCTGATAAATAAAGTGCTCCTTCCGTAGTTTGATTAACCCCAGCTTCTTTGTTTTGAAGGCGATAAGAGAAACTTATTTGAACAGCAGGAGCTTCTGAAACGCGCTTGTAAACGCGATCTAAGTATTGTTCACCGCTATTTTGGGCTTTTACGACACCACTAAAGAGAAGTAGCGCCAAAGTAATAATCTGAAAGGCTGTTTTCATTTAGGTGTTTTGATTTTCATTATCAAAAAATTGCTGAAGACTTAAGGTGTCTTTGAAAAGTACTTGACGGGCTTTTGAACCTTCAAATGGTCCAACAATTCCCGCTGCTTCGAGTTGGTCTATGATTCTTCCTGCTCGATTGTATCCAATCTTCATTTTTCTTTGAATGAGTGAAGTCGAACCTTGTTGTGATTGTACAACGATCTCAGCAGCTTCTTTGAAGAGGGCATCTCGTTCAGAAATATCATTGACTAAAGAACCTTCTGAAGAATCATCATCGTACTCGGGAAGAAGGTGAGCACTTGCATAGGCTCTTTGACTGCCAATGTAAGAGGTAATTTCTTCCACCTCAGGGGTATCGACAAAGGCACATTGGAGTCGAACCATTTCACTTCCTTGAGTGTATAACATATCTCCACGACCAATAAGTTGATCTGCTCCTGAACCGTCTAAAATCGTACGCGAATCAATTTTTGAAGTCACGCGAAACGCTAATCGTGCGGGGAAGTTCGCTTTAATGATTCCTGTAATCACATTGACTGAAGGGCGCTGTGTCGCGATAATTAAATGAATTCCGATGGCTCTCGCGAGTTGGGCGAGTCTAGCGATAGGGGTTTCTACCTCTTTTCCGGCTGTCATAATTAGGTCTGCGAACTCATCGATGACTAAAACGATGTAGGGTAGATAGCGATGGCCGTCGTTGGGGTTTAATTTACGTTTTACAAACTTCGCATTGTATTCTTTGATGTTACGTACCATCGCATTTTTAAGTAGATCGTAGCGATCATCCATTTCAATGCAAAGTGAATTCAGTGTGTTGATTACTTTTTTTGTATCGGTAATAATAGCTTCCTCGCTTCCGGGTAATTTTGCAAGAAAGTGTCGCTCTATCTTGTTATAAAGGGTTAGCTCTACCTTTTTAGGGTCAACAAGTACAAATTTTAGTTCTGCTGGATGCTTTTTGTATAAGAGTGAGGTAATAACGGCGTTTAGTCCGACCGATTTCCCTTGACCAGTTGCACCGGCCATTAGCATGTGCGGCATTTTGGCTAAATCCACAACAAAGGTTTCATTTGAAATGGTCTTACCAAATGCAATAGGCAAGTCAAAGTTGGTCGAGCTAAATTTCTTAGACCCAATAACCGATCGCATACTAACAATGCTTGGATTTTTATTGGGTACCTCAATACCTATCGTTCCTTTCCCGGGGATTGGGGCGATGATTCGAATACCTAAGGCAGAAAGAGAAAGTGCAATATCGTCCTCTAGATTTTTAATCTTTGAAATACGAATACCAGCTTGAGGGACAATTTCATATAAGGTAACCGTTGGGCCTACGGTCGCTGTAATTCGTTCAATAGCTATATTATAATTGCTAAGGGTCTCTACGATTCGATCTTTATTTGCCGCTAGTTCCTCTTTATCTACAGAAATCTGTTGGTTGCTTGACCCGTGATCTTCTAATAAATCTAGATGGGGTGCTTTATATTGAGAAAGCTCAAGCGTTGGATCAAACTCGCCAAAGTCATCGACTAACTTCTTTGCTTTATCTGCAATCTCATCATCGAAACTTTTAGGAGTTTCAGCTACTTCAAAGGCTACCTCTTCAGCCTCTAAATTCTTCTCTTTTGGAATTGTGTCTAAAACTTCCTCTTTAACTACTTCTTCTTGTTTGACCTTCGTTTCGATAGTTGCTTCCAACGGGTCTTCAAGAGAAAAGGGAGCCGTGTTCTCTTGAAAAATAGGTGGGGCAAGGGTAGACTCTTCCTTTTCAACAGGTTGTACCTTTTCTGGCGATGATTTTTTCTTTGGTTTTGATTTTTCTCGCTTTGGAAGTTTGAAACTAGGAAGTCGAATGCCTTTTGGTAAGCTAGGATAGAAGTTTAACTGTAATACAAGACTGGTCACTAATCCGAAGAGTAACACAAAGAAAATACCAATCTCTCCGATGTGAAAACGAAGCCATTCAAAGGTTTCAAACCCAGAAATACCCGTTAGTAAATTCTCATCGTTCGCTATAAAATTGAAGGCGATCGAAGTCCAAATCATCCAATACCAAGCACGACTTAAATACTTTAATAATGGGCGCAGTGTTAAATTAAAAAACAAATAAAAACCTATAACAGCAATCGATAGTGGTAAAATAGTGGCGGATATACCGAAGGTTTTGTAAACAAGTAAATAGCCAATAGCTATACCTAAACGATTAAATAGAGTTTTTGGAGTATCAGTTAGATCACTATACGACCCGATTATGCTTACATCACTTTGCCAATTAGAAAAGAAGCTAAGACAGGCAATAGCAGCAAGAATCCCAAAGAAAAAAAGAAATGCCCCGAAAAAAATACGGTACTTCACTTTGTTCTTGTCGACAGTTTTACTCCCCATATTATGCTCTTAACTGTTTAATCTTGATGTTCAGAGCGGCAAAAGTTAGTGTTACAAATGGGCTCACATAATTAAACACTGCAAAGATAAAGTATTCGAACACGGGAACGCCAAGAACTGAACTGTGGTAGGCACCACAAGTATTCCATGGAATTAGTGCTGAAGTTACAGTACCTGAATCTTCGAGCGTTCTACTTAAATTTTCAGGAGCCAAACCACGATCTTTATAGGCCTTTGAAAACATTTTTCCAGGAACAACGATCGCTAAGTATTGATCAGATGCGGTTAGATTGATCGCTAGACAACTTGCGACAGTTGAGGCAAATAATCCAAAAGTAGATTGTGCTAATGATAGTAACGATTGGGTGATTCGATTTAGTGCACCTATAGCTTCCATAACGCCTCCAAATACCATTGCACAAACAATGAGCCAAATGGTTCCTAGCATTCCAGCCATTCCTCCAGAATTGAATAAATCATTCAGGGCTTCGTTGCTCGTACTTATTGAAACGTCAGTGGTAAAGGCAGTTAACATTCCTTTATAGCCATTTTCTAAGTTGAGTGAATCAGCCCCTGTAATTGAAGCTACGAGGCTAGGTTGAAAAATTAGAGCAACAACCCCTCCCAATAGGGTGCCAGCTAAAAGAGCGATAAGGGGTGGAGTCTTTTTAACAATCATAAAGACTACTAAAACAGGAACTATAAAAAGTATCGGACTGATAAAGAAACGTTCTTGAATAGCCGCATTAAGCGATTCTGTTTCAACTGCACCATTGACCTCGAGTCCTAAGCTTAATACAATAAAAACGATCAGCGTAATCACTATCGATGGTACCGTTGTATAGGTCATATAACGGATATGACTGAAAAGTTCTCCGCCAGCCATGACAGGTGCTAAATTGGTGGTATCGCTTAAAGGGGACATTTTATCCCCAAAATAAGCGCCTGAAATGATCGCCCCAGCAGTCATACCTACAGGAACACCCATTGCATTCCCCACACCGATCAGTGCGATCCCTACCGTTGCAGAAGTAGTCCAAGAACTACCTGTAGCCACAGATATTAGGGCACAGATAACCACACTAGCTGCTAAAAAGACCGTCGGATTAAGAATTTTAATTCCATAAAAAATCATACTTGGGATGATTCCGCTGATTAACCAAGAACCTGAAAGGGCTCCCACCATAAGAAGGATGAGTAAAGATCCTGAAGTCGATTTCAAATTACTAGAGACCGCGTCCATCATATCCTCGTAGGATACCTTCTGGTAAAACCCGACAAGCGCTGCTAGAAAACCCCCAATGAGTAATATAAATTGATTTGAGCCGTCTAAGCTTGCGTCTCCAAAGTAAAATACATTGATTCCCAATAAGATAACCAACAATACGAGAGGAGTTAAGGCTAAGGTTAGGCTGATAGGCTGGATAGACTTCATTCAGAGAATTTATAAGTTCTTACGATATTACAACATTAACTAAGTAATGTCCAAAATCTATCCAATTTTAGGTAATTTTGCAGGGTTAAAATTTTGAATAAAATAGAATGAAAACGTTTGATTTAGTAGTTATTGGTTCAGGTCCTGGAGGGTATGTTTCTGCAATTCGTGCAGCGCAATTAGGTTTAAAAACTGCTATTATTGAGAAGGATAATACCTTAGGTGGTACTTGCTTAAATGTCGGATGTATCCCTTCCAAAGCACTACTAGATTCTTCACATAGATACGAAGAGGCTGTTCACGATTTTGAAAATCACGGTATAAAAATTTCAGGTGGGGTTAGCTTTGATTTCCCAAAGATGATTGAGAGGAAACAATCGGTGGTTGATCAAACCGTTAAAGGAATTGAGTATCTGATGGATAAAAACCAAATCGAAGTAATCAGAGGTTTGGGGAGTTTTAAAGATTCAAAAACACTTCAGGTTTCTGGAGATGAAGGAACCATTGAAGTTACTGCCTCTAAGTTTATTATCGCGACAGGTTCTAAGCCCGGTAATTTGCCTTTCATTGATCTTGATAAGGATCGTGTTATTACCTCAACCGAAGCTTTATCACTTTCAGAGGTTCCTAAACATCTTCTAGTCATTGGCGGGGGAGTCATTGGTCTCGAACTCGGTCAAGTGTATCGTAGATTAGGAGCTGAAGTTAGTGTTATTGAATACGCAGATCGTATCATACCTACTATGGATGCCGCTCTTTCTAAGGAACTAACCAAGGTTATGAAAAAGCAAGGAGTTAAATTCTACGTATCACACAAAGTGTCAAGCGTCACGAGAGAAGGAAATCAAGTGATCGTTAAGGCGGCAGATAAGAAAGATCAAGAAGTTGTTTTTGAAGGTGATTACGCACTAGTGTCTGTCGGCCGTGTTCCAAATACTGAAGGGTTAGGACTAGAAAATACTCAGATAGAAAAAGATCAAAGAGGTAGAATAGTCACGAACGAACAATTACAAACAAAAGAGTCTCATATTTACGCTATTGGAGATGTTGTTGCCGGAGCTATGTTAGCTCACAAAGCAGAAGAGGAGGGCGTTTTTGCTGCAGAAGTAATTGCTGGACAAAAACCACATATTAACTACAACTTAATTCCAGGTGTCGTATATACTTGGCCAGAAGTAGCAGCCGTAGGTCGTACCGAAGATCAGTTAAAAGCGGAGGGTGTAGCCTATAAAGCAGGTAGTTTCCCGATGCGAGCACTGGGACGTTCAAGAGCAAGTGGAGATATTGATGGGTTCGTTAAAATACTAGCAGATGCAACCACAGACGAAGTGTTAGGGGTACACATGATTGGTGCTAGATGTGCCGATTTGATTTCAGAGGCAGTAACCGCCATGGAGTTTAGAGCTTCTGCTGAGGATATTGCAAGAATGTCACATGCGCATCCGACTTATTCAGAAGCTATTAAAGAAGCAGCTCTTGCTGCTACCGAAAATAGAGCCTTACATACTTAATATTTGAAGTTACTTGCTCAATTTCTCGAACAAAATGCTGGGCTTGAGCAAGCCAAAATTTTACTTGCCTTTAGTTCAGGACTCGATAGTCGGGTCTTGGCTAATTTACTTTACTCGGCTAAGATTGAATTTCAAATTGCCCATGTCAATTACCAATTAAGAGGAGACGACAGTGAATTAGACGCTGTCTTTGCGCGAGATTGCGCAGAACAGTACAACGTTCCTTTTCATTACTTAGAAGCTCCTATAGGTAAAAGTTCGGGTATACAGGAGAAGGCTCGTTCGATTCGATACGAGTGGTTTCAATCTCTTCTTGGCGAAAATCAATTAACTCATGTTGCAACCGCACATCATTTAGACGATGCCATTGAAACAGGTCTTATTCATTGGTTCAGAGGAATGCATTTAATGCAGTTTAAGAGCCTATCTAATCAAGGCTTAGTAATACGGCCGCTCATTAGTTTTCGCAAAAAGGATTTACTGCTATACGCTAGAGAAAATGGATTAAAATGGAGAGAGGATGTTTCTAATCAGACCAATGATTATTTACGCAATATTCTCAGAAATCAGGTGATTCCCGCAGTAGAATCAAATCTCCCAGATGTTCGTAAGCGCTTAAAGTATTCTATTGGTTCGCTAAATTCTTCAGCTATATTATTAGAACATTACCGTGACCTTTTGTGGAACGATATTGCAAAGCAAAAAGAAAATAAAATCTGGCACCTAGATATTCTAAAACTGAGTAGACTTGAACCAAATAAGACTTATCTAGAACTATTATTCTCACCTTACGGAGTTGTTGATACAACAGCACTTGTCAACCTTTACCATGCCGAGAATGGTAAGTATATCACCTTAGGGGATTATACCTTATTCAAATTTGAAGGAGATTTAATCTTTGCTAATTTGAATCTTCTTACTCCATACAAACGGTTTGAGATTGTCAAGAATTCAAATCGAAAAGAAACAGAATTAGAACCTAATGAAATTTTAATCAATGGCTCGGTTGTTAAGCATTCATTGCAATTGAGACTATGGAATTCAGAGGATTCTATTCAGTTGGAAAAAGGCGGTAAAAAGAAAGTTTCTAAGTTTCTGCGGGATCTTAAGATTAATCCAGTAGATAAAAAAAGAATGGTAGTCATCAAGGATGGTGAGAAAACCGTGTCCGTTGTTGGTCATTATGTGCACCCAGATTACCTACCGTTAGATAAGGATCCCTTAAATTGGCTTATCAAATGCTATTAAGAATTGTTTTTTATTTCTTGGCCCTTATTCAAGGGATTGGACTCGGTGCTGTTAGTACTGATGACGTAGTTATTTGGGATACTCAAGTAGAACGCACATCTGAAGGTAATTACAGATTATTCTTTGAAGCAAATATCAAGGAAGGATGGTATATTTTTTCTCAAGATTCACCAGAAGGAGGAAGTCAGCCAGCTTTTTTTGAGTTCGAAAATTCTAAAAACTTTGAACGAATAGGAGAGGTTGTGGAGTCTGAGGCTATTCCTAGTTATAATGAAGTTTTTGCGGTTACGGAATTAATATTCAAGCAAAAAGCTTCATTCTATCAAGATATTAAGCTTTTAGATCCTGGTGCAGTCGTAAATATCACTTTGTATTATCAAGTATGTCAAACGGTATGTATAGCTGCTACAGAGACTTTTCGATTTGAACTTGGCGATGTAACCTACTCTCAAGCCGATAGGAATGAGGTGAATAGATCGGTAGATGAGCTTAAGGTTCCTTTAAAAAACATAGATCGATTATCTGCTACGTTAGTTCAAACAAAGAACAATAGATTCTCTGCTTGGTGGATCGGATTTATAGGAGGTCTGATCGCCTTATTAACCCCTTGTGTCTTTCCCTTAATTCCTCTGACTACTTCTTATTTCAGTACAGCTAAAAGTCGTAATCACTCCTTCTTTTATGGTTTATCGATTGTTTTGATATACACCCTAATAGGACTTCCTTTCCTTTTGGGTTGGTCGAAAGACGCTCAAATTTTCAATGAATTAGCTTCGAATCTTTGGGTAAACTTAGCGCTGTTTATTGTACTCATCGGTTTCGCATTTTCCTTTATTTCGGGTAAAGAAATTCAACTACCGCAATCTTGGATGCAAAAGGTAGATGAACAGACCAATCGTTCTAAAGGTCTACTAGCTATTCTATTTATGGCTTTAACCTTAGTACTTGTCTCTTTTTCATGTACGGGTCCAATTTTAGGAGCTGCGTTGGGCACCTTACTTTCTGGTAACGGATCTGATCTTGGAGTAAACCTAACTCTTGTGTTTAACGGCTTTGGATTTGGACTGGGAGTACCTTTTACGCTTGCCGCTTATTTTCCATCAGTCCTGAAAAAATTGCCTAAATCTGGTGGATGGATGAAGGAATTAAAAGTAGGTCTTGGAGTTGTGGAGGCCTTTCTAGCGTTTAAATTCTTATCCAATGCTGATTTAATAGGTAAGTGGGGAATATTCAAGCTTGAATATATGCTTGGTTTGTGGATGCTGCTATGGCTCGGTTTGCTTGCTTACTATCTTATACGTTCCATTCAAGACAAAGCTATTGGAGTTGTTAGAGGAGTATTCTCGATGATAAGTATTTATCTACTAGTGCTTATTATTTCAGGGTTTTCATCCGTTTCAAACCTTGGCTTTTTAAGTGCCTTTGCTCCACCTTCTTACTATAATCTACAATCTGAAGTAGATGAAGGTTGCCCATTAGGACTTCATTGTTTTCACGATTTAGAATCAGGAATTACCGAGGCTAAATCAAAAGGTAAACCTATACTACTCGACTTTACCGGATATTCTTGTGTTAACTGTCGAAAGATGGAATCAGATGTTTGGTCAGACCCTGAAATTTATGAGTTATTAGATAAGAAATTTGTCATCATTAGTCTGTATGTAGACGATCGTGAAAAGTTAAACGATGATAAGTCAGGAACTTACCTTTTGTCTAATGGTGGAACTAAAGAGGTGAAAACCATAGGTCAATACTACTCGCTTTTTCAAGGAGTTAATTTTAAGGTGATTTCTCAGCCTTATTATGTACCCGTCAGTTCGAACTATGACCTCTTAAACACACCGGTTCAAATGACTTCAGTTGCCAATTTTAAAGGGTTCTTGGAAACTTCTTTGGAAGTTTTTGAAGCTTTGGAGATTACTGAATAGTTATTGCGTTAAACACTTCTTTCTTTGAGCTTACTATGGCTCAAAAACTACCAATTCCTATTTTAGCAGGTAATTCTTACGAGATCAGTTCACTTTCTCTCGCAATTTCAAAAGGCTATGGCTTTCGGTTCAATAATTTACCTCAAGGGAATTGTAGATCGAGTATAGACAAACTAGTTAGAGTCTTAGATTATCTTAACGTTAGACTACCACTCAAACGCATCACCTTAAGTTCTGAAACGTCAATTTCAACAAAGCATTTTTCCTTCATAGAACTGAGCCTGTTTATGTCGTTGTATGCTTTAAAGTATCTAGATATTTCAAATCAACTCTCATCTATTCTATTTTTGGGTAGGGTAGATCTACAAGGAAATATTTTACCTCTACCATATATTGATGGTTGGTTATTGCGTGCGAAACAACAGGGAATTCAAAAAGTGATCATTTCATCAAAAAATTTCAAAGGACCCTTTGCTTTAAAAGGAATTGAGATAATGGTATTGAGTACAGTAAAAGAGTTGACCGATTACCTTAAAACAGGTAATTACTCACCTTCGAGTCGAAAACCTTTAGAACCCAAATTAGCGAGAGAAATTGATGTCATTGGTCAAGACGAAGCTAAGCGAGCTTTAGAACTTGCGCTAGTTGGTAATCACCATACTATTTTATCAGGAAACCCTGGAATTGGTAAAACTTCACTATGTGAATCCTTCTTAGAGATTGCTAAAAATACTTTTAGAAACTTAACAGATGAGCAATGCGAATTACTTAGTAGGAGAGATATACCTTTTCAAAAACAGGCTACGATTCGAAAAATTCATCAGAATATAACCCCCACTCAATTAATGGGAGGGGGAGCACACCCTTACCCCGGTGAAATTTCTTTAGCGCATGAAGGAATCCTATATATGGATGAAATAGATAGTTACCGAAAATCAATTCTTGAACTTGTTAAAATAGCTATGGAGCAGAAGTCGGTCACTTTGAATACCTTGAAATATCACAAAAGCTATTTGGCAGATTTTACATTCATCGGGACTACCAATAGTTCGTTTCTAGATTCCAAGTTGTTAACCCCTTCTTTTTTAGATCGAGTTGATTTTCAGATCACTTTATTTAAACCTGACTTTAAGGCTGAGGAACAGAAGACGAGTTACAAGGAGGTGTTGAATCGAATCAATCGGGCGAATCTATTTCGAAAGGATCGATTAGTAGCTCACCCTGCGACTTCGGATAGTAATTTAATTCACCTAGATAGCTTTAAAATCGAACCAAAAGCAAAGGTGATATTACAAAAACTACTTCGTCAGAAAAGCTATTCTATACGGGCCGTTGAAAGAAGTTACCGAATTGCCAGAACGATTGCAGATTTTGAGGAATGCGAATGGGTAAGCACTGCGCATTTAAGTGAAGCTATAAGCCTTAGAGGATTAACTAACTGATATAACTCCAAAGAAGATTACCCCTAAGGAGTCTATTGAGTGTAGCTCGTATCCCTTGATGTTCAGGAAGTGCTAACTCTGGATCTTGTTTTAAAATCCATTCCGCCACTTCTCTAGCTCGGTAAAGTATATCGGCATCCTTAACGATATCACTTACTTTTAATTGAAGTGTACCGCTCTGTTGCGTTCCCATTAAATCTCCCGGGCCCCTTAATTGAAGATCGATTTCTGATAGTTCAAATCCATTTTGTGTTCTTACCATGGCTTCTAATCGAGTTCTGGCATCATTGGATATTTTCGAACCACTCATCAATATACAATAGGACTTTTCAGCTCCTCTTCCGACTCTTCCTCGAAGTTGATGTAGCTGAGAAAGGCCAAAACGTTCCGCACTTTCAATGACCATTACTGAGGCATTGGGTACATTTACACCCACTTCTATAACCGTTGTGGCAACCATAATTTGAGTTTCCCCTTTTTCGAAGCGGGCCATTTCGAATGCCTTTGCTTCTGCGTTCATTCCTCCGTGAACAATGGAAATCTGGTAGTGTGGGGGTGAAAACTCTCTTTGAATACTTTCATACCCATCCATTAAGTCTTTGTAATCTAGCTTTTCTGATTCTTGAATAAGTGGATACACGACATAGACCTGTCTTCCTTTGGCGATTTCAGATTTCATGAATTGAAATACTTTTAATCTAGCCGAATCTGTACGATGCTGAGTAAGAATAGGTTTTCTTCCTGGAGGTAATTCGTCGATCACAGAAATATCTAGGTCTCCATAATGACTCATTGCCAAGGTTCTCGGAATGGGAGTTGCAGTCATCACCAAAATATGTGGAGGTACTTCTGCCTTCTTCCAAAGTTTCGACCGTTGAGCAACCCCGAAGCGATGCTGTTCGTCGATAATAGCAATTCCCAAGTCTTTAAACACCACAGCATCTTCTAAAAGCGCATGTGTACCGATAATCAGATTAAGGCTTCCTGATGATAATTCATCGAAAATCACCTTCCTTTCTTTTTTAGGAGTTGAGCCGGTGAGTAATGCCACATTTACCGAAATCGGGCTTAAGAGAGCTGCTAAGTCGTTATAGTGTTGTTGAGCTAAGATCTCAGTGGGTGCAATTATGGCAGCCTGGGATTGATTGCCGATAGCAATAAGACTCGATAAAAGCGCAACCATAGTTTTACCAGACCCAACATCTCCTTGTAACAATCGATTCATTTGTATCCCAGAGCCTAAATCCTTTCGAATCTCCTTGATTACTCGTTTTTGTGCATTGGTTAGATCAAAGGGGAGGTGATGCTCATAGAATTTGAGAAAAAGATCACCTACATGGTTAAACAAACGTCCCTTAATTTTCTTTTGCCCCACTAAATTTTTGTACAGAAGACGCATTTGTAAGAAGAACAACTCTTCAAACTTGAATCGATTTAGTGCAAGATCTACCTGTTTCAAATTTTGAGGAAAATGAACGTTTCTTATGGCTTCTGTTTTTTGAGGAAGCTGTAGTTTTTGAATTAGAGATTTTGGTAGATTCTCTGCTAAACTAAAGTCGATGGAGGTGACTATTTTCCTTATTCCTTCTTTTACAATCCGTTGACTTAATCCTGCTTTTTGAAGTTTATCAGTCGAAGAGTAAATAGGCTCAATGCCAAGTCCTTTTACATCGATTGGATTAGCCAACTTTGAAATTTCAGGATGAGCAATTGAAAAGCTATTACCAAACCTAGAGGTCTTTCCGAAAACCTGGTAAACCTGTCCGTTTTTCAATGTCTTTAATAGAAATTGTGGTGGCTTGAACCACACTAGTTCAAGACTACCAGTAGCATCTTTAAGTTCACCTATAAGTCTTTTTGCTCGACCCTCTCCAACGGTTCTCAAGTCAAATAATACTCCTTTTACAAGTACATAGGAGTGCTCAGATTGTATTTCGGAAATCGAATAAAATCGACTCTTGTCAACATACCTTATAGGAAAATGAAAGAGTAAATCGTAAAGAGATTCGATGCCAAACTCACTAGAAAGTAGCTCTGCACGATGTTTGCCAAAACCGCTGAGTAGAGCTACTGAATTTTTTAAAGAAGGATGGTCACTCATTAACTAAATGAAATAGTAAATGGTTTGAGAATTTACCTTTTCAAGATGGAACGAACTCGTTCGTAAGAATTTTGTAAAGAAGGCCTAAGGCTTATAATAATGGTATCGTTATTTACGGTAGGTGTAAGTTTTATTCGGTTTTGTTCTAGATCGAATTTCTTTGAGAAAACTTCATAAAACCTTGGCGCTAATAACTCGTTTTCAATAGTCACAGAGTCAATGATAACCGGTTGAAAAGCACCACGAATCACAAGTTCTAAATCGGTGATGGTACGAAGGGCTGAGTCGATACGTATTAATTTAGGATCTAGGTGTAAAGAATCTTTAAGTGCATATTCTAAAGCAGAAAAGGAGACTTCTATACGCCCTCTGTTAATCAACATCCCATTCGTTTTGTTAACCACGGGAGCTAATTGCTTCACGGTTTCGATGAGTGTTGAGTCTTCTTCAATGATCCATTGTCTTAAGGCTTGATCTTGTTTCTCTAAAACGCGCATACTCTCGATTTGATCCCCTATGCTGATGATGTTACTTACCGATTGACTTGTGAAATTGCTCAATCGTTTCATCAAAGCAGAATTAGTGGTCTTAAGATTTTCAATCTCAAAGAGGTACGTTTGTTTCAAGGTTTCTTCTGCTACTAGTGATTTTTTTAATCGGCTAATCTCATCTTCCTTTCTTCCTACTAACTCATTAAGGGCCTTCAAGTCTTCTATCAGATCGGCTTTTTTTTGTGCCACGACCATGCTGCTGGTTGCCGATAGAAGTAAGAAAAAAACTAGGGTTAATCGCATATTATTGGTTTAAGTAATCCATACTCATTTGAGTAAGCACTTTCACTCCGTGAATTAATCCGTCCTCATCAATAAAAAAATCAGGGGTATGGTGTGGGAATGGAGTTTCATTGCCCGGAGTCATACCTCCTAAAAAGAAATAAAATCCAGGGACCTCTCGAGAGAAGTATGAAAAATCTTCGGCTCCAGTGGTTGCTTTGGTAAGTAATACATTTTCTTTACCTAGTGCCTTCTCCATGGATGGTAACATCTGTGCTACAAGATCAGGATCATTGAAAGTAATGTCAGTTGATTCTGAAATTGAAACCTCTGCAGTTCCTCCGTAGGCTTCGGCGATGGTAGGAATCATTTTGTACATCCTCTTTTCAATATGATCTCTCATATCGTAATCTAACGTGCGTATGGTTCCAATAAGTTCTGCTGATTCAGGAATAATATTAAATCGCACTCCACTTTTAATTTTACCTACAGATATTACAGCGGCTTCATTAAGTAGGTTTGATTCACGACTAATAATAGATTGAATTCCGTCGATAATTTTCGAGGAGATATAAACTGGGTCAACCCCTGACCAAGGTTGAGAGCCATGAGTTTGTTTTCCATTAACGGTAATTACAAACCGTTGAGCAGAGGCCATAATACCTCCGGTTTTGTAACGAACTTGACCAACTGGTGTGGCTGAATTGATGTGTAGTCCGAAAATAGCATCTACATCAGGGTTTTTTAGAACACCTTCTTCAACCATTAATAACGCTCCTCCTTTTTCTCCTGGTGGTGGTCCTTCTTCAGCAGGTTGAAAAATAAACTTTATTGTTCCAGCAACTTGATCTTTGTTCTTAGCAAGTATTTCTGCTACACCCATTAAGATTGCAGTATGCGTGTCATGGCCACAGGCATGCATAACACCAGTGGTTTCACCTAGAAATTCAGTTACAACCTTTGACTTGAATGAAAGGTCATTTCTTTCGGTAACTGGCAGTGCATCGATATCGGCTCTTAAGCCTAAAACTTTTCCTGGCTTATCACCTTTTAAAATTCCAACAACACCTGTAATTCCAACTCCAGTTTGAACCTCTAGTCCTATTTTACGTAGATGCCTTTCTATGTAGGCAGCAGTTTTGAATTCACGATTTCCGAGCTCTGGATTTTCATGAAAATGTCTTCGCCATTCAATTACTTTTTCGTTGATATTAGAATAGGTTTTTTCGCTTATAGATTGAGCTTGTATTGCAGAAAATGCAAGTACAAAAGCCACAAAAAGGGAATTAGATAATGATTTCATTCCTTGGTTTTAAAAGATGTTACTAAATATATGAACTTAGATTCTCTGACCCATAAAGAATTCAATAAATTCGAAGTTTAAAGTTTGATTCATGTCGTATTTAGGGGAACTTAATGATGCTCAACGCAGTGCCGTTTTACACAAAGACGGGCCTTCTATGGTTATCGCTGGTGCGGGCTCAGGAAAAACTCGCGTACTCACTTATCGAATTGCTCACCTGATTCACGGCGGAGTTGACCCATTCAATATTCTCGCACTGACCTTTACCAATAAGGCGGCAAGAGAGATGAAAACGAGAATTTCGAAGATTGTAGGTGATAACCAGGCGAAGAATCTATGGATGGGTACGTTTCACTCGGTCTTTGCAAAGCTAT
The DNA here is from genome assembly GCA_036782715.1 of Flavobacteriaceae bacterium. Classification (GTDB taxonomy): domain Bacteria; phylum Bacteroidota; class Bacteroidia; order Flavobacteriales; family Flavobacteriaceae; genus UBA3478. The sequence goes on from DAIPYN010000009.1 coordinate 25,031, forward strand.
TGCGTTTTGAAGGGCATCACCTGGGATTTCCTTCTAATTTTACGATTTACGACACTCAAGATTCTCAAAGACTAATTAGTTCCATTATTAAAGAAATGGGGCTAGATAAAGATATTTATAAATACAAGCAAGTCCAGCAGCGTATATCTGCTTTTAAAAACAGCTTAATTACTGTCAAGGCTTATTACAACAATCCCGAATTACAAGAAGCGGATGCAATCGCTCGTAAGCCTCGCATGGGAGAAATCTATAATGAGTATGTCAATCGGTTATTCAAGGCAGGAGCGATGGATTTTGATGATTTACTATTACGTACGAATGAACTTCTCAACCGTTTCCCAGAGGTGCTAGTTAGATATCAGGAGCGATTTAAGTATATACTTGTGGATGAGTACCAAGATACTAATCACTCACAATATTTGATCGTAAAGGCCTTATCTGATCGATATCAAAATATTTGTGTGGTGGGAGATGATGCACAAAGCATCTATTCTTTTAGAGGAGCGAATATCAGTAACATACTTAATTTTCAACGTGATTATGATCAGGTAGCCGTTTATCGATTAGAGCAGAATTATCGATCAACGAACACTATTGTTCGAGCGGCGAACTCGGTGATTTCCAAAAATAAGGATCAAATTGAAAAGCAAGTTTGGACAGACAACCCAGACGGTGATAAAATAATCGTTTATCGCAGCGCAACTGATGCAGATGAAGGGAGATATGTTGCTAGTACCTTATTCGAATGGAAACTTAATAACCAATTAAAGAACGGGGACTTTGCGGTTCTGTACCGAACCAACTCTCAGTCAAGAGCCATAGAGGATGCGCTTCGAAAGCGTGATATTCCCTACAGAATATATGGCGGGCTTTCCTTTTATCAGCGAAAAGAGATTAAAGACGTTCTAGCTTATTTACGTTTAGTAATCAACCCCAAAGATGAGGAGGCACTAATGCGGGTAATTAATTATCCGACCCGTGGTATAGGACAAACGACACTTGATAAGCTAGTCGTTGCTGCGAAGGAAACGGGAATGAGTATATTCGAATTACTTTCTCCTGAAAACCGCTCATCGCTTAAGATAAATGCGAGTACCTCAAACCGTCTAGAAGACTTCGCCACGATGATAAGAAGTTTTCAGATTTTGGCTGAGAGTGCGGACGCCTTTACCCTTACCGAGCATGTGATCAAGAAGTCAGGTTTAGTACTTGAGATGAAAAAAGACGGAACTCCTGAAGGCATTGCTCGACTTGAGAATATGGAAGAACTTCTCAATGGTATTCAAGATTTCGTAGAAGGTCAGCGAGAGATTGATGAAGCTACGGGTTCAATTGCTGAATTTTTAGAGGATGTAGCTTTAGCTACCGATTTAGACAAAGAGGTAGGGGATGATGATCGCGTAGCACTGATGACGATTCACCTTGCTAAAGGTTTAGAATTCCCATATGTTTTTATTGTTGGAATGGAAGAGGATTTATTTCCTTCAGCAATGAGTATGAATACACGAGCTGAACTAGAAGAGGAGCGAAGACTTTTTTATGTGGCTCTTACCCGTGCTGAAAAACAAGCCGTGCTGACTTATACCATCAATAGATACCGATGGGGTAAACTCATCGATGCTGAGCCTAGTCGATTTATTGAAGAAATTGACGAGCAATATCTAGATAATCAGGTTGTTGATTTTAGAAGAAATTTCAGTCCCTATCTCGATACGAGCTTATTTGGTGAGGTAGATCATTCAAAATTACGGACGGTGAAACCGAAGGCAGGAACCCCTCCTTCTATTGGTAGACCAACAGAAAAACAACTTCAAAAGCTTAGAAAAATAAAACCAGCTTCGGTACAACCGGTTGCAGAATCTGCAACACTTTACGCCGATTTGAGTGTTGGGGCAAAAGTGAATCACGAGCGATTTGGAACGGGTGTAGTTCAAAGTATCGAAGGGATCGGGGTAAATAAAAAGGCAGAGATCAAGTTTGAATCTGGTGGAATTAAAAAGCTCTTATTGAAGTTCGCAAAACTTCAAATCATCAAATAAAAAAAGGGCCCCATTATGAGGCCCTTTTAATTTCTATTGATTTTATTCTCGATTATTGAATAGATGGGCTTTTCATTCCCTCTTCAATCATATCATAAAACTGATCTAATTTCGGAAGTACAACGATTCGTGTACGACGATTCTTTGCACGATTTGCAGCGCTGTTATTCTCCACTAGAGGAGCGTAGTAACTGCGGCCTGCAGCGGTCATTCTTTTTGGATCTACCTTAAACTCGTTTTGAAGAACACGTACAATGGCAGTTGCTCTTTTAACCGATAAATCCCAGTTATCTTTAATCTCCGCATTGGTTTTAAAAGGAACATTGTCGGTATGTCCTTCAACCATAAATTCGAAATCAGGCTTAGCATTAACCACTTTAGCTACTTTTCCAAGAACCTGTTTTGCTTGTTCTGATACTACATAACTTCCGCTTCTAAAAAGTAGTTTGTCAGCAATAGATACAAATACAACTCCTTTTTCAACGTTTACCTCGATATCGGTATCATTAAGGTTTCCTAAAGCTCCCTTTAAGCTGGCTACTAACGCAAGATTAACTGAGTCTCTTCGTGTTATTGCATCTTGCAGTCTTGTAATAGAAACTTCCTTTTCTTTAAGGCTTTCTAATGTTTTTTCTAGGTTTTCAGCACCCTTTGAAGTAAGCGTAGTGAAATCGTCCATATTGTTGATGAGCTCTTGGTTATTCGAACGCAAGAAATCGTTTTGACTAGAAAGTGCCTTTACTTGCGCCTCATATTTACTGATCTCAGTGGCATAGTCATTCATTGTTCTTGTTGTTGTCGCAAGCTCATTTTTGGCGTTGTACAATTCTGAAGAAACGGTTTTGAACTTCTTTGAAGAAACACAGGAACCTAAAGTTAGTGCTACAAGTGCTACAGGGATTAATTTAACTTTCATAATCATGTTTTGTTTTATACAGTACCAAATTAGCAAATAGTTTGCCAAACTGTCAATAAAGACTAGAAAGTATGATAAATTATTTCTTGTACCCTCTGATATAATAATCAAAAACGATAGCTCTTTTAACCGGCTTTACGGCGGTATCAAATGAATTAGTTCGCTCTCTCAAATAGGTTCGAAATCTGGAGTAAAATTCAAAATGCGCTTTTATAATGGCTATTGTATGCTTCGGTTTACCTTGAATTAGAAAGAATAAACCTGCTATTCCATCTAGAATCAGTCTAGCTCCGATAATGAACCAAAGAAGTTTATCCTCCGAATTTTTGACAACATTAAGTAGGGAGTTTCTAAAGTTTAGTTGCGTTTTGAAGGGATTCGCATTAGACAAGGTTGAGCCTCCGAGATGAAACACTTTGCTCTTTGAAGTATACCAGACCTGATAGCCTCTACGTTGTGCTCTCCAACACAGATCTATTTCTTCTTGGTGAGCAAAATAGCGTTCGTCAAATCCCTTTAGCTTCTTGAAGAGTTCATTTCTAATGAAAAGACAAGCTCCTGTTGCCCAAAAAACAGGGATTTCGTCATCGTATTGACCATGATCTTTTTCAATATGAGAAAATAGTCTCCCTCTACAATAGGGATATCCCAAATAGTCTATAAAACCACCTGCGGCACCGGCGTATTCAAAAAATTCTGGATTTTTTTCATCAATAATTTTTGGTTGTACAACACCAATCTTGGGATTTTTAAAAAGATCATTGATCGGTTCAATCCAGTTTCCTTCAACGCGAACATCAGAATTTAATAAACACAGAATAGACTCATTGACTGATTTTAAACCTTCATTATAACCTCCGGCAAAACCAAAGTTTTTATCCAGTGCTATAACCTGTACCTCTTTAAATTCTGACTGGAGGGTTTCAACGGAGTTATCGGTTGAGCCGTTGTCGATGACATAGATACGTGCTTGAGCACTATGTTCTATAACACTAGGCAGAAATCGTTTAAGAAGTTCACTACCATTCCAATTAAGTATTACAATAGCTATTTTAGTCCTCATCTACCTTTAAATTCATTGATCGAAGATAGCCAAGTGTAGCTTTTATCTTCTCGGTTAACTTGAGCTAGCTGATGTGTCAAACCATTCGTTATGAATAAGTAATCGGGTTGAAGAACTTCACAATATCTTAAACTCTGATGAATCGCTTTTTGATCAAGGACAACCGTTGGAGCTTTGCACTCTACTAATAAATGAACACATCCGTCTGGTTTAAAAACAGCTAAGTCATATCTAGAGTTAATTTGACCAGTGGTGACTTTATGTTCGACCTTCATGAGGTTTTTAGAGATATTCCACTGGTCAATTAAAAAATGAATAAGATGTTGACGAACCCATTCTTCAGGCTGTAGTAAAACAAATTTTTTACGAATAATATCAAAGATGACCCATCCCTTTTCGGTATTTTTAACCTTGAATGAATAAGGTGGAAATTGAAGTTTCGGTAATGAATGCATCTCACACAAAAATACTACAATGAGCAGTTTTGAATCTATTAAATCGGCCATTTCGAGCAAGAATTATCCTGCGGTAGCTGTTTTGTATGGTGAAGAGCCTTATTTCTTGAAAGAGCTAGCCAAACGGTTCGAAAATAGTGTGGTGCCAAAGGAGGCAAAGGATTTTAATCAGCACATCCTTTATGGAAAGGATACTTCAATGGGAGAGGTGATTCAAAGGGCTCGTGCACTTCCGATGTTTTCTGATCAAACACTTGTATTGGTTCGAGAGGCTCAACATCTTTCTAAACAATTAGGAGAGCTTGAGCGTTATTTAGAAAATCCAAACCCTGCTTCCGTAATCGTTCTTGTGATGCATCAGAAATCATTAGACAGAAGACTGAAAGTGGTAAAAAGAATTGAAAAAGAGCAGTTGCTTTTTGAGAGTAAGCCTATTTACGAAAATAAAGTAGGGATATTTTTAGACGAACTTTTGCGTAATAAAGGCGTAGAACTATCGAATAAGGCCAAACAATTACTGCTATTTAGCATAAGCACAGATCTTTCTAGATACGAACGTGAAGTTGATAAGTTAATCATTGCTGATCCTAACACTAAAAGTTTTGATGATACCCATATCGAACGCCATGTAGGTATCAATCGGCAATACAATGTATTTGAACTTACTAAGGCACTAAGTGAGGGAAACCGTAAAAGAAGTGCCTCGATATTAGGGTATTTTGCCAAGAACACTAAAGATCACCCACCCATCGCGACTTTAGCTGTATTGTATCCTTTTTTTACAAAGGTCTTTCGTCTTCATACTCTGAGTAACCCAAAAGATGCCCCGAGGGCATTGGGTATATCTCCTTATTTTTTATCCGAATATCAATCTGCTGCGAGAAATTTCCCAATGAAGCGATTGACAAAGATTGTTAGTTCTTTACGAGCGCTTGATTTGAAGTGTAAAGGTGTGGGAGGGGCTCCTGGTTTAAACGACCAGCAGATTTATCAGGATATAGCGATGTCTTTGCTAGGATAAACTTACCACGATTTGAAACGATCAGGACGACTCTCTCTCATAAGGTTATAGAGCCCTTCGAATATCTCTTCAGCGTTTGGTTTTGAAAAGTAATCACCATCTGAACCATAGGGTGGTCTATGCTGCTTAGCCGAGATAACAAGTGGGGCAGTGTCTAGATGGCTAAATCCTTTTTGTTCTGAAATAATCTGCTGGAGAAGAAATGCACTATACCCACCCGGAACATCCTCATCAATAATTGCGAGTCGATTCGTCTTTTTAAGGCTTTCGACGGTGCGGCGATTTTTGTCAAATGGCCACAGGGTTTGAGCATCAATAATTTCACATGAGATTCCGAAAGTGCTCAGACGTTCTGATGCCTCACAAACAATCTTTAGAGTAGAACCGTAAGAAACTACCGTAATATCAGATCCTTCTTCAATAACTTCAATTTCCCCAATAGGCGTTGTAAAATGACCAATATTTTCGGGTAACGCTTCTTTACTTCTGTAACCGTTCAACGGCTCAATGACAATAGCCGGTTCATTTGCTTTTAGAAGAGCGTTGTACATCCCTGCTGCTTGAGTCATGTTTCTAGGTGAAAGAATGTAAATACCACGAAGTACATTTACCAAACCTCCCATTGGTGAACCGGAATGCCAAATTCCCTCTAAACGATGCCCTCTAGTACGAACAATCAATGGCGCAATCTGCTGGCCAACAGATCGGTATCTTAGTGTAGCTAAATCGTCAGTTAATACTTGAAAAGCATAAAAGATGTAATCGAGGTATTGGATTTCGGCAATAGGTCGTAATCCACGCATAGCCAAACCAATTCCTTGTCCGATAATGCTGGCCTCACGTATGCTCGTATCACTAACGCGATCCTCACCATACTTTTCTTGTAAATCTTCTAGAGCTTTATTTACTCCACCAATCTTACCTGTGTCTTCTCCAAAGACCATAAGGCGAGGGTCACTTTCAAAAAGAATATCGAAGTTTTCTTGAAGAATTCTTCTTCCATCAACAAAGTGTGGTTTATCGGGATAAACCGCAGGGATATGAGGTATAGCCGTTAGACTACGATGACTGTCATCAATAAGTTCACTGCTGTAAGCGTCTAGCTCTTCATTTTTTATTTGAGTAGCTAATTGATTTAGACCTTGTAAAAGTTCTGATTGCCCTTTCTGAAAGGCAATGTTTTTGGCAAGATCTAAGGATACTAAAGTGTCCTTTTTGAATATTAATTTTTTAGAATTGAGTTTCTTAAGAAGATCTTTATACTCAGGTAAGGGATTCGAAGCATTATCACTCAACAATTCACTAAGGTAACTTGCATAAGTGCGTGGGATTTCTTGATACTCTATAAATGCGGTTTTTTTTGCCTCTTGCACCTCTAGATGAACTTCTTCATCAATTTGGTTTAAATCTTCTTGGGTACAGACTTTATTTTCGAGAATCCATTGCTTGAAAGTTCTTAAACAATCATGGTTTTGCTCCCATGCTAGACGATCTTCAGATTTGTAACGTTCATGTGAACCAGAGGTACTGTGACCCTGTGGTTGAGTGAGTTCAGTAACATGCACTAAAACGGGAACGTGCTCTGCACGCGCTAGCTTTTCTGCTTTTCTGTAAGCCTCTATAAGCGCCGGATAATCCCACCCTTTGACTTTAATGATTTCAAAGCCTTGAGTGTTTTCATCGCGACTAAACCCTTGTAAAGCGTCTGAAATGCTTTGCTTAATGGTATGGAATTCTGCCGGTACTGAAATGCCGTATTCGTCATCCCAAACGCTCATAACCATCGGCACTTGCATTACCCCAGCCGCATTCATTACCTCAAAAAAGAGACCCTCTGAGGTTGAGGCATTACCAATGGTTCCCCAAGCGATTTCATCTCCTGAAACACTAAATTTTGAAGAACCTTTAATCGACCGATTACGATAAACTTTTGAGGCCTGAGCTAATCCTAGTAAACGTGGCATTTGCCCAGCTGTCGATGAAATATCTGACGCCGAGTTGTATTGTCGAGTTTGATTGATCCAGTTTCCATGATGATCTACGTTAGGAGTAGAAAAATGCCCGGTCATCTGTCTACCACCGTTCATAGGCTCATGCGCTAAATCGGTAGTGCCGAACAACGTATGAAAAAATGAAACAGGGTTCATTAAACCCTGAGCAAACATTAAAGTCTGGTCCCTGTAATACCCACTGCGATAATCGCCTGGTTTAAAGAATTTACTAAGAGCAATTTGTGGAAGTTCTTTACCGTCACCAAAGATTCCAAACTTAGCACGTCCGAGAAGCACTTCTTTTCGACCCAATAGGCTACACTCCCTGCTCAATCTAGCTATTCGATAATCCTCTAGAAGTTGAGATCGAAATTCAGAAAAAGTTATTTCATTATCGTGCATAGCCTCGCTTAAGTATCAATTCGATGTGGCAAAAATAAACAAACCCTTTACATTAGAACAAGGATCTTGTAAAGAGTCGACTGAGGGTTTCAAAACGCAATGCAAGTACAAACCTTACCTTGCTGAGGTAATCGTCGCTAAATGAGATGTATCCTTTCTGATGGTGCACGGGTAAGTATATTTCTAAGAAATCGGGTACTAGATTTAATCGAATCCCAGATCCGTGGTAAAATTCTGTATTTTGACCTAGGTCTTTCTGAAGGGCAATTTCAGTGTACATTTCTACAAAGCGATATAAGTTTATCGCCGTACTCAATGTGATTAAACCTCTATTCGCGAATTCGCGATTTACCATTTCAGAAACAAAAGCTCCCTCGGCTCTAACGAGCTGTTGAGAAAACAAACCACTAGATTCAGATCGCCCAATGAGATTGTAGTCGTAGAGATAGTCATTAGGACCATTGACTCCGAAGGAGAAATAATCATCATTGGTGTTATTTTTGATAAAAGCCCCTGCGAATAATCGTGCACTAAGTTGAGTGTTATTGGTAAATAATTTTCGATATTCAATAGCTCCAGAAACCTTTATAAAATGATTTGAAATTTGTAAATCTGCTAGCGTACTTTGAAAATCAAATAAACTTTGAGTGCTCTGTTGGTGACGAATATTAAGAACCCCATAATCAGGATTAGTTAGCGCAGTAGATGCTACAATTTCATCATCATATCTTCTAGACACCGAGCGGTATCTAACCATCCAATTATTTCTATGGCGTTTATTTAAATCAGGATCTTGCCAACTTAGACGAACAAAAGGGGTTAAGGTCGTGTACAGTGAGTTTCTATTAAAGTGCTTAGATGCACCAAAAACTCCGTAGGAAATACGAGTCCTGTTTCGATCCATCAACCAATGATTTTTTACGACTGAAAAGTTGCCAACGACCGTATTTTCTTTGGAGGAATAAAGAGGAGTAATCTGAAATTCGGTGGGTTTCTTCAGTAGACTTTGATTCGAAAAGCTTAAACCGGCAGCAACTCCATCATATAAATTAAAGTCGGCTTGAGGGGTGATAAAAAGATTGTTGTGAGCAGTACTAGGAAGATCTGAGAAGGGTAGTATTTTGATAGGCTTAGCGAAGAGCTTAGATCTTAGATTTAATACATTATTATTGGTTTTAAACTCGGGTGATTCAAGATGAGGGTTTACTACATACCGAACACCGGGTTTGTTTTCAAAATTCACGTAGGGTTGCCTCTTTGAATTATAGACCCACTTTTCTTGCAATATTGAATCACCTTTCATTTGAGCTACTTTAACCGGTAGTGCGTATGATCCATTTTGTGAAACCCTTAAAAAATCAATCTCTGATCGCTGTTGTTCAAGATGTAACTTGAAATCGACATGATTTCGGTTACTTAATATTCTTCGATCTACAATGGGTGCATTGATCTTAGAGGGTAAGTACCATTTTAGGTCGAACGCAGAGGCACCCGGATTGAGATATTGACTAAGCTGATAGGATTTGAGGCCAGATCGAATCGCTAATTTGTTTTCATCACTAATACTTAGATCAAATAATTGGGCAGCACGTATCGGATGTGCAATTTGCCAATTGTAATTGAGTAATTGATCTGACCTAGATAATAACGGTTGGTCTGAGTTTCTATTCTCTATATATCGATCAAGCCATTGAAAATGGTGGTTAAAATCGATTTGTCCGATATAATACTTTTTGACAGGCCACCAACTGGCAAATTTTCCACTAAACGAAAGATTTGGGTATTGGTAAGAAATATATTCTTGCAGTAAATACTGTGAGAATCCATCAATATAAAATTGCTCTAACTCAGGATTAGAATCAAAATTGAGTTGTAGATACTTACGAGCAATAGTCTTTAATAATTTTATTTCTTCAATAAAATTAGCCGGATAGGGTGATAAAAAAGATGGAATATCGTCAATACCTACTAGGGGTCGTTCTTCATAGTCTTGTTTTAGAATAAGAAGGGGTCTAAAACTAATACCCGCTAAATAATTCTCTAAAAAAGGCAAGATTCGGTCTAAGGTTGCTTCGATGTTATCAAAATCAGCTAACCAATCGTTGGTTAGGACAATTTCGGGTAGTTGATTGTTAAAACGAGTAGTATTTTTAGTGTAATTAACAACAATTGTAGGAGGAGAGGCAAGCACCCCTGCAATTTGATTGGTGTCAATGGCAGGCAGATCGCTTTCAATAAAAAGCTTCTTTGTGTCGTTAAACCTGATGTTGTAGGAAACAATTCCTGATCGTTGATTTCCACGCTGTCTAAAGTGATGTGCTCTTAACCGTTCATCTTCCTTGGGTACGGGGATGATGAATTGATTTTTTAGAATAAATGATTCTTTGTCTTTTCCATAACCTGTAAACCTGCTATCTGGAAGGTTTAGCGTGTAATCGATGTCTACGGTTAAGGGATCAGTGTTATTCCCAGAAGGAATTTTAATGGCTAAAATATCGAATTCAATTCGTGAATAAGGAACTTCTGAATTGTTGATTTTTATGCTTAAACTTTCAGTGCTACCCCGATCTTTTTTTGATGCAAGATGAAGTCGTCGATCAAAAACCTGTCTAAAGGATTTGGCCAGAGGAGTTACTTTAGAGGAATAGGAATGATTCCAATCATACAAATACAGTGAATCTCTATAAACAAAGTACTCAGGGGTTAGTTCTAATTGGCTAGATACTTTAATAGTTTGATTCTCTTGAATATCAAGATCTGCAGTAAAACGCAGAGGCGGTAATTCTTGAGCGTAAACCCCACTTATTAAAAGAAGTAATAAATACCTGAATGGAATCATTTTAAAAATTAGGTCGAAGATCTTTTCCTTTATAGAAACTGGTAATTATTTCGACTACCTCATTAGGAGTGTCTACAAGGTGTATAAGATCTAAATCATCAGGACTGATATTTTTCTGACCAAGAAGCTGGTCTTTGATCCAGTCAATCAAACCTCCCCAAAAGTCTTTTCCAACAAGAACAATTGGGAAACGCTTAATTTTATTCGTTTGAATCAGGGTTACTGCTTCAAAAAGTTCATCTAACGTGCCAAACCCTCCAGGCATTACAACGAAACTCTGAGCGTATTTCACAAACATTACTTTGCGAACAAAGAAGTAATCAAAATCAATATTCTTGTCTTCGTCGATAAATGGGTTTGGATGTTGTTCGAAAGGAAGTTTGATATTGAGACCAACTGAAATTCCTTTGCTATCTTTTGCTCCTTTATTGGCTGCCTCCATAATTCCGGGCCCACCACCAGTGATGATTCCAAAGCCTTCATTGGAAAGACGTTCGGCAATGTTTTTTCCTAGCTGATAATATGGATTGTTATCAGGAGTTCTAGCTGAGCCAAAGATGCTTACGCAAGGTCCTATTTTCGCCATTCGCTCATAGCCTTCGACAAACTCACCCATGATCTTAAAAATTGCCCAAGAATCATTGGTCTTTATTTGATTCCAGATTTTTTCTTCTTGTCTAGACATTGAATACAGATTGAGTTTGAATTTACTTTAATTCTTGCTTTAAGAATGGTGCAGTCAAGCTTTTTTTGCTCCTTGCTATCTCTTCGGGTGTTCCAGTCGCAACAATTTCTCCTCCACCTTTACCTCCCTCAGGTCCAATATCAATAATGTAATCCGCTATTTTAATGACATCGAGGTTGTGTTCAATAATGAGAACCGAATTTCCTTTGTTGACCAGTCTTTGGAGCACTTCCATAAGTATTCGAACATCTTCAAAGTGCAGCCCCGTGGTAGGTTCGTCGAGAATATAGAACGTTTTTCCTGTATCTCGCTTCGCAAGTTCGGTGGCTAATTTTACGCGCTGTGCTTCTCCTCCAGATAGGGTAGTTGAAGCTTGTCCCAAAGCAATATATCCTAAACCTACGTCATTGAGGGTCTTGAGAATCCGATGAATCTTCGGAACGGCCTCAAAAAATTCAGTGGCCTCCTCAATAGTCATTTCTAAAACGTCAGAGATGCTTTTCCCCCGATATCTAACTTCAAGAGTTTCTCGATTAAATCGTTTGCCGTAACAGGTCTCACAAGGTACATGAACATCTGGTAAGAAATTCATTTCAATAACCTTGAGCCCAGCACCTTGGCAGGTTTCGCAGCGACCACCTTTTACATTAAAACTAAAGCGTCCAGGTTTATAGCCTCTAATGACGGCTTCGGTTGTTTTTGCAAATAAGCTTCGGATTTCATTAAAAACTCCTGTGTAAGTGGCTGGATTAGAACGTGGGGTTCTACCTATCGGAGATTGATTTACGTCAATGACTTTATCGCATAATTCGAGACCTTTTATCTTTTTGTAGGGTAGCGGCTCCTTTACTCCATTGAAATAAAAGGCATTCATAATGGGGTAGAGGGTTTGGTTGATTAGAGAAGATTTACCGCTCCCAGACACCCCAGATACCACGGTTAAAACTCCTAATGGAATATCAATCGATACGTTTTTAAGATTGTGTCCTGTACATCCTTTAAGCAGGATGAAGTCTTTGGGAACTCTTCTTTTTTCGGGTATAATAACTTCACGTTCTCCTGAGATATAGGAAGCTGTTAGTGTTTTTGCCTTTCGTAATTCATTGGGACTTCCTTGAAAGATGATCTCTCCACCGTGTTTACCAGCTGCAGGCCCAATATCTATGATTTGATCTGACTCGAGCATCATATCTTTATCGTGTTCTACCACTAACACAGAATTACCTAGATCTCTTAATTCAGTGAGCGCCTGAATAAGCTTCATATTATCTCGCTGGTGAAGACCAATACTTGGCTCATCAAGAATGTATAGCACACCGACGAGCTGCGATCCAATTTGTGTGGCTAACCTTATGCGTTGGGCTTCACCCCCTGAAAGAGATTTTGAACTTCGATTTAAAGTAAGGTAATCAAGCCCTACGTTCAACATAAAATGTATACGACTGCGAATTTCTTTTAATAGATCTTCAGCAATAACCTGTTCTCGTTCTCCTAAGTGTTTTTCTATTGATTCAAAAAAATCAAAGAGTTCGGCCAAGTCGAGTGAGGCTAATTCAGCGATTGTTCTGCCTGCAATTTTAAAATAGCTGGCTTCCTTATTTAATCTAGAACCATCACATTGTTCACACGTTTGTTCCTCGAGATACTGGGAAGCCCATCTTCGAATAGACGTAGAATTTGCAGAATCGTATTGGCCTTGAATAAAGGATCCGATTCCTTCGTAATCAACTTGATAGTTGCGGGTTACACCCAGTGATTTTGATGGAATATTTATCGTTTCTTTTACTCCATTTATTAGCGCATCGATCGCCTTATCACTCAGATCCTCAATCTTGGTATCGAGGGTAAAGTCGTATAAAAGTCCGATTTGTTCAATTTGACCGAAAATCCAGTTCTTTTTATAGCTGCCAAGAGGAGCAATGCCTCCCTTTCGGATAGTTAACTTTGGGTCAGGGAAAACCTCACGATGTGAAAGCCGTGAAACCACTCCTAGTCCCTTGCACCTCGGACACATGCCTTTAGGTGAATTGAATGAAAAACTATTAGGCTCAGGTGCGTCTAAGGAGATTCCAGACTCGGGACACATCAGACTTGCGCTGAAGTAGTGCACCTCATTGGTTTCTTTAATATGTATCAAAACAACGTCGTTTCCTTTTTTGAGACCGAGAGAAACTGATTGTTTGATTCTGGCTAAATCAAGTTGTCCTTGTTGTAACGGAAACCGATCAACAACTAATTCGATATCATGTGTTTTGTAACGATCGAGCTTCATTCCAGGAGTAAGTTCGATGATAACCCCATCAATTCGTGCTCTTAAAAAACCTTGTTTCAATAGACTTTCAAAGAGTTCTCTGTAGTGCCCTTTGCGCGATCGAACGAGCGGAGCCAAAATAGACACCGATTGATTCTCGAAACGCTCCACGATTAAGGCTACAATTTGATCTAGCGTATAACGAACCATTGGCAGCCCTGTAACTGGAGAATGTCCAGTTGCTACCCTTGCATACAGTAATCTCAAGAAATCATAAATTTCTGTAATGGTTCCTACTGTGGATCTAGGAGATCTTGAAGTCGTTTTTTGTTCAATAGCGATAACCGGGGAAAGGCCGTCAATTTTATCCACGTCTGGTCGTTCAAGCCCACCCAAGAATTGCCTAGCATATGCCGAAAAAGTCTCGAGATAACGCCTTTGTCCTTCTGCGTATATCGTGTCGAATGCTAGTGAGGATTTACCGCTTCCCGATAGACCTGTTAAAACAACTAACTGATCTCGAGGAATATCTAAATCTAAATTTTTTAGATTGTGCGTTCGTGCATTTCTTATCGAAAGCAGCTCTTTTTCATCTTTCATAACAGCCGTAAAATTAGAACAATATAACTTGGATTAATTCCTAGTATTATTCGGAAATATTCCCTATAATTGAAATATGAAAGAGAATTATACTCGTTTTGCACACCTACGTAAAGAGCTAGGATTTACCCAAACAGCCTTTGGTGAATTTTTAGGATTAAAAGGATCAACGGCAGATATTGAGCGAGGGAAAACCAAAATCCCTGGTTTCGTAGTTGCCAAGTTGTATCAAGAATATCATGTAAATCCGCTTTGGTTATTTGGATCTAGCGGTGACATGTATATAGCAAATATTCGTGATAAGGCAGGTGTATTACCAGCAGTGGTAACTTTAAATTCACAGGAAAACGAGAATGTATTATTGGTTAGTCAAAAAGCTGCAGCAGGATACCCACAAAACATTGCAGACACTTCATGGTATCAAACCTTACCTGCATTTGATCTTCCGCTCAAAGAGTTTCGAAATGCAACCTACAGAGGTTTTCAAGTTGATGGAGACTCCATGTTACCTGCCCTTCAACCGGGTGATTGGGTAATTGCAAAAGCTCTTTCTAGTATCGATGAAGTTCGGCCTTCGAAAATGTATGTGGTTGTTCTAGACGATAGTGTTTTAGTGAAAAAGGTAGTGCTACCTGAGCGATCGAATGATGTGATACTGGAATCGCTAAACTCTGCTTATCTAGCTTACAAGGTGAAGCCTTTTAGAATTAAGGAGATTTGGGAGGTAAGCAGTCGATTAACCTTTCATTTGGATGCTGATAACAATCAGCAATTAATGACTGAGTTAAAACAATCGATGGAACTCCTTAAACGTCGTCTAGATACTAATAACTAGTAGCCAGTGGCGGTATCGTCTCCTCGAGAATCAGCTCCTGTCTCAAGTTTTCCATCTTCTTTGATACGAATGGCATTAACCTTTCCGATAATACGGTTGGTTCTCTCAGAAATAGTGTATCCCATGTGTTTCAAGGAATCAATGACGGTCGCACTAAATCGGTTAGGTTCAAGAATCAAGCGGTCTGGAACGCCTTGGTGATGAAATCTAGCCGCATCGACCGCTTCTTGCATAGGGGTGTCGTAATAAGCCGTTCTAAGTATAACTTGGGCCACTGCGGTGATAATAGTCGACCCCCCCGGTGTTCCCACAACTAAATGTAATTTATTATCCCTTTCCACAATTGTTGGAGTCATACTGCTTAGCATTCGTTTACCCGGAGCGATAGAATTTGCTTCAGAACCTACTAAACCAAACATGTTAGGAACTCCAGGTTTTGAGCTAAAGTCGTCCATTTCATTATTGTAGAAAAAACCAAGTTCTGGATCAAATAATTTTGAGCCGTAACCTCCGTTCAATGTCGTTGTTACCGAAACTGCGTTACCATAGGAGTCGACGATAGAATAGTGTGTAGTCTCATTCGATTCGATAAATTTTCCGGGATTGATGTCACCGATGGCAACAATAGTGTCCTTTTTAAAATTTGAAATTCTTGATGCTAAATAGGTAGAATTCGTTAATTCATCAATGGGTATGGTAACAAAATCAGGATCGCCCAAGTACTCATTTCGGTCTGCGTAAGCTCGTCTAAATGTGGCAGACAATTTATGAATGTAAGCAGCTGTATCTGGAGAATCATTCATTAAATCAAGCGATTCGAGCATTCCAAAAATTTGTTTGAGGGTGACACCTCCACTGCTTGGTGGACCCATTGAAATAATACGGTGCCCTAAAAAGTCAAAGGTGATGGGGTCTCTCCATTTTGCTTGGTAGCTTTTAAAATCTTCGAGAGTGTGAGCCCCTCCGTTACTTTGTAAAAACAAAACCATTTTCTCAGCAAGACTTCCTTCGTAAAAAGCTTGTTCTCCTTCTTTTTGAATCGTTTCTAAGGTATTTGCAAGTGCATCGAATACAATAGTGTCACCGGCCTTTTTCTGGTGAAAGAGTGATAAAGGCTTTTGGTTAACTGCCGTAAAAATACTATCGTAATAGGTAAATGATTGAGCTTGTCTTTCGGTAACAATGATTCCATTTCTGGCTAGATTAATTGCTGGTTGAATTAATTCTTCTATTGGCAGTGTTCCAAATCTCTTGTGAACTTCGAAAAGCCCTGAAACAGTACCCGGAATTCCTACTGCAGTCGCACCAAGCGTGCTTTTACCACGGATTACATTGCCCTCTTCGTCTAAATAATAATCCTTGTGGGTTGCAGAAGGAGCCATTTCTCTATAGTCGATGCTCCCGATTTCACCATCGTTCATACGATACACCATAAAGCCACCTCCTGAAATATTTCCAGCGAATGGATAAGACACCGCCAGAGCTAACTCAGTTGCCACCATGGCATCAAAAGCGTTTCCGCCTTTTTTTAAGATTGCCGTCCCGATATCAGAGGCCTCCTTTCTCGCGCTAACTACCGCAGCGTGATCATAAATTTCTAATTCTTGAGTCGGCTTAGAAGGCGTTGAATGATTGGAGCAAGAAATTACACTTATCGCTAGAAGTAAGTAGAAATAGTTTTTCACCTTGAAGTCATTTAAGAATTGGGAAGTTAAGATAAATGTCTTTGATATCTTTGCAAACAACAAACCTTAAGACATGACCTTAATTAAATCCATTTCAGGAATTCGTGGAACGATTGGAGGAAATCCTGGAGAGAATCTCACTCCTGTTGATATCGTAAAATTCGCAACGGCTTATGCTAGTCTGGTAAAGGCTAACAAGGTTAATGAACGCGCTAAGGTTGTTATTGGTAGAGATGCTCGGTTGTCGGGGCCAATGGTTCAAAGCATTTTTCAAAATACCCTGCTCGGTTCAGGTATTGACGTGATTGATCTAGGGTTATCTACAACTCCGACGGTTGAATTTGCTACTGTAAACGAAGGAGCTGACGGGGGTGTAATTATTACTGCTTCCCATAATCCGGGAGAATGGAATGCTTTAAAACTTTTGGATAAAAACGGTGAATTTTTAAATGCTACCGTGGGAGAACAACTTTTAAAATTATCAGAATCAACCAGTGTGAGTTTTGCTAGTATCGAAGAGCTAGGTAATATCACGGTTGTCAATGATTATATCGATAGACATATTGAGAAGATACTAAGCTTACCTCTAATAGATGCAGAACGAATTAAATCGCAAGGTTTTCATGTGGTGATCGATGCTGTAAATTCTACAGGAGGTATTGCAATACCAAAACTTCTAGATCGATTGGGAGTAAGTTACAAGGCGATGTACTGTGAACCAACGGGTAATTTTCCTCACAATCCAGAACCGCTAGAAAAGCATTTGGGTGATTTGATGCGTTCAGTGCAAGAAGAAAAGGCTTTTTTCGGAATCACGGTGGATCCAGATGTAGATCGTTTGGCGCTAGTTGATGAAAATGGAAAAATGTTTGGTGAGGAATATACCCTTGTAGCCTGCGCCGATTACGTACTTTCTAAAACACCGGGGAATACGGTTTCGAATTTATCTTCAACACGTGCTTTGAAAGAGGTGACTCTAAATTACCATCAGGAGTATGAAGCCGCTGCGGTAGGTGAGGTAAATGTGGTTCAAAAAATGAAATCAACCCAAGCTATCATTGGTGGAGAGGGGAACGGTGGAATTATTTATCCCGAAAATCACTACGGAAGAGATGCCCTTGTAGGAATCGCACTCTTTCTAATGCTGCTCACTGAAAGACAACAGACTGTTTCAGCGCTAAGAGCTTCTTATCCCGTCTATTTTATGGCAAAGGAAAAGATAGAATTATCCGCATCGATCAATCCAGATCAGATTCTGAAGAAACTAGCAGTGAAGTACGCTGATGAGCAATGTACCACTATTGATGGTTTGAAAATTGATTTTGATGAGTCTTGGGTTCATATGAGAAAATCAAATACCGAACCAATTATAAGGATTTACACTGAGGCGAAAACTGAAGCCCTTGCGCAAGATTTAGCTAAAAAGTTTATCGAAGAAATTAAAGCGACTTCTTAGCGTGTTTAAATCGTCTGTGAGTCCACAGATAAGTGTGAGGTTGCTCTTTAATCTCTCGTTCAACCTTTTGCATGTAAGCCTCCATGATTGAATAATTTGAAGACCCTTCAATCTGGGGCTGAAAAGTCTCAAAGCTTGCCGTATAGTATCCTCTTCTTATTTTTCTAATAGATAGGTAAACGAGTCCCATGTTGTAAGTTCGTGCCAACTCTTCGGCACCGGTATGAACAGGGACTTCTCGTCCAAAGAAAGTATACCAATGCTTTGTTTTTTTAATCATAGGAGACTGGTCACTTGCTAAACCATACATTCCGTACTGCTGGTTTCTTTGATTTGCTTCGAGCACTTCTCTTAGTTTAAAAGTAGGCACCAAATGCATTCCTGACTTGCCTCTTGTTTTACGAATGAAACGATCAAAAAATGGATTGTTGATTTTTTGATAGATTCCATAAACAGGAACTTTGGTAAATAGTGCTATTGCTCCAGTCCATTCCCAATTTCCTTGATGTGAAGCAAGTACTACAATTCCTTTATTTTCCTTTGCGAATTGTTCCACTAATTCGACATTTCTCACCTGAAAGCGTTTTTTGAAAGTTGAATTAGACATTAATCCGTTCTTTAAACTCTCGATGAATAAATCGGTAAAGTGGAAATAGAATTTTCTTCGAATTTTTCGTTTCTCGTGTTTATGTAATTCGGGAAATGCAGTTTCAAGATTTTCGTCAATAACCGCTCTTCGATATTTAAAAACATCAAACAGTATAATGG
Source organism: Flavobacteriaceae bacterium (assembly GCA_036782715.1). Taxonomy (GTDB): domain Bacteria; phylum Bacteroidota; class Bacteroidia; order Flavobacteriales; family Flavobacteriaceae; genus UBA3478. The sequence continues at coordinate 44,037 of DAIPYN010000009.1, forward strand.
CAACAATTGATGAAATACCGTAAAGTATGGAGAAAGGTAAAAACGCAACTAGCCTTAACCATGGGTACGCAATAAGAAAGGTTAGTCGTTTTAAAAACATAGGGGTTAAAGATACGTATATTTACCACCCAAATTAGATGTTCCATTTGAGCTTAGATCTCGTTACTATACTATTAGTTTTCACCTTTTTAATGTCTTATAAAGGCTTTAAGGATTCATCATTTTTTAACGCTTATTGTTTTTCAGTAAGTGGATTAAAATCAGGCCAGTGGTATCGATTACTTACCTCTGGTTTTTTACATGTCGGATGGTGGCATTTACTGGTAAATGGTCTTACTTTTTACTTTTTTGCTCCATCCATTCTTTCCATTTTTGGTACTGTAGAATTTCTCGGCCTCTATCTATTTTCATTACTCATGGGTAATTTGCTAACCTATTTTTATTATCACAAAGAATATTATTACACGGCCGTAGGTGCCTCAGGAGCAATTTCAGGGATTGTATTTTCAAGTTTAGTTTTTGACCCTTCGATGAAACTTTATATTCTTCCAATTCCATTTCCTATTCCGGCACCTTTATTTGGCTTAGGCTTTTTATTGTACTCAATGGTTGGTATTGTACGAAATTCTGACCGGATAGGTCATGCGGCTCATATAGGTGGTGGAATAGGCGGAGTTCTTTTCACCTTTCTATTTTATCCGTATTTACTGCGAGAAAATCCCCTACTATGGGTATTTTTGTTATTGATTCTTTTCGCCTTGTTCGTTATTAAAAAATGGAGGTAATCTATTATGAAATCAGAGTTATTTGGTCAATTAAAAAATCGATTTGAAGGGGAACTTCGCTCTGATGACCTATCCAAAGCTATTTACGCCACAGATGCTTCGGTATATCAGATGACTCCTAAGGGGGTTGCTATCCCATTAAATGAGCATGATCTTATAAAATTGGTCTCATGGTCGGCTGAGAATAAGGTTCCACTGATCCCTAGAGCCGCAGGAACCTCCTTAGCGGGACAATGCGTCGGCGATGGAGTTGTAGTTGACACCTCAAAATATTTAAACCGAATTATTGCTTTTGATAAAGAAAAGCGTTTAATCACGGTGGAACCTGGAGTGATCAGGGATGAACTCAACCAGTTTCTTCAGCCCCATGGTTTGTTCTTCGGTCCAAACACATCGACAGCTAATCGATGTATGATCGGTGGAATGGTGGGCAATAATAGTTCAGGTACGACCTCTATACGTTATGGAGTTACTCGTGATAAGGTGGTAGGTCTTCGATCTATTTTATCTGATGGTTCCATTCATGAATTTGGAGAGCTTCTTAAGGAGCCTAATGCTCACTCTGAAAAAATCACCTCTGAATTTGGACAACAGATTGAAAACCAAATTGTTGAATTACTATCTGAAAAAGGCGTTAAAGAAGAAATTGAGAAAGAGTTTCCCAAAAAAGAAATACATCGAAGAAATACAGGATACGCCGTAGACGAGCTTCTTGAAATGATACCTTTCGGTGGATCAAAACCCTTTAATCTCGCAAAGTTACTCTGCGGAAGTGAAGGTACGCTTGCATTTACCTCTCAAATTACTCTTGCGTTAGATGATTTGATGCCTAGTACTTCAGCAATGGTAGTTACTCACTACCAAACGCTAGAAGAGGCATTAAGCGATGTGGCAGTGGTGATGCAAGAAGAATTGTTTACTTGTGAGATGATGGATCGAGTAATTCTCGACTGCACTAAAGGGAATCATACCTACCGAGAGATGAGATCGTTCATTGAGGGTGATCCTGAGGCTGTTTTGATGCTCGAAGTTCGCGATCGAACGGAGCAAGGACTTGAGCAAAAATTAGATGCTTTATTAAATCTTATTGATCGTAAGAGTAAGAGTTATGCTAACCCTGTTTTGAAAGGGTCTAGAATTTCTGACGCGAACCAATTAAGGAAGGCAGGTCTAGGCTTACTCGGTAATATTGTTGGTGATAAAAAAGCAGTCGCCTGTATTGAAGACACGGCTGTAGCTCTTTCTGATTTAAAGCCTTTTATCATGGAGTTCTCTGAAATCATGAAGGGATACGATCAAAAGGCGGTATACTACGCACATGCTGGAGCAGGGGAATTACATCTAAGACCCATTTTAAATTTAAAGGATCAGTCGGATGTTGCTCTTTTTAGAGCAATTACAACTGATGTTGCACATCTTACCAAGAAGTATCAAGGTAGTTTCAGTGGTGAACACGGTGATGGAATTGTTCGCGCAGAGTTTATACCATTTTTGATTGGCGATAAGAACTACGATTTACTTCGAAAGGTAAAAGCAGTTTTTGATCCCAACAACTTATTTAATCCTCATAAGATCGTAGATCCGTTCCCTATGGATCGAAGCCTACGATTTGAGCCGGGAAGAACAGAACCTGAAATAGATACCTTATTCGATTTTGAAGATAGTTTAGGATATCTAAGGGCAGTGGAGCGTTGCAATGGGAGTGGAGATTGTCGTAAAACTGAAAAATCAAGCGGTGGAATGTGTCCAAGTTATCACGCGACACGAGAAGAAAAAGATACCACCAGAGCCCGCGCTAATGCACTTCGCATCGCTTTAACTGAAAACAACAAGGAAAAAGTCTTTGCAAGTAAAAATGCTATTGAAGTTTTAGACTTATGTGTAAGCTGCAAAGCTTGTGCTAGCGAGTGTCCCTCGAATGTTGATATGGCCACATTGAAATCAGAATATCTGTATCAATATCAAGAGCAGAAAGGTTACAAATTAAGATCGAAATTATTTGCTTATAGTACATTAATTAACCGTTTTTCTAGCAAGATTGCACCGGTTACGCGTCTGGTTTTCAGTAGCCCAATCGCTAGTGTGATTAAATCACTTTCAGGTATTGCAAAGCAGAGACAACTCCCTCTTGTGTATAACGTTGACTTTAAGAAGTATTTAGCACAGTTGCAAAAGAATCAACCGATTGAAAAAGGAGCTCAAAGGCTGGTACTTTACATTGATGAGTTTAGTCAATATATGGATGTGAACATTGCCAAATCTGCCATCAATACCCTACATCGCTTGGGGTATAATCTAGAGTTAGTTTTTGGTGAAAGTGGAAGAGCGTTCATATCAAAGGGCTTTTTAAAACAAGCGAAAGAGGCAGCAGAGGAGATGACAAGTAGGTTAGCCTCATTTATCGAGGAGGAAGTGGTAATTGTAGGCGTTGAGCCTTCTGCTATTTTAACTTTTAGAGATGAATATCAACGATTGCTACCTAACCAACCACTGGTTCAAAAGTTAAAGGATCAAACGTTTCTGATCGAAGAATTCCTAGCGAAGTCATTCGAAAATCAACGTCTAGATCAGTCTATTTTTCACAAGGAATCTGCAGTGGTGAAGGTACACGTTCATTGCCATCAAAAAGCGTTGTCTAATACCAAAGTGACTTTTGATTTATTGAATCAAATCCCGAACTATACCGTGTCTATTATCAATAGCGGATGTTGTGGTATGGCAGGTTCGTTCGGATATGAGGCCGAACATTACGATGTTTCAATGAAAATGGGAGAGTTACGCCTTTTTAAATCTATTCAAAAGTCTGACGATAAAACCATTATTGTTGCCAATGGTACCAGCTGTCGACATCAAATTAAAGATGGCACCTCTCGCGAAGCGATACATCCGATACAAGTTATTGAGAACGCTTTGATTTAGCTCGCGAGTCATTGCTATTATCAACCACATCAATAGCTCTCAATCCTTCTTCTCTAGTAGTTATTGAAGTAATAAGCTCTTCAAGACCCATTTCTTTAAGGTCTTCATCAGCAAAGAAGGGGGATAGTTTATCATGGTTATAGTGATAGATTCTCCAGCGCTTAAAATTGTACTCAAGGGCGGTCAGATTTTCTATCCAATCCCCAGAGTTTAAATAGGTTGTCTTACCTTTTTTGTTCTTGTAAATTTCTTTCTTAGGCTGATGGATGTGTCCGCAGATTACATAGTCGTAGTCATTATCAATTGCTAATTCTGAAGCTACTTTCTCAAAGCTTTGTATATATTTAACTGCTCCTTTAACACTGTTCTTAATCTTTTTTGATAGCGAATATTTTTCCTTGCCAAGTTTCAATAAAAACCAGTTGATCAGCTTATTAAGCAATATAAGTAGGTCGTATCCCCATCCTCCTAACTTTGCAAGCCATTTTGCATTTTGAATGGAGATATCAAAAACGTCACCATGAAAAATCCATGTCTTTTTTCCGTCTAAATCAAGAACTAGTTTGTCTAAAATTCTCAATCGTCCCATAGCACTCCCAGAAAATTTTCTGAGCATTTCGTCATGGTTTCCAGTAATGTAATAAACATCGATACCTTTCGAAGCCATTCCGATAATCTTCTTCAACACTTTCATGTGAGAGGCTGGAAAATATCGTTTTCGAAATTGCCATATGTCAATGATATCCCCATTAAGAATTAGTTTTTTGGGTGAGATACTATTGAGGTAGGTTAATAATTCATCGGCATGACAACCGTAAGTTCCTAGGTGAGTGTCGGATATGACCGCAATTTCAATTTTACGTTTTTTCAAGGCATAGGTATTTAGAATAAAATTAAGGTACAGTTCTCATGGACAACCTTTCTTAATTACTAAGAATGTGATATGAAATTGTTAACTTTTAACACGATTTCGGTAGATAAATTTTAGCGGAAAGTCTAAGCAGAGTATTATTGCATCATTGAATCATTGAGCGTTTAATTATGGCAGCGAACACTTTTGGAAACCATTTTCGAGTAAGCACTTTTGGAGAATCCCATGGCCCGGCCTTGGGAGGAGTAATCGATGGTTGCCCGGCTGGCATTGAATTAAATCTTGAACTTATTCAAAACGAACTTGATCGAAGAAAGCCAGGGCAATCTAAAATCACCACCCAACGCAAAGAGCCTGATACGGTAGAATTTTTATCAGGAATATTTGAAGGTAAAACTACCGGTACACCAATAGGTTTTGTCATTAAAAATACGAACCAAAAGTCAAAGGATTATTCCCACATTAAAGAAACCTACCGTCCTTCACACGCCGATTGGGTCTACGACCAGAAATACGGTTTTAGAGATTACACGGGTGGAGGAAGATCTTCAGCAAGAGAAACTGTCTCGCGAGTGGTGGCTGGAGCTATAGCTAAACAACTTGTTGCACCAATTAAAATTACGGCCTACGTTAATCAGGTAGGTGAGATTAAATTGAATAAAGACCACAGCACCTTAGATTTGGAGTCTATCGAATGTAATATAGTTCGGTGTCCTGATACTCAAACTGCTGATCAAATGATTGAGTTAATCTCTAACATAAAGAAAAAAGGAGATACTATTGGTGGGGTGGTGAAATGTGTGATTCAAAATGTTCCTGTCGGTTTGGGAGAGCCCGTCTTTCAAAAGCTTCATTCAGCCTTAGGTGCTGCAATGCTTTCGATTAATGCGGTTAAAGGATTTGCTTATGGTAGTGGATTCGATGCCCCTTGCATGCTAGGTAGCGAGCACAATGACTACTTCAATGAGGATGGCACGACCAAGACCAATTATAGCGGAGGAATTCAAGGTGGAATTTCAAACGGGATGGATATTTATTTTGAGGTTGCCTTCAAGCCTGTTGCAACCCTTTTACAACCCTATGAAACCTTAACACGAGATGGATCATTAACCGATACTCATGGAAAGGGTAGGCACGACCCATGCGTGGTGCCGAGAGCTGTACCTATTGTAGAAGCTATGGCTGCACTAGTTATGGCTGATTTTCTACTACTTAACAAACTATCAAAAATTTAAAACATGGCGTTACACTGGAAAATTGTTCTTGGGCTTGTATTAGGTCTTCTATTTGGGTTTGGAATGACATTTTTCGATTTTGGGCCTGCCTTTGTTTCTGATTGGATTCAGCCATTCGGAACCATATTCGTCCGTCTTTTAAAGCTCATTGCTATTCCGCTTATTCTTGCCTCATTGGTGAAAGGAATTGCTGACCTGAAAGACATTTCTAAGTTTAAGAACATGGGAATCAGAACCTTTGTAACCTATATGGTAACTACAGTGGTAGCGATACTAATTGGTCTTAGTTTGGTGAATATTCTTCAGCCAGGAATTGGAATTTCAGACGAAACCGTTGCCAAATTGACAACCACCTACGCAAATGACTCTGGAGTGACTTCGAAGATTGCCACTGCCTCAGCTCAAAAGGGCGCAAGTCCTTTACAGTTTATAGTAGACATGGTCCCTGATAACATCTTCTATGCGATGTCTAACAATGGGTTAATGCTTCAAGTAATCTTTTTCTCCATCTTATTTGCTATTTCGTTGCTACTCATCGGAGAAAAAGCGGCTCAACCTATCAAATCCTTTTTTGATTCACTTAATGAGGTGGTGTTGAAAATGGTAGATCTGATCATGCTTTTTGCGCCTTACGCAGTTTTTGCTTTATTGGCGAGTGTTGTTGTTTCTTCTTCTGATCCCGAATTACTTTTAGCTTTATTGAAGTACGCTGGAGTGGTAGTCTTAGGCCTGCTTTTAATGATCGTTTTCTATCTCATCGTTATAGCAACAGTTGCTAAGAAGAGCCCGCTTTGGTTCATTAAAAATATGAGCCCTGCTCAATTATTGGCTTTCTCCACATCATCCAGTGCTGCTACGCTTCCAGTAACCATGGAGCGTGTAGAGGAGCATATTGGTGTTGATAAAGAAGTTGCGAGTTTTGTCCTACCCGTTGGAGCTACAATCAATATGGACGGAAGTAGTCTATATCAAGCGATTGCCGCAGTTTTTATTGCACAAGCACTTAGCTTTGATTTAACACTAGGGGATCAATTAACGATTGTTTTTACAGCCCTTTTAGCATCGATCGGAGCTGCTGCCGTACCAGGAGCAGGAATGGTAATGTTAGTGATCGTGCTAGAATCTGTGGGCTTTCCAGCCGACAAACTAGCAATAGGTTTGGCACTTATTTTTGCAGTGGATCGTCCATTAGATATGTGCAGAACTGTTGTGAATGTGACGGGTGATGCCACGGTTTCTGTTCTGGTTGCAAAAGCACTAGGTAAGCT
>DAIPYN010000010.1:0-46233 GCA_036782715.1 Flavobacteriaceae bacterium
TTCTAAAATTAGTCTAGACCAAATCATAGATACCATGTGGGATACCGCAAAAGACATGTCTGCCAAGTATAAAGAGACCTCCGAAGGCGGATTAGCCGTACGAGTTAATTTGTCGGATTGCTAAACTCACAGGACTTATTTCGAGTATCGTACAAAGCCAAAATTTTCCATTGAGATTCCTTTTTTACAAGGGTAAATACATTGGTGCCACAGTGAGAGAAACTCTCGTTAACATAAAATTCATAAGGAGTAAACACCAAAGTCATACCGCTAGCATCAATAACCTTAAAATCAAGTAAACGCTCTTCAAAAGAAAGATCAGCGGGTATAGCACCTATCGCCTGAATAAAATCCGCTACCGACTCTTCCTTAGTTCTAACACCGCTTAAAGAGTTTTGAACGCTCACTAAACCCGCGTCGATGGTAAAAAAGTCCTGAAGAGAAGTAGTGTCCTTTTGGTGAAAGGCTTCAAAAAAAGACTCAATCACCTCTTTAGGTTGCTGTGCGCTTGAGAGATGAAAAGATACTATTGATGCAAGCAAAAAGAGTCGATAGTTAGCAATCATATTTTACGTTTACCTTTGTTGAAAATTAGTCTTTCAAATGTCAACAGCCAAAAAAACATTTAAACGAGTAACGGTAAAGTCTCTCTTAGAGATGAAGCAGCAAGCTGAAAAAATCTCTATGCTTACCTCCTATGATTTTACTATGGCGCAATTGGTTGATCAAGCTGGGGTTGACGTGATTCTTGTTGGAGACTCTGCTAGCAACGTATTTGCGGGACACGAAACTACCCTTCCCATCACTCTAGATCAAATGATTTATCATGCTTCTGCAGTGGTAAGAGGCGTTTCTCGTGCTCTGATCGTTGTTGACATACCGTTTGGTAGCTATCAGAGCGATTCAAAAGAGGCGCTTCGATCTGCCATACGAATTATGAAAGAGAGCGGTGCTCATGCGGTAAAAATTGAAGGTGGAGAAGAAATTAAAGACTCCTTAAAACGAATACTTGGTGCGGGAATTCCGGTTATGGGACACCTTGGATTAACCCCTCAATCAATCTACCAATTTGGAAGTTATACCGTAAGAGCAAAAGAAGAGGCTGAGGCAGAAAAGCTAATAAGTGATGCGTTGCTTTTAGAAAAACTCGGATGCTTTGCTATTGTTCTAGAAAAAGTCCCTGCCGCTCTTGCCCAGAAGGTGGCAGCTCAACTTCAAATTCCAGTAATTGGTATTGGTGCAGGAAATGGCGTTGATGGTCAAGTTTTAGTAGTTAATGACATGTTAGGGATGTCAACCGAATTTAGTCCGCGATTTTTAAGACGATATCTAAATCTAGATGAACAGATCAATGGGGCGTTCGTGAAATATGTGGCAGATGTAAAGTCTAAAGATTTTCCGAACGAAAACGAACAATATTAGTGTTAGAAATTCTATTCGAAGACAATCATCTCATCGCGGTAAATAAACCTTCAGGAATTTTAGTTCAAGGCGATAAAACCGGGGACACTCCCCTATCTGACCTGATTAAATCCTATCTCGTTGAAAAATACAATAAGCCCGGAGAAGCTTACCTCGGAGTAATACACCGCATCGATCGTCCGACAAAAGGAGTTGTTCTTTTCGCTAAAACTTCAAAAGCACTCACAAGAATGAATAAGGCATTTGCAGACCGAACCCCTAGTAAAAAATACTGGGCCATCGTATCCGGGGAATTAATAAGTGATTCGTTTAGGCTCGAGCACTGGCTACTTAGAAAACCTGCAAACAATAAATCCTATGCACACGACAAGGAAGTTAACGGATCAAAAAAAGCCATATTAACAGCACAAAGATTAGATAGTTCGAACAATTACCACCTTCTCGAAATTGAATTAGAAACGGGTAGGCATCATCAAATTAGGTCGCAATTATCTAAGATAGGTTTACCCATAAAGGGAGATCTTAAATACGGCTCTAAACGCAGTAATTCAGATGGAGGAATTGATTTACTTGCTAAGAGCTTAAGTTTTACCCACCCCGTTTCAAAAGAAACGGTAATAATCAACTGTCCAATTCCTAGAACCGGCGCTTGGAAGCACTTTAACTTCTAGGAAGGTCTTATATTTACGCCTTTATTTTAAGTCAATCGATTTATGCATATTTCTCATCGCTGGTTACATGATTATTTAGATTTTGATTTAAGTCCTTCTAAAACCTCAGAACTACTAACTGATCTAGGACTTGAGGTGGAGGGTCTAACCTCCTATCAATCGATCAAGGGAGGTCTCGAGGGAATTATTGTCGGAGAAGTAATAAGCTGTAAGCAACACCCTGATGCGGATAGACTTAAAGTTACCGAGGTAAATCTTGGCGATCAAGTAGTTCAAATTGTTTGTGGGGCGCCTAATGTTGCAGAAGGACAAAAAGTTCCTGTAGCCACCGTAGGTACATTACTTTATCCTACAGAAGGGGAACCTTTTAAAATAAAAAAGAGTAAGATTCGAGGAGAAGAAAGCTATGGAATGATTTGCGCGGAGGATGAAATGGGAATCGGAACCTCGCATGATGGCATCCTAGTTCTACCCGAGAATACAGAAATCGGAATACCTCTATCGAATTTATTCGAAAACTATGAAGACCATATCTACGAAATCGGGTTGACTCCGAATCGTTCAGATGCTATGAGTCATTACGGGGTAGCACGTGATCTTAGAGCTGGACTAGCTTTAGAAAATCCTCAACCGCCATTAAATACCATACCAATCTCTTCGTTCCATGTTGAAAACACTACTTCACCGATTGAAATACAAGTTGAAGAACACGAATTAGTACCAAGATATCTAGGAGTAGTCATTAGTGGAATTGAAGTTAAAGAATCACCAACCTGGTTAAAGGATCGTTTAAAAAGTATCGGGTTAAATCCCATCAACAACATTGTAGATGTCACCAACTTCGTTCTTCATGGGATTGGTCAACCATTACACGCCTTTGACTACGATAAAATCAAAGGTTCAAAAGTAGTGGTCAGAAAAGCGAAACTAGGCGAAAAATTGCTTTGCCTAGATGAAGTCGATCGTGAGTTAGCTACTGATGACCTTGTTATTTGTGACACTGAAGGCCCTATGTGTATCGCTGGTGTTTTTGGTGGTCATCACTCAGGAGTAAGTAACACAACAACGAGTATCTTTCTTGAAAGCGCCTACTTTGATGCTGTAAGTGTGCGTAAAACAGCAAAAAGACACGGATTAAATACAGACGCTTCATTCAGATTTGAGCGGGGCATTGATATTGAATTTTGTGAAATTGCACTTAAGCGTGCAGCTATTCTCATTCGTGAAGTTGCAGGTGGCGTAATCTCTAGCGAGATATCCTCTTTCTACCCCAAAGAGAAGGAATCGGTTCAACTATTCTTAAACTATGAGAAGTTAAACACCATTCTGGGGCATGAAATAGAGAATGAAAAAATTAAATCGATTCTAGTTAGTCTAGATTTTAGAATTCTCAACGAAACAGAATCTGGACTAGGACTGATTGCACCGCTATATCGAGTCGACGTTACTAGAGAGATCGACGTAGTTGAAGAGATTCTGAGGGTTTATGGGTACAACCACATTCCGATTCCTCAAAAACTAACGAGCACATTAAATCGATCGAAATCTTCTTCTAATCTTCAAAACCAAAATAAAGTAGCTGATTTCCTAGTTAGTCTAGGGTATAATGAAATTTTAACCAATAGTTTAGTTTCGCTTTCTAGCAATCGATCCGAGCAATCTGTTGCGTTAAAGAATCCTTTAAGTAAAGAACTCGAGGTGCTAAGAGATCATATGATCGGAACGACGCTTCAAAGTGTAGCTTTCAATCTCAATCGACAGCGAAGCGACATTAAATTCTTTGAATTTGGTAAAACCTATTCCAAAAAGGGTGAAGAATTTGAAGAAAAGCGAGAACTTGTTTTAGCAGTTACTGGCAGCAGATACCCAGAAAACTGGATGCAAACAAAGTCTGCCACTAGCTTTTTTGATATCAAGACATTGAGTCTAGAACTGCTAAGGCGGTTAGGTATTCATGATTTACAAGAATCACTTCTAAATAATGAACATGCTTTCTTCTCAGAAGGATTGATCATTGAATCTAATGGTCAAATAATTGCCGAAGTAGGTCTTGTTCAAGAAAGTCATGTAGAAAATTATGACATTGATCAGAACGTATTCGCCGCAATCATTTATTGGGATTCGGTTCTTACCTTATCAGACCAAAAAGAGGGAGAAAAATTATATACTCCAATTGCAAAATATCCTGCGGTTCGAAGAGATTTAGCACTGTTACTCGATGATCATGTTCTCTTCAGTGAAATCAGAGACGTGTGTTTTGAATCAGAACGCAAATTGCTTAAAAACGTTAATCTTTTTGATGTCTATAAAGGGAAATCATTAGACTCTGGCAAGAAGTCTTATGGTATTAGCCTGGTTCTTTCTGATCCCGAAAAAACACTAACAGATAAGCAGGTAGATAAGGCTATGGAACGTATCGTTAACAATCTTCAAGAAAAATTTGATTGTTCATTGCGATAAGCAATTCCTTTTTTATTGGAGTTATTGTAATTTTGAAAAGCTAGAAAAAGATTACTATGATTCCGAAACTCAACCTTTTAGAGAAACTTCAGTCCCAAAAAGAAAGAGATCATCAATTTTATCAGAATATTGATTTCTCTAATCTATTTGAGCGTTTGACAAAAAACGAAGCCGATTCGACTCTTGAAGATCGCTTAAAAAATCTCGACTACAATACAATCAATAGTATTGACCCTGAGCAGTTAGAACTCGGAGAGGTATATCATATCGACAGTATTCGGGAAATAGCAACTACTTACAGACTAAGATTCTTACCTCTGAAGTATTTTAAACCTTCACTGCCGAAAGAAGCCCTACAAAAAATACGTGATTTCGAAGAAAGGCATCAAACCGAAATAAAGAATCTTCAGATCTTAGCTCCTTCTAAGCTATTTAAATTAGAGAACCAGGACGATCCATTGCTATTCGCTCCTATTGGGAATGGCTATTACACCTTAATTCACCAATGGGGTAATGATCTTAGTGGCTTTCGAAAATTAATGGTATGGCCACTTAGAGGCCCGGTAGAATTAGTAATCACTTTACTACTTATAAGCTATCTACTCACCCTGCTTGTACCCGATGGATTATTCAGCAAAGAAGCAAATACAGCTCAATTTTGGATCTTGTTCTTCTTTTTCTTTAAAGGAGTCGTTGGCTTAACGATCTTTTACGGAATTTCAATGGGTAAAAACTTTAACCCCTTTATTTGGAACTCAAAGTATTTTAACGCTTAGCTATACATAGAGTTTCTGAGCGCTTTAATGTCTTTACTTTCCATATAGTCATCAAAGGTCATGTATCTATCGATCACTCCTTTTGGAGTAATCTCAATAATTCGATTGGCTACCGTATTTGCAAACTCATGGTCATGAGTCGTGACTAATAGATTCCCCTTAAATTGCTTTAGCGAATTATTAAAAGCGGTAATACTCTCAAGATCGAGGTGATTCGTTGGCTCGTCCAGCATAAGAACATTAGCTCGAAGAAGCATCATTCTACTAAGCATACATCGAACCTTTTCTCCCCCTGAGAGAACATTACATTTCTTCAAAGCTTCCTCTCCACTAAACAGCATTTTACCAAGAAAACCTCTTAGGTGAACTTCTTCACGCTCCTCTTCAGTTTTTGCATACTGACGTAGCCAGTCAACTAAACTTACCGCCTCATTAAAATAAGCATCGTTATCTGCCGGTAAATAGGATTGTGTGGTAGTTACCCCCCAAGAATAGGTGCCAGAAGCGGCTGTCTCCTCCCCTGTGATAATTTGATAAAATGCACTAGTTGCGCGGGCATCTCTTGAAATAAGTGCAATTTTATCAGTCTTTACCATATTTAAATCGATCTTATCAAAAAGTACGACACCATCTTCAGATACTGCCTTTAATCCTTCTACTTGAAGGATCTGATCCCCTGCTTCACGCTCTCTTTCAAAGATAATCGCTGGGTAACGACGAGAAGAAGGCTTAATATCTTCAACCTTCAACTTGTCAAGCATCTTCTTTCTTGAGGTAGCCTGCTTGCTTTTAGCTACGTTCGCACTGAATCGTTGTATAAATTCCTGAAGCTCTTTGGCTTTTTCTTCAGCTTTTTTGTTTTGTTGTGCACGTTGACGAGCGGCTAACTGGCTACTTTCATACCAAAAAGTATAGTTACCCGAAAAGAGATTGATTTTTCCAAAGTCAATATCTGCGATATGGGTACAAACAGCATCTAAAAAGTGACGGTCATGCGATACAACTAATACGGTATTTTCATAGTTTCCAAGAAAGTCTTCGAGCCAGCTAATGGTATCGTAATCAAGGTCGTTAGTAGGTTCATCCATGATCAATACGTCTGGATTACCAAATAGTGCCTGAGCTAACAATACTCTAACCTTCATTTTAGGATCGATATCAGCCATCAGTTGATAATGCAAATCCTCTTTGATCCCCAAATTGGAAAGTAATGCGGCAGCTTCAGAATCAGCATTCCAGCCATTCATTTCTTCGAACTGAACCTGTAGTTCTCCTATTCGGTCTGCGTTTTCATCACTGTAATCCGCATAAAGGGCATCAATTTCTTGTTTAATACTAAACAGTTCTTTGTTTCCTCTAACCACTGTTTCTAATACTGGGAAATCATCGCAAGCATTATGGTTCTGCTCTAAAACAGACATACGCTTACCGGGCTCTAGATGAACGTGTCCAGAGGTAGGGTCTTGCTTTTTAGAAAGGATCTTCATAAAAGTTGACTTCCCTGCACCGTTCGCTCCGATAATACCGTAGCAATTGCCGTGGGCAAAGGTTACGTTTACCTCGTCGAATAGTACACGTTTTCCGAATTGAACCGAAAGATTAGAAACTGAAAGCATAAAGAATTAACCGTTTAATTTTTTGTGATCCGCAAGAAAGGTTGCTAAACCTTTGTCGGTAAGTGGGTGATTTAAGAGTGCAAGCATTGCTGATAATGGCCCAGTCATTACATCTGCGCCAATTTGAGCACATTCTACAATATGCATTGGGTGACGAACCGATGCTGCTAGAATTTCTGTCTCAAAATCATAGTTATCATAAATATTTCGAATGTCTTCTATAAGACGAAGACCATCGGTAGAGATATCATCAAGTCTACCGATAAATGGCGAGACATAAGTTGCACCTGCCTTAGCAGCTAACAATGCCTGACCTACCGAAAAAATAAGGGTGCAATTCGTTCTTATTCCTTTTTCAGAAAAGTAGGTAATCGCTTTAAGTCCTTCTTTGATCATCGGCACTTTTACCACAATTTGCGGATGTAAATCTGCTAGAATCTCTCCTTCTCGAACCATACCTTCAAAGTCAGTTGAGATCACCTCTGCTGAAACATCTCCATCAACAATCTCGCAAATGGCTTTGTAGTGATCTAAAATAGCCGATTCACCAGAGATACCCTCTTTGGCCATTAGTGAAGGGTTGGTCGTTACTCCATCAATGATGCCTAAGTCTTGGGCTTCACGAATTTGATCGAGATTTGCAGTGTCGATAAAGAATTTCATGACTATAATTTATAATGGTTAGCTAGTAGTTTTTCGTACTGGGTTTGACTCAATACTTTCCTCAACAAAAGTACCGATAATCGCTGCAATTTATTCGCAACTAAAAAGTGAATTCGCTTCGGTTTCTTTGTGATGATTTCTTCTATTTTCAGGGCAACCTCAATGGGATCCATGGCTGTATCTACATGTTCATCAAAGAGTTCTAATTGCTGTTTGTAGGTGTTTTGATAGGCAGAATCTTTCGATAGTTCTGCATTAAAGCGTCGGCTAGCAATGTCTGTTGCAAAATCACCAGGTGCCAATGAATACACCGATACTCCGAAAGGTTTTACCTCTAGGCGAATACCCTCAGTCAGGATAGAAAGCGCAGATTTCACAGAGGAGTAATGTGCTCTAAAAGGCAACCCCATAAATCCTGCAATAGAAGTTACGTTAATAATCGTACCTGTATTTTGTTTTCTCATCAATGGTAAGACCTCTTGAATCATAGAAACAGGGCCAAAATAGTTGGTGTCGTAAAGAGCTTTAACCTGATCGATATCGATCTCCTCAACAGGACCGGTCATACCCCTTCCCGCATTGTTTATTAATACATCTATTTTACCCTCTTTGTCTATCAGTTCTTGCACGCATTGCCTGATACTTTTCAAATCGGTAACATCTAAAGAAATTAACGAATAATCTTTCGGAGTTATGTAGTTTTCTGGTACACGAGCCGTTCCATAAACGACAAAACCTTTATTCGAAAGATGTTCGGCTATTGACTTACCAATTCCAGAAGAAGCTCCAGTAATTAATGCAACTTGTGCCATAAGAAAAGAAAAAAGGCAAGCAACTACATCGCACCGCTACAACCACATACCCTTGCTGTGTTCCCACCCTGGGGGATTCTGCAGGAGCTGGTCGTGCAGCGCTTGCCGATACAAAGATAAACCTATTTCTATTTGTCACAATTTTCGCATTAACGTATTTTCACCTTATGAAGGGGTATTTAAAAATTAGTCATCTGTTCTTAGTTCTCACCTTTTTATTCGCTGGTTGTGCATCGAAAATTGAGAAACTACCTCAAGTAGGTGTTCAGAAAGGAGAGAAAATCTATCCAGGTTCTGTTATTAAGATGAATATCGATTCCAGAATTAATAACGAATCTCTTGTCTTTTTCATGAATGAACAACGACTTGATTATTCAAAAGGCTTACTTCAATTACCAGATAATATAACTATTGGAAAGCAAAAGTTAATCGCTCGTTTCACCTTTAATGATAAGGAAGAAGAAATACCAATAACCCTATCGGTATATGCTCGTGAAAAGCCGATAAAGATTGCGGCTGAAGTTGTAAATACCTTTGAACACCCAACCGACTATTATACTCAAGGTTTAGAGTTTGACGGGGATTGGTTGTACGAAAGCACAGGAGGATTAGGCGAATCACTTATTATTCGATATAACCCGTTTACTGGGGAAATTGACCAAATAAAAAAACTAGGTAAAGACATTTTTGGTGAAGGAATTACCCTGGTCGATGATCAACTTTTTCATCTCACCTGGCAGAACGGATACGGAACGATTCGAAACAAAACGAGCTTCGATTCTATTCAATCCTTTGAATATAGAGGATCAAGGGAAGGTTGGGGACTCACCCACGATGACGATTTCATTTATAAGAGCGATGGCTCTGAATTGATCTGGAGACTATCGAATGTAGATGCTTCAGAAATTGACTATCTAACCATCAGTTCTCAAAATTCATACTTTAAAAATGCTAATGAGCTCGAATTGTACGGCGATCTTATCTTAAGTAATGTCTACCAAAAAGATAGTGTGATGGTAATTGATAAAAACACCGGAGCAATCCTCGGTGTTCTTGACCTGAGTTCATTGAAAGAATTGATCGACAAAAACGACGCTTTTGACCCTCTCAATTCTGTACTAAATGGAATTGCCTATCACAAAGAGCGTAAAACCTTCTTTGTAACAGGCAAAAACTGGAATAAATTATTCGAATTACGAATTGATTTTAGTCTGTTAGAAATTAAATAACGGTCTATTTTGCATTAATTCGTTTACCTCCTTACGAACCGCAGCAATTTCAGTTTCGTTGGTAACATCCTTAAGTACTCGATCAATGAGGCTAGCAACCTGTCCCATCTCGGTTTCTCCTAATCCTCTAGTAGTGATTGCTGGCGTTCCCAATCGGATTCCTGAAGTTACAAATGGAGACTTATCGTCAAAAGGCACCATATTTTTATTCGCAGTAATATCTGCCTTCTCTAGAGCCTTTTCAGCATCTTTACCCGTAACTCCTTTATTTCTAAGATCAATAAGGATCATATGGTTATCGGTACCTCCAGAAATAATTTGATATCCGTTTCCAACCATTGCACTTCCTAAAGCAGCTGCATTTTTCTTCACATTCACCATATAGTGTAAGAAGTTATCCGTTAAAGCCTCTCCATAAGCTACTGCCTTAGCCGCTATGATATGTTCAAGTGGCCCTCCTTGATTACCAGGAAAAACAGCAAGATCAAGTAGTGCCGACATTTTTCTTAAACTACCATCTTTCAGCTTGATTCCGAAAGGGTTTTCAAAATCTTCACCCATCATGATCATTCCACCACGTGGGCCACGAAGTGTTTTATGAGTCGTTGTAGTCACGATATGGCAATGCGGTAGCGGATCATTCAATATACCTTTAGCAATAAGACCAGACGGATGTGAAATATCTGCCAATAGCAGTGCCCCAACCTTATCAGCAATCGCTCTAAAACGAGCAAAATCGATATCTCGGGAATAGGCAGACGCCCCTGCAATGATCATTTTAGGAGACTCTTTCACGGCTATCGCTTCAATAGCATCGTAATCAAGTAATCCGGTCTCACGATCAACACCATAGAAGGAAGGTTTGTATAGTCGACCTGAAAAATTCACTGGAGAACCATGGGTAAGGTGACCTCCATGAGATAAATCAAAACCAAGAATCTTATCTCCCGGGGTTAAGCAAGCATGAAAAACGGATGCATTCGCTTGAGAACCTGAATGTGGTTGAACATTCACATAAGCTGCACCAAATAACTCCTTAGCTCGTCCAATAGCCAAATTTTCAATTTCATCAACCACTTCACATCCTCCATAATAGCGCTTACCAGGATAGCCTTCAGCATACTTATTGGTCAAAATAGACCCTGCTGCTTCCATCACCGCAGGTGATGTAAAATTTTCTGAAGCAATAAGTTCAATACCTCGTAATTGTCTTGACTGCTCCTTCTGTATTAAATCAAAAATGGGTTGATCGCGCTGCATAGTAAATATTTTTAGCAAAAATACGACAGTGATTACTTTAAACTACTACGGCTGACGACAGTTTTTAACAGAAATCATACGGATTATTAACTGACGTATTGTCATCTAATTTACTCTATATCAAGACATAATGACATATTTGAATAGGTATTTCTTTTTGGCTCATTGTTTGACCCACTATCTGAAAAACAAAGAAAATGATTGATATACATTTATTTAGTCAAAAGGTTCAAGAAAGCATCGGAGAAGCCCAAATTATTGCCGAAAGCTTAGATCATACTTCGGTAGAACCCATTCATTTACTGAAGGCAGCCAGCAATAAAAACCCTAACGAATTCGAATACTGGACAGGATCAAAGTCTCAATTCGAACAATTTCAAAAAGCTATAGATGCAAGTCTTAACCATTTAGGGAAAGGCAAGGGATCAAGTTTAGTGATGAGTAGTTCTTCTGCCACAGTCTTAACTAGTGCTCTCGCAGGAGCAAGAAAGGAAGGTCAAGAAATTGCAACCCCCAAACACTTAGCTACCGCACTTCTTTTAAAAGGAGGTACAGCAGCTTCTATTATGAAAGACGTGGGTATTACAGAAGAGCGACTTAATCAGATGCAGAACCCCTCTAACTCAAATAATGGAGAAAACACCCACCTGTCTCGATATGCTAAGAACTTAAACGAATTCGCCGATAGTGGGAAACTTGATCCCGTTATCGGGAGAGATGATGAGATACGTAGAGTGCTACAAATCTTATCAAGAAGAAGTAAGAACAATCCGGTTCTAGTAGGAGAACCCGGAGTTGGTAAAACGGCGATTATTGAAGGATTGGCGCAGCGAATTGTAGCTCGTGATGTTCCTGAAAGCTTAAAAGATAAAAAAATCTATAGCCTAGACATGGGGCTGCTCCTTGCAGGAGCCAAATACAAAGGTGAATTCGAGGAACGACTCAAAACAGTAGTAAAAGAAGTTGGAGAATCTGATGGTCAAATTATTCTATTTATTGATGAAATTCACACTTTGGTAGGCGCAGGTGGTGGTTCTGGCGCAATGGATGCAGCCAACATACTTAAACCAGCTCTTTCTAGAGGAGAGTTAAGAACTATTGGAGCAACTACCCTGGACGAATTCCAAAAACACTTTGAAAAAGACAAGGCGCTTGAACGAAGATTTCAAAAGGTACTTGTCGAAGAACCCGACACTGAAAGCGCCATTTCTATTCTAAGAGGATTGAAAGAAAAATATGAAGCCCATCATAAGGTAAAAATTAAGGATGAAGCGGTTATCAGTTCGGTGGTTTTATCTGAACGTTATATCACTAGTCGATTTTTACCAGACAAGGCTATTGACCTCATGGATGAAGCAGCCTCTAAACTTCGAATAGAGATCAATTCAAAACCAGAGGAGCTTGATATACTCGATCGAAAAATCATGCAGCTTGAAATTGAGCTTGAGGCCATTAAACGCGAAGGTGATCATGAAAAATCGAAGTCTATTCATCTCGATTTAGCAGAATTGAAGGAAAAGAGAAACCACCTTTTCAGTATTTGGGAATCAGAACGAAGGGTGATTGATGAATTACAGAAAACAAAAAACCAAATTGAAGAACTAAAACTTGAGGCTGAAAGAGCCGAGCGTAATGGAGATTATGGAAAAGTTGCTGAAATACGCTACGGTAAAATCAAGGAAAAAGAAGAGGTTTTAAAAGATTTAGAAACGCAAAGCACGCACAATAACAATCAACTCATTAAAGAGGAAGTGACTTCGGAAGATATTGCAGAGATCGTTGCCAAATGGACCGGAATACCGGTTCAAAGTCTCGTTACCTCTGAGAGAGAAAAACTATTACATCTTGAAGAGGAATTAAAGAAAAAATTAATTGGACAAGACCACGCAGTAGAAGCGGTTTCAGACGCTATTAGAAGAAGTCGTTCTGGCTTGCAAGACGAAAACAAACCTATTGGAAGCTTCCTTTTCCTAGGAACCACTGGGGTTGGTAAAACAGAGCTAGCGAAAACCGTTACCGAATTTTTATTTAACGATCCGAGCGCTATGACTCGTATCGACATGAGTGAATACAGCGAAAAACACAGTGTGAGTCGATTAGTAGGTGCACCTCCGGGATATGTCGGATATGAAGAGGGTGGGCAACTTACCGAGGCAGTTCGCAGAAAACCCTATTCTGTGGTGCTTTTAGATGAAATTGAAAAGGCACATCCAGAGGTATTCAACACCCTTCTTCAGGTGTTAGACGATGGAAGGTTGACCGACGGTCAAGGTCGTGTAGTTGACTTCAAGAATACGGTGATTATTATGACGAGTAATTTAGGAAGTCACTTATGGCAGGATGCAGAAGTAAACTCACCATCCAGAAGGGAAGCCATCGAAAAAGAGATCATTATTTCACTCAAAAAACATCTAAGACCAGAGTTTATCAATCGAATTGACGAAATAATCACTTTTAGACCTTTATCGGCGGAAGCTATTGAATCTATCGTAAGAATTCAACTAGATCGAGTGATCGAAAAGATAGAAACCAAAGAAATCACTTTAGAGGTTAGTGACCCAGCCGTTGAAGCTATCGCTAAAATTGGATTTGATCCAGATTTTGGAGCGCGACCTATAAAACGGGTTATTCAACGAAAAGTAGTGAATGAACTTTCTAAAAAGTTATTATCTGGAGAAATCACAACGGGTGATGCGGTTTTAATTGATGCTTTTGACGAAAATGTGGTGTTAAGGAAGATAAATACCGATTAGTATTTTGTACATTAGGCTTCCTTTTTTATTCAGGATGACTAAAGCAGAGAAGACCAAAGCCTTTATTATAGAAACTTCAGCCGTGCTTTTCTTAAAGCACGGCTTTGAAGCAACTAGTCTAAGTATGCTTACTAAAGCTACTGGTCTTACTAAAGGAGCGATTTATGGGAACTTCAAGGACAAAGAAGATTTGGCTAAAGAAGTGTTTAATTATTCGGCCCAGATTCTTTTATCTTCTTTAGAATCTTTTATAGAACCTGAGCAATCTGCCCAATTAACCATCCGAAGACTTCTAGGTTTTTATAAAACCTATCCTGAATTTGTAAGAAAAATAGGATCTTGTCCGATCGTGAGTTTCGGAGTGCAGAGTACCGGTGTACCTGAAATACAATCACTGGTGAATGAGAGGATTCTACAAATTGAGTCTCTTTTTACTAAAGTTTTAAGTAAAGGACAAGAAAACGGAGAGTTCTACCTTAGCCTTCCTCCTGCTGTTTTTGCCAAACAATTATTTTCGCTTCTTCAAGGGGGAATTACACAGAGCCTAATTACCAAGGACGACAAATACGTCAAGAATACAGCGACTTATATAGAGCACCTTTTTCAAACGGCGGTTCAACGCAACTAGGTTATGAGCCAGAACACTGTTTCGATTAAAAATAAGCGCGCTCGTTTCGATTATGAGCTATTGGAGACTTTTGAAGCTGGATTAGTCCTAGGCGGAACCGAAATCAAATCAATCCGTCAAAGTAAAGCTCGTATCACCGAGAGCTTTTGTGAATTTAATGATCGAGGAGAACTTTTCATCGTTAATATGAATATTGACCCTTACTCTCATGGTAGCTTTTATAACCATAAACCTACGGCAGAACGCAAGTTACTGCTTCAAAAAAAGGAATTAAAGAAGCTATTCAAAGAGGTAACCAAAGACGGCTTGACCATAGTCCCCTTAAAACTCTACATCAACGATAAAGGGTGGGCTAAACTCTCTGTAGCTTTAGCCAGAGGAAAGAAGAACTACGACAAAAGAGAGACGATCAAAGACCGTGAGAATAAACGCAATCTTGATCGCATCAAAAAAATCAGATAAACAATTACTTCTTAACTCCGGCGGTTTCCTTTAACAGCGGTACAAATTGAAAATCGCCGTAGACGGTTTGGTGAAATTCTTTAGCCCTTTTTCTTTCAAGTACAATCATTTTCTGCTGCTGCTCACCAACAGGAATCACTAAAAGACCTCCGACCCTTAATTGCTTCAATAAATCCTTTGGTATTTCTGGAGCACCTGCGGTAACAATTATCCGGTCATAGGGTGCCTCCTTCAAGTAACCTTTATAACCATCCCCATAAATCAGTTTTTTAGGTCCTGGAGGATAAATCGAAAAGTGACGATCACATTTTCGGTAAAGCTCTAATTGACGTTCAATGGTATAGACCTCTGCTCCTAAAGCCATTAGAATTGCGGTCTGAAAACCACTTCCTGTGCCAATTTCTAGAACCTTCATTCCTGAGGCTACTTGTAACAACTCGGTTTGAAAGGCTACTGTATATGGGTGGGATATCGTTTGTTCAGCCCCGATCGGGAAGGCTTTATCTTCATAGGCATGTGATTCTAGTGTAGCATCTAAAAATAGATGTCTCGGAACATTTTCAAAAGCCCTTAGGACGTCTTGATTGGATATACCTCTTTCTTTGAGGTAAGAAACCATCGCCCTACGTTGTCCCTTATGTTTTGGAGCATCTAATCGCACACTTCAAAGCTTTCGAGCGAAAATACAACGTCTTTATGTTTATTTTTGATCAAATTTTAAGACCTATGATTAGAGTCGGAGTAATTGGTGCTGGCCACCTTGGAAAAATCCATCTCAAACTTCTCGCCGAAAATCCCAAGTATGATCTGATTGGTTTTTTCGACACCAACACCGAAACTTCAGAGGTTTTAGCCAGCAATAATGGCTATCGCTATTATTCTTCTATCGATGAGCTACTGGGTCAAGTTGACGCCGCTTGTATTGTAACCCCTACTCCTTTTCATTTTGAGGTCGCTCAAAAGGCAATTAATCACGGGGTTCATTTACTTATTGAAAAACCAATTACGACGAGCGTAAAACAAGCCTATCAACTAGTAGAGGATGCCAAAGAAAAGAATCTTGTAGGAGTCGTTGGACATGTTGAGCGTTTTAATCCCGCCTATTCAGCCGCTGCTTCCTACATCAATGAGCCTAAGTTCATAGAGATTCACCGCCTCGCTGAATTTAACCCAAGAGGTAATGATGTGTCTGTGATATTAGACCTAATGATTCACGATATTGATATTCTACTTCAAATGGTTAAAAGTAAGATTACATCTATCGATGCCAATGGAGCCGCAGTAGTGAGCTCTTCGCCAGACATTGCAAGTGCTAGAATTGCGTTTGAAAACGGATGCGTTGCGAACCTAACCGCAAGCAGAATATCTTTGAAGAATATGCGACGCACACGTCTTTTTCAAAAAGACGCCTATATCACCATTGATTTTCTTGCCAAGAAAACCGAGGTCGTACGTATAAAAGAGGCTCCAGTGAATCCTGAACCCTTCGATATGATTCTTCAAACTGCAGAAGGAGAGAAAAAGCAGATTTATTTCGAAAACCCCGAAACGACTGAAGTTAATGCAATATCGGAAGAACACAATGATTTTGCTTTAGCTATCGAAGGCAGAAAAGAGCCTAATGTTAGCTTTGAGCATGGTGCAAAAGCATTAGACGTAGCTCAAGCGATTATAGACAAACTTGAATTTTAGGTGATGAATGTATCTGTTGCTATAGAAAATTTCAGAAAAGAATTACCCCAAAATATTACGCTAATTGCCGTTTCTAAAACGAAGCCTATCTCTTTAATACAAGAGGCCTACGCGACTGGACAAAGAGATTTTGGTGAAAATAAGGTGCAGGAATTAATAGAGAAACAGGAAGCATTACCTAGTGATATTCGTTGGCACATGATCGGCCATTTACAACGAAATAAGGTCAAATATATTGCTCCTTTTGTGCACCTAATACACGGGGTAGATAGCTTGCGATTACTGAAAGAAATTAATAAGCAAGGAGCTAAAATCAACCGCTGTATCCCTATATTACTTCAAGTTCATATTAGTCAAGAAGACACCAAATTTGGTTTTGATTCAGATGAATTAAAGGAGGCTATAAACGAATGTAACGTTCTTGAATGGGTAAAGCCTTGTGGGCTTATGGGTATGGCTACTTTTACATCAGATACGGATCAGGTTCGTCGTGAATTTCAAGGATTAAAAGGTTTATTCGACGAGTATTTATCTGATTTCGGCGAGCATCCAACTCTATCTATGGGTATGAGTGGGGATTATCAAATTGCCATAGATCAAGGGAGTACGATGATTCGCATCGGTAGTAGTTTATTCGGAAGTAGATGAACTATGCAGTCGTCGACATAGAGAGCACTGGAGGAGCCTTCAATGAAGAAAGCATTATAGACATTGCGATTCTTCGGTATGAAGGGAACGAGCTAACCGATCAATTTCACAGCCTTATAGATCCCGAAAAACCCATTCAACCTTTTGTGAGTAAACTCACTGGTATTTCGCCTTCAATGGTTCAAGGAGCTCCAAAATTCTATCAAGTCGCCAAGCGTATTATTGAATTAACCGAGGATGCCATAATAGTTGCTCATAACACCCAATTCGACTATAAAATCTTGCAGCTTGAGTTCGACCGTTTAGGATACAGCTTTGAAAGAAAGACGCTATGCACCGTCGAATTATCTCAAAAACTTCTTCCCGATTTAGAGAGTTATAAACTAGGTAAATTGACCAAAGAGCTTGGAATACCTTTGAGTGATCGACACAGAGCATTAGGTGATGCTGAGGCTACCGCTCTTTTACTAAAAGTTCTAATCACTAAAGAAGGTGCTGAAAAAGAACTTGATTACTTGACTTATAGTGAGAAAGAATCAGACCTCAAGCCTTCACATATTCATCTTGTTCGAAAATTACCCGAAGCTACTGGAGTTTATAAACTCTACAATGCTAAATCTGAACTGTTGGAGTGTGGACACGCAAAAAACATCAAGAATCATGTGAGCAATCTATTATCTTCTCTTTCGATTCATCAAAATTCGATTTACAAGTCTGTAAAACGAATAGAGACAGAACTCTGCAACAGCGAATTATACAACGCGATAAAGGTTTTACAGGCTCAGTTTTCTTTAAAGCCTAAAAAGCGTTTCAATCTAAAAATAAATGCTTCTTCTACGATTCCATTTCCGTGTGAATTAAGTCTATTAATTGACAAAGGAAGAACAGAAGGAGAGCATGCTATTTTTCTAATTGAAAATCAAAGAATTAAAGCAATGGGGTTCTACGATCTAAACTACCAAATGACCAATAGAGAAGTACTCGAGAAAAGACTTTCTCCTGTAATCCCAAATAAAATGAACGAGCTCATACTCTCAACGTATCGATCGAAAAAGAATTACGAAATCGTTTGTGTTGAATAATTTTATCATTCATATAGGCGGACCAACCGCATCTGGAAAGACTCCTCTTGCTATCGAGCTAGCACTCTTATTAGGAACAGAAATTATTTCAAGTGATAGTCGACAGTGCTACAAGGAAATGAATATAGGGACAGCTGTACCTACCGAAGAGGAACAGTCGACGGTTTCACATCATTTTATTCACTCTCATAGTATACACCACCCTTTAACCGCTGGGAGCTATGCTTCTGAAGCAGAACATCAAGTTTCATCACTTTTAGAGAAGTATGGATCTGCGATTATTGTTGGTGGTAGTCCACTATACAGTGATGCTTTATTGTATGGTCTCGATGATTTTCCGAAAGTGGATGCAAGTATTTTAGAGCAATTATCTAAACGGTCATTAGAGGAGTTAAGCCATCAGATTAAAGAATTAGATCCAATCAGTGCTGAACATATTGATCATCACAACCGTAGAAGGCTAGAGAGAGCCCTATCTATATGTCTTCAAACAGGCAAACCTTACAGTTCCTTTAAAAACGAAAAAAGGTCCACTTCTTTCAAAAATATCTTTGAAATAGGAATCGATTGGGAGCGTAATTTGCTTTATGACAGAATCAATAGTCGTGTCGACCTGATGTTTCAATTGGGGTTACTTGAAGAGGCCCAAAGCCTAATTCCTTTCAAAGACCTCAAACCACTTCAAACGGTTGGTTATAGGGAGTTATTCGAATACTTCGAAGGCAAATGTGACCTAGATAAAGCAATTGATAAAATAAAACAGCACAGTCGAAATTTTGCAAAACGTCAACTTACCTGGTATAATAAGAAACCAGAATTTCGTTGGTTTAATCCAGGCGAATTAAATGCAAATAAGGTGCTCGATCAATTAGGCGTGAACTACTAGACGAAAGCCTTCTCCATGAATATTCAGAATCTCGACTTTAGGATCTTGCTTCAAATATTTTCTAAGCTTCGCAATGTACACATCCATGCTGCGTGAGGTAAAATAATTGTCATCTCTCCAAATTTGGGTAAGAGCTAACTCTCTTGGCATCAAGTCATTGAGATGTAAAGCAAGTAACTTTAACAAATCATTTTCCTTTGGAGAAAGTTTAATCGGATCCTCTTTCTTGTAAGTAAGGAATCTCAACTTTGCGTTTAAATGAAAATCTCCAATTTGAAAATCCGTTTGCTTTTGGCTTACGGTCGTCTGAGAACTTTTTCGCTTTAATAAAGTCTTAATCTTCGCCAGTAAAACCTCCGAATCAAACGGTTTATTTAAAAAATCATCCGCTCCTACCTTGTACCCTTGAAGAACGTCCTCCTTCATCGATTTTGCTGTAAGAAAGATGATCGGAACCGATGTATTATCTTCTCTGATTTCCTTAGCTAGCGTATATCCATCTTTATATGGCATCATCACGTCTAGGATGCAAAGGTCATAATCTCCCTTTTTGTATTTGTCAAACCCTTCCATTCCGTTCTTTGCTAGCGTAACTTGAAAGCCATTAAGATTGAGATAATCTCTTAGAACAATTCCGAAATTAGGGTCATCTTCAACTAGTAAGATATTCTTAGCATCAGCCATATTTGGGTCATTTTAGTTTTAATTCAACATAAAATGTAGTTCCAACTCCCATCCCACTTTCTGCCCGAACAGTTCCTTGATGTGCTTCTATAATCTGTTTCACGTAGGCTAAACCCAAACCATGACCTTTAACTAAATGTAAGTTTCCACTGGTTTCCCGGTAAAACTTATCGAAAGCTTGTTTCAAGGTAGCTCGACTCATCCCTATTCCATTATCAGAGAGTTCGACTACAATTCTGTGATCAATTACTCTGGTTGATATACGCACTTCAGGTGCTTTATTTTCATCAGTGTACTTGATCGCATTATCCAATAAATTGATAAAAACATGGGTAAGATGCATCGCATCTCCTTGAATCATATCTTTTACCGCATCAAGCTTTACAACAATTGTGCCATTTCTCTCATTTGAAATTAGATCAACACGTTTCTTAGCTGCTAGAATAATATCGTGTAGTGAAATTTCAGACAAATCGAGATCGATTTGACCCCTCTCTAATTGTGCGATTTGAAGAACATTCTCAACCTGAGTGAGCATTCGTTTATTTTCATCACGGATCATATCTAAATACCTACTTCCTGTTTCATTTTTTAAGGTGGATTTCAAAGCATCCACTGCAAGACCTATAGTTGCAATTGGAGTTTTAAACTCGTGGGTCATATTATTAATAAAGTCTGCTTTAATCTCCGCATTCTTCTTTTGTGTAAATAGTTGATAAATCGCCACAGAAAACGTAGCAAGAATAATTAAGGTGAAGAAAACCGATAAAGCCATAAGACCCAAAACATCCCTGATGAGATAAGCATTTTTACGAGGGATATCAAGCACCAATTCATAAGCGCTAACTCCTTCACTATCGTTAAAAATCGAAGACCGATAGGTAGAGGTCGATGTAAAATCAAAGCCTTCACTTCTTACCGAGGTAGGGTATCCTTGACGCTCAACTCCAAATTCAAAGGGTAAAGAAATACCACGTTTCAGAAATTCTCTACTCAAAACGAACTGGATTTCTTGTGCAGTAAGTCTTTCATAAATCGGAGTAGCTTTAGCCGCCTCCATAAATACGTCTTCGTATTGGGCCTTTTCAATACTACTGAGTGATCCAATTTTTTCAATAACCTCAACAGGCTCAATGTTTGAACTTAAACCATCGCTACTTAGACCAGATCTAAAAACCTTTTTAGTTCGATTTGATGTAAAATTGACAATCCTCGTGGTATCTGAAGAGGTTGCACCCCAAAAGCCTGGTAGTGATTGTGTAGATAAATCATACCCCTCCTCTAAAATGTTGTGTGAATAATAAATAATCTCATCCTCTGAAACTCCTCGGTTTACAAAGAAAAAATTTCGAATATGGGTAGATTTAGGAGCACCTACACTATCGATAAGAACTGCTAGTTGATTGTAATAGTCTTTTCGTTCACGATCTTCAATTTGCTCTGAAGTATGTTCTAAAACATCAATTATAGCCGTTGAAAATTCTTCGGAGCGACTATCGAAGGAAATTTTAATCCAATAACCTTGAACTAAAATGATCCCTATTAAAGCGACGGACATTAAAAACAAGGTAATATATAACCATTTCTTATTCATAGCTGCCGTTTTTAAGATCTTTAATTAAAGCATCTATTTCATCAAAGAGAGAAGTATCAAATTTATTATTGATGATATAGTCGATTTGTGAAAGGTGATCCTCTAATTGAGGTTGGGCTGCAATTCGTTGCAAAATTTGCTCACGAGAAGTCTGATCACGCTTCATAATCCCTTCAATCCGTTGATCCAAATCAGCATCTATATAGATAATCTTCTCAAATGGATAAGGATCTTTCGAAGCTAAAATTAATGCTGATTCTTGAAAAATAAATTCCTCGTTTTTCTTGTTAAGCCAACCCTCAAAGTCTTGTCGAACCGCTGGATGCATAATCGCCTCCATTTTTTTTCTCAACGTATCATCTGAAAAAATCTTTGATGCGATATATGGTTTATTCGCTAAATAAGACTTTCCATCTCTAGCGTACGCATTAGGACCCAAAAGATCCATAATTTTCAGCCGAATAGCATCTTCTAAAAGTAATTGCTTTGATCGGTCATCAGCAGAATAAACCGGATAACCTTTTTCAATCAAATAATTAGCAACCTTTGATTTACCAGACCCTATTCCACCCGTGATGGCAATTACTTTCATTGCTTTTCTAAAATATAATTCACGCGATCATTCGAAAAAAATACTTCTAGCACATCAGAAGGACTATAAGAGAATTTTAAAGGCAGTCTTGAAGGCAAGGAATCAATACCTTGACTAAAATCAAAGTCTACAGTAACACCAAAGGCTCCTGAATCTAAAGCTTTCAAGACTTCTGCTGGTGCCTTACATACTACTTGTGCATTAGGTGGAAACACGGCTAATCGCATCCCATTTTCAAGTTCTGGTAGAAGAATGGGAACTTCATAAACCATCTCTGAAAATCGTACGACCTCTACATTTAGAGTAACCTCTGTTTGCTCTATACTCGAGAGTTCTAAATCAGAGTAATCAATAGCCAAAGGCTGATTTATAGATAAGGATACATTCTCTCGTTTTAGAGGCACCGTATTTAGTGCACTAATAGTCCTTAGCGTAGACTCTGGCGCACTTATCCTTACACTATCAGGCGATACACTTAGAGCACCTTTCAAAATATAGTTTTGTTTATAGGATATCGAAACATCGGGTATTACAGGAACTTTTTTGGAGGCAATTCTCGCTAAAGGAACGGCTAGTTCTGCGGTAAATATCTTTTCGATAGCGATGGCTTCACCAAATTCCTTTTGAAGTTGACTTTCTATGTCAGAAGGTAATAAGACGAATTGATCATCTGACTCAACCATTGATTCTGTCGATAAGGAATAGACTTTATTGTAAGGCGAGTTAAAAAGTAATCTTAGGCCTGTTGCAGTTACTCTAGTTTCAATAGAAACTACCGAATTATCAACTAATTGATAATCACCATTTGGAGCTTTAAAGGTTACATTAACCAATTTACTAACCGAAATAGGCTTCGCTAAATTGGTGAATTGCCATAAGACTATAGAAAGCGCTAGAAAAACAAAAAATTTCGGATCAACCTTATACTTCATAGAGGAAAGTTAAGCAATGTCTTTAAAAAAAGAACTCTGGAAGTTTAGCTTGTATGCGATCATTAGAAACTCCAATGAGCTTTAGAGATGATCTTATATAACCATAGGCATAAGATGCAAATTGAATAAACATAAGAGGAACAGATACCACAGCAATTAGCAACGATTTACTTCTATACCAAGTATTTGCAAAAAATAATACAGAATAAATTAGATATAACGAGACCCCCCCATAGATATAATCAAGATGAAAAGCGTTTACATTGAATAAAAAGGAGATGAGTAACAGGAGGATTAATACTATCCAACCAGCGGTAAACACACTCGGTAAAAGGAATAGTCTTGATTGGTACTTGGGATACATTCGATTTAAAATTACACGTACAGATCCGAATTTATAAATCTGTTTTACAAACGAATTTAAACGAATACGTCTTTCATGAAAGACCTCAGCCCCATCCACAAAACGCGTTTTAAATCCTAAATCCCAAGTGCGAAATACAAATTCAGGATCTTCACCAGGATGAATCTTTCCAAATCCACCAGTAGCCTCGAAAAGCTGCTTTGAAACTCCCATATTGAAACTTCTAGGTTGAAACCGCGTCAATCCCTTTTTGCGTCCCCTTATCCCACCTGTCGAAAAAGGATTAGTCATCACTGCATTTACTACCTTTTGAAAGAAAGTGAAAGACTCGTGAGCTGCATCAGCACCTCCAAAGCAATCCGTATACGAAGTAGAAAGAGCCTTGCGAACCGTAGAGAGATAGTGAGAAGGAAGAACACAATCACTGTCTAAAATCAAAAAATAATTACCCTTTGCTTTAGACATACCGTAATTTCGGCTATCACCCGGACCACTGTTTGGTTTAAAGTAGTAGTTAATCTCTAATTGATTCGAGTATTTATCACATACTTGTTCAGCATCAATAGTTGAGCCGTCTTCAACGACAACAACCTCAAAAGGACTATTATCCTCCTGAAGGGTCAAACTCTGAAGAAGTCTATCGATTTCATCAGGTCGGTTGAATACCGGTATAACGATAGAAAAATAAAAGAGTTTCATTAAAAAAGCCCCTTAAAGGGGCGTCTTTTATTCAGAAAAATGATCAACAATTTCTTGACTGACACCGGTATTTGAAAACCCTCCGTCATGGAAAAGATTCTGCATCGTTACTTTCCTGGTTAAATCAGAAAATAAGGTAACTGTATAATCAGCGCAATCAGCAGCCGAAGCATTTCCTAGCGGTGACATTTTTTCTGCAAAGCTTAAGAAAGCATCAAAACCTTTAACTCCTTTACCTGCAGTTGTTACCGTAGGAGATTGAGAAATCGTATTTACTCGAACATTCTTCTCCTTTCCAAAGAAATAACCGAAGCTTCTTGCCACAGACTCCAAGTAGGCTTTATTGTCTGCCATGTCGTTGTAGTCAGGAAATGTACGTTGAGCAGCCATATAAGTTAAAGCCACAACACTACCCCATTCATTCATCGCATCATTTTTATAGAGCGACTGAAGTAACTTATGAAATGATAAAGCAGACACATCCCAACCTTTAGTTGTAAAATCATAGTTTTCGTCAGTATAGTGTCTTCCTTTTCTAACGTTCACAGACATTCCAATAGAATGCAGAACAAAATCAAGTTTACCACCTAAATGAGCAGTTGCCTCCTCTATTAATTGGTTTAGATCTTCACTAGAAGTTGCATCTGCGGGGATAACTTTAGCACCCGTTTTCTCAGCTAAAGCATTTAACTGACCCATTCTCAAGGCGATTGGCGCGTTAGTTAAAACAAACGATCCTCCTTCTTCATGGACTCTTTCAGCCGTCTTCCAGGCAATTGAATTTTCATCAAGGGCACCAAAGATTATTCCTCGTTTGCCTTTAAGTAGGTTGTAACTCATATCTATTGAAACATTATTTAGAACAAATATAGCAAGTTCGCTGCTATAAGCGAGCTATCAGACTTTTTGCATGCTGAATGGCCGTGTCAGAAGGATCCAACCCCTCTAACATAGTTGCAATTTCAATCTCTCTTTCTTCCTTGGATAGTTTAATCATCTGGGTGCGAGTAGACTCTGTATCTTCTGTTTTTGCAATTTTGAAATGGGTTGCTCCTTTAGAGGCTACCTGTGGTAGATGACTGATAACGATCAGCTGATTTTCTGTTCCCATTGCGACAAAAAGTTGAGCTATCTTATCAGCAATTTCACCAGAGACCCCTGAATCAATTTCATCAAACACTTGAACTGGCAAAGTTCCTTTGCGGCTCTTTACATATTCTATAGCTAAAGCAAGTCTCGATAATTCTCCTCCCGAAATCGAATTCTTTAAGAGGCTAAACGTCCCTCCTCGATTTGCCTTAAACATCAAATCAATTTCAAAGCCGCCATTAGCCGTCATCTTGGCAGGCTTAAACTCAAATCGAACTTCTGATGACGGCATACCTAATTTATGTAATACAGTCTCTAGCTCAGATGAAAGATCACCTGCCCCTTTTTGTCTTATACCTTGAAGTTCAGCGGCTAACAAATCTAACTCAGACTTTAATGTATCTAGTTGAGCCTCTATTGATGCTATTTGATTGGTTGGTGACTGCTCTTCTGAAAGTTTCTGATTCAAATCGTTATAAACCTCCTTTAACTCAGAAATTGAAGCTGCCTTGTGCTTTTGTTGTAATCGATAGAGGTCATTGATACGCGCATCTAATTCTTCAAGCCTTGAAGGATCAGGAAGCAGTCGATCTAAAGAGTTTTCGATTTCTCCATCAATATCCCTTAACTCGTATAAAACACTAACCACACGTTCTTCAAGCCCCTTGAATTGTTGATTACGACGACTTAAATCAGAAAGTGTTCGTTGAAGTTGATTCAAGTTCGTCAAAACACCTGTTTGTTCGTCTTGAAGCATGCCTAATGCCTGGGCGAGTTGTAATCGAATCGTATCAATTTCAGAAAGGGTATTAAACTCTGTTTCTAGGGCATCTAAATCAACTGAATGAACCTTTGCTGCTTCTAACTCTTCAATTAAAAATTGGTGATAATCCCACTCCTTCTCAATGGCCTCTTTTTGGCTCATCAACTGATCATAGATACTTTGAGCCGAACGATACTCCTTGTATTTACCCTTGAATCGTTTTGATAATTCTATACTTCCTGAAAATTCATCTAGTAGATTGATCTGCTCAGAACTAGCAAGAATCCCATGAGACTCATGCTGTGAGTGAATCACGATTAACTGATCGGTTAACTGTTTTAGAAGATTTTGAGTTACCGGAGAATCATTTACAAAAAGTCGAGATTTACTACTTGGCGAAAGTTCTCTCCGAATAATAGTTATTGGCTCATAATCGAAATCGTTATCTTCAAACCACTGACGATAGATATCATCTATCTTTAATTCTACTTCAAGTACGCATTTATCTTCTTTATTAAAAAGAATACTGTGATCTGCCCTTGCACCTAAAGCTAACTGAAGTGCGCCCAACAAAATCGATTTACCAGAACCCGTTTCTCCGGTAATTACGATAAAACCATTCGGGAATTCTAACTCCAATTCCTGAATTAATGCGTAATTCCTTATGTAAATTCTTTGAATCAAAACAACAATCTTAGCGTCTAATATAGAAAGTTCGAGTGCACTATTACAGCACTACTCTTCAGAACTTATAAATCCCTCAAATTCAACCTTTTTAGATTCACTTATGCGCTTGTAAATCAGAAGATTCTTCAGCGATTTATTCATCTCTAAAAACACCCCAATAATTTCACTGATCATCGATTTTGACTCAGAGGTAGTCTCGTATTGGCTATCTAAACCTATTCGGTGGTATTGATACCACCATTGTCTTAAGATCTTTCCGTTCGAAGAAAGTAATTCATAGACTAAACGATATTTCGTGGTGCCTGATCTACGCATTTCCCATCCCTTGGTTCCTAAGGTTTGTGCTCGAGCAATTAAATCATTAGCATTTTGATGATAACTTGACCCTCCATATAACTCAAAACTATCTCCTTCATAACCAAGAGCCAAGTAGGTGTAAAACGCAATATTGGTCAACAAATTAGAATTCAATTGGTTCTCATTGTAAATCAGTGGTCGATTTACTTGGTAATTAAAGGTCAAGTCACTCTCGACAATCTTAAACAAAGGAGTTTTATAGGTTGTATTAAATACAGGTCTAAAAGCCTCGACCATAAGAATAGCACGATACTGTTCTCCGTTTTGCTCTAAAACAGAAAGGTAATAACGCACATCTAATTTCGCATTCTCATCTCTTGTCTGTCCTACCCATTTTTTTTGGGAAATAAACCGTTCCAGGTCTAATTTTAAGCGATTTTCAATGGTCGAAACATAGCTTGAATTACTGCGATTAGAAACCACAACGGTTGGTCGTATTTCTTGAGCAAACGAGTTACAAGAAAAGACTAAGAATAATAGAGAGATGACGTACTTCATAAGACAACATCTATAAGAGCCTCCCAAAATTGGGAAGCTATGAACGACTTGTCGGCTAAAGGTAGTTTTACCTGCTTAGAATCTTTAAAAAATAGTGTGAGTTGGTTGGTGGAGTTCCCGAAACCCGCACCTTTTACCTCTAGAGAATTCAACGCAATTGCATCTAAGTTTTTGTGCTCTAGTTTTGACTTTGCACTCTCGATGCCATTATCAGATTCTAAGGCAAAGCCAACGAGAATCTGATTTTCTGATTTCAGCTTTCCGGCCGAGGCCAATATATCCTCTGTCTTTTTTAATTCAATGTTTAACGAATTCTCTCCCTTTTTAATTTTGTGTTCGGCCACTGCTAAAGGGGTGAAATCAGCCACTGCTGCGGTAGAAATAAAGCAATCGAATGATGAAAAATGTTTGTGAACCGCTGAACTCATCTCAAAGGCACTTTCTACCTCAATACGTTGAATAGATGATGGTAGCTTTATGGGGCAAACAGGACCTGAGATTAAAACAACCTCAGCCCCCAGCTCAAATGCTTTTAACGCTATTTGATACCCCATAGTGCCCGTCGATCGATTCGACAGAAACCTCACGGGGTCAATAGACTCTCTAGTCGGTCCCGCAGTAACTAAAATTTTCTTTCCCTTTAAAGGCAACGATTCACGTATCTTATTCTCAATAAAAGCTACGATCTCTTCGGGCTCAGCCATTCGGCCTTCGCCTTCTAAGCCACTTGCTAAAAAACCTGAATTAACGGGAATAACATGAACCTTATGATTCTGAAGCGTTTTCAGAGTTGCTGCCGTAGTTGGGTGTGCATACATATCTAAGTCCATCGCTGGCGCAACATATACGGGTGAAGGGCACGAAAGGTAAGTGGCTAGCAAAAGATTATCGCATGTACCCTGAGCCATCTTCGACAAGGTTGAGGCAGTAGCAGGCGCAACAACCATCAAATCAGCCCATTTACCTAATTCAACATGATTGTTCCATGATAATTCACCATTATCCTCATTAACGAAATCGAAATGAACCGGGTTCTTGCTTAGGGTTGCAAGAGTGAGTGGAGTGACAAAGTCTTTGGATGCAGGGGTCATTACGACCTTTACTTCTGCACCAGCTTTAATAAATAAACGCACCAAATTAGCTGTTTTATAAGCGGCGATACCACCACAAACACCTAATAGGATGCGCTTACCTGAAAACATAAGCCTAATTATTAAGCTTCTGTTTTTGTATTTCTAAAATAAATACGTTCGTTTAACCATTCCTCAATAGCAATTGCATGAGGCTTTGGAAGCTTTTCATAGAATTTAGATACTTCGATCTGCTCCTTATTTTCGAATACTTCCTCTAAGCTATCCGTATACGTTGCAAACTCTTCTAACTTCTCTAAAAGCTCTTTTTTGATCTCTGCATTGATTTGAATCGAGCGCTTAGCTACCACAGAAATAGCTTCATAGATGTTTCCGGTTTGTTGGTCTACCACATTTTTATTCAATGTTTTGGTAGTTGCTGATGCTTTGGTTTCTTTAAGATTTGCCATAATAATTAAGATGACGTTAGTGAAAGCTGAGATTCATCAATTTTTTCTTTGTAGGCATCCGCCTCCTCAGTGAATCTCGAATTTGGGTAATTTCTTTTAAACTCGTTGTAATATTTCAAGGCGTCTTTGAAACGCTGATCCATCTTCTGAAAGGTAGAATTCTCTGCAAGTACAGTAGCCGATTTCAAGCGAATGAAATACGCTTCTTCTCTGTAAATCGACCCTGGATTTTCTAAGATAAAATTATTCAAAGAGGTAATCGCCGAAAACAATACAGGCAGATTAAATTCTCCCAACTTGTCGTATTGTTTAGCAATTTCAAAAGCCTTTTGTTGCTTTTTAATATTTAAAGTTTGGACCATTTCATTCGCAGAGGCGAAATGTTCTGAATCTGGATAGTCATTGATAAAAGACTGTAATTTAATGAGCGCTGTATCTGTATCCGTTTGATCAAGACTAAATTTTGGACTCATCTTAAAATAACTGGCTGCTTCTAAAAAGCTAGCTTCCTCCCTTTTGTCGCTATTTGGATAAGATTTAATAAACCTTTCGAACTGGTAGCTCGACAGATAATAGGATCCTGTTAAATATTGAGCATTTGCAAAGAAGAAGCTCAAGCGCTCACCTTGAGGTCGACCGGCATATTTTGGAGCAATTACCTCAAATAGACGCTTTGCCTTTACATAGTCTCCTTGCTCGTAATAAGAATTTGCGAGGTCATACATCTCTTTGACATCGTTCTTACGAAGTACCTTTTGGTACTCGCTACATGAACTAAATAGTACGAGAGACAAAAAAGGAATAACTAATAGGCGTAAATTCATGGGGCAAAAGTAATCTTTTTTAAGATCAAAAAGCCTCCAATCTAGTCATTTCGGTGGAAATAAGCGAACTGAGTTCTTCTGTTGCTGGTACTAGTGGTAGTCTTAAATGAGATTCAATCAGTCTCATATGAGCTAAACTCGACTTTATTCCGGTTGGGTTACCCTCTCTAAAAACTAAATCACATAAAGATTGAATCTCTTCATTGATACGATTTGCAGTCTCTCTATCGCCAGATAAAGCTGCACGTATTCCTTTACCAAATAGTTCAGGAATCGCTTGCCCTATAACCGAGATAACTCCTACGGCACCTAACGAAATAGCAGGAATAGTTGTGAAATCATCACCTGAAAGGATCTGAAAATCATTAGGTAATTCTTTTTTTAATGCCGTTATCGTAGGTAAATCGCCACTAGCTTCTTTTATCCCAATAATATTTGAGTGTGCATCATTTAGACGTTTCACAGTATTTACTGCTAAAGAAACACCTGTTCTTCCTGGTACATTATACAAAAGGATTGGCAAGGAAGTGTTAGATGCTAATGCCGAGAAATGTTGAAACATACCCTCTTGAGATGGTTTAGTGTAGTAAGGACAAACAGACAGAATCCCATCCACTCCCTTGAAATCGAAAATCCCTAATTGTGCTACAAGAGATCGCGTGTCATTCGAACCTAAACCTAATACGATAGGAACTCTATTTCGATTTACCTCTTTAACACATTCAAGAACCGCGATCT
Source organism: Flavobacteriaceae bacterium (assembly GCA_036782715.1). Taxonomy (GTDB): domain Bacteria; phylum Bacteroidota; class Bacteroidia; order Flavobacteriales; family Flavobacteriaceae; genus UBA3478. The sequence goes on from DAIPYN010000010.1 coordinate 30,422, forward strand.
TTTCATCTGTTGAAAGTGTGGCTGTCTCAGCAGTTGTACCTAAGACCACCAAATAATCTACTTTTTGATTGACTTGAAAATTTACTAATCTCTTGAGAGCAACAAAATCAATATCTCCAGAATTATTGAACGGAGTAACTAAAGCAACTCCAAAACCTCCAAATTGTATCATTGACTAAAAATTGGATTGCAAAAATACTTCATCGATAAACGCCAACGCAATTGATTTGTTAGGAAATCTGCTTGATTAACTAAATAAAAACAACATGTTATAATTATAACATTTCTAGAAAATCAGACTCTGAAAGAATGGGAATTCCCAAAGTTTCTGCCTTCTGAAGTTTTGAAGGACCCATGTTTTCTCCAGCGATTACATAATCGGTCTTTGAAGAAATACTGCTCTGATTCCTTGCACCTAAGCGTTCTAACTTTGATTTTAATTCCTCTCTACTGTAAGAGGTAAATACACCTGAGACTACCACTTTCTTATTGTTGAAAACAGATGGTGTTTGAACCGAAGTAACTATAGCTTTCTCAAGCTGTAATCCTGCACTTCTAAGTCTTTCGACTAAAGTTATATTTTTCTCATCATTTCTATAAGCAATAACGCTCTCCGCAATTTTTAAACCAATATCTGGGATCTCACTTAACGCTTCTAAATCGGCTGTAAAGAGCTTTTCTATAGTCGGAAAGGATTTAACCAGCTTCTTCGCTACGGTTTCTCCGACCATTCTAATACCTAAACCAAACAATACTTTCTCAAAGGGTTTTGATTTGCTTTTTTCGACACCCTCGAGTAGGTTTCGAACTGAAGTATCCGCCATTCGATCTAGAGTAATCAATTGACTATATTCCAATTGGTATAAATCAGCTATATCCCCAATCACCCCTTCTTTAACTAACTGAGCAATGGTCTCATCACCGATCCCGTCAATATCCATTGCCTTACGAGAGGCAAAATGCTGAATTCGCCCTATGACCTGTGGAGCACAACCAATATGATTCATGCAATAGTAAGCTGCCTCACCTTCTGGTCTTTCAAGAATGCTACCACATTCTGGACACACTTTTGTGAAAAAAACTTTTGTGCCATTCCCGTTGCGTAACTCTTTCTTTACCCCTGTAATCTTAGGAATAATTTCACCCCCCTTTTCAACCGTTACAGTATCTCCATAATATAGATCCAACTTTTCGATTTGATCAGCATTATGCAAGGAGGCGCGTTTTACAATGGTACCTCCCAGAAGTACAGGAGTCAGATTAGCAACAGGGGTTACTGCACCGGTTCGACCCACCTGAAAATCAACAGAATTCAGTTCTGTCATTACTTCTTCTGCCTGAAACTTGTAGGCAATCGCCCAACGTGGAGACTTGGCTGTAAAACCTAATTTTTCTTGTAAATCGATACGGTCAACCTTTATAACAATCCCGTCAATTTCATAATCTAACTCTTTACGCTTTTCATCCCAATGAGAAATAAAGGCCTCGATCTCCTCGATTGAGCGACACAAAGCAGAATGATTTGGAACAAAAAACCCCATAGATCTTGTCTTTTGCAGTAACTCATATTGTGAGTTATACAGCTGATTTTCAGAAACAACTCCGTACAGAAAGCAGTCTAAGCCTCGCTTCGAAACTTCACTAGAATCCTGTAGCTTTAAACTCCCTGAGGCTGTATTGCGGGGATTCATAAACTCTGGTAACCCATCAGCACGCCTTTTTTGGTTTAATTGATTAAATGTACTTCGAGCTAGTATAACTTCTCCTCGAATATCAAAGTCTTCAGGAAAGGGAGCATTAAGTTTTAATGGTACAGTTTTTATCGTTCTAATATTCGTTGTTATATCATCGCCTTGATTCCCATCCCCTCTTGTTATAGCCTCAATCAATTCACCGTTCTTATAAGTAATCGAGACACTAGCTCCATCGTATTTCAATTCACAACAGAAAGAAAGTTCGGTGCTACCTACTGTGGAATCTTGGCTTAATCTTTTTTGAATTCTAGCGATCCATTCTTTGATATCGTCAAGCGAATACGAATTATCCAAGGAGAACATCGGAAAACGATGAGTTTTAGTTACAAAGTCCTTAGTAACTCCACCCCCTACGCGATTGGTTGGTGAATTTGGATCTGCCAAATGTGGATAAGCCTGTTCTAAAAGGCTCAATTCCTTCAATAACTGATCAAACTCGTAATCTGAGATGATGGGCTGATCTTCGATATAATATCGTCTATTATGATCGATTAATTCCTGGGTAAGTTGGGTGATACGTTCTTCTGGTTTCATTGCTTCTTAGATAACTTTAGCATTCTAAAATTCATTCTAAAATCATCTCGTGATTCTACAATGAATTCAGGGGAGTATAATTCAATCAGGTCTTGTTTTAGATATTGATTACATTCTAAATACATCACAGCTTGATCTTCAGTGTAATGATTGAAGAGGTATCTCAATCGCTCGTAGAATACTAGCGGGTCGTTATCACTTACAAAAAGTGCCGCATGAGGCTCCCTTCCTAATACATTTAAATGCATTTCTTTTTTCTCTAAATTTCTGATATAAGGCGGGTTAGATACTATTATATTAAATTTAACTTTAGGGTTGAAATCAAACAAATCCTGTTTTATCCATTGAAGATTAGACTGATGAATTTTATCATTCTCTAAAGCGTATTTAAGTGCCTGCTCACTATTATCAATTCCTGTTAAACGAGCCGATTCTAAATGCTTTGAAAGTGCTATTGAAATCGCGCCGCTACCGCAACAAGCATCTAGCACTTTTAAATTATCTTGAGTGGTAAAGTCTTCTAACACCCAGTCTACGAGCTGCTCTGTCTCAGGTCTTGGTATTAACACCCCTTCACCTACCTTCAATCTTAATCCATAAAATTCAGCATAGCCGAATATGTATTGATAAGGATTCCCAAGAATCAATTGATTCAAATAATTTTCAAAAAGCTCCTGTTTCTCATTTATGATCTCTAGGCTCTTATCTAAAATTTCTGATGGCCAATTAGCACCGAAATATTCCTGGTAGGCATATTTACACAAGCTATTAATTTCCTGATCTGAATACAGAAAATTTAATTCTTTAAAGCACTTATTTTCAAATTCTTGAATGTTCAAATTTCAAGTATTAAATGAATAGGACAAGAAGTGTGACCAGTACCCCCTAGAGGACCCTCTAAATAGGTAAAACCTAAATGCTCGTATAAGCCAATTGCCGATTTCATTTGAGGAAGGGTTTCAATATAAGCTTTCGTATAACCTGTATATTTTGATTCTTCTATTAGCTTTAGCAGTAATCTCTTTCCGATACCCTTACCTCTCAATTTTGGGTCAAAGTACATTTTCTGAATCTCACATACTTCCTCTGGCGCCCCTGGAAGGTCCCCATATCCTCCACCTCCTAAGAGTTCTCCATTATAACGAATGACATAGTAATTCCTCTTCGGGTAATTGTAATAAGAATATAAATCAAAAAGATAAGGGTCTGCGTAGGCTGTGCCTGTTTTAGGAGCATTCATTTCCTCCAAAACCCTCTTAATCAACTCCCCAAGTTCTTGGCTATCCTCCGGCTGAATTAAAGATATTTGAATCGATTCTAATCGCATCTCAGATCTTGTTTTCTTTCTCTATTTTTGAAAGGTGAAGATACATGAATTCTACATGAAAAGAGCCTTAGAGCTGGCATTAAAAAACAGCCAAGGAGCCAGGCCAAACCCTTCGGTAGGAGCCGTTATCGTATCAGGAAACAAAGTTATCGGCGAAGGGTTTACTTCGAATTATGGAGGCAATCACGCTGAAATCAACGCCCTTCATCAAATTAGAAAAGAAGACTTACCCCTTTTAAATAAAGCCACACTTTATGTTACGCTCGAGCCTTGCTCGCATACCGGTAAAACACCTCCTTGCTCTTTAGCAATCACTCAATCGGGAATATCCAAGGTAGTTATCGGTTGTCAAGACCCGAACCCTTTAGTAGCAGGACAAGGCATAGCTCTATTAAGAGCCTCTAATATCGAAGTAACAACTGGCGTACTCGAGAAGAAATGCACTGAGACTCATCGTCAATTCTTAACCTTTATTGATCATAAAAGATCTTATATAACCTTAAAATGGGCCGAGTCTAAAGACGGGTTTATCGCCCCATCAAAAGACCAACAAACAAAACCTGGTTCTTATTGGTTATCTCAACCTTTATCCAAACAATGGGCCCATAAATTGAGAGCCTGCTCAATGGGAATTGTAATTGGTGCCGAAACCTTGCGTTACGACCAACCCTCTCTAAATACTCGAATTTGGGTCGGTGAAGACCCTGAAATACTAATTATCGGAGGAAAACGATCTGACATTCCTAGCAGTTGGTTCAATAAGCAAGTTTCGATTACTCAGTTTACTAAAACTCCTGAAAAACATAGTGCAAGTATTCATCAAATCGCAATAAAGAATTCATCCGAAACTTTTGATTTATTACTTAATCATTGCAGAAAACACCAAATACAAACGCTTCTTATTGAGGGAGGATCACAGGTAATTAATCAGTTTTTGGAACTCAATCTTTGGGACGAAGCAATTATTTTCAAAAGCAATTCTAACCTAATAGAAGGCATAAAGGCTCCAACCATTGATCAAAAACCCGTGAGAATCATGAATTCTGCAAGTGACCAAGTGATTATTCACAGAAACTGTGCTATTCAATGAATACGTCCGAATATCTAGAAATAGCAAAAGAAAAGGGGCCTTTTATTTTTAAAGATCGTGGGAGTAAATTCTATGGATATGCCACGCCATTTAATCATCTAGATAACTTTAAAGCAAGGATCGGGCATTTCAGACTCATGTACCCCAAAGCAAATCATGTGGTATCAGCCTATCGAGACCAACCTCCAAAAAATCAAACCTTTAGCACAGACGATGGAGAACCAAAAAACAGCTCCGGACCTCCTGTACTAGGCCAAATTATGCAATATAACCTATATAATACAGCAGTATTTGTAATTAGAGAGTTTGGAGGAACACCACTCGGTATACCTGGCTTAATTGACGCGTATAAAAGCACTGCAAGTGGTGTACTATTGGAGTGTGAAAAAATAAAAGTTACCCCTTCAGCAAACTATTCGGTACAAGTTAATTATTCGGATGAAAGATGGCTGACTGCTACGATTGAAAAGCACGGTGGTAAAATCAAATCTACCAGCTACTTAGCGTTCATTTCGATAGCATTCACTATCCCTCTATCAACCAATGAACTTTTTATGATGGAATTGAAAAATAACAAGCGGTATACAGATCTGATTATTTCTGAATTAGAGAAAGCAAACTAGCTGGTATTTTAATAGGCTTAAACGAACTAGAATCGGTAGCAACTAAAGTCACTTCTCCTCCAACTAAAAGTCGCTTATTCTCGTCGTAGATTTTGTTATGAAACACCAAGGATGCACCCCCAATTTTAACTAGCTCAGTCTCAACAGAAAGTAACTGATCATAGCTTGCCGGCGCTTTATAATTGATACTAACATTTACTACTGGAAGAAGTACACCAGAATCTTCTAATCGAGCATAGTCAAGACCTTTGTTGCGCAACCATTCAACTCTACCTAACTCAAAGTAAGACAAATAGTTAGCATGATAAACAATACCCATACGATCGGTCTCTTGGTATCGAACACGAACTTGTATTAAATGTGTATTCAATGATGAATTTTTAAATTAACATCCCCGCATTTGCAGCTTTCTTATTTATGTTAAAAAAACTTAAAAACAAATACCTAAATAATTTTTTTTTAAGCAAAGAAGTAAACATATTTGTTCTTCTAACGATGGGTCATCTTTTTTTGTTTTTTTCATCCATCGAATCGTTTAATTTTAAGCCTAATAATAAACAGTGAAGATGTCTGCTGAACATGTTTGGAATAAATGCTTGTCCTTTATAAAGGATAACATTCAACCCCAGGCATACAAGACATGGTTCGAGCCTATCTATCCTGTTAAACTCCAAGACAATGCACTGAGTGTTCAAGTTCCTAGTAAGTTTTTTTACGAATGGCTTGAAGAGCACTATGTAAAATTACTAAAAGTTGCACTCCGCAAAGAACTAGGAGAGTCAGCAAAGCTTCTTTATGTGATTAAAATGCAAAATGAGGAAGCAACTTCACATACTGAGCAAATCCCTAGTAGACACAAGAGCGCATTCTCTTCCCAAGAACTTGACGTTCCTATCGTACAAAAAGATCCTGGATTAAAGAATCCTTTTGTCATTCCTGGTATACGAAATATTAAAATTGATTCTCAACTTAATACCTCCTACAGCTTTGAGAGCTTCTTAGAAGGTGAATCAAACCGTTTAGCTAGATCAGCTGGCCAGGCCGTTGCGAACAAGCCAGGGGGTACTTCATTTAATCCATTACTCATTTTCGGGAATGTAGGATTAGGGAAAACACACCTATTGCACGCCATTGGTGTAGACATTAAAGAAAAGCACCCCGACAAAACGGTGCTTTATATATCTGCAGAGAAATTTATGCAGCAATATATTGAGTCAGTAAAGAATAATACTAGAAATGATTTTATTCACTTCTATCAACTAATCGACACTTTACTGATTGATGACGTCCAATTCCTGGCCGGTAAGAGTGGAACTCAAGATGTATTCTTCCACATCTTCAATCACCTGCATCAAAACGGTAAACAGGTAGTTTTGAGCTCTGACAAAGCCCCGGTAGATATGCAAGACATCGAACAGCGCCTACTATCACGTTTCAAATGGGGGCTTTCTGCTGAACTACAGCAACCCGATTACCAAACAAGAGTAGCCATTCTTAAGAATAAGTTATACCTAGATGGTATGACACTGCCTGAAGACATCATCGATTACATCGCACAGAATATTAAAAGTAATATTAGAGAGTTAGAAGGCGCTATCATCTCCTTGATTGCTCAAGCATCTTTTAATAAAAAGGAGGTAACTATTGAACTTGCTCAGCAGGTAGTAGATAAATTTGTTAAAAACACTAAAAAAGAGGTCTCGATCGATTACATCCAGAAAATGGTGGCTGATTATTTCGAGATGGATCTAGACATCCTACAATCTAAGACTCGAAAGCGTCACATTGTTCAAGCAAGACAATTAGCCATGTATTTTGCCAAAAAATACACCAAAGCTTCACTAGCAAGTATTGGATCACAAATTGGCAAGCGAGATCATGCTACTGTTTTACATGCCTGTCGTACCGTAGAGAATCTTGCTGATACAGACAAGCAGTTCAGAAAATACATCGACGATTTAGGTAAGAAGTTTTCTTAAACGCTCGCCAATCGACTAACAACTCATCTTAATGGCTAACTCTTTTGGCAATTTATACCTCATACCCGTGCCTATTCATGAGGGTGAAGCTTCTTTTTCTATTCCTAACGGGGTTGTTGAGCGCGTTAAACAGCTGAATCATTTCATAGTTGAAAATGAGAAGACAGCTAGAAAGATGATTCGATATATTCATCCCGAGGTATCTCAGCCTGACCTCAATCTTTCCATTTTAGACAAAAACACACCAATAACAGAGATTGAATCTTTACTTTCTCCTTGCCAAAAAGGAATTCCGGTAGGGCTTATGTCTGAGGCTGGTGTACCTGCGGTAGCTGACCCTGGAAGTCGCTTAGTCGAGGTAGCACACCAAAAAAACATCAAGGTGATTCCCTTAGTGGGCCCTTCATCAATCTTACTTGCGCTTATGTCCAGTGGACTTAATGGGCAAAACTTTGCATTTAACGGGTACTTACCTATTGATCCAAACGATAAGAAAAGAACGGTACTCGAATTAGAGAAACGCTCATTTAGTTATGGTCAAACTCAGATTTTTATGGAAACTCCCTATCGAAATGATAAAATGTTCGAGTTTCTGGTTAAGATTTTAGGCAATGAAACCCTACTGTCTGTAGCGGTCGAAATTAATGGTGACCAGGAGTATATCAAAACACTACCAGTTCGTACGTGGAAAACTACAACGAGCCCAGACCTCCACAAAAAACCTGCAATTTTCAGCATTCTTAAGAAATAAACTTCCCTCTGGTTACCTTCTAATGTTTCGATCGTTTAGCCATTGAGTATAGACCTTTCGTTTCTTGTTGTGCTCAGAGAGTGATTTAGAAAAATTGTGATAACCCGGCCTTTCGACATCAGCAACAAAATATAGGTATGAATGTCTCTCTGCATTTAGCACCGCCTCAATAGCACTCATTTCTGGCATTGTAATCGGTCCTGTAGGCAAACCTTTTATTTTATACGTGTTGTAGGGGCTATCTAGACGAAGATCTCGATAGAGAACACGGCGAATAATAGTATCAAAATTACCAGTGGTATGCTTTATCGAATAAACGACCGTGGGATCTGCCTGAAGTTTCATATTCTTTCTGAGGCGGTTTAAATAGACGCCAGCAACCCTAGGTCGTTCATCTACTTTCACTGATTCTTTAGAAACAATCGAAGCAAGAGTATATACCTCAGAGGGAGATAATTTAATCTCATTCGCTTGTGCGAGTCGATTTTCATTCCAATAATCCCGATATTCCTTCAACATTCGATTTCGAAACTGAATCGCAGAGGTGTTCCAATAAACCTCATAAGTATTCGGAATTATAAGGCTTAGCACGTTTTCAGGCCAAAGTTTAGTTTGAAATAGAAAGTCAGAATCCAAAAAAACCTCCATGATATCAACACTATCTGCCTCGATTATTCTTGAAACATATCCGGCAACCTCTTCCATTCGCTCAAAGGGGGTAATTACAAGATCGATAGGCTTATTTTCAGAACGCAATACCCTGATCAGTTCATTGTTGTTCATTCCTTTATTTAGGACAAAACGACCTGGCTTAATGTTTTGTAAATATTTCTTTCGGTTAGCCACCCATCTAAAAGAGGTAGTGCTCTTCAAAAAGGGGTCGATTTGGCTCATAAATTCATCTTCTGAAGTATCGGTCTCTATAAACAGAATCTGATATTCATTTTCAAAATTAGTATTTGAAGCGAAGAGCATACCATAAGCAACTAAAAGCAATAATCCTACCGCTGCAGCTAAAGTAAAAATCAACTTCCTTATATTCTTCATGAGATTATACCAATTTTTTTTGATACCATAGTTGTGTTTCAAAGCCACCAGGAATAGTGTTCCAATCATGCATCACTCCTGACTTTTGAAATCCAGCTTTTTCAAAAAGCCTAATACTATGACTATTCGATTCCGAAATCACAGCGGCTAATTGTCTACAATTTAGCCAAGATTTTGCATAGTCACAAATAGCAACAACCGCCTTTACTCCAATACCTTTATTGCGGTGTAAAGGATCAATCACTACTCCTATCATTGCATTTCCGTGCTTAGGTTTGAAATCAAAAAGATCCACGAGACCTACAGACTCACCGGCTGTTGTAACTACTAGTCGTAATTGACCGATTTTAAAAGGGTCAAGATGAGCATGATCTAAATATTTTTTTAATCGATTCTTAGAAAGCGGTCTTTGGTTTTCTGAAAACCGCCAAACTTCAGGGTCATTCTCTAACCGATAAAGAAAATCGAGATCTTCTGGTTCTAATGCCCTTAATTCAACTGAAGGGAAAGACTCTTTCATGACCTTAGTTCTATTTCCCCTGTGAACACTTGAATTGCAGGACCCGTGAGGTAAATATTTACAAAACCTGAATTCGAAGGTTCAAAGCGCACCCTCAGCGTTCCACCCAACGCGTTCAATTCAATCTCTGTAGTAGCTATTTTCTGATCGAAATAAGCAGCGATTGCAGCAGCTGTGATTCCAGTTCCACAAGCATGAGTCTCTGCTTCTACCCCTCTTTCATAAGTTCTAATCGCAAGCTTATCTTCTCCGAGAAGCTCAACAAAATTAACATTACATCCGGCAGGACTAAAAGAGTGGCGAAGCGCTCTACCTTCACTTTCAACATCAATTTTGTCAACCTCTGAAACCCAAACAATCTGATGTGGAGATCCCGTGTCTAAAAACAAATTATCGTTATCTAAACGTTCTACACGAGAAACATTTGACATATTAATCTCGATAAGATCATCCTTTCTCTTCGCTCCTAAAGGGGTACCCTTAAAATCAAAAGAAATAGTCTCTGAAAGACCTTTGTGATCGATTCCGAATTGCACAATACAGCGTGCCCCATTCCCACAAAAAGAAGACTCTGATCCATCAGAATTAAAATAGGTCATTTTAAAATCTAACTGGTTGTGGCTATCGTAAAACATAAGACCATCTGCCCCAATACCATAACGTCTCTCGCAAATCTGCTTTATCTGATTGGCACTAAGTTCGAAGGGCACTTCTGAGCGATCGATGATCACAAAGTCGTTCCCCGCACCGTGATACTTATAAAATGGCACTTTTACATTCATACCTGCAATATACCTCAATTTTTAGAGGAATGAGAACCGTTAAATGAGCGTTAAAAGCTTATCTTAAAAGGAAAAATGGTTTCATTTTTGTAAAAAAATTCAAGTATTATGAAAAAATGGATCTTCCCCTTGACGATAGCCGTTTTTTCGGCGATCACTACTTCTTTTGTCCAACATTGGTTGACAGATAAAGAGAAACCATCGGTAAAAGCAACCACCTTTGAGAGTGCGACTACTCGGCCTGTTTCTTTTAAATTTCCAGAAACAAGCACCGATTTTACCATCGCTGCTGAAAAGACCATACATGCGGTAGTGCATGTAAAGAATGTTAGCAGTGCCAAAGGGCCTCAATCTTTAATGGACTTTTTCTATGGATATGAAAGTTTCAGCACTCCTCAAATTGGAACAGGTTCAGGCGTAATCGTGTCACCCGACGGATATATCGTCACCAACAATCACGTTATCGAAGAAGCCTCTGAACTCGAAGTCACCTTAAATAATAATGCTAGTTACACCGCTCAAATCATAGGAACTGACCCTAACTCAGATTTGGCATTATTAAAAGTAGAAGCTGAAGAAGAACTCCCCTATTTAGCCTTTGGAGATTCTGATCGCAGTGCGGTTGGCGAATGGGTGCTTGCTGTCGGAAACCCGTTTAATCTTACATCTACGGTTACTGCCGGTATCATCTCCGCCAAATCCCGATCGATTTCAACGGCAAATAACCTCTCGTTTATTCAAACCGACGCAGCCGTTAACCCTGGTAATAGTGGTGGCGCACTGGTTAACACCAAAGGAGAGCTTATTGGTATTAATACAGCTATAAAGTCTCGCACCGGATCCTATGTCGGTTATTCATTTGCTATTCCAAGCAATACTGCAAAAAAGGTTATTGAAGACCTTTTAGAATTTGGAAAAGTTCAACGTGGAATACTAGGTATATCAGCGCTAAGAGCAGAGTCTATTGAAGCCATAAGAAGAGGTCTCGACGAAATTGAAGGGGTGTATATCTCTGAAGTAAATGTAGGCTCTGGGGCTGAAATTGCAGGGTTAAAATCTGGCGACATCATTAAGCGTGTTGATGGCCTGCCAATTAAAAATTTTACAGCACTTACAGGCTACCTCTCTGCCAAAAGACCGGGTGATCAAGTGGAGATTACATTTGAACGCGACGACAAACAACTTTCTACCGTAGTCACGTTAGCCAAAAATGAAACTGCCGATCTCAATCGTCTTGGCCTGCGAGTTCAAAATTTAAACGAGACGCTCCAGAAAAAATTTAATCGTAAAGAAGGAGTTATAATAACTGCAGCTTCAGAGTATTATAAAAATTACAACCTTGAAGGTAAGGTAGTTATTGCTATTGACGGCATCCAAGTTTCAACGATTGAGGATGCCATAGAGGCAAGTAGCGAAAACAACACGTACCGACATGCGCTAACGGTGATCGATGAGGAAGGCAACAAAGAAACACTAATCTTTAACTAATTTTGCGGTTTAACCTGATCGATTTTGAGAATAGATATCATTACTGCCGTTCCAGACCTATTAGATAGTCTTTTAGGACATTCAATTGTCAAAAGAGCTGTTGAGAAAAATTTATTTGAGCTACAAATACATTCCTTACGAGAGGAGGGATTAGGAAAGTATCGACAGATTGACGACTATCCTTATGGAGGAACGGCAGGAATGGTTTTAATGGCAGAACCCTTAGATCGAATATTAACTAAGTTGTCTGAGCAACGAACCTATGATGCGATTATTTATCTAACACCTGATGGAAAATTGTGGACGCAAAACGCAGCCAATCAATTTTCACTTAAAGGTAATATCATCATGATATGCGGTCATTACAAAGGCATTGATCAACGCATCCGAGATTTATGGGTAACTCATGAGATTTCTATTGGTGACTTTGTTTTATCAGGCGGAGAAATAGCAGCAGCGGTATTAACAGATAGTATTGTTCGATTGTTACCTGGAGTTTTAGGGGATATGGAGTCTGCCTTAAGCGATTCTTTTCAAGATTCTCTGCTAGCTCCACCCGTGTATACAAGACCATCAGAATTCAAAGGTTTAAAAGTGCCAGAGGTACTAATGAGCGGCAATTTTAAAGCTATTGAAACTTGGAACGAAGAGGAGGCAATCAAAAGAACTAAGGAGCGCAGACCTGACTTATTAAAATAAGTAATTTTTTAAGTCCAGGTGATTGCTATTTTTAAATAAAACACTATTTTTGCACCCAGTTTTAAAGCATTCCAAATGGAAAATTTAGTTCAATACGTAGAAAACACCGCAGTGGCGCAGAAGGAATTCCCAAAGTTCGGAGCCGGTGATACGATTACTGTATATTACGAGATTAAAGAAGGAGAGAAAACACGTACTCAGTTCTTCAAAGGGGTAGTTATTCAAATTAAAGGTTCAGGTTCTACTGAAACATTTACTATCCGTAAGATGTCTGGAACCGTAGGTGTTGAACGTATCTTCCCTATGAATATGCCAGCACTTCAGAAAATTGAAGTGAACAAGAGAGGTAAAGTTAGACGTTCACGTATCTTCTACTTCCGCAGCTTAACTGGTAAAAAAGCTAGAATTAAAGAAATCAGAAACTAACTGATTTCTTATCATTTGTTAAGCCGTGCGAAGTTCTTTTCACGGCTTTTTTTGTGTCTTATATTTGCCACGCCAATTTGGCTTAAAACCAATAATCAATGAAAAAAATCTACTACACTCTAACCGATGAAGCTCCTTCTTTAGCGACTTTTTCTTTTCTTCCGATGGTAAAGGCCGTCACAAAGTCTACAGGTATAGAGTTTTTGGTGAAAGATATTTCTCTATCTGCTAGAATTCTCGCAGCATTTAATCATCGACTACCCGAAAGTCAAGTAGTTGAAGATGCCTTAAGTGCACTTGGAGCTCTAGCTAAAGAATCAGATACTACGATTATTAAACTACCTAACATCAGCGCATCTATCCCTCAGCTTAAAGCGGCGATAAAGGAGCTTCAAGAAAAAGGATTTAACCTTCCTGATTATCCAGATACAGTGAATAGTGAAGATGAAGAGGAAATCAAAGCCTTATATGACAAGGTAAAAGGTAGTGCCGTTAATCCCGTATTAAGAGAAGGTAATTCTGATCGTCGTGCCCCACTAGCGGTGAAGAATTACGCTAAGAAGCATCCACACTCAATGGGCGCATGGTCTTCAGAAAGCATGAGCCACGTGAGCACTATGAGTAAAGGAGATTTCAAAAGCAATGAAAAGTCAATTACCAGCGAAAAGGCTACTGAAGTAACTATTGAGTTTGTTTCTAATGAAGGTGCCTCTTCCCTACTCAAAAAAGATATCGCCATTCAAGAGGGTGAAATCTTTGATACTTCAAAGATGTCGGTATCTCAGCTACGAGCATTTCTGAAGGATGAAATCAACGATGCCACCTCTAAAGGTCTTCTACTTTCAGCTCACCTTAAGGCAACAATGATGAAGGTATCTGACCCCATTCTTTTCGGTCATATTATCGAAATATACTTCGAAGAAGTTTTTGAAAAATACCAAGGAATCTTCGCTGAGCATGGTATCAATGCCAATGAAGGTCTTCAGAGCATCTTCAATAAACTTAATAACTTGCCTGATATTGATTTAGCTAAGGAGATCAAAGCTAGTTTCGACAAAATAATGGAAATCAAGGCCGATCTCGCAATGGTAAATTCAGATAAAGGAATTACTAACCTTCATGTACCTAGTGATGTAATCATCGATGCTTCGATGCCTGCTATGATTAGAAACTCTGGTCAAATGTGGGACAAAAACGGTCAATCGCGAGACACTAAAGCTGTAATCCCCGATAGTTCTTATGCTGCGGTTTACCAATCAACCATTGATTACTGTAAAGAGAACGGAGCTTTTGATCCTAGAGAAATGGGGACTGTTCCAAATATCGGACTGATGGCCCAAAAGGCTGAAGAATACGGTTCTCATGATAAGACTTTTGAACTCTCTGAAGCCGGAGTGGTTCGAGTAATAGATAAAGATGGTACTATTCTACAAGAACAATCTGTTGAAAAAGGTGACATCTTCAGAATGTGTCAGGTTAAAGATGCTCCGATAAGAAATTGGGTTTCTTTAGCAGTTGAGCGCGCACGTTTAAGCAATACACCTGCTGTTTTTTGGTTAGATAGTGACCGTGCACACGATAGAGAACTCATCAAAAAAGTAGAGTCTTATCTAACCAAGGAAGATACGACTGGTTTAGATTTACGAATTCTAAGTCCAAAAGAAGCTACGCTATTTACACTAGATAGATTAAAAAATGGCTTAGACACCATTTCTGTAACGGGTAATGTTCTTAGAGATTACTTAACCGATCTTTTTCCGATATTAGAGGTGGGAACATCGGCTAAGATGCTCTCAATCGTTCCACTGATGAATGGTGGAGGATTATTTGAAACGGGAGCAGGTGGGTCTGCCCCAAAGCATGTGGAGCAATTTGTTGAAGAGGGCCACCTTCGTTGGGATTCTTTAGGAGAGTTTCTTGCTCTTCAAGTCGCATTAGAATTTGTTGGACAACAAAACCAATCTAATGAGATTCAAGTTTACTCTGATGCTTTAGGTGTAGCGGTAGAAAAACTACTAGATGAGGACAAAGGTCCTAAACGTAAAGTAGGTGAGCTCGATACAAGAGGAAGTCATTTCTACCTAGTTAAATTCTGGATTGAGGCATTAGCTCAATCGAACTTAAACGACAAAGTCAAATTCGAGAACCTAAATACGGCCATTGATTCTTTAAGTGATCAAATTTTAAGTGAAATCAATACTACCCAAGGTCAGCCACAAGATTTAGGTGGATACTATACCCTTGATACAAGTAAGGCTACCAAGGTTATGTGCCCAAGTAAAACCTTAAACCGCCTTTTAGAGGAGCATTTAGCATAAAATGGATAAAGCTGTACTACAAAAAGGCCTAATGATTTGGCTTAGAGCGCTGCTATTTATGGCCCTAGGCCCAGTTGTACTCAGTAGTGCGTTTAAAAATCAAAACCATTCGCTTTTTATACCGGTACTCATCGCGGGAATATTTTTGAGCTTTTTCGCTATTTATTTTGGTTTCAAGGCGATTAAAAAAATGATGGAGGGGCTATTTAGCGACAAAAGCTAATTAGCCTTCCATATTTCTTCCATCGATGCCAAATTTATAGGGTGTAACGCTTCACGATAAGGCAAGTTACCTACCGTGAAAGCCCTTTGAAGAATATCTTCAATCCAATAATCCTCAAGATTTTCATAGGGATTATAGGCATCTTTTAAATCCATTTGATAAGCGGACGCAGCAGTTTGGTACCAAAATGCGGTCCAACCATTTCTGAAGGTTTTAACTAGGTCAAACGCGCTATAACCCGTTTGTCTATC
>DAIPYN010000011.1:0-43536 GCA_036782715.1 Flavobacteriaceae bacterium
AAATAAGGTATTTTAGTTAAAATATCTTGTTTTATAAACTATGGATCGATTAGATAAAATTGATTGGCAGATTCTGAAACAACTTCAGCAAAACGCTAAGACACCACAGTCAGCTATCGCAAAGACCGTCGGCCTCAGTGCTCCTGCAATAGCAGATCGAATTAGGCGCTTAGAAGATCGTGGTATTATTCAAGGTTATCAGCTTGCTATCGACTCTAAGCCTCTCGGTTATCAATTACATGCCATCATTCACCTTCGCGCTTTCGTCGGAATGCTTAAGCCATTTCTTGAAAAAGTCAAATCTTTAAAGGAGGTGCGAAATTGTTATCGAGTTACTGGGAACGAGAATATCATCATGGAAGTCGTGTTGCGTGACCAAAGGCACCTTGAAAAGCTTATTGATTTATTAATTTCGTATGGTGAAACTAGAACGCATATTGTTCTATCTCAAGTGATTAAAAATGCTCCGATACAGCGCCCACATTTTAATTAATCTTTTTTTGCTTACCCTCTGGTTGTCGGTAGTTTCCTGTCAGGAGAAGCGATATCATGCTGAGGTTACTCGTGTTAACTTAGATACCGTACCAGAGCACTTGCAAACTGTTTATGAGTGGCAACAAAATAAAAATGACTATTTCTTAGATCCGAGTACCTCGCCGCTTCGACCGAAAGAAAAGAAAAGTTTCGACGGGTTAGAGTTTTTTACACCAACGGCGAATTATCAGGTAAAGGCTCTTTTTCGCGAAGCATTTCAACAGGATACCATTCAAATGAAGACCACTACCGGTTCGGTCACGAATGAAATCGTCTACGGCAATTTATTCTTTCAGCTCAATGATCGCTGTCATGTTTTACCGGTTTATCGTGAGGTTGATGCAGCTGATGATTATGTCTTCTTACCGTTTACCGATGTAACGAATGGGGGTCTTACCTACGGAGGAGGGCGTTATATCGATCTTACCTATCCCTTAAAGGATTCGGTTTTGATTGATTTTAACAAGGCCTATAATCCCTATTGTGCTTATAATCCGAAATACTCTTGTCCTTTGGTGCCTAGTGCCAACTATCTTGAAACAGAGATTATGGCAGGGGAGAAGAGTTTTGATTTATTTAAGAAATAAAAAAGAGGGCAATTTGCCCTCTTTTAAAACTAAACTCAAATGTTTATTGATTAAAAGCTGTAGATGGCAGCTAAAACAAATGATGATAGACTATCGGTGCTTCCGCTTTCATTTGCGTAGAAGGCTTCAGAACCTTTATCTAATCTAAATTCTGGTTTGAATGTGAAGTTTCCACTTGAGTAACTTCCGGTTAGAGTGAGTGATGTGTTATCAAGTTCTCCGTCTCCGAGAATTCCGGCACCATTATCTTTAAATAGTTCGCCACGAAGTCCTAAAGAGAAGTCGTCAGATAGGCCAATCTGTGGATAGAGGGCGACACCTGAAAACTCAGCGCCGTCTGCTAATGATGCCTTTGATGCGTTAATACCTAGGTAGAACCCTTCAGATAGATCGAACCCTCCGGTATAGTCAATCTGAGTGTAATCCTCTCCTGCGAGAAGGTTCAGGTATTGACCGTATAATCCAAGTTGAGCTCCGAACATATACTTGTCAAACGCTGCGCCATTTCCTGCACTATCAAAATTACCTTCGGTATAGTCGGTTTGATTCATTACACCAAGCATCAATGATATATCATCACTAAGTGCTGCATCTAGTTTAAGACCCGTGTGTGAGAAGGGGCCATAAGAGAATAAATACGAAGTAGAATAGTTAAAATTCGCAGCTGGTGAAATTACTTCATAGCCTAAGAAGGTGTTGAAGTTACCGAAGGTCAAGGTTACACTATCGCTTAGATTGTAATATACATAGAGCTGATTGACCATGTTTGAGGATCCAAAAGAATTGAAAACGGCTTCGGTACCTCTAGGGCCCATTACTAAATCAGCTACAAACCCGTGATCTTCTCCTTCATAAGCGAAAATGAGGTTGGCCATTCCCAAAGAGAATCCGGGTAGATTGGCAAAGGAAGTGCCGGGTGCATATTCGCTACTTCTGAAGTAGGTGTCAACGGTTCCTGAAAGTGAGAAGGTTGGTTCGGTTTCTTGAGCTATAGCGATACCTATGATAGCCATAGCGAGGGTTGTGAAAAGTTTTTTCATGGTGTTCGATTTTTGATGATGATTAGTGTAAAAAAATAAGGGGCGCTCGTTGTCGTGCGCCCCTTACTGTTAATGTTGGTTGAGTCTGAAATCTGGATAAGCGTCCATCCCGTGCTCGTGAATATCGAGCCCTTCGATTTCTTCTTCGCGTGAAACGCGAAGCCCCATTGTTTTCTTTAAGCTGAAAAGAATGATAAAGGAAGTTACGCTACAGAAGGCTGCAACAGCACCTACTCCAGCCAATTGCACTAGAAATTGATCCATTGAAGCCTTTGCTCCAAATAAACCTACAGCTAGCGTTCCCCACATACCGGTTACAAGGTGAACAGCAATAGCACCTACTGGGTCATCCAGTAATAATTTATCAAGAAGGGTTACGGCAAGTACGATAAGGACACCTCCGATGGCACCGACTATAACGGCTTCGTTTGGTGACATTTGATCAGCACCTGCTGTGATACTTACCAGTCCCCCTAAGATTCCGTTTAAGAACATGGTTAAATCAAAGTTTTTGTATCTGAATAATGAGAATACAAATGCTGACATACCACCTGCCGCAGCGGCAAGGGAGGTAGTTACTAGAGTAAGTGAAGTAAGTTCTGGATCTGCAGAAAGCACAGATCCACCATTAAATCCAAACCATCCTAACCATAGGATAAGGACCCCTGCAGTAGTGAATGGAAGGCTGTGACCCGGGATTGCGTTAGCTTGACCATCTTCGGTGTATTTACCGATACGTGGGCCCAATAGGTATACTGCGATGAGTGCAGCCCATCCGCCCACTGAGTGAACGATTGTAGATCCTGCGAAGTCGTAGAACCCTTCTGCCTCTCCGTAGGTTAGGCTAGATAGAAAACCGCCACCCCATTGCCAAGATCCCACAATAGGATATACTAGACCTACATATATAAGAGTAAATAAGAAGAATGATTGAAGTTTTACACGTTCAGCTACTGCTCCCGATACAATGGTAGCTGCTGTTGCGGCAAACATTCCCTGAAATAAGAAGTCGGTCCACCAAGTGTATCCTCCACTAGCATATTCTGGCGTCATACCTCCTTCAGGAGCTGCAATTCCGAACCCTGCGAATTTGAAAAATCCAAAATCACCGTCTTCAAATCCAGGGTACATTAGGTTAAAACCACCTATATAGTAGAGAAGTAAACCGGCAGTGATGATAAAAATGTTTTTAAATAATATGTTAACGGTATTTTTCTGACGTGTAAGTCCGATTTCGAGGAATGAAAATCCGAGGTGCATGAAGAAGACAAGCCCCGTACAAATCATCATCCAGATGTTGTTAGCAGTAAATAAAGCAGTTTCCATGGTTTTCGTTTTTTGATTGATGATTAGTTGATTCCTTCGTAACCGTTTTCTCCGGTTCTAATGCGATAAGCTTCTTCAACAGGGCAAATGAAAATTTTCCCATCTCCTACATTCCCTGTTTTTGCTGCTTCTAGGATTGTTTTGACTGTTGTTTCAACAAATTCGTCAGAAACCACGATAGATAGGTATCTACGTTGAATATCTGAAGTTGAGTAAACCACGCCTCGGTATACGTGTCCTTGTTTTTCGTTACCCACACCGGTAACATCCCAATAACTAAAGAATACTACACCCACGTCGTGTAGCGCTTTCTTCACTTCGTCAAATTTTGACTTGCGAATAATTGCTTCGATTTTTTTCATGATTTTTTCGATTTTGTTGCGGTAAATTTATAGAAATGAACAAAACATAATAAAAAATTCAATGTTTTATCGAAATCTTTTCACATCTTTCAAATTTTTCACTTTTAAAAATGTGATATTCGAAATAGGTCTAACTATAAATTGTTAGAATCGTAAAAAATGAAGAAATCCTTATCGAATGATTCGATAGCCAATCACCAAAAATAGAATTCCGAAGAGGATACTGCTAAAAGTATATAAGGTATAAGGCAAGTAGAGCTCCCGTTCTAATAGAGATAACCCTTCTTTTGAAAAAGTGCTAAAAGTGGTAAATCCTCCGCACAAGCCAGTAAGTAAAAAGAGCTGGAGTTGCCCGTGATCAGATTTATTAAGCAGGCTACTGAATAAACCGAGTAATAAGCACCCTATAAGATTGGCGATAAAGGTCCCCCATTGAAAATGAGCTCCTTCTTTATTGAATGTTATTGACAGTTGGTAGCGAAGAATACTACCGACTCCACCACCGAGAAAAACCCAAAGAAATGGGAGTAGCGTTTTCATCTCAAGGCGTATTTGAGACCTGTAAGTAGTGCGATAAATATGATAAAAGCAACGAGTACCCAGAATGATCCTTTGAACTGTTTGGTATGTATAGCCTTGTCTTTTCTGTATGAGAACGCTATGATACTCACGAACCCCACAAAGAAGAGTACTGCAAAAATAAGTTGTCCGGTACTAAACATTAAATTACCTCATATCTCCATCCGTAAGGATCTTCAGTACGTCCTAATTGAATGTCTGTTAATGCTTTTTTAAGTAGTGGGGCATAAGGATTTTCTACCTCATCGATGCTGTATTGGATGCCTTGATATCCAAAACTATTGATCTCACTTACTACTGCAGCAGTTCCCACCCCGAATAGCTCTTTTAATTCACCCGTTTCAAAGCCTTTAACCAGTTCAGCTACAGCTACCGATCGCTCCTCGACCTCTATGCTCAAGTCTTTACATAAAGTGAGCATGCTTTTACGCGTGATACCATCAAGGATTGTATCTGAAGTAGGGCTAGTGAATAATTTATCGCCTAAACGAACAAAAATATTCATGGTACCCGCTTCTTCGATATAACTGTGTGTATTAGCGTCAGTCCATACGACTTGTTGATAGCCTTCTGCCTTAGCTAATTCGGTCGGATAGAATTGCCCCGCATAATTTCCTGCTGCTTTTGCATATCCAAATCCACCTGGAGCAGCTCTAGAAAAACGCTCCTCAATCTTAACGGCAATGGCACTTGAGAAGTAGGCAGATACCGGTGAGCAAATAATAGCAAATCGATATTCTAAAGCGGGATTCGCCTTGATCGCAGCCTCGGTGGCAAATACGTAAGGTCTTATATACAGTGAACTTCCTTCATCGGTAGGAATCCATGCCTTCTCTAATTTGACAAGTTCATTGAGACTTTCTAAAAAAGCTTTCTCATCGATTGGTGGAATACACATACGTTCACACGAACGATTAAATCGCTTAATATTTTCAGTTGGTCTAAAGAGGTAGGCTTTTCCATCCTTCCCTTTATAGGCCTTCATCCCTTCAAACAATGCTTGACCGTAGTGAAAAACACTAGCCGACGGCTCTAAGGTAAAAGGAGCGTAAGGCTTAATGGAATGAGATGACCACTTTCCATCTTTAAAATCAGAGACGACCATATGGTCGGTAAATTGAGTGCCGAAACCAAGATTGGTTAGGTTAAGATTCTCTAGTTTAGATTGAGCAACTTTTTCTATTTCCATCTTATATGAACGCTTATACTACAAAAGTAGTATTTCTTAGATTACTTTTACAGTATGAAACGAAAGGTGATTCGAACGGGGGATGGTAGTAATACCCTAGAAATTACTGACCTTAATGAGACCTATCATTCAAGGCATGGAGCCCTTGTCGAAGCCAAACATGTGTTTATTGACGCAGGCCTAAGCTACTGGTTATCACAAAACTCTAAATCTCAGTCTTTATCTATTTTCGAAATGGGCTTAGGAACGGGAATGAATGCTCTGCTTACTTTCGACTTTTTAAAGAATTCACTGTTGAGACTGAATTACTTAGGCCTCGAGGCTTTTCCTTTAGAATCGAAAGAATGGTTAGCTATGAATGCTGAGGGGTGGGGTAATTACGATCAGTATTTAAAATTACACGAAGCTGAATGGAATAGAGCGATTGAATTGGCTCCAAATAAAATGATTCACAAAGTAGATCAAACCTTTGAGTCTTTTGAGTCTCAAACCAGTTTTGACCTTATTTATTATGATGCTTTTGGGGCAAGAGCTCAACCTGAGTTGTGGGAAGCTCGTTGGTTTGAAAAATGTGCAAACCTGTTGAATACAGGAGGAGTGTTTGTTACTTACGCTGCCAAAGGGAGTGTAAGACGGGCACTCGAAGCCGCTAATTTACGGGTAGAGCGTTTGCCGGGCCCTCCGGGTAAAAGGGAAATGTTGAGAGCTACAAAAACTCCACAATCATGAGTAAAACAGTCTTAGTTACTGGAGCGACCGGCTTAGTTGGAACCGCTTTGCTTCGTTATCTAGAAACCTCTAGTCAGTGGCAATGTCGGTACTTAACAAGAAATAAAAATGCAAAGCCACTTCATGGTGCAGATGCGTTTTACTGGGACCCGAATCAGTTCGATGTTCAAGAAGGGGCTTTAAAAAATGTGGATGCTATTGTTAACCTTGCAGGAGCTACGGTGGCGAATCGTTGGAGCAAGCGTTACAAAGCCGAAATTTTGTCGAGTCGTGTGAATGGATTAAAAACCTTGAATCGCGCACTCTCTAACTCTAAACATTCAGTAAAGCAGTTGGTTTCTGCCTCAGCTATCGGTTTTTACAAAAGTGATTTTGAGCATAGTTACACCGAAGCGAGCACCCAATCAGACCCTGGGTTTTTAAGTGAGGTTGTTCAGCAATGGGAAGCTGAAGCCGATCGTTTGGAATCATTAAATATCTCAGTGAGTAAATTGCGATTTGGTATTGTATTTTCAACCCGCGGTGGTGCGCTGCCTAAGCTTATGCAACCCACTTCAATAGGCCTAGGGGCTGCCTTAGGATCTGGGGAGCAGTGGCAGTCTTGGATTCATATTGAAGATCTCGTTCGAGCAATTATTCACAGTTTAGATTCAAAGAATAAGGGAGTATACAATGTGGTTTCTCCCTATCCAGAAAAAGCAATCGAAATATCTGAACGATTAGCAGGGGTGATGAAACGTCCGTTTTGGCTAAAGCGATCTCCTGAATTTATGATTAAACTGCTGCTGGGAGAGATGTCTGAAATGGTACTTCAGTCACAAAAAGTAGTCCCTGAAAGATTACTAAACGACGGCTTTGAATTCCATTATCCCAACTTGACTGAGGCCTTGACCGATTTAATTCAGACAAGAAAGTGACATTTTGGCACAGAAGCCTACTCTGGCAATACTTTTGTCTTTAGTTCAGAAATTAATTTTCACATCAAATGAGTAAGTCGAAAAACAGTGAAGAGAATCCCATCGATTCAACTGATAATCATGAAATTGAATCTAACGAAGTAGAGCAAACTTCTGCAGAGGAAACTGCGAAACAGGAAACCGCTGAGCCTACCATTGAGGAGCAATTAGCGCAAGAGAAGGATAAGTTTCTCCGATTGTTTGCCGAATTTGAGAATTATAAAAAACGTACGACTAAGGAACGTATCGATTTGTTTAAGACGGCGGGTCGTGAAGTAATCACGGCTTTGTTACCTGTCCTTGACGATTTTGATCGCGCCTTACCAGAGATTAAAAAATCTGCGGATGCAGATACGCTAAAGGGTATTGAACTCATTCAAAATAAGTTTAAAGAGGTTCTTAAGTCTAAGGGCCTTACTGAAATAAGCGTTGAGGCTGGATCTGAATTTGATTCTGAGGTGCATGATGCGATTACCCAAATTCCAGCGCCAGAGGAAAAACTAAAAGGAAAAATAATCGATACGGTCGAAAAGGGATATACTCTTGGAGATCAAATAATTAGGCACCCTAAAGTAGTAGTGGGTCAATAATCAATGAAAGAAGATTTTTACGAAATATTAGGGGTTTCAAAAACTGCCACTGAGGCAGAAATTAAGAAGGCCTACCGAAAAAAGGCGATACAATTTCACCCCGATAAAAATCCGGGAGACACGGCTGCAGAAGAAAACTTCAAAAAGGCTGCAGAGGCCTATGAGGTTTTAGGCGACCCTGAGAAACGAAGACAATACGACCAATTCGGACACGCAGCATTCGAAAACGGAGGTGCCGGAGGAGGCATGAATATGGATGATATCTTCAGTCAATTTGGAGATATTTTTGGCAGTGCTTTTGGCGGTGGATTCGGCGGCTTCGGGGGCTTCGGCGGAGGTGGAGCACGTCGTGTTAAAGGAACGAACCTTCGAATTCAACTCAAATTGAATTTAGAGGAGATTGCAGAAGGAGTCGAGAAAAAGGTTAAAGTAAAGCGAAAGGTACAAGCTGAGGGGGTTACCTATAAATCTTGCTCAACCTGTAATGGAACAGGTCAGGTCACTAAGATTCAAAATACTATACTTGGTCGAATGCAGACTGCAGCCCCTTGTGGTACTTGCCAGGGGTCGGGTCAATTGTTAGATCAAAAACCAGCAGGAGCTGACGCCCAAGGCTTGATAGTGAAAGAAGAAACGGTTTCGATCCAAATTCCTGGCGGAGTTGAAGACGGGATGCAGTTAAAGGTATCAGGCAAGGGTAACGACGCTCCGGGTAACGGAATTGCAGGAGATTTAATTGTTTCGATTAAAGAGGAATCGCACCCTACCTTAAAAAGAGAAGGTGAAAACCTTCATTTTGATCTTAGAATCAGTTTTTCTGATGCAGTCTTAGGTGCCTCTAAAGAAATCGATACCGTATCTGGTAAGGTGCGAATCAAAATCGATAAGGGTACCCAATCAGGAAAGGTTCTGCGACTTAGAGGTAAAGGAATAAAGAGTTTGAACGGATATGGAAAAGGTGATCTACTCGTTCATGTTTTAGTATGGACCCCTCAAAAATTGACTTCTGAACAAGAGGCCCAATTTGAGAAGTGGTCTTCTGACAAGAACTTTGTTCCAGATCCGCAAAAGGATGATAAATCGACTTTTGATCGCATCCGAGATATGTTTTCTTGATGAAAAAGACGAGGTTACGAAATAAGTACTATATTAGCCTCTAGTATTGGGTAACCAATATTATTTTCTTTTTCATAGCAATTTTTCCCATCCTTAGAACTCGTTTTAAGGGTGGGTTTTGTTTTTTATGCCTTTTCAAAGTCTTACCTTTATTCACAATGGCAAGAATTCTAATCATCGAAGACGAAGAAAGCATTAGACGCGTGCTTTCTAAGATCTTGGTTCAATCTGATCCAAGCCATGAGATTATTGAGGCTAAGGATGGTTTAGAAGGGATTCAAATGATCGATCAAGATGATACGATTGATTTGGTTTTCTGTGATATTAAAATGCCAAAAAAAGACGGAACTGAAGTCTTACAGGCTATTGGTGATCGCACTGATGAATTGCCTGTAATCATGATATCGGGGCACGGTGATCTCGAAACTGCAGTAGAATGCATGCGATTGGGATCATTCGACTATTTATCTAAGCCACCCGATTTAAATCGATTATTGACCACGGCAAAAAATGGCCTCGAACGAAAG
This sequence comes from Flavobacteriaceae bacterium, assembly GCA_036782715.1. Taxonomy (GTDB): domain Bacteria; phylum Bacteroidota; class Bacteroidia; order Flavobacteriales; family Flavobacteriaceae; genus UBA3478. The sequence continues at coordinate 9,536 of DAIPYN010000011.1, forward strand.
AAAATTAAGGCAGAAAACAAGCGTCTTAAAAAACGACTCGTTAAATCAGATCAAATGATTGGCAATAGCACAGCGTTAAACGCTATTCGCTCAATGATCGATAAGGTATCAGATACTTCTGCGCGAGTTTTAATTACCGGGCCTAATGGTTCTGGTAAAGAGTTAGTCGCAAAGGCGCTTCATCAAAATAGCTCTAGATCGAGTTCTTCCTTTGTTGAGGTGAATTGTGCAGCGATACCTTCTGAACTGATTGAAAGCGAGTTATTTGGCCATGTTAAAGGTGCATTTACTTCTGCTCATAAGGATCGTGCAGGTAAATTTGAAATGGCTCATGGAGGTACACTTTTTCTAGACGAGATAGGAGATATGTCTTTATCTGCTCAAGCGAAAGTTCTACGAGCTCTTCAAGAGTCTCAAATTGTTAGAGTTGGTGCCGAAAAGCCTATAAAGGTTGATGTTCGTGTGGTTGCGGCTACCAATAAAGACCTTCGTAAAGAAATTGAGGAAGGTCGTTTTCGAGAAGATTTATACCATCGTTTAAGCGTTATTCTTATCGAGGTACCTTCATTAGATAGTCGTAAAGAGGATATTCCTCAGTTAATCGACCACTTTTCAGCTCAAATTGCAGAGCAGATGGGTGTCGTGAATAAATCTATTGATAAAGATGCGTTAAAGGCATTAGTTTCGAGGTCGTATCCTGGAAATATTCGTGAACTTCGCAACATTGTAGAACGATTAATGATTTTATCTGAGGATAAAATCACTTTAGAACTTGTTAGATCATTCGCCTTATGAGATTTTATTTTGCTTTTATTCTTTTGGTTTCCTTCCAACTTTCTACGGCTCAGACCTCTGAGGTAAACGAAAAGGAGGATGCAGTAACTATTAAGCAGATTTTTGATACGGCCCTTACTAATGGTAAAGCGCACGACTGGCTTCGATTTCTGTCTTTACAAATAGGAGGTAGGTTGTCAGGATCAGTAGAGGCTGAACAGGCCGTTGAGTATACGAAATCAGAATTAGAAGCTTTAGGTTTAGATCGTGTTTATCTGCAACCGGTAATGGTGCCGAAGTGGGTTCGTGGAGCTCCTGAGTTTGCGTACATTGAAACGACTCCTGGAGTGACTACTACTGTTCCTATTACTGCGCTTGGTGGTTCTATAGCTACCTCAAGTATGGGTTTAAAGGCTGAAATAGTTGAGGTAAAGTCGCTCGATGAATTGGAGCAGCTGGGGCGTACAAAGATTGAGGGTAAAATTGTCTTCTATAATCGTCCGATGGAACCAACTTTGATTAATACGTTTGCTGCCTACGGTGGATGTGTTGACCAGCGTTATTCTGGAGCTGAAGCTGCCGCAAAATTTGGAGCTGTTGGTGTTATTGTTCGCTCCATGAACTTACGTATAGATGACTTTCCGCATACTGGGGCAATGAGTTATGGAGACTTGCCTTTAGATCAGCGTATTCCGGCTGCAGCGATCAGTACGAAAGGGGCAGATTTATTGTCAGCAACGCTTTCGCTTCACAAACAAACTCAATTCTATTTTAAACAGAATAGTAGAAACTTTCCTGATGTAAAATCATACAATGTTATCGGTGAGATTAAAGGAAGTCTTTACCCTGATGAAATTATGGTTGTCGGCGGACATTTAGATTCTTGGGATTTAGGAGATGGCTCTCATGATGACGGAGCGGGAGTCGTTCAGTCGATGGATGTTTTGTCTCTTCTAAAACAGGTTGGTTATCGCCCGAAACGCACTATTCGTGTGGTTCTATTTATGAATGAAGAGAATGGATTAAGAGGAGGAAATGAATATGCCAGAGTAGCATTAGCTGAAGGCGAGAAGCACGTGTTTGCATTAGAAAGCGATAGTGGAGGTTTTACTCCAAGAGGTTTTTCTTTTGACACCGATAAAGAGACTTTTGGTCAGATCAAATCTTGGTCCAATTACTTTTATCCTTATCTCTCTGATCGATTTGAATTAGGTGGTAGTGGAGCAGATATTGGTCCACTAAAACCTCAAGGGTTAATTCTGGCAGGTTTAAAACCTGACTCTCAACGTTACTTTGATCACCACCACTCAGATAACGATCGCTTTGAGCACGTTAATAAAAGAGAATTAGAACTCGGGGCTGCTGCAATGACAGCACTTATCTATCTGATGGATAATTATTTGCCTCAAAAGAATTAATACAACTTACTTAAAATTACAATTATGCAGGAGGGTATTTACGCTCGATTTACTACGTCTAAAGGACAAATTCTTGTTCAGCTCACTCACGATAAGACCCCAGGAACGGTAGGGAATTTTGTGGCATTAGCCGAAGGTAATCTTGAAAATTCAGCAAAACCACAGGGTACACCTTATTACGATGGTTTAAAATTTCATAGAGTGATCGCTGATTTTATGATTCAAGGAGGATGCCCTTTGGGAACAGGTACGGGTGACCCAGGATATAAATTTGACGATGAGTTTGTACCTGAGCTAAAGCATGATGGCCCTGGAGTACTCTCTATGGCTAACGCAGGCCCTGGAACCAATGGTAGCCAGTTTTTTATTACACACACTGCAACTCCTTGGCTAGATGGAAAACATACCGTTTTCGGTAAGGTAGTTGAAGGGCAAGAAGTAGTAGACGCGATTGCTCAAGACGATGTTATTGAAACATTGGTCATTGAGCGAGTAGGAGATGCTGCACAGAATTGGAATGCCGTAGAGGCTTTTCGTGTTTTTGAAAATGCTCGAGCGAAGCGTGAGGAAGAAGCCAAAAAAGCGGCTCAAGAAGCACTCGATAAACTCGCTGCGGGTTTTGATCAAACAGATTCTGGACTTCGATACAAGATTATTCAAAAGGGTTCAGGTGCTCAAGCCGAAAAAGGAAAGAGTGTTTCAGTTCATTATGAAGGAAGCCTCGATAACGGTCAAGTATTTGACTCTTCTTATCGCCGTAAAGACCCAATTACTTTTACGTTAGGAATCGGACAAGTAATACAAGGATGGGATGAAGGTATCGCGCTCTTAAAAGAGGGAGATAAAGCACGTTTTGTAATCCCGTCATACCTCGGCTATGGAGAACGTGGTGCAGGAGGAGTAATTCCACCAAATGCTACCTTAGTTTTTGATGTAGAACTAGTAAAAGTCGGATAATGATCACCGAGCAGTACCCAATCGGACCCTTTCAATTGCCCACGGTAATCAGTGAAGAGGATATCTTGAGGGCTACTGAACAATTGGAGCAATTTCCGAGCAAGCTGAGCGACTTGGTTTCAAACTGGGATGATATGCAGTTGGATACCCCTTACCGCACAGGATCTTGGACGGCAAGACAACTCATTCATCACATCGCCGATAGTCACGCTCACAGTTTTATTAGATATAAGTGGGCCTTATCAGAGCAAACCCCTCTTATCAAGGCCTATGACCAAGATGGTTGGGCCTCACTCAGTGATGCGAAGATGCCTATCGAGAGTTCATTGAATCTGATTCAAGCAATCCATAACAAGCTTGTTTTTATTATCAGAAGTTTAAGTGCATCTGATTTAGAAAAGACTTTCATACATCCAGAAAATAATAAGGAGCGTAATCTCAAAGAGAACACGCTCCTATATGCTTGGCACAGTGGCCACCATTACGCTCACTTAGAAAACCTAGCGAAGTGCAAGGGTTGGTAGTCTTACATTGAGTCACCGAAGAATAAAGCGTTCATTAGTAATCGGTTGGTGCCGTACCAGAAGGCTCTAAAATTAGTGTTATCGGTGAATCCGATCACTTTTCCACGTCCTATCGATTTTATAGAAAGCGCAGAGCTGCCTTTTAATGCTTCTAAATTCTCTTCAGAAATATAACCACTAAGTAGCGGTGATTGTGTATAGGTCAATGGGTTTTCAAAACTATTTGATCGGGGTTCGACAAAAAGATTCGTGTTTCTAAATAGCGCAATTTTATCGGTTGTATATCCGAAATTGATAGGATGTGATCGATCAATATTTGCTTCAAAGATTGCTCCACCCGTTACTTGTGCTCCGTAGTAATTCCTTGCTTGGTCAAATCTTAGACTCTTTGCGGCTGCTACTTTTGCTTGTCGCGTATTAAAACTTAAGAGTTCGTTAGAATTCAACCAGTTTAAGGCATTTCGATATCCGATAAGTGTTCCACCTTCTCGCACCCATTGCTTCAGTTTCGACGCTGCAGCATCGTTTAAAGGGTTTGGGCCATAACCAAGACTAGGAATGATAATATCTGTATAACGATCAAGGTTTACCGAAGAAACTCTCGATGCTTCAAGTTTGGTTACCTTGATATTGTAGCGCTGATCGAATAGGTGCCAGATTTCTCCAGCATCATAAGAACTTATTCCTGTACCTACTAATAGTGCTACAGCAATAGGTTCAACGGCATCGAAATTATTACTTCCAAAGTCAATCCCTTCTGTAAGTCCGGTTGAAGCTGAATGAACTTCGAGTGGATGTTTCGATGCAAAATCTGAAAGCATTGTATAAATCTCATCGGATCTGTTTTCTTGATTTTGCAGCGCAATCATTAAGGTTCCATAATCATAAGATCTACCCGCAAGTTTGAAAGGTGTCATTGCTACCTTTACTCGAATGCCTTTTTGAGTAAGGGCATGAAGTAGTTTTGGTGCATAATAGTCGTGCCATTCAAAAAGATAACCGTAATTACTTTTTTCTTCAACGCTACCTTTTGGCATATCAATCGTAGATACAGGAGTCATATTGACTGATGGTTTTTTCAATACTTTTTCACTAGATACACCGAATGCGTGCGGAAATGTCCAAGCTGAAATGTCATAGAATAAACTATCCGTAAAAGTGGTTCTCTCCTCGAAAATAGCGTCAACCAGTCTTGGGTTTCTTTGATTCAGTGGAACAAAATAGCTTTTACCTGAACCGAATTCTTTTTTCCCACTTTGGTAATCTTCTTCTAGCGCCATAACGCTAATACCGTGACGTTTTAATACCTCGGTTAGGTGCCATGCGCTACCTGCATCTTTGGTAGTTCCAAATACATAACCACTAGTCTTGTGAGCAGCAGCTTCTTTTCTCAAAGTAGCGTAGTAGTCTTTCTGGTACTCCATCAATTTAGATTTCAATCCATTCGCTGCCTCAAGGGTAGATAGGGCAGTGGTGAATTGATTTCTAATGGTGAAAGGAAAAGTTAAAAGTCCATTTTCACTTTCTTGGCCGTGGCCTCGAGAACTTCCTTGTTCGAAAAGAATTCCTATGGTTCCATTCAAATCAGGAAAGGTAGACCCCTTTCCGTAGTAATAATCATCGTAGTTCTCTTCAGAGTAATAGAGTGAGCCAATCTTATCGAGTGCCTTAGCATGATAAGATCCAATCATTTTGGTTAGCTCTTGGTTAATCTTCGGAGTGAGCGGATGCACACGGGTAGGCTCTCCGGGTTGAAAGAAGAAAGTCGAATTGGTTCCCATCTCGTGGTGGTCGGTAAGTACATTGGGTAACCATTTGTGATAGGTTGCTATTCTAGCTCTACTTTCGGGTAATTGAACGGGTAGCCAATCTCTGTTTAGGTCAAACCAATAGTGGTTGGTTCTTCCTCCCGGCCAGACCTCTCGATATTCTCTATCATTCGGGTCGTAGTTTAATTGATGGGCTCGGTGAACATTTGCCCAGTAAGCAAATCGCTGTAGTCCGTCAGGGTTAAAACTTGGGTCGAATAGAATTACTGTATTTTCTAAATCTGCTAAAACCTCATTCGATGCAGCGAGATGGTAGGCATAGGCTAGTGCGGCGTTTGATCCACTCGGTTCATTTCCATGAATAGAGAATCCTTGGTAGATTACTACCGGCATATCCGCTTTTGGCTCCATCTCTCCGTTAACCAACTTCTTTCGATTGGCTACAATTTGATCAATTCGTTCATGATTTCTCGGCGAAGTCACGGTAAGAAGAACTAAGGGTCTGCCTTCGAAGGTTTCTCCTCTATTTTCGAGCGAAATACGATCACTAGCCTCAGAGAGTACTTGTAAGTATTGAATCAGCTTGTCATGTGTGATGTGCCATTCACCTACCTCGTGACCAATAACCGATTGCGGAGTAGGAATGTCTGAATCATAAGTGTGGTTGTTAGGTAGATAATAATTCAAATCTACCGTATCTGAACCTACTTGACCTAAGGCGAATAGGGGTAGGCACAGTACTAAAATACTGCGTAAAAAATGGTTTCTCATTGTCTAGTAATTAGCGTTTAAATGTCTTCGAAACTGATATCGGTGAAGGAAGAACTGTCATTCTTTGCGTCTTCAGCTGAAACATCATTGGTCTCGTTTTGGAAATTAGATTCCTTTTGATAATCTGAACGGTGTCTTTCAGAAATGACTTCTTCTCCTTTTTGGTCAATGATAAAGGACATCATTTCATCGAGAGTTTCCTTGAAAGATTCAAAATCTTCCTTATATAAATAAATCTTGTGTTTCTTGTAATGAAAACTTCCATCAGGATTGGTGAACTTTTTACTCTCGGTAAGGGTTAAGTAATAATCACCTGCTTTTGTGGCGCGAACATCAAAGAAATACGTACGTCTACCTGCTCGCACTACCTTTGAAAAAATCTCTTCTTGTTCTGTATTCACCTTATTTTCCATGAAATAGTTTAATTATGTCTATCTCAAATTTGGAAAAAAAAAGAATGTTGGGCAACTTTTTTAACCGTTGAGTTGTTCTTGATAGAGGTCTTGGTAAAACCCTGGAGTAGAAATCAATTCATTGTGAGTTCCTTCCTGTACAATCTGGCCCTCATCTAAAACAAGTATTCGGTCAGCGTGTTTTACGGTAGCCATTCGGTGACTGACAATGAGCGTTGTCTTTTCTTTAGATTGATTTTTAATATTACCCAAAATTACCTCCTCGGTTTCGGTATCAACGGCAGATAAGCAATCGTCGAACAGAAAGATTTGAGGCCCTTTAATCATTGCTCGTGCAATGGATACTCGTTGTTTTTGACCACCACTCAAACTAATTCCTCGCTCTCCAAGTAGCGTTTGATACCCTTTTGGAAAATCTAAGATGTTCTGGTGTACATCGGCTAACCGTGCCGCATTTTCGATCTCCTCTTCGGTAGCATTTAATTTTCCGAAGCGGATATTGTTTTCGATAGTATCAGAGAATAAGAAGGAATCTTGCGGCACTACACCCATACTCGATCTAAGTTCAGTGAGATAATAGTTATTGATAGAAACACCATCGATAAGCACTGTTCCTTCTTGTGGTTCGATGAGCCGGGTAATTAAATCGATCACTGTCGACTTACCAGCTCCTGTTTTACCCATGAGGGCTACGGTTTCTCCAGAACGTATTTTTAGGTTAACGTTTTTAAGTGCCCGAATGCCAGTGTCTGGGTATTTATAAGACACATTGTTGAACTCAACTTGACCTTGGATGGGTAGTTGAGTATCTGCTAGATGATCGTTGATTTCGGGTTGAATCTGAAGAAAGTCATTAATTCTTTCTTGAGAAGCTTCGGCACGCTGAATGATTGAAGTGAGCCACCCGACCACGGTAACAGGCCAAGTGAGCATGTTTACATAAAGGATAAATTCAGCAATTAGGCCAACAGAATCGATACTTCCGTCAATGTACATTCTACCACCTACATACATCACAATAATATTAGAGGCACCAATTAGCAACAGCATTAAAGGGAAAAACCAGGCGTTGATTTTTGCCAAATCCATAGCAGTTTGCTTTCCTTCTTCAGCAAGCACCTGCATGTCCTGATCAATCTTTTGCTCCAAATGGTAAGCCTTGACTATTGCTATTCCCGAAAACCGCTCTTGGGTGAAGGTAGAAAGCGTAGAAAGATAGGTTTGTACCGCAGTGCTTCTAACGTGTATCAATCGACTGATTCGGTAGATTAGAAAAGACAGAAGTGGAAACGGTAAAATAGTATAAAGTGCTAAGTCAGGAGCTTTTAGAAACATCAGTGGAATGAGAATAACAAATAGTGTTAGTGTCTGTAATCCGTACATAATGGCGGGCCCAGCATACATTCTTACTTGAGAAACGTCCTCAGAAATTCGATTCATAAGATCCCCTACCCGGTTCTTCTTGTAAAAACTAGAGGATAAAATCTGGTAGTGATCGTAAATCGTATTCTTGAGATCGTACTCGATGTATCGAGAAACATTGATGATATACTGACGCATTAAGAACGTTAGAATAGCAGCAATAAGCGTTGTTCCAACGATAATCCCAATGTCGATAAGTAGCATTTGTTTTGCTTCTGCTTGGCTGATCTCGTTTCTGAAATATTGTTCAATGACCTGAATCGATTCATTGATGTAGGAAGGCATGAATAGTGAAAATACACGAGCACTAGTGGTAATGACCAATCCGATGAGTAACTTCTTCCAGTATTTTAATAAAAATGAATTGAGATATTTTAATGCCTTCATGAGTGCGATTCCGTGAATTCAAAGATAGCGCAATCAAAATATAACTTAACTTTGCAGCGCAGTATAAATGTAAATAGAGTTCTTTCTCATGCTAACGCGCCGACACATTCGCATCAAGGTATTACAGACCTTGTACGCTCTTCAGAAATCACCTGAAACAAGTTTAGATTCGTATCAACGTTTTTTAAAGAAGAGTATGGATGGTGTTTACTCTCTTTATCTACTTCAACTCCATTTCTTTAAGTATTTCAGAGATTGGAGTTTGAGAGAGGTTGAGGCTAGGCAGAAAGCTTATTTAGAGACTTCGAAAAGTACATTTCCTGACCCCTCAAGATTTTACAATAATTCATTTTTAACTCAGATTACTGAGTCAGAGGTTCTTTTCGACCAGTGGGATCGAAGAAAAATGAAGCAGTGGTATTTGAACGAAAAGTATGTCGCAAACGTCCATGCCTCTTTTACGAAAAGTGATGCATACCTGGAATACATGAATCTTGATCAGGTAGGATATGCCGAGGACAAAGAGATTGTCATGCTTTTGTTTAGAGAGTTTTTAGCTCCAGATGAAGGTGTCTATGATTTTATTGAAGATGAGCAGTTGACCTGGATTGATGATTATCCTGTGATTAACACTTTTATTCTCAAGCGCTTTAGTGCAGCGCGTAAACAGACCGAAGATTCTTATTGGCTACCTGAGCTAGTTGCTGAAGATGATGATTTAGACTTTGGAAGAAAACTATTAGCTAAAGTAGCTTTAAAGTATGGGGAGTATGCGAAAGAGATCGAGGGTAAAACTCCCAATTGGGATCAAGACCGATTAGCAGAAATGGACAAGTTGCTATTGATTCTTGGTATTGCTGAATTACTCGACTTCCCGTCTATTCCACCTAAAGTCACCCTCAACGAGTATCTTGAAATTGCGAAGGAGTATTCTACCCCAAAAAGTAGTTTGTTTATTAATGGAATTTTAGACAATTTGTCATCTACTTATAAAGAAGAGGGTAGGCTTATTAAGTCAGGTAGAGGATTGCTGTAATCGTATAGAATTATCCTTATTTTTGAATCATACTATTAAAATTATATTCATGAAAACTAAATCAATTTATGTCTTTGCTACAGCATTAGCTGTTATGTTTAGCCTTACTAGTTGTAAAGGGCAAGGAGAGAAAAAGGAAACCTCTAATACAGTAGCTACTGAAGTGACTGCTGACAACAGTGCTAAGCGTCCAGTAATGTCTTTCGAAAAGAAAGAGCATGATTTTGGGACTATCGTAGCTGGAACACCACAAGAAACTGTTTTCGAATTCACCAATACCGGAGATGCTCCGTTAATTATTTCTAACGCAAGATCTAGCTGCGGATGTACGGTACCTGATTATCCTCAAAATACTCCAATTGCTCCTGGTGATAAAGGCGAGCTTGTAGTGAAATTCAATGGTGCTGGAGCGAACCTAGTGACTAAAACAATCACGCTTACAACGAATACAGCAGCTGGAACTGAAATGTTACGAATTAAAGCTTTTATCGAGCCTAAGGGTTCAGGAGCTTTTGATGTTCCAATGAAGAAATAGTTTTAGATGGAAGCACTTAACCAATTTGTTCCTCTTTTACTGATTTTTGCGGTAGCGTATTTCTTTATGATTCGCCCTCAGGTTAAACGTCAGAAAGAAGAGAAGAAGTTTATCGAAGGCCTCAAGAAGGGCGATAAGGTAGTAACCAAGAGTGGATTGCACGGTAAGATATCTGATATCAATGAAGGTAATCAAACGGTGGTTATTGAAACCTCTGCCGGTAAACTAAAATTTGAAAGTAGTTCGATTTCTCATGAATTTAGTAAGCGAGAGACGGCTACCAAATAAAGGCATTTGCCAATTAAAATGATAGGGGTGCAACGCACCCCTTTTTAATGATGTATCAATTTTTCATTCGCCCGATTTTATTCTTTTTCGACGCTGAAAGAGCTCACCATATTGCTTTTCGTCTTTTAGGTATCGCAGAGTTCTTAGGATTTACCCGATTGTATAAATCCTTATTTGTAAGTAAAAACTCTTTACTTAGAAAAGAAGTAATGGGGATTGTTTTCGATAATCCAGTAGGTTTAGCTGCAGGGTTCGACAAAGACGCCAAACGATACAACGCATTCGGGGATTTAGGATTCGGCTTCGTTGAAATTGGGACGCTTACCCCGAAGGCACAACCTGGTAATGAAAAAAAGAGATTGTTTCGATTAAAGAAAGATGATGCTATCATTAATCGAATGGGATTTAATAATAATGGAGTTCATGTAGCCGTTCATCGACTTCGTAAATCGCATCGAACCATTGTGGGTGGAAATATTGGTAAGAACAAGATCACACCTAATGAAAATGCAGTTGATGATTATCTGTACGCCCTCAGAACGCTCTATCCCTATGTAGATTACTTTGTGGTGAATGTTAGTTCTCCAAATACACCGGGTTTAAGAGAACTGCAAGAGAAAGAGCCATTGGAGCGATTGTTAAGTACTTTGAAATTAGAGTGTAAGAAACTTGCAGGGTCATCTGCCGAAAAGCCAATTCTTTTAAAAATCGCACCTGATTTAACTAATCATCAACTCGATGATATCATTGAAATTGTTGAAAATGTAAAGCTTGAAGGCGTAATTGCCACTAACACTACCATTGACCGAACGAATTTAAAGTCTGATCAACACCTTGTAGATGAAATGGGTGGGCTTAGTGGTGCTCCTCTTAGAAATCGATCTACAGAGGTGATAAGGTATCTAAAAGCCTACCAAAAATCTCCCTTTGTAATCATCGGTGTTGGAGGTATTCATTCTGCTGAGGCTGCTATCGAAAAAATCGACGCGGGCGCTGATTTAATTCAATTATATACGGGCTTTGTATATGAAGGTCCCAAATTAATTTCCGAAATTCATAGGAAATTAATTGATCGTGCATGATTGAAATTGTTGAATGTCCTAGAGATGCGATGCAGGGCTTAAATGCCTTTATCCCTACCTCTGAGAAAGCAGCTTATCTTCAATCGTTACTGAATTGTAACTTCTCGTATTTAGATTTTGGAAGTTTTGTCTCAGAGCGAGCGGTTCCCCAAATGAAAGATACCGCTGAGGTATTATCGTTACTTGATTTGGAACACACCCGTACTGAGCTTTTAGCGATCGTTGCCAACCTTAGAGGTGCTCAAAGAGCATCTGAACTCGAAGCGATCAGGGTGCTTGGATTTCCTTTTTCCCTCTCAGAGATTTTTCAAATGAGAAACACTAATCGTTCTCAGGGGGAAGCTTTTGATGAAATACAAAGAATAGCCGAAGTCGCTGCTGCCTCTGATAAGAAGTTGGTGATTTATTTTTCTATGGGTTTTGGGAATCCCTATGGTACTCCATGGGGGCTAGATCAAATTAGTTATTGGTTGAATCGATTCGAAGGTTTAGCTATCGATTGCTTTTCACTTTCAGATACCATGGGAAATGCTACGCCAGAGCGAATTCACGAAGTATTTTCGTATGTTTTAACTGAGCACAATGAGCTTAATTTTGGAGCGCACTTGCATACTCGACCCGATCAGTGGAAGTCAAATTTAGATGCTGCTTATCAAGCTGGATGCCGTCGATTTGATGGAGCTATACAAGGTTTCGGAGGCTGCCCCATGGCCTCAGATCATTTAGTAGGAAATCTGCCGACTGAAAAATTGATTAGTTATCTTACTACCCAAAAGGCACCGATTAACATTGATATTCACGGTTTCGAAGTCGCCTATAATAAGGCTAAGAACCTTTTTAGTCGCTACACCTAAGCGCTCGTGCCATAATTTTAAGTATTTTTGCATGCAATTAATTCTCTAGTTGCATGAAAGCTCATCTTTCTAAAATCGTTGGCGAAGGCCTTACCTATGACGATGTTCTATTAGTCCCTGCTTTTTCTGAAGTATTACCTCGCGAGGTAAACATCAGTACGCAGTTCACCAGAAATTTACGAATAAACGTGCCTATCGTTTCTGCGGCTATGGACACGGTTACAGAATCTCGAATGGCCATTGCGATGGCTCAAGAGGGAGGTATTGGAGTACTACATAAGAACATGACGATTGAAGAGCAGGCTGCGAAGGTTCGCAAAGTAAAGCGTGCAGAATCAGGTATGATTTTAGACCCTGTAACTTTACCCCTTACTGCGACTGTTTTAGATGCAAAGGCAAGTATGAAAGAACATGGAATCGGAGGGATTCCAATTGTAGATAACGCGGGAAAACTTTCTGGGATTGTAACTAATCGTGATTTACGATTCGAAAAACGTAATGACCGAATGATCACAGAAGTCATGACGGCAGAAAACCTTATAACTGCCCCAGCAGGTATTACTCTAGCCGAAGCAGAAGATATTCTTCAAGCTCATAAAATCGAAAAACTACCTGTCGTTGACGAAAAGGAACAATTAATTGGGTTAATTACTTTTAGAGACATCACTAAACTCACTCAAAAGCCGATTGCTAACAAAGATAAGTACGGTAGACTCCTAGTCGCTGCTGCTGTAGGTGTGACTGCTGATGCAGTAGACCGCGTTAGTGCGTTAGTTGCAGCTGGAGTGGATGCTGTGGTTATTGATACTGCACATGGGCATTCGAAGGGAGTAGTAGGTGTGCTAAAAGCAGTAAAATCTGCTTTTCCAGAACTTGAGGTTATTGTTGGAAATATTGCTACCGCTGAAGCCGCACTTTATCTTGTTGAAGCCGGAGCTGATGCAGTTAAGGTAGGGATTGGTCCAGGTTCAATTTGCACCACACGAATAGTTGCTGGGGTTGGATTTCCTCAATTTTCCGCGGTTCTTGAAGTAGCTGCCGCGCTAAAAGGAACAGGGGTTCCTGTCATCGCTGACGGTGGTGTTCGTTTTACCGGTGATATTCCTAAAGCGCTTGCCGCTGGAGCAGACTGTGTTATGCTTGGTTCGTTACTAGCAGGAACTAAAGAATCTCCGGGCGAAACGATTATCTACGAAGGAAGGAAGTTTAAAAGCTACCGTGGAATGGGGTCTGTCGAAGCCATGAAGAAGGGTAGTAAAGATCGCTATTTCCAAGATGTAGAGGATGATATCAAAAAGCTCGTTCCAGAAGGTATCGTAGGTCGAGTACCGTATAAAGGTGAGCTCTTTGAGAGCATGCATCAATTTATCGGTGGTTTGCGAGCAGGTATGGGATATTGTGGTGCTAAGGATATTAACACCTTAAAGGAACAGGCGAAATTTGTTAAGATTACGGCAAGTGGTATTGCAGAGAGTCATCCGCACAATGTAACTATTACCAAAGAGGCTCCGAATTATAGCCGATAAGTTATTTTGATTGACTGGCCTCGTAGTCTTTCCAGGTCATGTCTTTAAAGATGTCATCTCCAAAGTACTTAGCCACGGTAAGAAATGGCGCTGCAGGATAATAGCCCGCAACAGGAGCTAGCATTTCAAATTTAGAAGTAAGGTAGACCACGGTCGGATAACTCAAATTACCGTTAGTAAGTGCTACCGCTAATTCGTGATACCCTTTTTTGCCTTGCGGTACAAACGAATAGGTTTGTCCTTGAAAAACAATATCTTCAGTTTGTTCGGCGTTGAATTTAACCATGTAGAAGTTCTTAATCATATACGCAAGAACTTCAGGATCATTGAAGGTTTCTTTATCCATTTTTTTACACCACCCACACCAATCTGTGTAGACATCAATGAAAATTTTCTTTTCATTGTCTCCATCTTCAGCAATGCTTTGAACCGCCTGTTCAAAGCTTAACCATTCAATTTTCTGTTCTTGAGCAAATAGACCAATCGAAAAACCAATCGATAAGAATAGCGATAACAATACTTTCATGGTCTAAAGATAATTAAACCTCTGCAGCAAGTTGAGTATCTAGAGTTACATTAACTTCAATTTGACCTTTGGTAAGGTCTTCAAAGGTTTCGCGTTCTCTGATTAGTTCTGCCTTCCCATTGATCCATAATACCTCTGCTGGGCGTAATCTAGAGTTGTAGTTGCTTGCCATTGAGAAGCAATAGGCTCCGGTATTGTGAAATACGAGGAAATCACCTTCATTGATTTCAGAGATTCTTCGATTGCTACCAAAAGTGTCAGTCTCACATATGTATCCGACTACTGAATAGAATCTAGGCTTCCCTCCAGGGTTGCTAAGGTTTTCAATTTCATGATAGGCGCCATAAAGCATCGGACGCATCAGGTGATTGAACCCAGAATCTACTCCGGCAAAAACCGTAGAAGTGGTTTGCTTAACTACATTTACTTTAGCGACAAATTTACCCGATTGACTTACCAAGAATTTACCTGGCTCAAAAGAGAGGGTCAATTCTTTACCGTAGGATTTACAAAAACTGTTGAATCGCTCCGATAACTTTTCACCGAATTCTTCGATGGGTGTTTCGATATCATCCTTCTTGTAAGGAACCTTAAATCCGCTACCAAAGTCAATGAATTCGAGGCTGTCAAAATTCTTAGCTGCCTCAAATAGAATTTCTGCAGCGTGTAAAAAGACATCAATATCGAGAATATCACTTCCTGTATGCATATGGATTCCATTGATGTGCATTCCAGTAAGATCAACAATCCTTTTAATGTGTGGTACTTGGTGAATACTGATACCAAATTTTGAATCGATATGTCCGACCGAAATATTGCTATTTCCACCTGCCATCACATGCGGATTAATTCTCACACACACAGGGGTGTCTGGAAAACGCTGTCCGAATAGTTCTAGCACTGATAGATTGTCGATATTGATTTGAACACCTAAGGATTTCGCTTCTTCTAGTTCTTCGATCGATACGCCATTCGGTGTGTAGATGATTTGATGGGCGGGTACCCCAGCTAGTAATCCCAATTTTACTTCTTCAATGGAAACTGTATCAAGACCTGCTCCTAGGCCATGAATTAATCTTAGAATACTAAGGTTAGAATTTGCTTTTACCGCGTAGTGCAGTTTTAAGTTTTTCACTGGAGTGAAGGCACTCTTTAGGCGATCAAACTGCGCTGCAATGCGGTGGGCATCGTAAATGTAAACAGGTGCTCCATACTGCTGAGCAATATCGATATAAGGTATTTGAGACATAACTTTCATTCGTTAAGGTGATGCAAAATAAGTGCCTTCTGCCGATAATTAGATAGAAATAATCGTTATTTCTCATTTTATCACAAAGAGTTATAAATAAAACAATTCATGTTGAAGAAAGAGGGAATAATTGGTAGGCCTATTGGTTGTGCTTTCCTATTTTTGTAACTCAATTTTAATAGATAAACATGAACCTTCACGAGTTTCAAGGAAAAGAGATTTTAGCCAGTTTTGGCGTAGGTATTCAACGTGGTAAAGTAGCTTCAACTCCAGATGAAGCTATAACGGCAGCAAAAGTCTTAACTGAAGAGACTGGCACTGGCTGGCATGTGATCAAAGCACAAGTTCACGCTGGTGGACGTGGTAAAGGTGGAGGTGTAAAGCTCGCCAAGAACTTAGACGAGGTGAAGTCTATCGCCGATCAAATTATCGGTATGAATTTAGTTACTCCTCAGACTTCGGCTGAAGGTAAGAAGGTTCATCAGGTACTCGTAGCAGAGGATGTATATTATCCTGGCGAAAGTGAAACTTCTGAGTTTTATATGTCGGTACTACTTAATCGTGGTACGGGTCGTAACATGATTATGTATTCGACTGAAGGAGGTATGGATATCGAGGAAGTTGCTGAGAAAACTCCTCATCTTATTTTTACCGAAGAAGTAGATCCTAGTACAGGACTAACTGGTTTTCAGGCAAGAAATATTGCTTTCAACCTAGGTCTTTCAGGTAAAGCGTTCAAAGAAATGGTTGGCTTTGTAACCAAATTGTACAAAGCTTATGTCGAGAGTGATTCGAGCTTATTTGAGATTAACCCGGTTCTTAAGACTTCAGACGATAAAATTATTGCCGTTGATGCTAAAGTGACTCTTGATGACAATGCGCTTTTTAGACGCAAAGCTTATGCAGAGATGCGTGATGAGCGCGAGGAGAATCCAATCGAAGTAGAAGCGAAGGCTCTTGGACTCAACTACGTAGATCTTGACGGTAACGTTGGTTGTATGGTTAATGGTGCAGGATTGGCTATGGCTACTATGGATCTTATTAAAATGGCGGGTGGAGAACCAGCTAACTTTCTAGATGTTGGAGGTACTGCTGATGCTAAACGTGTTGAAGAAGCCTTCAGAATTATTCTTAAAGATCCTAATGTAAAGGCGATTCTTGTAAACATTTTCGGAGGAATCGTTCGATGTGATCGTGTAGCTAATGGTATTGTAGAGGCTTACAAGAATATGGCAGATCAAATCAACGTTCCGATCATTGTTCGTTTACAAGGAACGAATGCAGAACTTGCCAAGCAAATTATTGAAGAATCCGGATTAGAGGTTCACGCAGCAGTCCAGTTCCAAGAGGCTGCAGATAAAGTAAAACAATTACTTAATTAATAAAAAAGCCGCTCTATAATGAGCGGCTTTTTTTATACTTGTTCTTGAAGCGTTTTAAGCTGATCTCTTAGTCTAGCCGCTTCAATAAAATCTAAAGATTTAGCGGCTTCTTCCATGGCTTTTCGAGTTCTTTTTATCTCATCACTGAGATCATTTCCGTTCATGTAGGCCAATTCCTCTTCTGATATTGGTTTTACTCGTGGGGTGTCCTTATTCTCCTTTTTGGTACTTACTAGCGTTGATTCAATCGCTTTATTCAATGCTTTAGGCTGTATTCCGTGTTCTTGATTGTAGGATTTCTGTTTTGATCTTCGATAAGCCGTCTGATCAATGGTGAGTTGCATACTTTCGGTAATAGTATCTGCATACATAATGGCCTTGCCGTTCAGATTTCGAGCGGCTCGACCCACGGTCTGTGTAAGGCTTCGGTTAGATCTTAAAAAACCTTCTTTATCTGCATCTATGATGGCAACTAGAGATACTTCGGGAAGATCGAGACCCTCTCTAAGTAGGTTTACCCCAATAAGTACGTCGAATATTCCTTTGCGAAGATCTTGCATGATTTCAACGCGCTCAAGAGTATCCACATCACTATGAATATAACGACAACGAACACCGATTCTCGTTAGGTACTTTGTGAGCTCTTCGGCCATTCGTTTGGTAAGTGTGGTGACTAGAACACGCTCGTCTTTATCTGCACGTATTTTAATTTCCTCGGTAAGATCATCGATTTGATTTTTACTAGGGCGTACTTCAATGACCGGATCTAGAAGTCCTGTAGGTCGAATAAGTTGTTCTGTGTAAACTCCTTCACAAAGGGCTAATTCATAATCTGCAGGTGTAGCACTAACATATAGTACCTGATTTTGTAGTACTTCGAATTCTTCGAATTTGAGAGGTCGGTTATCGAGTGCTGCCGGAAGTCTAAATCCGTAATCCACTAGATTTTCCTTTCGAGATCGATCGCCTCCATACATGGCGTGCACTTGTGGAATGGTGACGTGACTCTCATCAATGATCATCAAATAGTCATCAGGGAAGTAGTCTAAGAGGCAGAAGGGTCTTGTACCAGGTGCTCGACCGTCAAGGTATCGGGAATAATTCTCAATACCCGAACAATATCCGAGCTCACGCATCATTTCTAAATCGAAGGTAGTTCGTTCTTCTAATCGTTTCGCCTCTAAAGGCTTTCCGATCTCATTGAAATATTCGATCTGCTTGACAAGGTCATCTTGAATCTGGTGTATGGCGTTTTGCAGCACATCAGGAGAGGTGACAAACATGTTTGCCGGATAGATCGTCAATCGATCGTAGCTTTCAATGACCTTCTGATTCACTGGATCTAAGGCCTCTATTTCTTCAATTTCATCGCCAAAAAAGTGAATGCGGTAGGCAATATCTGCGTATCCGGGGTGTACATCGATTACATCTCCCTTTACTCTGAAGTTTCCATGCTTGAAATCTGCAGTGGTCCTCGAATACAAGGATTGTACTAGTTGTTTCAGAAGTGCAGTTCTAGAAATTACCTGATCTCTTTCGATTTTAATAACGTTCTTCTGAAATTCGATCGGGTTTCCGATACCGTATAAACAGGATACCGATGCGATGACGATGACATCTCTTCTTCCACTTAGTAAAGAAGAGGTGGTGCTCAAACGTAGCTTCTCAATATCTTCGTTGATACTAAGATCTTTTTCGATATAGGTTCCACTTGCAGGTATGTATGCTTCGGGTTGGTAGTAATCGTAATACGAAACAAAATACTCTACAGCGTTATTGGGAAAAAACTGCTTGAATTCGGAGTAAAGTTGGGCCGCTAAGGTCTTATTGTGTGCTAAAACGAGTGTAGGCCGTTGAACCGTTTCGATAACGTTAGCCATTGTAAATGTCTTACCTGAACCGGTGACCCCTAAGAGCGTTTGATGCCGGTCTCCTTCCTTTATCCCTCTCGATAAGGATTCAATCGCCTGAGGTTGGTCTCCAGTAGGTTTAAAGTCGGCGGTTAGTGTAAAACGCATACCGCAAAAATACGGATCTTACAGGTCTCTTTTCTTCAATATAGCTAGACTACCCCATAAATAAATAAGAGTATATCCAACGGCAATTCCAACCTCTTTTAGTGTGGTTTGGTAGTTGAGTACGACATCTTCACCGAGTTCTTTGGCTACTGATTGGATTGCACTCAAACGTGTAAACGGTTCATGCAATAAATTGAAAGAGGCCTGTAACGGAAAGAATCCTTTGATTTGGCTTGCTAGACTAAAGGCATCTGTTTTTTCAGCAAAATTTCCGTATTTGGCTAACAACTCTCCTCCAATACCCCAGACAATTTGCTCGCCAATGAGGAGTACAATCAAAAATCCGAGAGCGAAAGCAGATCGTTTAATCAAAATTCCTAAGAAAAGACATAAACTGAAGAAGCCAAACAGTTTTAGAAAATAGAGTAATAGAAAATGCAACTCCGAAAACACAATACTGAACTCTGTATAATCAGAATAAATCATTCCCAATATCAATGAAATGAGTGCTACAAATAAGGTCGAAAGTGCAGAAAAGACTGCAACGAGAATCACCTTAGAAACCAAAAAATCCTTTTTCGAGAGCCCGTCGATGAGGTTCTGTTTCAAGGTTCGATTACTGTATTCGTTCGAAATCATTGAAACGATGACTACCGCTAAGAAAAGTTTAAAAAATGCCGCAATAAAGCTGTTAAAATGCCAGATCAATGGAAAATTAAAGATCCCTTGATCGGCAAGATGAAATTCAATGGGGCCAATATCGAATTTGATTGCAGCTATCAAGGCAATGAGGGTTAGAAAAACAAAATAGGCCGATATAAGAATGATACTCGATCTACTGTGCTTAATCTTGTGATATTCAATTAAAAAAAGTCGTTTCATTAGGCGTTGGTAATTTCTAAGAATAGTTCTTCAAGTCTTTTTTGGTGACTACTTAAGTGAGTTAGGAAAATCCCTTGTTCAGAGAAGTATTGATTGATACTTTCGGGGCTATGGTTGGTTTTGATCTTTAAGAGTCCATCTTCCTGTCCTAAAATTTCTATATCCGGATGCTTCTCAATATACTCAGCTAATTGTTCTGTACGATTTGCACCAATGAGTAAGTAAGCCCCTGACTTCCCCATTTCTTCCACAGAGCCACTGTAAATACTTTTTCCTTTTTGTAGAATAATTACCTGATCACATACTTTCTCCACCTCGTCGAGTAGATGAGAGGCAAGGAGTATGGTAGTTCCTCTAGAGGCGATTTGTTGAATGAGGACTCTAATTTGATGAATGCCTTGTGGATCTAAACCATTGGTCGGTTCATCAAGAATTAATATCTCAGGGTCATTGAGTAGGGCTGAAGCGATTGCCAAGCGCTGTTTCATTCCCAAGGAAAAAGTAGAGAATAAATCTTCAGATCGATCGGCTAAACCTACTTCCTTTAATACTTTAGGTACTGCAGAATTAGGAATTTCTTTAATGAGACCAACGAGCTCTAGATTCTCTCTTGCGCTCATGTACGGGTAGAAGTTTGGCCGTTCAATAATAGCTCCGACCTTCTTTAATGCTTCTTGTGTGCTTAGTGTACCTTCAAACCATTCAAAGTTACCAGAACTGGCATTTACAACATTCAGTACGATACCCAATGTGGTAGATTTACCCGATCCATTAGGTCCTAGGATTCCATAAACCGAACCTTTTCTTATTTCAAAGCTCAGATTAGTTACCGCCTTAACTCTTCCGTAATTTTTATTGAGCTGATTTCCTTTGAGCAGAATTTTCGACATGAATGGTTAAGCTTTAAAATTGATCTCCAATTTATGACCGTTTTTTCTGATAATTGTTACATTCGGGTTATGTCTGATGCTCCTCAAATGCTTTTAAAGAAGCCCAATTATCCAATTTCACCGATACTTGCGGCCTATTTAAGGCGTTACAACCGAAGAGTCAACCTCCCGATACACTATAATGATTTATTGCGTTTTCAGGGCTCAGTTACGGTTTATGATCTTCAAGATGAGGACACTTTGTGGGTTCGTGTGTATTACGAAGAATCTGAAAGTGAAGAAATCAATAACGCTTTAAAACAGATATACTCTACGCTCCATTCGGATGGGAGTCATGAGATTTTTCAACATTTAAGTATCGATGCCATTGATTATTGCACCTTTGGAAATTCAAAGCCATTTCGAATCAAGGTTCGAAATATCTTAAACGATAACTACACTTATTTTTATGTGAAGCGCTCAGATGCTTCTCGGGTTTACGGTCTTGAGATCGAACATATACTTTCTCCTTACAATCTACATTTCTTGGTTTCTCGAGATACGCTGATTGAAGAGCATATCGCAGGAATACCTGGAGATGTCTTTCTAAAGCAATACTTACCACAGTGTAGCGATCGTCAGAAGGCACAATTAGCTAAGGAGTTTGTGAAGTTTAATGAACGATGTATGATTCGATTATTAGGGGATATGCGCTCGTATAATTATGTGGTGATTCCTGTGCACGATTTTGATAGTGTGATTCATAAAATTCGGGCAATTGATTTCGATCAGCAAAATTTTGAAGGAGACCTTAAAGTCTATCGTCCTCAATTTTTCCCTGAGAATCAAAAAATGATTGATCTGATCAAAACGTATTTGAAAAAGGACTCTGTAGATCAATACAAACGTGAAGAACGATCTCTAATTGCCAAACGGGCATTAGGTTCAGAAGAGCAAATCAAACGATTGCTTAGTGCTGCAATGACAGATACACTATCTACCGACGCTCACCTAAATACCTTAAAGAGTCAGATTTTTGAATTAACTAAAGACTCTGCCTTTAGTAAAGCCAATAGTATGGGAGCAATTCTAAGTGCAGCTCTAGACTTTGTGACCCGAAATTATAGAGATCTTAAAACGCTCTAACTTTTAGTTTCACGGTTGAAATAAAGAAGATAGTAATACATCTGACGCTCTTCGTCCCAACCCTTTTCTACAAATTTTTCAGCCGATTCAGGATTGATGAAATCTAGTTTAATATGAATGTTGGTGTCTAGATGAATTTCGTTCTTGAATTTCTTGCGAATATCGCTGACCGCTTTGTTAGCAATCGGAAACTCAGAAACGTCTTCGATACTGTATTTAGGTCCCTTATTGACTTTGTAGTTTTTAAACTCGGGAATAAGCTCTGGGTTTTCTAATACGTCGTTTAAGAAATGAGACTCCTCAAACTGATCTCTTGAAGCAAAGTGGTTCACTGCACGATTCAAGAAGAGTACTTCTTGTTGTTTATCTTCAGTGGGTAGAATTACTTCTTTTGCAAAGTCTTTACAGAATTTGAGGTAATTTTTTGTTTGAAAGTTCTCGTCTTTTAGGGCGCTTATGGATAGAAAATCTTCTGGCCAGTACTTGGCATCGTATCGATTTCGATCGACCGATAAAACTTTGTAACCATTTTCTTCTCCGGTATTGAAAATCAGACAGCCTTTGTCTAGCTTCTGAACAGAAATTCCCTTACGGACAGAAATGTTTAGATTTTCTTGATCCCAATCGAATTCAAAAAAGTCTTGCTTAACCTCACTTTTAAATATGCCAATGGCGTTAACTTTTTCTTTATCAATAAGCACGTCTTCAAAGAGAGCTACATAAAGTTCTCCGCTATTGATGTGAGGGTGATTCGATTGTCCGTAGAGATGAGTAGCTATAGCAACGCTCTGTTCTTGCAGGTTTTCTGGGTTGTCGAAAATACTTTTCGCTGCGTTATAAACCGGGTTGAATTCTAAATCTGCTTCGTGTGTGAAGTGGAAATAGTTTTCTTCTCTTTGGGTAAAAGGGGTGAAGAAATAGCTTTTAAGTAAACCTGAAATCTCGTCGTCTAATCGAAGTGGACTTGCAGATAATTGAAGCGGTTCATTTCTGTTTTTATTACCGACCCTGTGTAAGACAAGGCCTTGAAACTGGGCGTTGTATAAATTGAACATAATTAATGGTAGTCGTCGTAATCTGTGTCTGAATAATCAGAGAAATCATCAAATTCATCACCGAATTCATCATCATCCCCGTAAAAGTCATCTTCTGAAGATCCTTTTTCACTTTTAAATTGTTTTTCAGGAGCCTCTGCGGGTAGTTCTCCGAAACTAAATAGTAGCTGAGGTAAATCTATGGATGATTCATCGTTTTCTACTGCAGCTAGCTCTACAAAAAAGGTCCACATTTGCAGTAAATCATAAATGTAGATAAGTTTCGGGTGATCTGTAGTGAGTATGCTACTGATAGGAGTGTCTCTCATTAAAACCGTGTCATCTTCAAATCCTAAATCGACGATTGGATATTCTTGACCTTGATTCCACTCCTGATCGCAACCATAAAAGGTTGCCATTTCAATTCCGTCAAATCCGAATGCTTGACTCAACGAATTATGCAAATCTTCAAGGGTGCTTTCACTAGAGATGGCAATATCTCTGAACACATCAGTTTGATCATCAAGAATAGCACGAATTTTATAGATCATAGCAACTTTTAATTTACAGTTTCGTTAGTACTTCTGTAAGAACGGAGCCAAATATAGATCTGAAATCCGAATAATATAGAAGCAATTACTAGGTGAATAGGTTGAGTTGAAAAAGGGAAGTCAAAATAATACATGATCACCCCACTAAGAACAGAAATTCCTATTAGTGCAAGAATGATTTGCTGAGTTTTCGATAAGCTCGAGTGATTCTTTCGAATGCGATTGTAAATCCATAAATGAAACAGAATTACTACTATAGAAAATGAACGATGTATATAAAATAAGAGGGTTTCTGCTCCTTGTAGACTAAAGAAATTACTCCCTATTTGTTCTTTTGAAGAATCCACATATTGACGAACCTGTGTTCCCATAAGAACTTGTATCAGTGTTAAAACGAAACCCGCGAATAGGTACTTCCCTAAAAGGGAGGACTGACCAAATAGTTTACGTTCAACCGTTTTTTCATAATAGATGAAAAGTATAGCGACCAGCACTAGTGCCATAAACATATGTAGGCTGATTCGAAAAGGATTGAGTAGCGAGTAAACTACTGTAGCCCCAAGCCAAGCTTGAAATAATATTCCAACTAGTAGTATCGCACTAAGCCATCTTAGATCGGTTCGTTTAGGTCGGGTGAGCCAGCTGCTTAAGAAAAGTAGCAGTGTGCTTAAACCAGCTAAGGCTCCGAGGAGTCGATTAATATATTCGATCCAGGTGTGCCATGGATTAAAAGCAGCGTAATCATGTTTTTCATAATTCTCCCAATTAGATCCTTCATAGACTTCGGCTGATTTAAAATCCTTAAGGGCTACTTCTAAATGATTTTCTCTGATAATTACTTGTCCTCTTTCATAGGCAGTATTCGTTTGCCATAAGAGTTCTGCTTCGTCAGTAGGGGGTATAAGGTGTCCAAAGCACTTAGGCCAATCAGGACATCCCATCCCGCTTCCAGTCATCCTGACAATGGCTCCAGCGGCGATTACCAAATAAATGATCAATAAGGTGGCGATGGCTAGTTTTCGATTTCGATTCACTGCTTCACAGGTTTTAATCCAAGTTGCTCTGCTTTTTTAAGCATCAGTTCGAACGCGGCTTCAAATTCATTGGGTATTTCACCCTCTAAAATGGCTTCCTTTAAGGTCTCTTTTAATAAACCAATTTCTCGACTAGGCCCGATGTCAAATGTTTTCATAATTAGTTCACCGCTAACAGGAGGTTGAAAATTTCGAATACGATCTCGCTCTTCGACTTCTTTTATTTTTTCTTTTACGATTTCGAAATTCCTCTTGTATCTGTCTTGCTTACGAGGATTTTTAGTGGTGATGTCTGAAACACACAAAGTCATTAGACCTTCTAGATCTTCGCCAGCGTCAAAGATTAATCTTCTGACCGCTGAATCAGTGACGTAGTCTTCAGAGATAACGATAGGTCTTGAACTCATGAGAACGAGTTTTTGAACTCTTTTCATAGGATCACCTAGCGTCATTTTCAGCCTTTTAAATAGACGGTACACCATTTTGGAACCTACAAATTCGTGTCCGTGAAAGGTCCATCCAATTTTTTTGTCAAATCGTTTGGTTGGTGCCTTTCCGATGTCATGTAATAAGGCAGCCCAACGAAGCCATAAATTTGAACTTAATTGAGCCATGTTATCCACCACTTCAAGGGTGTGCCAAAAATTATCTTTGTGCTTTTTTCCTTCGATTTCTTCGATTCCCTCAAGAGCTGTAAGCTCTGGGATTAATCGTTTTAATAATCCTGTTTCTTTGAGTAAACCAAAGCCAATAGAAGGTCGATCGCTGAGAAGAATTTTATTGAGTTCTACTACAATACGTTCTTTGGTGATAATATCAATACGCTCACACTGTCTTTTAATCGATTCGAGTGTAGGGGAATCAATTTCAAAATTGAGTTGAGAAGCAAATCGAATTGCTCGCATCATTCGAAGAGGATCATCGCTAAAGGTAATATCAGGATCAAGAGGTGTTCTGATGCACTTCGTATTTAAATCTGACACCCCTTCAAAAGGGTCAACCAATTCCCCAAATCGTTCCTTGTTGAGACAAATCGCCATTGCATTAATGGTAAAATCTCTACGATTTTGGTCATCCTCAAGGCTTCCGTCTTCTACGATTGGATTTCTAGAGTTCCGCTGATAGCTTTCTTTACGAGCACCCACAAATTCTAAATCAAGCCCGTCGTATTTAATCATAGCAGTGCCATAGGTCTTGAAGGTGGAGACTTTTGGTTCACCTTTTAAATTTTTCGCAACTTCTTTGGCTAGTTGGATGCCGCTACCGACGGTGACAAAATCGATATCAGCGGGCAAAGACCTTTTCAGTAGAAAATCACGAACAAATCCTCCTACCACATAGCATTCGACACCGATGTGATCGGCAACTTCCCCTACCTCTTTAAAAATAGGATGCGCTATTGCTTCACGAATATGTGAGAGTTTTTGATTCAAATCAGCTTTTTATGTGATTCTACAAATCTAATTTTGCTTGCTTCTATACGGATTAAAGCCATGCAAAGGTACCACTTAAATTTTCAGATTAAAGTGTTTGCAGAGGTCAATCCATTGGGATCGGTTGCGATCTTCCTTGATGTTTTCTTTGCCTAAAGAAACCGCTTGACTGCCGATAATGGGTAAGGCTGATTTGGGCAAAACCTCAGGTATGACGACCTTAAAATTTCTTATCAATCCCATAGTTTTAAACCATAAATCGTCTGCTTTAGGACACAGCCTTTCGATAAGTTCAATATTTGAAAGTTCTGGCGTGTTGAAATTGGTCGGATAAAGAACCCCTGCACCACCGATCGGAAGGGTGGCTGCAGTGGATCGCTGATTTCGATAGGAGGTGGGCCAATCCCTGTAAGGAAGCCAATCACCGTTCTTCGAACGACTGATGATGCGTGTTTGAAGTGCAACCACCTGATCGGGAAATTGTAAATGTGTTTGGTATAAGATATTTAACCAACTCTTTTGGTAAAGAACATCGTCGTCAAAGGTTACCACGGGCATTGAGGAATGAGCAGACAAAGCGCCCAGTAGTTTGAAATGTGATCGATCACTATCCACAAATACGATCTCAAGCCCTGCATTTTTCAATTCTTTGATTGAATTTGGAAGACTTTCTCGATGCTTTTGGTGTAAAACTAAAACGGTATGCTGAGGAACTACTTCATCGTTCCAAATCGATCGAATGGCCAAGTGCACTAGATGAAGCCTTGGTTCAAAAGACTTTACCGACGCAACTACAGGAATTCTCTTTTTGCCTTCTAGCATTCGGCTCGCAGGCTTTTTACCGAGTCTCCAACTCTGTAGAGATGAAGGAATGTATTCTTTTAGTTTCATAGATAGGGTTACGCAAAGTAAAGACTTTCCTATTTTTACATCCGATGAATCCATTAGAAATTTCTGTAATTGTCAGCACCTATAATGCTGAGGAGTGGCTTGAAAAGGTACTTTGGGGCTTCGAGTTTCAAACGTATCAAAACTTTGAACTCATTATTGCCGATGATGGTTCTGGCCCAAAGACCAAGCTTCTAATCGATGATTTGTCACAAAAGCTAGGATATCCCATGGTTCATGTCTGGCAAGAAGACGAAGGATTTCAGAAGTCTCGAATACTTAATAAGGCTTTGAAAGCTTGCCGTGGTAATTATGTGGTGATGACTGACGGAGATTGCATTCCTCGACCTGACTTTCTTCAAGTGCACTATGATCGAAGAAAACCAGGTCATTTTTTATCTGGCGGATATTTTATGTTGCCTATGACTACCTCTAAGGCAATACAAATTGATGACATAGTCACGTCAATTTGCTTTAATCCTTCCTGGTTAAAAGAAAAAGGCGTTCCCTCATCTCGAAAAAATTTAAAATTAGCGGCTACTGGAAAATGGGCCGACTTTTTAAATTGGATTACTCCAACTAAGGCCACCTGGAATGGACACAATGCTTCGGGTTGGCTTTCAGATTTATTAGAAGCCAATGGTTTTGATGAACGTATGCAATACGGTGGCCAAGACCGAGAGCTTGGAGAGCGTCTAATGAATAAAGGAATTAAGGGTATACAGATTCGCTATAGTGCTATTTGTATACACTTAGATCACAAAAGAGGTTATAAGACCCCAGAGTCTCTTCGTAAGAATCGAGCGATCAGAGATGAGACGATTCGTTCGAAATCGACTTTTACTCCTTTTGGGATTCGCTCCTAATTAAACCGATACTCCGTATTCGCGGAGCGCATCATTCAATGAGGTCTTTTTGTCGGTACTTTCTTTTCTTTCACCAATAATAAGCGCGCAAGAAACTCCATATTCTCCGGCAGGGAATGACTTGGTATAAGTTCCAGGAATTACCACCTTTCTAGCAGGTACTTCTCCCTGATAGAATACAGGCTCATCTCCGGTAACATCAATAATTTTGGTTGATGCCGTAAGTACCACATTAGCGCCTAGAACGGCTTCTTTTCCTACTCGAACTCCTTCTACTACAATACATCTAGAGCCAATAAAAGCATTATCCTCGATGATTACAGGGCTAGCCTGAAGTGGCTCTAAGACGCCGCCAATCCCGACTCCTCCGCTGAGGTGAACGTTCTTTCCGATTTGTGCGCATGAACCTACGGTAGCCCATGTATCGACCATGGTGCCGCTATCTACATAAGCTCCGATATTTACATAACTTGGCATGAGGATGGTTCCTGAAGCTACATAAGCCCCGTGACGAACGACCGCATTAGGTACAATTCGAATACCTTTTTCTTTATATCCTCTCTTTAGAGGCATCTTATCGTGATATTCAAAAATGCCAGCCTCTAACACCTCCATTTGCTGAATAGGGAAGTATAGAACCACGGCCTTTTTAACCCATTCATTAATCACCCACTGATCACCTTCTGGTGCTGCACAGCGCAATTCTCCATTGTCTATTGCTGTAATGACATTTCTGATAGCTTCTTGAGTAGCAGGCTCCTTGAGTAATTCTCGATTTTCCCAAGCAGATTCAATGATAGGTCTTAGTGTCTCCATGATTCTTGTAATTTTGTTGCAAAGATATGATAGCTTCTAGGGATAGGGCTTTTCAATTTGACCTATTTTTGTTGCAAATTTCACCATTGGAGCGAATTTTAGGACTTGATATTGGTTCGGTTAGAACTGGAATTGCCACTGCTTACAAAGGGCTGGGTATTGCCTCTTCTCTTGAAACGATTGAATCTAAACAGTTGATAGAAAAACTGATTCAGTTGAACAAAGAAGAAAAGGTGTCATTGGTTGTGATCGGGAAGGCAACTCAGATGGATGGAACTCCTTCAGAGTCTATGCTATTTATCGAACAAATGGCAGATAAAATTGAAAAGTCTGGATTCAAAATTACATGGCAAGATGAACGATTCACATCGAAACTAGCTTCTAAAAGCATCGCCCAATCGGGAATGTCAAAAAAGAAAAGACAAGACAAAACACTAATCGATCGTATAAGTGCATCCATACTTTTACAATCTTACTTAGATAGAACATTATGATTTATCCTATTGTAGCCTACGGAGACCCTGTATTAAAGAGGAAAGCCAAAGAAATCTCTACTGATTATGAAGGTTTAGAGACTTTAATTTCTGATATGTGGGAAACCATGTATAACGCCGAAGGTGTAGGATTAGCGGCACCTCAAATTGGTAAATCGATTCGTTTATTTGTCATCGATGGATCCCCTTTTGCAAAGGATGAGGATGCAACCGATGAAGAGCGCGAAGTATTAAAAACTTTTAAGAAAGTATTTATCAATGCGACGATTATTGAAGAAACAGGAGAATCTTGGAGCTTTACCGAGGGTTGTCTAAGTATCCCAGATATTCGTGAAGACGTTGTTCGAAAGGATGAATTAACGATACGTTATCAAGATGAGTCTATGCAGTGGCATACGGAGAATTATTTCGGCCTACCTGCTCGTATCATTCAGCACGAATACGATCATATTGAAGGAATTTTATTTACCGATAAGCTGTCTTCATTGAAGAAAAGATTAGTCAAAGGAAAATTAGAAAAGATATCGCGCGGACAAGTTCAAGCTGATTATCGCATGAAGTATTACCAACCTAAAAAGAAATAAGTAGCTATGGCACTTGAGAAAATTATTGCAATTGGAGGAAAACCAGGTTTATATGAATTAATCGCTCAAACTAAAGGAGGCTTTGTAGGTGAATCATTAGTAGACAAAAAGCGTCTTACGGTATCCATTCGAGCAAAGGTAAGTGTGTTGTCAGAGATCGCGATTTATGCACTCGATAGAGAGGTTCCATTACTAGAGGTTTTTGAAGCCATTCATAAAAAAGAGGATGGCAAAGAGACTTCAGTTAGTCCCAAAGCAGATAAACTAGCACTTGAAGAATACTTCTTTTCAATACTACCGAATTACGATGAAGATCGAGTTTATGCCAGCGATATGAAGAAAATACTTTCTTGGTATAATCTTCTATTGAATTCGGGAACCTTAAAAGAGGCACTCGAAGCGGAAACGACCGAAGAGTAAAAAGATAAAAAAAGGGGCCGAGGCCCCTTTTTTTAATCATAAAATAACGTCTGATTAAAAATCAAAGAAGATTGCGTTTGCCACGAATCTTTTTGCTCCGTACCAAAATCCTCTAAAGACAAGATTATCGGTAAAGTATACTACATTACCTCGCCCGTGATTTTCTGCGCCAATAAATAAACTTTTTGAGAGCGGTTTTAGAGCATTAGATCCTGCAAATCCCGCAATAGGAGTTGTGTCTTCTTCAAAGCTAACAAGATTGCCAGAGGGTAGTAATTCGTAAGTATTTGAATTTAATTTTAAACCGTAATAGTCAGAATCATATCCATAGGCCACTGGATGAGTCGTATCTACTTTTGTTTTAAAAATTGCCCCAGTAATGTAATTCTTGATCCCCTCTCTTTCTTGTAATTCATAAGGAAGTAATGGGTCGCTACTAGATCTATCTCTTTCTTTTGACTTGATATGGAAGCTGCCCTGGCGACTTAAGGCACTCAGTGCTCCTGATTGAGCAATAAGTTTTCCTCCATTACTAACCCATTTTTCAATGGTACTTAAAGTATGATCATCAAAGTTGCGATAATTGCCATCTGGCATAATCAATACGTCATAATTGTCTAAATCGTAGTATCCTAGGTATTCCGTATTTAATACCGTAACCGGGTAGTTCAGATCGTTCTCTAAAAAGTACCACCACTCTCCAAAGTTGTATGAAGAAATGCCTTCGCCCTTAAATAGAGCGACTTTAACTGCATTTGTTTTTGTAACTGAAGGCGATCCAAAGTCTTTACCACTATCTACAAATCCAGTAGAAACTCCTTTGAATTCTACTTCGAATTCTTCACTGATTTGCGCTAGGGTATTTTCGAGATTCGTATTCTCTGCGGCTAACAGAATGCTGGATCCGGCATGAAAAGAAGCTTCGTCTACTCTAAAATCACTGTAGCTTGTTCTAACAGTCATTCCTCGATCTAGAAGGGCGGCAAGTGCTTTTTGACTCGCAAATCCTTGATAGTCCATCACATAAGCATAAGCGTCTTTTGGGATTATATTTAGTGTACCCCCAGATTCTGTCATGCTATAGGGTACTTTTTTAGTCGAGAGAAGTGCGTTCACATCATAAGCAAAAGGAAGAGACCAAGCGGTGATATCATATGTAATACTGTCATTTAGCTTGGTATTCGGTTCCAATAAAACATGAATCAATTTGTTTTTTACTTGACCAGCAGGAATGATTAAGCTGTTTTCATCTGCCTTTATTCGCTTTTGGGTTTGTGTACGGTAATCATATCCACTAACCAAACTTCCTTTTCCTCGGCCGTAAGTGATTTGATGTTTTTCTAGCAACTGAGTTAATGCTTTAAGATTGTCAGTATTCCCACTAAGCACATAGGTTTTCGGATCGTCAAGCCCTTCTTGTACGAAATTGGCCATTTCTTTTTGAAGACGCTTTCCATTTTTATAAGCCATTTCTACTGTAGAAATACCAGTAGTAAAATGGTGAGCGATACGATCTTTAAGGGTAAGTAGATTTCCATCGCTATTTCGAATGGCTAGACCAGCTCTTCCGCTTCCGCCTTGTTCGTAAGTCATGCCGATCGCTCCGTGGTAGGTGGGGTAAGTATCCCCGTAACTCGGATATAATAAATCAAATCGTTCTTTGGTGAAATATAACCATCCATTCGCATCGAAGTACTTGGCATGATTGCGGCCGATTTCATCCTGAAATTGCTTCTGAAAATCAGTGATTACTTCGTGTAGTGGTTCTGCTGCTGGTGCAAAGTAATACGGTTGGTCAACACCCTGCTCATGAAAATCGACATGAATTTGCGGTTGCCACTTCTGGTATTGGGGTAATCTTGCCTGACTTTCTACTTGAGTCATCCAAACCCAGTCGCGATTTAAATCAAACACATAATGGTTCGTTCTTCCAGAGTGCCAAGGTTCGAAGTGTTCTGCACTGTTTGGGTCAGGTTGAATTCTATTGTTCTTGGTTTGGTTGTACCAATTCACGTAACGGTCTCTCCCGTCTGGGTTGATACAAGGATCGATAATTACCAACGTATTTTCAAGGTAATCGCGCTTTGCGGTGAGTAATTCAAAAGCGGTTTTCATTGAGGCCTCGGTACTCACACTTTCATTACCGTGAACATTGTAACTCAGCCATACAATAGAATGGTCGTTATTGGATTCTCCAACTAAACTTTTTAAATGATTTTCTCGAATCGCTTCACGATTCGAAATAATGTCCTTACTTCCTAGAAAAACAAGGTAAAGAGGTCTCCCTTCATTGGTTTCGCCATATTTTTCAAGCACGACTCGATCTGGGTCGGCTTTAGCGAGTTGCTGATAGTATTCTACTACTTTGTGATGTCTAGTAAATGAATCGCCTAATTCATATCCTAAGAATTCTGAAGGCGACTGAATTTGTCCGAACGAGAAGGAGAAGACTCCTAAAATAACGAAGAGGTTTTTGAACATTTTTAAAACTATTTTGAGACTGAAAAGCTACAAAAATTAGTCCGTATCTTTACCCTTCACTGTTGTGATCTTTATGGCGAACACCACATTTGATTTTACCGATATTCCTTTTTTCAATTCCTTAGTCAGGGATTATTTGTCTGGTGAACTTTCCTCAGACTTTTATGGAGAACAGGCAGATCTTGAAGGGTTTGAAAATCAAATTAAGAAGGTTCAATTTTCAAAGTCACAGCGCGAAGTCTTGGTAGCAAGCCTAAAGCAACAGTACAAAGACTTTTCCTCGGAGATTACAAGTAATCAGATTACGTCTTTATCCCGAGAAAACACCTACACCATTACTACCGGTCATCAATTAAATCTTGCGACGGGTCCGCTGTATTTTCTTCATAAAATTGCGCATGTCATTTCTTTAAGTGACTACCTGAATACCCAGTTTACGAACTGTCATTTTGTTCCTGTTTATTGGATGGCCACCGAGGATCACGATTTTGCAGAGATCAATCATTTTTTTAGTGAAGGCAAAAAGTTTGTGTGGGAAAGCGAACAAGAGGGTGCGGTCGGACGTTTCTCCACAACCGGTATAGCGCCTGTAATAAATGCTTTAATCGGACAGTATCCTTCTGCTCCCTTTAACGATGCATTGAGTACTTTGTTAGTGGATGCTTACCAGGAAAGATCGTTATCAGAGGCCACTCGAAAACTAGTTCATCATCTTTTTGGGGATAAAGGTTTAGTTATCATTGACGCAGATTGTAAAGAGCTAAAAGGATTAGCTACCCATTTGTGGTTAAATGAGTTGGAGACTGGTTTTTCGGCAAAAAAGGTAAGCGAGCAAAATGCTAGGTTAGAAGCAAAGGGTTATCCCATACAGGTAAATCCCAGAGAGATTAATTTATTTTATTTAGAAGAGAATAAAAGAACCCGTATCACCAAAGAGGGTGCTAATGCGTACTCCTTAGCCGATCAAAGCATGCGGTGGACTAAAAAAGATCTTATTAATGAGGTTCATGCACATCCCGAAAGGATATCTCCCAATGTGCTTTTACGTCCGCTCTATCAAGAAACTATACTTCCCAATCTAGCATACGCTGGTGGGGGTGGCGAGCTTTCGTATTGGCTGCAACTAAAAACAACATTTGAGTCGGCTAATCTCCGATTTCCAATACTTCTAGCCAGAAATTCATTCTTGTTAGTGGATCAAAAAACGGTAAAGAAGTGTAAGGCATTAGATTTGGATTGGATTCATTTTTTCAAATCAAAAGACGCCCTAATTAATTTTGAGATCCGTAGGGTATCTAATATTGATTTAGACTTTACTCCAGCACATCAATTACTTGAAGATCAGTTTATTCGACTTCGTCAAATTGCACGTAAGACAGATAAGAGCTTCGAAGGAGCGGTTAATGCTCAAGAGAAGAAGCAGAAAAAGGGTTTGCAACAACTTGAAAAACGATTGCTTAAAGCCCAGAAACGGATCTTGTCAGACCATGTTTCAAGAATAGCAGAGCTACATGATAGCATCAAGCCTTTAGGGGGACATCAAGAGCGCATTGAAAATTTCTCATTTTTCTA
>DAIPYN010000012.1:0-33889 GCA_036782715.1 Flavobacteriaceae bacterium
TAATTAATTAAAACATTTATGAAAACAAAAAAATTGCATGCGTTTAGTGCGCGGTTGATGAGTATGTTGGCGCTAGCTTTCGTGCTTTTTATTGCTTCGTGTGAAAAAGACAATCCAAATCCTGAACCACAGGCAACTTGTGATGATGGAATTCAGAATGGAGATGAAACCGGAATCGATTGTGGAGGTTCATGCTCAGCTTGTGAGGAGCCTATTACCATGGCCGCTCCCGATTTAAATCTCGGAACAATTGACATGGAAGAAGAAGGAATGGGACCTGATTTCTCAGATGATACTGAGAACAATGGGGATAATCCTGACGGTACATGGGGAGTTTTTGGTTTTTCTGAAGGCAACAAAATTCAGTTAGAAATTGTAGACAACCCAAACACTACAGGAAATGCTTCAGCCAAGGTTCTTAAAATTGTAGAGCAAGGAAATCAAGAAGTATGGCAAGGATTTTTCTTTGATCTTGATTCTAAAGTTACTCTATCAGAGCCTAACACTGCAATTAGCGTAGATGTACATTCGGTACGAGAAGGCCAAGTCGTGTCTATGAAGTTAGAGGACTCTGCGAATTCAAGCGCTAATACAGGCGACATTAAAGTGGCTACCACAGGTACTGGCTGGGAAACCGTTACCTTCAATTTAGATGCTTCTTCTCATTCTGGAGTATTTGACCGCATGGTGTTTATCATGGATTTCGGAGATACTGCTGAGACTGCAGAAACTACCCACTATATCGACAATATCAGACTTTCTGAGCCAGGAGAAGATCCTGAAGAGCCAACGGTGAATACTGAAGGGTCCTTTGAAGCAGACTTTAGTGGTGCTTTTGGTGGAACAACTGCCGAAAACGATGTTTACAGTTTCCCTGCTTCTGCTGAAACTTGGGCTGGATGGGCTAACAATACAGGAAGCATCTACCCATTAGGATTCCCGAATGGAGGAACGATTACATTTACAGCTTCGTCTGCAGGGGCAGACGCCGGTATCTATTTTAGATTTGAAAGATTGCCTTACAATGAGAATGATCCAAACGCAACAGAACCTAGCTTCAATACCGCTGAAGTAACGGTTTCTGGTTCAGAAGCTAAAGAGTATACGATCGCTATTGACGCGCAAGACGCTGCAAATACGTACAGTTCTGCTCTTATGTATTTCACAGTTCGCGACGTAGAGCTTACGATTACCGATGTTAAGATTAACCCAGGCGCTTCAGGTGAAACGACCACTGCCGTAAATACTTCGGGTACGTTTAGCCCTAATTATGATGGGCCTTTTGGCGGTGCTACGATTGATGAAGGTGGTATCTACACTTTCCCAGGAAGCGCTGAGACATGGGCTGGTTGGGCGAACAACAATAGCGATATTTATCCATTAGGATTCCCAAATGGCGGAACCATTACGTTTACGGCTTCATCTGCTTCGGAGGCAGATATCTATTTCAGATTTGAGAGATTGCCTTATGATGAAAATGATTCGAATGCCACCGAGCCTAGCTTCAATACCGAAACGATTACTATCAATGGTGAAACAGCTACTGAGTATACGGTAACGATTGAAGCACAAGATGCAGGAAACACTTACAGTTCAGCACTCATGTATTTAACGACTCGTGATGTCGCTGTAACCATTACAGATATTAAGATTAACCTGTAAATATCAAATCAATAGTTTAAGTTTGTTATGCCCGCTTTATGCGGGCATAATTTTATGTTATGAAGAAATTATCCATTTTACTCATTGTATTTGCTTTTATTTCTTGTGAAAAGAGTGGCCCTAATCCAGAACCTCAAGCCACTTGCAGTGATGGAATTCTCAATGGAGACGAAAGCAGTATTGACTGCGGAGGGTCTTGTAACGCCTGCGAAGAACCTGGTGGGGAAATCACTTCTTATGATGGGATGACCCTAGTTTGGAATGACGAATTCGATTATGAAGGAGCACCTAGTGCAGCAAAATGGCACCTGCAGACATTACCTATTTTTAGTGGCGGTTGGGCCAACAACGAACAACAGCACTATACCGATCGTCAGGCGAACGCGACAGTTTCAGACGGCACCTTGAAAATCATTGCTAAAAAGGAATCTTACACTTTTGAAAATAGCACCAAAGAGTACACCTCGGCTCGCCTTAATTCAAAGTATGACTTTAAATATGGGCGTGTTGATGTTCGTGCTAAACTGCCTTCCCAAGCCGGAGCGTGGCCTGCCATTTGGACTCTAGGGTCGAATATTAACGAGCGCGGAGGCGTCTTTCAAGCAACTAAAGGAGAAGTAAGCTGGCCTGAATGTGGGGAAATTGACATCATGGAAAAACGTGGATGGGAAACTGACCGAGTTTTAGGAACCTTCCACTGGAAAGATGATAATTCAGGAAACCCAGCATCTTATGGCTTAGATAAAACCATAGACGGTGTAGGGAGCGAGTTCCATTTATACTCTCTGATCTGGGAAGATGGAATTCTTCAAATTTATGTCGATAATGAGCGAGTGGTGCAGATCGGTAATAATCAGACAGAATTTAAAAATCCGCACTATCTATTATTAAACGTTGCTATGGGCGGTACGCTAGGCGGAGACATTCCCTCAAGCTTTTCTCAAGCAACTCTGGAAGTTGATTACGTAAGGGTATACCAGGCACAATAGCTATTTGAAAGCTGACGAATCGGGCGTACATTTACTTCTATGAAGTATTTACCGATTCCAAACCGACTATATAAAAAGAACCGCAAGAAGTTCATGGCTCAGATGAAGCCTGAAAGTCTTGCGGTTTTTAATTCTAACGATGTATATCCGATTGGGGCTGATAGCATCATGCCTTTCGAGCAGCATCGAGATATTTTTTACCTCTCTGGCGTAGATCAAGAAGAGAGCATTTTACTTCTTTTTCCTGACGCCATGAATCCGGCGCATCGAGAAATTTTGTTTGTGCGCGAAACCAATGAACATATAGCCGTTTGGGAAGGAGCTAAGCTAACCAAAGAGCAGGCGACAGAGGTTTCGGGTATTGTTACCGTTTACTGGACACATCAATTTGAACAGGTGCTGTTTGATTTGATGAGCGAGGCATCTACGATCTATTTAAACACCAATGAGCACTATCGTCAAGCGGTGGAGACACAGACGAGGGAAGATCGATTCATTGAACAGGTTAAATCGAAGTATCCGGCACACCAAACAGCAAAGAGTTTTCCGATCTTAAATGAGTTACGTGGAGTTAAAGAACAAGAAGAGATTCAGTTAATTCACCAAGCGTGCGCCATCACAGAAAAGGGGTTTCGTCGAATACTTAAATTCGTAGAACCTGAGGTGTGGGAGTATGAAATTGAGGCTGAATACCTTCATGAATTTGTTCGCAATCGATCTAAAGGTTTTGCCTACACTCCAATTATCGCTTCGGGCGCTTCTGCTAACGTGTTGCATTACATTGAGAATAATAAGCAGTGTAAGGCGGGTGATTTACTTCTAATGGATGTTGCTGCTGAATACGCTAATTATTCGAGCGATATGACGCGTACGATTCCAGTTAGTGGTCGTTTTACCGATCGTCAAAAGGCTGTTTACAATGCGGTTTTACGTGTTAAGAATGAGGCAACCGCTCTTTTGGTCCCTGGTGTACTATGGGCAGAATATCACAAAGAGGTAGGTAAAATGATGAGTTCAGAGCTTGTTGGCTTAAAGTTATTAGACCAGAAGGAGACCTCTGACAATCCGCTCGCTTACAAGAAATACTTTATGCATGGTACCAGCCATCATTTAGGGTTAAACACTCATGACTATGGAGAATTAAAAACCCCCATGAAGCCCGGAATGGTTTTTACCGTTGAACCAGGAATTTATATTCCCGAAGAAGGTTTTGGCGTTCGACTAGAAGATAATGTAGTGGTTCAGCCGAGTGGGTCTCCTTTAAACCTAATGCAATCTATTCCTATTGAGGCTGATCATATCGAGACCTTAATGAACGAACGCTAATTGAGATAATAGCACTCAATAGCGATGGAATCAACCAGCCCAGCTGAAATATACCGAACGGTATAATTTCTAAAAAACTTCTTAAATATACCGATTCGATGTACCCCAAAATCGCGTCTGGAATAGAAAACAAAAAGGTAGTCGCTGCGACTATTTGAAATACATATCCTCCGGTTAAACGTTTAGGTAATAGGTGCAGTAAAATTAGAACAATGGTGAGGGGGTATATGAGCAGTAATACAGGATAGGCTACACGGATAATTTCATCTACTCCTAATGAGGCCAACAGTACCCCAGCGATGCAGGCAATAGCGATGGTTATCACATATGCTTTCCTTGAAGGAGCAATTTGTTCGTTCACAAAGTCTGCAGCACCAGTAACGATTCCTACAGCAGTAGTAAAGCAGGCAAGTGCCACGGTAACCCCTAAAATTTGCGTACCTATACCTTCAAACAAAAAGCTGCTGAGGTAGATTAATAACTCAGAGCGATTATATTGGTTAGCGCCTGTAGATGCTAAACTAGCTCCTGAGAATATAAGGCCTAAATAGATCGTCATAAGTGCGAAGGCCGCCCAAAACCCGCCACGTTTTAATACGCTAGATTGTTCCTTTAGACTTAGATAGGCAAACTGGTTTTTCACCGACAGTACTAGAACAGCACCTACCACAACCGCAGCAATGGCATCAAAGGTTTGGTACCCCTCAATAATTCCTGAGCTAAGGAGTGCGCCAAAAGACTTAGTATTTGGGCTTGCCGTAACACTACGACCGAATGATTGTACAATTAGAAGCACCATTAAGGCTACTAGTATTGGGGTGATATAGTTGCCGATAACCGATAATACCCGTCCTCTATACAGTGCGAATAAGGGTATGCCTCCAAAAAAAATAAGCGCGCTTAGTAGCGGGGAAAGGTCTGTAAATGGAGCAACCCCCAATTCATAAGTTACAGCCGCAGTTCGAGGTACGACTATGAGTAAACAGATTATAAATATTACGCTAGTGTAGAGGAGCGCGAATTTCTTTAAAATGGGCTGTGCTAACTCATAAAGCCCTCCTTGTATTTTAGAGTGAGCTAAGATACCGAGATAAGGGATGAGTATCGCGGTAATACAAAATCCAGCGGCAACGATTGGCCATTGATCAAAAGCGTTGAATCCTAAAAAAGGAGGCAGAATAAGGTTGCCAGCACCGAAAAAAAGCGAAAAAAACGCTAGTGCAACCAGACGGATTTCTTTACTCATCTTAGAAGGCTGTCCAGCCTTGAGCTTTAAGTTCCATTGCTTCACCCGATCGAGTCACGAGGTATTCCCCATCTGCGGCCGCACTCATATGGCCGATGACGGTAAGATTCGGATTTCCTTTTATTTTGTCGTAATCGCTTTGCGAGATGGTAAAGAGTAGCTCGTAGTCTTCTCCGCCACTAAGAGCTACCGTTGTTGAGTCTAAAGAGAACTCTTCGCAGGTGCTAATCATTGCAGGATCAAGTGGAATCTTGTCTTCGAAAAGACGGCATCCGACCTTAGATTGTTTGCAAAGATGTTTGATTTCTGAAGCAAGCCCATCGCTGATATCGATCATCGAAGTTGGCTGAACCTCAAGAGCGGTCAATAATTCGGGAATATCTTTTCGAGCTTCTGGCTTGAGTTGTCTTTCAATGAGATAGGTGTATTGATCTAAGTCGGGTTGGTGTTGCGGGTTTGCCTCAAACACTTGACGCTCTCTTTCGAGAATCTGAAACCCTAAAAATGCTGCTCCTAAATCACCAGAAACGACTAGTAAATCTCCTTCTTTGGCACCATCTCGGTAAACCAAGGCCCTTTTCTCAGCCACCCCAACCGCAGTCACGCTGATCGTCATTCCTTTAGTAGAAGCCACAGTATCACCCCCAACTAAGTCAACGTTGTAGGTTTTACAGGCAAGTGTAACCCCGGCGTAAAACTCTTCAAGGGCTTCAACAGAAAATCGATTTGATACCGAGATTGACACCGTTATGTGCGTGGGTGTCGCGTTCATTGCGCAGATATCAGATAGGTTGACAATTACCGACTTGTAGCCCAAGTGTTTCATCGGCATATAACCCAAATGAAAGTGAATTCCTTCGACAAGCATGTCGGTACTGATTACCGTTTGGTTTTTGCCAAAGTTGATTACCGCTGCATCGTCACCTATTCCTTTTTCTGTGCTTTTGAGCTGTGTAGGAATCGCTTGGGTAAGATGGTCGATAAGGCCGAATTCGCCTAAGTTTTCGATCGAATTAAGGGAAGGATTTTTTTCTTCTAACATTTGATCTGAGGTTAGGTGGCCAAAGGTACTGCTATTACTATAGATTCTGTCTATGCTGCTCAATAGAATATCAGTGCATTACTTATGATAAAAATGCGCTAAGCCGTATCTTTGCAATCAAATATCCCAACTTATGATAAAAGTAGCAGAATCTGCACGTGAAAAAGTCCGTTCGCTAATGCGAGAGGAGGGCTTTGATGCGGACACCGATTTTGTAAGAGTAGGGGTCAAAAGTGGTGGCTGTAGTGGTCTCACGTATGAACTCAAGTTTGACAAAGCAATCGGTGAAACCGATAAAGTATTTGAAGACAACCAGGTAAGAGTGGCTGTTGACAAACGAAGTTTTTTATATCTCGTAGGAACCACCTTGGAATATTCAGGGGGTTTAAACGGGAAAGGGTTTGTGTTTAACAATCCAAATGCGCAACGTACTTGCGGATGCGGAGAAAGTTTTTCACTCTAACCAAAAAAAGAAGCTATGGCATATACTGAAGAAGAATTAAAGAAGGAGTTAGAGACCAAAGAGTACGAATACGGCTTTTATACCGACATCGAATCTGACACCTTTCCGAAAGGATTAAACGAAGATATCGTTCGAGCGATATCGAAGAAGAAAGAAGAGCCTGAGTGGATGACCGCTTGGAGGCTTGAGGCGTTCGCCCAATGGAAAAAGATGGAGGAGCCAGAGTGGGCTAATGTTCACTATGAGAAACCCAAATTTCAAGATATTTCGTATTACTCGGCTCCAAACAAAAAGCCCAAATACGATAGTCTCGACGAGGTAGACCCTGAACTTTTAGACACGTTTAAAAAATTAGGGATCTCAATTGACGAGCAGAAAAAATTGGCAGGAGTAGCTGTTGATATCGTTATGGATTCTGTTTCGGTGGCAACCACTTTTAAGAAGACCCTTGCAGAAAAAGGAATCATTTTTTGTTCTATCTCAGAGGCTATTCAGGAACACCCAGAATTGGTTAAAAAGTATATCGGAAGCGTAGTTCCTGCTAAGGATAATTTCTATGCGGCGCTTAATTCGGCGGTTTTTTCTGACGGTAGTTTCTGTTACATTCCCAAGGGAGTTAAGTGCCCAATGGAGCTTTCTACTTATTTCAGAATTAATCAGGCAGGAACGGGTCAGTTCGAGAGAACGCTTGTAATTGCTGATCAGGGTAGCTATGTGAGTTACCTTGAGGGTTGTACCGCTCCATCAAGAGATGAGAATCAGCTTCATGCTGCAGTGGTAGAATTAATTGCACTTGATGATTCAGAAATCAAATATTCTACGGTTCAAAACTGGTTCCCTGGAGACAAAGAGGGTAAAGGTGGAGTATTCAACTTTGTGACTAAGCGTGGTCTATGTGAGCGTAATGCGAAAATCTCATGGACACAAGTTGAGACAGGTTCTGCGGTTACTTGGAAGTATCCGTCTTGTATTCTAAAAGGAGATCATTCGGTTGGAGAATTTTATTCGATAGCCGTAACCAATAACTTTCAACAGGCAGATACCGGTACCAAAATGGTCCACCTAGGCAAGAACACTAAGAGTACGATCATCTCTAAAGGTATTTCTGCAGGTAAATCGCAAAATAGCTATCGTGGCCTCGTTCAAGTTGGTGCTCGAGCAGAGAATGCTAGAAACTTCTCGCAGTGTGACTCACTGCTTATGGGTAATGAGTGTGGTGCTCACACCTTTCCTTATATCGAGGCAAAAAATAAATCAGCTCAAATTGAGCATGAGGCTACCACGAGTAAAATTGGAGAAGATCAGATTTTCTATTGCAATCAACGAGGAATTGACACCGAAAAGGCAATTGCCCTAATCGTCAATGGGTTTAGCAAGGAGGTACTGAACAAGCTGCCGATGGAGTTTGCAGTAGAAGCACAAAAATTATTAGAAATCAGCCTAGAAGGCTCAGTAGGATAATCAAGAAGACTATGTTAAAGATTGAAAATCTTCACGCAAGAGTAGAAGAAAAGGAAATATTAAAGGGAATCAACCTTGAGGTTAAACCAGGCGAAGTACACGCTATTATGGGGCCTAATGGTTCTGGTAAAAGTACGCTAGCCTCTGTAATTGCTGGGAGAGAAGATTTTGAGGTAACTGAAGGTAGTATTAGCTTAAGCGGAGAAGATCTTGGAGATTTAGATCCCGAAGAGCGTGCGCATGCAGGGGTGTTTCTTTCGTTTCAATATCCGGTAGAGATCCCAGGCGTAACCGTTACGAATTTTATCAAGTCTGCGATCAACGAATCACGTAAGGCTAAAGGTCTTGAAGATATGCCAGCCAATGAGATGCTTTCAAAGATTCGCGAGAAGTCAAGCCTGTTAGAGATTGACCGCAAATTCTTATCGCGTTCTCTAAATGAAGGTTTTTCGGGTGGAGAAAAGAAGCGTAACGAGATCTTTCAGATGGCAATGCTTGAGCCAAAACTGGCCATTCTTGATGAAACCGATTCGGGACTTGATATCGACGCACTTCGAATTGTTGCCAACGGCGTCAACAAGCTTCGCAGTCAAGACAATGCAATTGTGGTAATCACTCACTACCAGCGACTACTTGACCATATCGTTCCTGACCATGTACACGTACTCTACAACGGAAAGATTGTAAAGTCGGGAACCAAAGAGTTGGCTTTCGAATTAGAGGAAAAAGGATACGATTGGATCAAAGCTGAGAACGAATAGATTATGGATCTTAACGAAAAATTACTCTCTTCATTCATTGCCTTCGAAGACAAGGTAAATGTGAACGATGAGATTCACGAGATTCGAACGGCCGCCTTAAAGCGTTTCGAACAGCAAGGGTTTCCGACCAAGAAACTCGAGGCATGGAAATATACTTCGCTACAGTCTTTACTAAAAAAAGATTTTAGCATCTTTCCAGGATCGAAATGCGCATTAGAATATCCAGAAGTTCGACAGTATTTTCTTCACGAAACAGAGACGTTTAAAATCGTTTTTGTCGATGGGCAGTACAGTTCGTTTTTGTCTGAAACGACTCATGACGGAGTTGATGTATGCCTATTTAGCGCCGCTATTGAAAAGCCAAAGTATAAGCATATTGTTGATGAGTATTTTAATAAGGTTGCCGATACAAAGGACGCCTTAACCAACCTAAATACAGCCTTTGCTAACGAGGGCGCTTATATTTTTATTCCAAAAAGTAAAGCACCTGTTAAGCCGATTGAAATCGTACACTTTGCAACAGGCGCTACCCCACAGATTCTTTTACAGCCCCGAAACTTGATTGTTGTAGAGGAGAATGCTGAGGTACAGATTATCGAGCGACACCAGTCATTGGGAAGTGTAGAGGCATTTACTAATTCAGTTACCGAGATTTTTGCACACAAGAATGCGCGCGTAGATTACTACAAGTTTCAGAATGACACTATGAATGCTTCGATTGTGGACAATACGTTCATTGAGCAACACGACTCAAGTGAAGTAAGTGTTCATACCTTCTCTCTAGGCGGGGCTTTGGTTAGAAACAACCTTAACTTTTATCAGAGAGGTTCGCACATCAACTCGATCATGAAGGGGGTTACCCTAGGTAGTGAGCGTCAACATATTGATCACTATACGTTAGTTCACCACACTGAACCCGATTGTGAGAGCCACCAAGATTATAAAAGTATTTACGATGGAAGATCGGTCGGAGTTTTCAACGGAAAAATCATCGTGGATAAAATCGCTCAAAAGACCAATGCGTTTCAACAGAACAATAATCTTCTG
Organism: Flavobacteriaceae bacterium; assembly: GCA_036782715.1. Classification (GTDB taxonomy): domain Bacteria; phylum Bacteroidota; class Bacteroidia; order Flavobacteriales; family Flavobacteriaceae; genus UBA3478. The sequence continues at coordinate 9,998 of DAIPYN010000012.1, forward strand.
ATCAGTGATACCGCGACGGTAAATACAAAACCACAACTAGAGATCTTTGCTGATGATGTTCGCTGCTCGCACGGTTGTACGATCGGACAATTAGACGAAGACGCGCTTTTTTACCTTCAGTCAAGAGGGATTCCTAAAAAAGAAGCTGCCGCACTTCTGATGTATGCCTTTGCGAATAACGTACTTGAAAGCGTTAAGAATGCTGCGCTTTCAACGAGAGTAAAAGACATGATCGCTGAAAAACTCGGAGTTAAAATCGGTTTCGACCTATAGCCTATGAGTAGCCTATTAGACATTCAAAGTATACGCAAAGACTTTCCTGTTTTAAATCGTCAGGTAAACGAGAAGCCTTTGGTTTATTTTGATAACGCGGCTACTTCACAAACTCCTAAACAGGTCATTCAATCGATCGTAGACTATTACGAAAATTATAATTCCAATATCCACCGAGGAGTGCACACTCTTTCTCAAGAGGCTACTGATGCCTACGAAAAGGCGCGTCACACCCTTCAGACTCATTTGAATGCTGCGCGCCCTGAAGAGGTGATTCTTACTTCAGGCACCACTCACTCCATCAATATCGTGGCTAGTGGGTTTGCGTCATTGTTGAAAGAAGGAGACGAACTATTAGTCTCTGCTATGGAGCACCACTCGAATATTGTGCCTTGGCAAATGGCTTGCGAAAAGTCTGGGGCCCAATTAAAAGTGATCCCAATGAACGAAAAAGGAGAGCTTGAGATGGATAAATTTGACCATTTGTTGTCTGAGCGCACCCGACTCGTTTTTTGTAATCACGTATCGAACGCGCTAGGGACGATTAACCCCATCGAAGAAATCATCACCAAAGCCCACGCCGTTGGAGCAGCGGTACTTATCGATGGCGCTCAAGCCGCTCCACACTTTAAAGTGGACGTTCAAGAGCTAGATGTTGATTTTTATACTCTTTCGGCTCATAAAGTCTGTGGCCCTACCGGGATTGGATTACTTTATGGTAAGCGCTCATGGCTTGAAAAGCTACCTCCTTATCAAGGGGGAGGTGAGATGATTGCTGAAGTTTCTTTTGAAAGAACGACTTACGCAGACCTACCCCATAAGTTTGAAGCAGGTACTCCAAATATCGCTGGAGGTATCGCCTTTGGTGCAGCCATCGATTATATGAATCAAATTGGTTTTGAAGCGATTGCCGCCTACGAAGGAGAGCTTTTAACTTATGCGACCGATCGGCTGAAACAGATCGAAGGCATTGAATTTATCGGAGAAGCAAAGAACAAAGCTTCTGTAATTTCTTTCAACTTGAAAGGAATTCATCCGTACGACGTCGGCAGTATTCTTGACAAATTAGGGATTGCGGTTCGTACGGGACATCACTGCGCCCAGCCGGTGATGCAACATTTTAATATTCCTGGAACCGTTCGAGCAAGTTTTGCTTTTTATAACACCAAGGAAGAAATTGATATCTTCGTAGAAGGGGTGAGAACCGCTCAAAGAATGCTTAGTTAATACTATGAGCCACAAGACAATAGCTGAAATTCAAGAAGAAATCATTGACGAGTTTAGCCTGTTCGACGACTGGATGCAGCGCTACGAATACATGATCGAATTAGGTAAGAGCTTACCACTTATAGATCCTCAATACAAACTCGATGATTATCTTATTAAAGGATGTCAGAGTAAGGTTTGGGTTTTTGCAGAGATGAATGAGGATGAATTGAAGTTCACTGCAGATAGTGATGCCATCATCACTAAAGGCATCATTGCCTTGCTTATTAGAGTGTTTAGTGGACAAAAACCTCAAGACATCATTGATGCTGAGCTGAGCTTTATCGACCAAATTGGCTTAAAAGAACATTTATCACCTACCCGCGCTAACGGCTTAACCAGTATGATTCGACAGATAAAACTATACGCCGTTGCTTATCAAACACAGAAGAATCATGAGTGAAACAACCATCGACACTAGTGCATTAGGAGAGAAGATCGTAAAGGTTTTAAAAACGATTTACGACCCAGAGATTCCGGTAGATATTTATGAACTAGGTCTTATCTACGACGTGATGGTGAATGAAGATTTCGACGTCAAGATTTTGATGACCCTGACTTCGCCAAACTGTCCAGTGGCAGAAACACTTCCTGTTGAGGTAGAGGAAAAAATCAAGTCTATCGACGAGATTAAGGATGCCGAGGTAGAAATCACGTTTGATCCGCCCTGGAGTCAGGAATTGATGAGTGAAGAAGCCAAATTAGAGCTTGGAATGCTTTAAACAATGGAGGAGCCTATTGTAAATCGGGTTGCGCAGAGCTCGCTCAAAGTGTTTGACTTAGAAGACCTTTACATCTCAGGCCAAAGAACAAGCATTGACCTTTCGCAATGGCTACACGAGGGCTTAATCCTAAGAGAGAAAGAGTTTAGAGCGGCTTTGAAGGAGGTAGACTGGTCTATCTATAAAGACCATCATATTGCTCTTTATTGTAGCTCTGAATGTATTCTTCCTCAGTGGGCTTTCACGCTAGTTGCAACACACCTCTCTACAGAAGCTAGAACCGTAGCCGTTGGTTCATTAGAGCATCTAGAAGGAGTGCTTTACGAGAGGCAATTGGCTCACGTCGACTTTAGCGAGTATGTTGGAGTTTCGGTGATTTTAAAGGGGTGTTCCAATAAGCCTGTGCCACAACAAGCCTACCTAACAGCGGCTATTCAGCTAAAAAAAGTAGCTAAGAAGTTGATGTATGGAGAGGCTTGCTCTGCGGTTCCTCTTTAAGCGTTACTCTTCGAAATTCGAGTAATCGTCTAATTTCTCAGGATACAAGAAGTTGTTGTATGGGAAACGAGTTATATGAATGTCGCGCACCTGTTTGTAAACTTGCTTCTTGAAGTCTTCAAGATTCTCTTTATTGATCGCTGAAATAAATAAGGCCTTTTCGCCTATTTTACTATACCATGTTTTGCGCCACTCTTCAAGGCTGTAATGAACTGTAGTTCTTTCAGTAACTAAATCATCTTCGTCAAAAGGCTCGGCGCTGTACTGATCGATTTTATTGAAGACCATCACTGTAGGCTTATCTTCACAGTCAATTTCTCCTAGAATTTTATTTACCGATTCAATATGTTCAGTGAAATTCGGATGAGAAATATCCACCACATGTAACAATAGGTCGGCTTCCCGAACCTCGTCTAAGGTACTTTTAAAGCTTTCGACTAGTTGTGTAGGAAGTTTTCGAATAAAGCCTACCGTGTCACTTAATAGAAATGGAAGGTTTCCTAAGACCACCTTACGTACGGTAGTGTCTAGGGTAGCAAAAAGCTTATTCTCGGCAAATACCTCGCTTTTGGCAACAACATTCATCAGTGTTGATTTCCCTACGTTGGTATAACCTACTAGGGCAACTCGCACCAAAGCACCTCTATTGCTGCGCTGGGTTTCCATTTGCCGATCAATTTTCTCGAGTTTCTTTTTCAATAATGAGATACGATCTCGAACAATACGTCGGTCGGTTTCAATTTCAGTTTCTCCAGGACCTCGCATTCCAATTCCCCCTCTTTGCCGCTCTAGGTGAGTCCAAAGACCCGTAAGTCTTGGAAGCAAATACTCATATTGGGCGAGTTCTACCTGAGTTCGAGCATAACTAGTTTGAGCACGTTGCGCAAAAATGTCTAAAATGAGCCCCGTACGATCTAAAATCTTGCATTTGAAGATCTTCTCGATATTGTTTTGTTGCGCAGGTGTTAGCTCGTCATCAAAAATTACGGTGGCGACCTCATTCTCCTCAACGTAAGCTCTCACCTCTTCCATTTTACCGGTGCCAATAAGAGTTTTAGGATTGGGAATGTTTATTTTCTGAATAAATCGTTTGATCACCTCTCCCCCTGCGGTGTAGGTTAAAAACTCTAATTCATCGAGGTATTCCTCAATCTTGTCGGCCGGCTGCTCTCGGGTGATGACCCCTACCAGTACAGCTTTTTCGTAAACCGTTTCTTTAAAGTCTAGCATTGGGGCAAAGCTATTAAGTATTCTCGTATAAACATCTCTACCTGAGGCGTTTTAATTTTAGGGCTCCATACATTAACGTTCATTTCGCCTTAAAATTGGTGAATTCACCTATATTTATCCTATAATCGATGTGGTACCGATTATATGTAGAATTAATTTTTAGCTTTAATGTATGTCTAATAGAAACATTCTTTGCGTAATATCATTTCTATTGTCATCACCTTTATTTTCTCAGGATTTTCCTGGGATTAATGAAGGGTATGTAGTATTTCCTGATAGTATCGGTTTTCGCTTCTTTGACAAAGAATATTCTTACTTTACAATTGACGGAAGCGATTTTAAGACGTATAAACATAACTTGAATTTGGCAGATGTCAGACTCAAGTATATCCCAAATAGTTCTAATAATTATCTTATATCTGCCGGTGGAGGTAGGGTATATGTCTTTAAGGATAGAGAATTAAAACGAATAGATGAATCTTTTGCCTTTCAGTCTCGTTTCAGTTCTTTCAATTTTGCTAAAGGAGATACACTTATTTCAATTGGAGGGTCAGGTGAATTTAATGTTCAAAATAACATAATTTATTACTCTCCATTGCTCAAGGAGTGGCTTGTAGAATACCGATATAATCCACAATTAGAAACGAATAATATACCTATTGGTCAATATGATATGTTGAGTCAAAAGGTATATTTTAATTTATCACAGAACAAAGGTTTTGATGATAGGTCAAGAATAGAGGTGCTGGGTGATTTTCCAACAGAGATTTTTTCGTACAACTTTAATTCAAAAGAGTTTAGCGAGGAGTTTTCTCTTGAACGATTATTTAAAGAATTTTTTCCAAACCCCGAAAGCCCTAGACTCCGACGGTTTGACGAGTATCTTTTGCCTATTCTTTATGACGAGAAGGAAATCATTTCATTAGATTTTTCTTCTGGGCAGGCAATACATTATCTCAATCCAGATATAGCCACACTAATTCAATATCCTGAAATAGTCTCATACAACCCAAGGAGTAACAACTTTCTCCTTACTTATGGTCGAGGCTCGGAGGGTAATTATTTGGTTATTAATGAAGCAGTTTTGCTCGGCACCGAGTATGAGATCATAAAGCTTGAGCGGGCAAATGCCTTCCCTTGGTGGTTGTTTTTACTTATCGTTCCCTTGGGAGTTTTTGTGTTTCTGAAAAGAAAGGGTGTTCCGCTTGTTGAGAGCTTAGACCGTGTTACCCCTCAGTTAAAGCGGGTGCTTTCAGAAGAGGACTTTAAAATCTTTCAGATTATTAGAGAACATTACCCAAATGGTGTAGAGTACCCTGACCTTCAGTCTTCTTTTGAGCGTGAACTCTCGTATGAGAGTAGAATCAAAAAATTGAGAAATACCATTACTCATATCGATGAGACCGCTCAATCGATTATTGGTAAATACTCGAGCATCTTTGATATTACCAAGGGTAAGGAAGACAAGCGGGTGAAGGTTATTCGAGTAAAAGACGACGAGGTCTTTCAGTATTGGTGGATTAAAAAAGCCTCTAAGAAGAAATTATGATAGTATTTCTTTTTCTTATTCTTTCGATTGTACCTGGGCCTAGACTTGACCTTTTAGAATATTTAGTTTTTCCTGAAGGGGAAGGCTTCACTATTATTACTACGGATAGTATTTATCACACCCTTAACGGCAAAGACTTCTCGTCGAGAAAACATTTTTTTGCTGAGGATATCTATCGATTAGACCTTGTCCCGACTAATGATCCACAAAAGTTCTTTATTGCTAATGGGGGTGGTGTGGTTCTGAAGTATGAAAATGATACATTACAACGCGTTGACCAATCGTATCGTTGGCGGAGTAGATATAATTCTTTGGCAGCGGCTGCAAATGACACGATCTATCTCTTTGGTGGCTATGGAGAATTCACCTTTTACAACGATTTACTCCGATTTGATGAGTCTACAAGAGAATGGGTAGAACTCCCGGTTCAGGAGCCTAGGCCTTCTCGAATGAGCAACGCTATTGGTCATCTGGATGTGGAAAATCGTTCATTATACGTGGGGTTTGGCTCTGATTCTCGTTATGTTGATAAGCGTTCTACCTATCGTCCATTTTATACTATCGGACGCTTCGATTTAGACGGAGAGTATTTTGAGACTTTGGGTAGTATGGAATTTATCCAAGAATTTCAGAATGATGTAGGGGTGAAATACTGGAGGTCATTTCCTCACTACAAATTGCCGTTTTTCTACTCGAACCGCCACTTGTTTATGTTTGACTTTGCTAAAAGGGTTGCACAACTTCATGATGAAGCCGATTACTCCACGATGGAACAATTTAGCGAGATTCTTGCATATAACCCCGTTTCAAACAAGTTTCTAATGGGCGGAGACCTTACCGATAGACCGCGATATCTCGTCGTTAACGAATTAGATCTTTTAGGCAGACACTATACAGTTTTTGAAATGAAAAAGGAGGAGGCACAATTAAATAAGTACCTCATAGGGATTGCCCTCCTCTTTGTAATAGGTTTATTCTATCTGTTTAGTGGTAAAAAACAACAATTGATTGATCTTATTAATCAGAATCAGAAGCGAATCAAGCTGCAACTCTCTGACGAGGATTTCAATGTATTGCAGATTATAATAGACAGCTACCCTAATTTTGTTGATTATCCCGAGCTTCAGAATTCCTTCGAACGAGATTTAAGCTACGAAAGTCGTATCAAGAAATTGAGAACGACCATCAAAGTGGTTGACGACGCCGTTCAGTCTGCCCTTAAGATAAAAGGAAGTGTTTTCGAAATTGAGAGAGGCAAAGAAGACAAAAGGGTTAAGGTCATTCGCTTAAAAGACCAAAGCTTTAAGTTTTCTAAACTACGTTCCTTTTTACCTTTCTAGAGGCCTTGTAAGTGCCTTGCGGCTTCCTTAGCAAAATAAGTCGCGATCAAATCTGCGCCTGCTCTTTTGAAGCACATTAATTGTTCTAGATAGGCCTTTTCATAATCGATCCATCCTTTTTCTGCGGCCGCGTGAAGCATTGCATATTCTCCTGATACGTGATAAACAGCGACAGGCAAATGAACTGCATTCTTAACTTCACGAACGATATCTAGATAAGGTAGACCCGGTTTCACCATTAAAATGTCTGCACCTTCTTCTTGATCCATTAAGGCTTCTTTAACCGCTTCGATGCGATTTGCAGGGTTCATTTGATAGGTTTTTTTGTCTTCAGGGATGTCTTCTGCATCGACAGGTGCTGAATCGAGTGCGTCTCTAAAAGGCCCATAAAATGCACTGGCATATTTTGCCGCATAACTTAAGATACCCACGTCTTCAAAACCTTCGGCATCGAGGGCTTTTCTTATCTCGATGATTCGTCCATCCATCATGTCGCTGGGAGCGACCAGGTCGGCTCCGGCTCTAGCATGCGAAACGCTCATTTTGCATAGCGCTTCTACGGTAGGGTCATTTAGTACCTTGGCGCCAGCAACGATACCGTCATGTCCATAAATCGAGAAAGGATCAAGGGCAACATCGGTTAACACGAGCATTTCTGAATTCACAGCCTTCACGGTTTTAATCGCTTTTTGCATCAGGCCGTCAGGATTCCAAGCTTCTACGCCCTCATTATCTTTTTTAGCATCGTCGGTCTTTGCGAATAAAAGAACTGCCTTTAAGTTTAAAGTGGTAAGCTCCCGAATCTCATCTTCTAAAAGGTCAAGGCTCATCCGATATTGGCCGGGCATTGATAAGATTTCTTCTTTGATTCTCACTCCTTCGACCACAAATAGGGGTACTATAAAGTCGTCAACAGTTAGTGTCGTTTCTTGAACTAATGAGCGAAGTGCGTTCGAGGTTCTTAGCCTGCGATTTCTAATGATTGGGTACATAGATTTCTCCTTTAAGGTAAAGTTGAGCATTTCCCGTGATGAGTGCTCGTTCTCCGTTTATTTCGCACAGAAGATGGCCTTTTCGTTTAGATTCTTGCCGTGCGCTTAATGTTGTTTTTTTTAGTTTTTTCGACCAGTATGCTACCAGTGAGGTATGGGCTGAACCGGTTACGGGGTCTTCGTCAATGCCGACGGCTGGCCCGAAGAATCGTGATACAAAATCGACGTCAGTTCCTTTTGCAGTAACGATTACCCCGACAAAGGGCCACCTTTTTATCATTTCGAAATCGGGTTGTAGATCTTTTACAATAGCTTCGTTTTCAACCCTTAAAACAAGATCGGTTCGACCGGTATAGGCTTCAAGAATGGGGCTTCCAATGGCTTCAATCCATTCATTTTTTATACCGATCGGTATAATTTGATCAATAGGAAAATCAAGAGTCAAAAGATCTTCATTCTTGGCCACTGTTAGCTCTCCCGAACGGAGGCTTTGAAATCGAATGACCTCTTTAACATTCTTTAGCTTGAATAAGACGTAAGCAGAGGCTAGTGTAGCATGTCCACAAAGATCAACTTCTACGGTTGGAGTAAACCATCGAATTTGAAAGGGCTCTAGATCGGTACGAATAAATGCGGTTTCTGCCAGATTATTTTCTGCGGCAATTTGCTGCATAATCTCATCTTCCAAAGGCCCCTCTAATAGACACACTCCCGCAGGATTACCCGAGAACACTTTCGTGGTAAAGGCGTCTACTTGGTAAAAAGGGATACATGTTCTATTTTCTATACCCATTCTCGTGGTTCTTTTAGTATTTGTAGAAGGTTATCCTCCTCGCTGCCCGCCTCTGGCGAGTGATTGTATTGCCATTGAACATGGGGCGGTAAACTCATTAAAATACTCTCAATTCGACCGTTCGTTCTTAGCCCAAAAAGGGTTCCTTTATCGTGTACAAGATTAAATTCGACATATCGGCCACGACGTATTTCTTGCCACTCTCTTTGCTCGTCGGTATAACCGAGGTTTTTTCTCCTCTCAACGATGGGTACATAGGCGGTTATAAAGCTGTTGCCAACTTCGGTGACAAAGTCGTACCACTGCGCTAGGCTTTGTTCTTCGGTTTCTTTGAGGTAGTCAAAAAATAAACCTCCGACTCCTCTCGCCTCGTCTCGGTGAGCGTTCCAGAAATAGCGATCACAGGCTTCCTTGTATTTTGAATAAAAAGAGGCATTGTGTTGATCGCAAGCTGTTTTACAGATCGTGTGAAAATGGGTAGCATCTTCTTCAAAAAGATAGTACGGAGTAAGGTCTTGACCCCCACCGAACCAAGCGTCGGCTAAACTTCCGTCATCTTTGTATAATTCGAAATACCTCCAATTCGCATGAACGGTTGGTACCATTGGGTTTTTTGGGTGAATGACCAGTGAAAGCCCGCATGCAAAAAAGCTTCCCTCTTTTACGTTGAAATAGGCCTTCATTGAGTCGGGTAAGTCACCATGAACGGCTGAAATGTTGACTCCGCCTTTTTCGAAAACAGCGCCATTTTCAATCACCCGAGTTCTTCCGCCCCCGCCACCTTTTCGGTCCCAATGATCTTCTTGAAATTGGGCTTGCCCGTCAGCAATTTCGAGTGCACTACAAATCTGGTCTTGTAGTTTTTGTATATAGTCGTAAAAGCGGTCTTTTTGTGAGGTCATAACGCTGAATTTATCCCGGATATTCTTTTACCGCATCAATAAATGCCTTAGCATGATCGATAGGGATGTTGGGAAGAATGCCGTGTCCCAGATTTACAATGTAGCGGTCCTTTCCGAAGGCGTCGATCATCTGCCATACATCGGCTTTAATTCTTGATGGCTGGGACAGTAATCGAGAGGGGTCGTAGTTTCCTTGAAGCGTGATTTTTCCTTTGCTCAGGTAGCGGGCATTTCGTGCTGAACAAGTCCAGTCTACTCCAAGCGCCGAGGCGCCTGAATCAGCCATTTCACCTAGTGCGAACCAACAGCCTTTTCCGAATAAAATTACAGGGGCGAGGTCTTTCAGCGCGTCTACGATTTGTTGCATGTACTGCATCGAAAATTCTTTGTAATCTTCAGGGCTCAGCATTCCGCCCCAAGAGTCGAATACCTGAACAGCGTGCACTCCTGCTGCTACTTTGGCCTTTAGATAGGCGATGGTAGTGTCAGTAATTTTTTGAAGAAGGGTATGAGCGGTTTTTGGGTCTGAAAAACACAGTCCTTTAGCAATATCGAAACTCTTGCTCCCTTGACCTTGCACGCAGTAGCAAAGAATCGTCCATGGAGATCCAGCGAAACCAATAAGAGGAACACTGTTGTCTAATTTTTCGAGGGTTAGGGTAATGGCCTCTAAGACATAGCCGAGACTCTCTTCGATATCGGGAACAATCACACGATCTAAATCAGAAGCCTTTCGAATAGGGTTAGGTAGAAAAGGCCCAACCCCCGGACGCATTTCCACGTCGATGTTCATTGCCTGTGGAACGACTAGAATATCGCTGAATAAAATGGCAGCATCCATTCCATATCTTCGAAGCGGCTGAACGGTAATTTCAGAGGCTAGTTCTGGGGTTTGACAACGAGTAAAGAAATCATACTTTTCTTTGAGCTCCATAAACTCAGGAAGATAGCGTCCCGCTTGTCGCATCATCCAAACAGGAGGGCGAGATACACTTTCTCCTCGTAAGGCTTTAAGATAAAGGTCATTTTTAGGGCTAGTTGCTCCCATAATCATTGTTTTTTTAGGTCTAGTATGCAGTCTAAAACCATTCGCTCACTGTCAGGAGTTTTAGCGACCGCTGTTACTGGTATGTTCAGGCTTTCTGCTTTTTGCGCCGTGGTGTCTCCGATACAATAGACTTTTATACCTTCATCAATCGAATTGTTTTTTAAAAAGTATTCGATTCCCTGCGGGCTATAAAAGAGAACGACATCGAACGATTCAGAAACCTTTTTCGAATTAGGAACGGTGAGATAAACATCTATGGCGTCTGCTTTTTTAGACCGAATATAGGCTTCGGTTTCTTTAGTCTTTTTAACACCGGTCAGCCATAGCTTTCGCTTTTCTTCGAGTTCAGCAATCGAAAGCTTTTCCTCGATTAATTCTTTTGCAGAATGTGCGATTTCAACTACTCTTAGGTCTTTTTTTTTCAAGGCCTCTGCCGTTTTACCTCCCACACAATACCAATCGGTATTTAATAGGTGTTCCTGATCTTGATTCTTCCAGTAATGTGAAAGCGCGGATACTGCATTTTGACTACTGCAGATATATATATCGTATTTCGGGGCTGCAAAGGGTAGTGGCTCAGCGCTGATGATATCGTAATGGCTGATTTGATGTCCGGCAGCAAGAAGGCGTTCGAAAGAAACCTCACTTAAGGTTTTGGTACTAAGAATCTTTGCCATCCCTCAATTCTTTTAATATTTCCTCACCCCCTGAGGTTAGAACTTCATCTACCCATAAGGAAACATCAGACACAGCATTTGATCGAGTAGTGCGTTTTTCAATAGTAACCGCCTTAGACCCGTCAAGACTGAATAGCCCTCCCTCAAATACTACCTCTTCGCCGTTTACTTTTGCGATCGCTCCTATTGGAGAACTACAACCGCCTTCTAGTTGTCGAAGAAACTCACGTTCTAATTGAGCTTCAAGAGCTGTATTTGAGTGATTGATTAGCGCTAATATCTCTTTAAGATCAGTGCGGTTTGACTTGGCTACGACTACCACAGCTCCCTGTGCTGGGGCGGGTAACATCCAATCTAATATCTCAACCTCTAAGTCTTTAATTTCTAGTCGTTCTAGACCCGCAAGCGCGAAGATGCCACCTAACCAGGGGTTGGTAGATACTTTATTCAGTCGAGTTTGAACATTCCCTCGAAGCCCTGTAATGGAGTGATTCGGGTTGCGTCGAAGCCATTGTGCTTTACGCCTTAAACTGCCTGTTGCTACCACGTTTTCACCTTTAATTGGGCTCTTCACAATAACATCTTCAATAGCTCCCCTCTCGAGTACTGCCACAACTTCAAGGCCTTCAGCGAGTGTCGTTGGTACATCTTTCATTGAATGAACTGCAATGTCGATTTCTTCTCTTAAGAGTGCAGCATCTAGACCTCGGGTAAACACACCGCTGATTCCCATCTGATAAATAGGTTGAGCCAAGTTTAAATCTCCTTCTGATTTTACCGGATGTAATACGTTCGATTGGTTATGTTTCTCTAGTAGACGAGCCACTTTATTGGCTTGCCAAAGCGCTAGGGCACTATCTCTGGTGCCAATTCGAATAGGCCTTTTCATCGCTCTGATTTTTCTAATTCGAATACCGATTCTATCAGTTTCATCTTCTCTTCAAGATCACTGTCGGTCTCTCTGAGAAAATTTGCGAATTGTTTGGTAATTTTTTGAACTAATCGATCGCCGAAATCATCGAATGCGTCACAGTTTTTAGCAACGCCTTTATTTTTCTTCGACTGAAAATCGATTTCTTCAGCTTTGAATTGACTTAGTTTTTCTTTTAACGCAGCCAAGGTATTGGCAAACTTTCGGTTGTCCACCCAGGTCATGAATTCGAATTGAATCTCTTTATAAATCGATTCAGCCATAGGCAAGAACTCTTTTCTTTTTTCAAGGGTGTCGTCAGTAATTTTCGATAGCTGATCAATATCGACAACCTCAACTTGCTTTAAGTCACCAACCTCTTCACTAACGTTTTTAGGAACCGATAGATCGAGAATAATCAGCGGTTTTTTGTTGAAAATTAGTGCAGGGGTAATCGTTGGCTTAGACGCCCCTGTCGCCACTACGAGAATATCTGCTTGTCTAATTTCTGATTGAAGCTCTGAGTAGGGACGAACGCGTAGATTGAGTTTCGTTGCAATACGCTCCGCTTTTTCTAAAGTGCGGTTAATAAGCGTTATGTGCTCGTTTTGGGTGTGCTTAACTAAGTTTTCGCAGGTGTTTCTTCCGATTTTTCCTGTGCCAAACAGAACGATATGTTTCTCGCTAATGGCTTCAACCTTTTCAAGAAGGTAACGTACTGAGGCAAATGAAACCGAAGTGGCACCAGAAGAAATCTCTGTCTCTGTTTTTATTCGTTTTGAAGCTTGAATGACTGAATTGACGAGTCGCTCAAGAAATGGATTGCTCAGTTCGAGCTTTTTCGCTCTTCTAAACCCTTGTTTCACTTGTGAAATGATCTCGAAATCTCCCAGGATTTGACTGTCTAGACCCGTACCCACACGAAATAAATGTTCTACGGCTTCTGCGTTCTCTTTTACATAACCTTGAGATTCGAACAATTCTCGGTTTCCTCTAGTGAACTCACAGAGCAAATCTACAAGCGTTTGAGCATCTTCGGTGTAACCGTATAGCTCTGTTCTATTACAAGTAGAAATCGTGAGAAGGGCTTCAATGCCCAAGTCTTTGGCTTTACGAGATAATGATTCACCCGCGGCCCCATCGAGGCTAAATTTTCCTCGGGTCTCTGCATCTGATTTTATGTAACTAACGCCTACGGCGAAGAAGGAATCAAGCATGGGGTTGCGCCAAAACTTTTGCATTGCAAATTTAAAACCAACTTATTCCTTAAAATAACGCTATCGGTTTTGTTCAAGGTTTCCTTCTAGTTTAATGTTTTTCTTTTAGAGATGTTTAATTTAAAATACTGTATATGAAAAAGTTACAACTTTTATTTTGTTATTTAGATTGTTTTTAAATTAGGTTTTTGAAGAATGAATTACCTTTGATAAGCTATAAAACAACGCTAAATGAAAAAGGAATTAACAGTAATCAGCGAATCTTGTAGGGTGTTGCGTTTTTACAATGAAGGCACAACGGCTACCACCTTCGAAGAATTGGTTACCAAGGAATATATCCAGATGCACTTTGTGCTTAGAGAACAGGCTCACTTTTTATACAATCAAGGATCTTATCAATTAGACGGTACAGAGGACCAATTACTACTTCTATTTAACACTCAAAAAGAGCTGCCTGTTCACTTAGTACTCGACCCTGGCGGATGGGTACTTTCGCTGCTTGTTACTATCGAACAGCTGCATAGCTGGTTTTCTAACGAGGCCTCTCTGATCCCGTTTTTCGAAGGAGCCTCTCATGACAAGAAATACTATAGCCAGGATGAGATTCGCCCGGCGTTATCGATTCCGCTCAACCAGTTGATGCAGTTTGGCCTTCACCACTCTGTTGAAACCCTCTATTTTAAGGCGAAAGTTCAAGAAATATTAGCGCTCTATTTTAATCGTACTGAAGAGGCCGATCTTGAACGTTGCCCGTACTTAGCTGACGATGAAAATATTAGAAAGATTAGAAAGGCCAAGGACTTACTGATTGCCGAAATGAATGAGCCTCCAACTTTAGAGGGTCTTGCCGAGGAGATTGATTTGCCCGTTGGTCGTTTAAAAGAAGGCTTTAAGCAGTTGTATGGTGATTCGGTTTTTGGATTTCTACTTGACTATAAGCTCGACTTTGCTCGAAAATTATTACTCAGCAAATCTTACTCAGTTGGAGAGGTATCGGCTAAGGTAGGGTATAGTACATCGAGTCATTTCATCGCTGCATTCAAAAAGAAATTTGGGGTAACTCCCAAAAAGTACCTCGGCGATTCTAGCCGATAGGTTGTATTTTTGATCCGCTAAACACCATTGTCTGTGAAAAAAGGAATTTTACTCGTGAACCTCGGTTCGCCAGACGCGCCTACTCGTAAGGCGGTACGTCCGTATCTCGATGAATTTTTGATGGATAAAAGAGTCATCGACCTTCCAGCATTATTCAGAAACCTCCTCGTTCGAGGGATCATTTTAAATACTCGCCCAGGTAGATCAGCCAAGGCCTACAAGAAGATTTGGTGGGACGAGGGTTCTCCGCTAATCATCATTTCTGAGCGTTTTCAAGAGAAACTTCAGAAGTTAACAGAAATGCCCGTAGCACTCGGTATGAGATATGGGTCGATGAGTATTAAAAAGGCTCTTGATGAGCTTGCCGAGAAAGAGGTAACAGAAGTGTTACTGGTGCCATTGTATCCACACTACGCGATGAGTAGTTACGAAACGGTTGTGGTAAAGGCGTTAGAGGATCAGCGAAAGCATCATCCGAGTATGAAGCTAACCACCATGCCAGCGTTCTACTCTAACGAAGATTATATTAAAGTGCTTGGAGATAGCATTGCCGAACAACTCAAAGAGTTCGAATACGACCATATGTTGTTCTCTTATCACGGTATTCCGGAGCGACACATTCGAAAATCAGACCCCACAAAATTTCATTGTAAAATTGACGGCAGCTGCTGCAATACCAACTCGGTAGCACATCACACTTGTTATCGTCATCAGTGTTTTGCTACGACAGAGGCGGTTAGAAAATATTTAGGTCTTTCTGAAGACAAGGTGAGCAGTTCCTTTCAGTCGAGAATAGCAGGAGACACTTGGTTAAAGCCCTACACCGATTACGAATTCGAGCGTTTCGCTAAAGAAGGTAAGAAAAGGCTAGCGGTGATTACTCCAGCTTTTATTGCTGACTGTTTAGAAACCCTTGAAGAGATTGCCATGGAGGGTGAAGAAGAATTTATCGAAGCAGGGGGGTCAGCCTTCAAACACGTGGCCTGCCTCAATGACAGTGACCCTTGGGTTTCGCTCATGGCACACTGGGTCAATGACTGGGCCGAAACTGCCAAACTACCCGTTTAATGGCCAAACTGAGCCCTGAGGTATTGGGCACCGAGTCAATCGGTAAACTGCTTGTCAAACAAGCCATTCCTGCATCGATTGGGATATTAGTAATGTCTCTCAATGTACTTGTAGACTCTGTGTTTGTAGGGAACTGGATTGGCACCACCGCAATTGCCGCAATCAATGTGGTTTTACCGGTCTCGTTTTTTATTGGGGCTTTAGGAATGGCGGTAGGTATTGGTGGTTCGAGTATTGTATCCCGAGCCTTGGGGGCAAAAGACCAAGAAAAAGCACTTCATACTTTTGGTAATCAGATCGGTCTTACCGTACTTGTTTGCACTTTGATGGTTGTCTTGGGGTTAGGGTTTGTTGACACTTTAATCCCGGCGTTTGGAGGTAAAGGCGCCATTTACGAGCCAGCTAAAATTTATTATCAGATAGTACTCTACGGAGTCCCGTTCTTAGGTCTTTCTATGATGGGTAACACGGTAATTAGAGCCGAAGGCAAGCCAAAAGTTGCCATGGTCGCCATGATTATACCCTCGGTGACGAATCTTTTAAGTGATTATCTTTTCATCTATGTTTTTGATTGGGGAATGCACGGAGCAGCCTGGGCAACAACCCTGGGGTATTTGCTCTGTTTTCTATACATTCTTTACCACTTTCTAACGGGGTCGAGTCTTAAACCCTCTCTGAAGCATTTTCGTTTCAAGATGGATTTATTAAAAGAAATGGGTTCTTTAGGTTTTGTAACGCTTTCTCGACAAGCCACTACTAGTATCAACTATTTAATTTTAAATACACTGCTTTTCACCCTTGGTGGAGAAGCACTTGTTGCCGTTTACGCCATCATTGGGCGCACACTGATGTTCGCATTGTTTCCCGTCTTTGGGGTAACTCAAGGGTTTCTTCCTATTGCGGGATACAATTACGGAGCTCGGCTCTTTGATCGAGTGAAAGAATCGATTGTTAAGGCCATTGGCTTTGCAGCCCTACTCGCCACTTTGGTCTTTGTGTTATTGTTTCTGTTTCCGACCCAAATTGCAGAACTATTTTTAAGTAATCGTCCTGATTTAAGTGTAGAAGAATTAGCCATTAATACGATCGTACTCGAAAAAGTGGGCACGGCGATGCGATGGGTTTTCGGCGCTACTCCCATTATTGCACTACAACTAATCGGCGCCGCCTACTTTCAAGCTATAGGAAAAGTGAGGCCCGCCTTATGGCTTACTCTACTTCGTCAAGGCATCCTTTTTATTCCAACGCTATACCTGATGGCCGCACTCTATGGAGAACAAGGAGTATGGCAGTCATTCTTCATTGCCGATGTTTTAGCTACGATCATCACAGCGTATTTCTTAGTCAAAGAAGTACGCAAAACCTTGAAAAGCTCGTAAGGTTTTCTCCCTAGAATTGAGAATCTTTTTCTAATTTGGGTGAACTAACGTAAAATTTCACCTCAAATGAAGTTCTTTAAATTTCTTTCGGCATTTGTTTTAGCCAGTACTGCGCTCTTTGCTCAGGCTCCTGATGAGTTAATGCATGGCAGTATTGAATACCGACTTATCGGCCCTTTTCGCGGAGGTCGATCAGCGGCTGTAACAGGAATCCCTGGTCAGCCAAATACTTTTTTCTTCGGAGCAGCTGGAGGAGGCGTTTGGAAAACCACTGATGGCGGTGCAACTTATGAAAACATCTCTGACGGATATTTCGGAGGAAGTATCGGTTCAGTGAGCGTTGCCGAGAGCGACCCTAATGTAATGTATGTAGGTGGAGGAGAAAAAACAGTTAGAGGAAACGTTTCTTCGGGTTATGGAATTTACAAATCAGTCGATGGCGGAAAATCATGGGAGTTTAAAGGCCTTCCAAACAGTCGTCACATCCCTAGAATACGCATTCACCCTAAAAATGAAAATGTGGTTTATGCCGCAGTACTTGGAAATATTTACAAGCCCACTTCAGAGCGAGGAATCTACAAGTCAAACGACGGTGGTGACACTTGGAGAAAAGTGCTTTTTGTAAACGATATGGCGGGAGCTGTCGATTTGATTATGGACCCCAACAATTCAAGAGTTTTATACGCTTCTACCTGGCGCGTTCAGCGTACTCCCTACAGTCTAAGTAGTGGGGGTGAAGGCTCATTACTCTGGAAGAGTGTTGATGGGGGTGAAACCTGGAGTCAGATTTCAGATAACTCAGGGTTCCCCAAAGGTACTTTAGGAATCATGGGAGTTACCGTATCACCCGTTCAAAAAGACCGAGTTTGGGCAATTGTAGAACACAAAGACAAGGGAGGATTATACCGTTCTGATGACGGAGGTGAAAATTGGTCTTATGTAAATTCTGAACGCAAGCTTCGCCAACGTGCTTGGTATTATACCAGAGTGTATGCAGATACTCAAAATGCAGACCGAGTTTATGTTTTAAATGTTCGTTATCACCGTTCTGACGACGGAGGTAAGACTTTTGAAACCTTTAATGCACCGCATGGTGATCACCACGATCTTTGGATTGCTCCAGAAGATAACAATCGTATGATTATCGGTGATGATGGAGGAGCACAAGTGTCTTACAGTGCCGGCGAAAACTGGAGTACTTATTACAACCAACCTACAGCTCAGTTCTACCGAGTGACTACAGATAACGCGTTCCCGTATCGCATTTATGCTGCACAGCAAGACAATTCGACCATTCGAATTCGTCATCGCTCTGATGCTTATAGTATTGGTGAAGACGATTGGGAGGAGACCGCAGGTGGAGAGTCTGCACATATTGCCGTTGATCCTACTAATAATGATATTGTTTACGGGGGTAGCTATGGAGGATTCTTAACTCGAGTAAATCATGCGAATAACACCACTAGAGCCATTAATGTTTGGCCAGATAACCCAATGGGTTACGGTGCTGAAGGTATGAAGTATCGTTTTCAGTGGAATTTTCCGATCATCTTTTCAAAGCATGATCCTAAAAAACTTTACACGTTCTCTAACCATGTTCATCTATCGACTAACGAGGGTCAGAGTTGGGAGTTATTGAGCGATGATTTAACCAGAAATGATCCCACAAAACTCGTATCGAGTGGAGGGCCTATCACTCAAGACAATACAGGGGTTGAGTACTACGCCACCATCTTTGCGGCCAATGAAAGCCCATTAAAAGAAGGCCTTCTTTGGGTGGGAAGTGATGACGGATTGATTCATTTGACCAAAGACGGCGGTAAAACCTGGGAGAATGTGACTCCAAAGAACATGCCTGAGTGGAGCATGGTTAATTCTATTGAACCATCGGCTTTCGACGAAGGAACCGCTTATGTTGCCGCAACACGATATAAGTTAGGCGACTTCACTCCATATTTATATAAGACTACCGATTATGGTAAGAGCTGGAAGCTAATTACCAAGGGCATCGACCCTGAACATTTTACCAGGGTAGTGCGTGAAGATCCTGCGAGACAAGGTTTATTATATGCGGGTACCGAAACGGGGATGTATATTTCTTTTGATGACGGAAAGTCTTGGGATTCTTTTCAGAAAAACCTACCGATTGTACCAATTACAGATTTACACATCAAAGACAACAGTCTTATTGTAGCTACCCAAGGTAGAAGCTTGTGGATGATTGATGATCTAACAGTTCTTCACCAGTTAGATGCTCAAACGATGAAACAAGATGCTGTTTTATTTGATCCTAAAGACGCTTACCGTACCAAAGGAGGTGGAGGTAGAGCTTCACTCACTGCAGGAACAAATCTGCCTGCTGGAGTCACCACGCACATGTACTTTAAAGATCTTAAACCGACCGACAAGGTGAGTTTAACCTATACCTCTAAGGCAGGAGATACTCTTGCTCATTTCAGTACTGACGCTAAGGAGAGAAGTAAAAAGTTAGGTATTAAAACAGGTGCGAACACGCACAACTGGAACACTCGCGGTAAGGGAGCAGAGCGATTACCCGGCATGATTCTATGGTGGGCGAATCTAGGAGGCCCAAAGGCGGTTCCTGGAACTTATGGCGTGCATCTTAACTACAATGGTTCAGTTCAGTCAGAGGAATTTGAAATTTTAGCAGATCCGAGAGCAGAAGCAAGTGTAGCTGAAATGCAGGAGCAGTATGACTTCATTACTGAAATCAATACTACCGTAGATCTTGCACACCAGTCAATCAAAAAGATAAGAGCGATCAATAAGAAGTTAGACGCCTTTGTTGGTGCGTATTCTTCAGACGATTCAGTCGAAGATTTAGTAGCGAAGGCTAAGGATTTAAAAGAGCAATTCTCTGAAGTGGAGAAAGCGCTTTATCAAACCCAAAACAGAAGCGGTCAAGATCCACTAAACTTCCCGATTAGGCTGACTAACAAACTGGCTCACCTCAATTCATTGGTTTCACTCGACGACTTTGGCCCAACGGTTCAAGACCGTGCAGTCAAGGCTGAATTGACGACTAAAATTGAAGAACAGCTAGCTAGATTCGACGCGCTCATTGAGAAGGAAATAGATGCTTTTAACGAAGCCTTTAATCAGAAACAGTTGCCTTTTTTACAGCTAAAAGACTAAGGTAGAATTAACGACCTTTGCCACTTGGAAGCATACAATTATATCAAGGCGTTACACCTCATATTTGTAGTCACCTGGTTTGCAGGACTATTCTATATGCCGAGGTTGTTTATCTATCATATTGAAGCGCAAGAGAGCGAAGAACCCGCCCGGTCGATTCTGTCCGGGCAGTTCAAGCTGATGAGTAAGCGACTTTGGTTTATTATCACTTGGCCTTCTGCAATACTCTGCACGTTATTCGCGATTGGTCTTTTAGCGCTGATGCCCGAATGGTTGTCACAAAGCTGGATGCATGTTAAACTCACTTTTGTACTATTACTTTTTGCCTATCATTTGAAAACCCATCAGATTTATAAAGAGTTACAGCGTGACCACTTTAGGTATTCATCGAAATTTATGCGGTTGTTTAATGAAGGTTCTACCCTTATTCTGTTTGCCGTGGTGTTTTTAGTCATTCTAAAAAGTGCGCTAAATTGGATCTTCGCAACCGTTGGTTTCTTTGCACTAGTAGGAATGCTAATGATGGGGATTAAAATCTATAAGAGAATTAGAGATAAAAATCCCGAGGCGTGAAAAATCTAAAGAGTCTACAGCTTCGAGTTTTCGCCGCGATGATTCTCATCGTAGTCTTAGCTCTTGTCTTTACGGGGGTAGTCTCTTCATACCAATACCGGGAGCAATCGGCAGACTATCACAGAAATCGTTTAGAGCGTAAAGAAGAACAGGTGCTAAAGAGCCTTGAAAATGTGATTTCGGGTACTTACCTAAAGCTGAGCGACGAGAACATGTCTCGAATTTTCAACGAAGCGGTGGGCCAAATTTCAGAAATACAGGGAGTCGATTTCACCCTTTATTCTATCGAAGGAGATTTAATCAAGTCATCGAGAAGAGAGGTGCCTAGGCAACTCTTTCGCCCCTTACTCGAGCGAGTGATGGACAACGAACGCTTTGTCGTCGAAGAGGTCAATGAGGGCCGATCGGTGCTTTCTTCGTTCTTTTTCTTGAAAAACAAAAATGTGCCTCTCGCCATTGTGCACCTGCCCTATTTTGAAGATAACTCCTTTAATGAGTATGAGCTCAAAGAGTTCTTAGAGCGCATAGGGATCGTATATGCACTTATTCTTGCCGTAGCACTTGTGGTCGGATATTTTATTGCCAGATATATCACCAACCCAATGAAGGAGGTTGCCCATCACCTAGCAGAAACGGGTTTAGGATATGCAGAAAAAATTGAGCTCAAAACAAGAAGTATTGAACTCGATTCACTCATTGAGGCCTATAATCGGATGATTGACGAACTTTATGATAGTGCTCAAAAGCTAGCGCGATCAGAAAGAGATAAAGCATGGAAAGAAATGGCTCGTCAAGTAGCTCACGAAATTAAGAATCCGCTTACTCCAATGCAGCTTCAGGTTCAACAGTTTGAAATGAGTTTTGATCCAAAAGCTAAGGATGCTAAGTCTCAGCTCAAAGAATTCTCGAAGGCCATGCTCCAGCAAATCTCAACTCTAAATAGGATTGCCACTGCTTTTTCTGATTTTGCACAGATGCCTGAGCTTAAAAGAGATCAGATCAACGGAGTTTCAGTAGTTCAAGGAGCAGTGCAGGTATTCACCGAAAGCTTCATTCGTTTTGAAACTAGCGAAGCAGAGATCTTACTCTACGTCGATGGGTCTCAGCTCACACAAATCGTAAACAATCTCGTTAAGAACGCTATTGAGGCTTGTAAAGAAACTGAAAACCCAGAAGTAACCATTCGAGTGCATCGCGATGAACAGAAGTTTGTGCTTAGCGTCATTGATAATGGGGTGGGTATGAGCGAGGAGGTACAGCATCGAATCTTTGAGCCGCGATTTACTACAAAAACGAGCGGAATGGGTCTTGGATTAGCGATTGTTCGAGCGAGTGTTGAACAAAATCAAGGGACCATTGACTGTCAATCGGTATTAGGAGAAGGATCTCAGTTCACCGTTAGTTTTGATGCGTTAAGTTAAAATCTTCGGATTTGCTCCTTTTTTTACTACTTTCAAGGACACTTAACTAAACTATTGCACTTATTATGTCAAATGCTAAGAATTCAAGACGTGACTTCTTGAAGAAATCTGCTGCTGCAGGCGCAGGGTTCTTTATTGTTCCAAGAAACGTTTTAGGAGGGCCTGGGTTTATCGCCCCAAGTGATCAATTGAGAATTGCTGCCTTTGGAGCCGGAGGAAAAGGTTACAGTGACTTGACCAACGCCTACAACAGTGGAACGAACCGTATTGTCGCCCTTTGCGACATCGATCCTAAGCAGGCGACTCGCGCTATGGCAGATCACCCTAAGGCAAAGTTCTATCATGACTATCGAGTGCTTTTAGATAAAGAACGTATTGACGCGGTGACGATTAGTACTCCTGATCATACCCATGCGGTGATGACTTACGATGCCATGATGCAGGGTAAGGCAGTGTATGTTCAAAAGCCGTTAACTCATACTATTGCTGAGGCAAGATTGCTTACAGAAACTGCCAGAGAACAACGTGTTGTAACTCAAATGGGTAACCAAGGAGGTTCGAATCAAGGCGTTGTGAAAGTGAAAGAATGGATTGACTCAGGAATTGTAGGTGAGGTAAAACACGTGAATGTTTGGACGAACCGCCCCGTATGGCCACAAGGTATTTCGATGCCAGAGGCCGACGAACAAGCACTTCCTGAAGACGTAGCTTGGGATCTTTGGTTAGGCCCAGCGAGTAATCGCCCTTATACGCCTAATCTCCACCCATTTAACTGGAGAGGTTTCTGGGAGTACGGTACTGGCGCACTAGGAGACATGGGTTGTCACCTTTTTGATGCACCGTATAAAGCCCTTGGGCTAGGCTATCCTGTAGCGGTTCAAGCTAGTGTAGCCGATGTCTACTCTAGAATGTGGACTCCAGATTACACTCCCGAGGCTTGCCCAATCTCTACCCGAGTAACGATTGATTTCCCTGGCGGAGTTGTTTTTGAATGGACTGACGGAGGAATTCAGCCTGCACTTCCAGACTTACTAGTAGAAAATAATTTTGTTCCAGATTCGAGCGGAGTGATGATGATTGGTAGTAAAGGAATCATTACTGTAGATACGTATGGTAATCATCCGAAACTATTCATCGAAGGCAGAGAGGTGGAGCACTTCGATACAGATGCCCAAGGCAACCTAGACTTAATCCACAATGCTTCTTGGACAGAAGCAGTTAAGGCCGGATACGGTTCTGACCAGCATAAAGCGCTTACTTCGTCATTCGAATATGCAGGACCATTCACTGAAACGGTGCTTATGGGGAACATCGCAATCCGCGCACATCAGATGCGTCGCGAGAATGAAAACGGTCGTTTCGACTACTTTGGTCGTCGTAAGCTTTACTGGAATGGTGAAGACATGCGTATTACCAATCTTGAAGAAGCCAATCAGTTTGTTACCAAGCCTTACCGAGAAGGTTGGCACCGTGCAAATCTTTAATACAAAACGCCCTTCGGGGCGTTTTTTTATTCTTTCAAAGCCGAACGAACTGCAGCCTCTGCTTGTGCGATCATTGCGTTGTTGTCTCCGGTATTCTCGATGGGTTCGTGTACGATGTACTCCATTCGAACACCAACTTGTAATGGGAAAAGACCCTTACTAGTAAACTGATAAGCTCTATTAATGGTAAGAGGTACTAAAAGCGCATCAGGAGCAGCATCTAATAAGGCAGAAACCCCAGCAGTTTTAAAAGGTTTCATAGAGCCGCTCCTACTTCTTGTGCCCTCTGGGTAAATGAC
>DAIPYN010000012.1:33989-37347 GCA_036782715.1 Flavobacteriaceae bacterium
AGCTCTCTTCCTTCAACTTTATAGGTAGCTCCTAAAATTCGAGTCGAATGGGTGAGACTTCCTGTAATGACTGATATGATCGCGTCGTGCGCTCGATGTCCGAAAAGTTTTAGGGTAATTCTTTGTAAGGGATCAAAGACGACTAAAATAAGCCCAAAGGCTAGATAGAATATCGGAGATAGCAAGTAGCTAAGCAGTGTTCTCATGGGTGTAAATCTATAAAAAAACCACTCCAATGCGGAGTGGTTTCTAAGTCACAAAACGTGATTATAAATTATGCGCAGAATTCGTCGTAAGCGCCTTTAAGATTGTCAGCAATCATTTGCGCCGGACGCCCTTCAATGTGATGACGCTCGATCATATGTACTAACTCCCCGTCTTTGAAAAGGGCCATACAAGGCGAAGAAGGAGGAAAAGGGACCATCATCTCACGAGCTTTATTTACCGCTTCAATATCGAAACCTGCAAAAGCTGTCACAATACGATCAGGAGTATGAGGGTGTGCTAAACTCATTTTTGCAGCAGGGCGAGCGTTCGCAGCAGCACAACCACAAACAGAGTTAATAACGATAAGGGTGGTGCCTTCTGCATTAAGTGCGGTTTCTACTGCCTCTGCGGTCACTACCTCTTCAAACCCAGCAACTGTTAGGTCGTGCTTCATGGGTAAAACAAGTTCTTCTGGATACATCATATTGAAATTTTTTATCAAGCTTATTTAGGCTACAAAGATAGGGTTTTTCAAAAGTGTATCTTTGCCCTCATGCGTTCAATTGCACCTATTATCGGAGCCTTTATCGGCTATTTTGTGCTGCGTTTTCCTGGGGCTATTCTGGGCTATTTTATTGGCAGAATGTTTCAGTCAAACGTTACCGTTAAAACCTTTAGTAACTCGAGGTCCATTGATTTTGACTTTGGTATCAACCTCATTTCATTAGCGACCGCAATCATCAAAGCCGATGGCAAAGTAGACCAGGCTGAGCTTGACTATGTTCGTCAGTTTTTTATCAGAAACTATGGGGTGCAGCGCGCCAATGAGGTTTTCAGAAGTTTTAAATCTCAAATCAATCAGAGCGAGATTAACGTGGCAAAAATTGCCTCCACATTTCGATCTTATACTTCCTATGCGACACGAGAACAGATCTTATACTTTCTAATTGACCTTGCTAAGTCTGACGGCAGTATTAGTCAATCAGAAATCGACAAACTCGCTGAAATTGCTCGTTATCTGGGAGTACAACAATGGGAGCGTCTAAGGGCTCTATTTGAAGATAGCTCTGATCAGGCCTATAAGATTCTTGGGATTGAACCTTCTGCAAGCAATGATGAAATTAAAAAGGCGTACCGTAGCTTAGCTAAAACCTATCATCCTGATAAAGTTATTACCGATGATCCTGCCCTTAAAGCGGGTGCAGAGGAGAAGTTCAAGCAGATTCAAAAGGCTTACGATACGCTTCAAAAAGAACGAGGAATTAAATAATGGACACACTGTTTTTTTACTTTGAACTGGGAATCAAACACGTGCTAGATCCCAACGGATACGATCACGTACTCTTCATGTTTGCCCTTGCCCTGCCATATCTATTTAAGTCTTTTTCTAAACTATTAGTGCTGGCAACGGCCTTTACCTTGGCGCATTGCTTCTCACTCGCCTTAGCCGCTTTTAATGTAATGAGTGTCGATGCAGGAATCATTGAATTCCTAATACCTGTAACCATCGTGCTCACTGCAATTCACAACTTAATTACCATTGGTCAATCGGGAGGATCCTATCATATTCAACTTGCTGCAACGGTGTTCTTTGGGTTGATACACGGGTTCGGATTTTCTAATTATTTCAGAATGATCATGAGTGGAGAATCGAGTAAGCTTACCGCACTTACTGGGTTTACTTTGGGTATTGAGTTGGCTCAAATTATTGTCATCACGTCAACCTTGCTATTGACACTTTTGATTGCGCTCTTGGCTAATGAACGAAAGCCTCTTATCTTACGAATTCTTTCAGCCTTTGTATTGATTCTGTCAATCAAAATAGCTGTAGGTAACTGGCCATTCTAATGGAAGCAAAAAAACAACAGAAATACGATCTTGCCTACCTCGCAATGGCAAAGCGTTGGAGCGAATTATCTCACTGTACTCGCAAAAAAGTTGGAGCACTTATTGTAAAAGATCGTATGATCATTTCTGACGGATACAATGGAACTCCCACCGGTTTCGAAAACCCTTGTGAGGACGAAGAAAACTATACGAAATGGTATGTGCTTCATGCTGAAGCCAACGCTATTTTGAAGGTTGCAAGTTCAACACAATCTTGTAAAGGCGCCACCCTATACCTAACTCTTTCTCCATGTCGTGAATGTAGCAAGCTAGTTTATCAGGCGGGAATCAAAAGACTCGTCTACGACAAGGCTTATAAAGACACTACCGGATTAGAATTTCTTCAAAAAGCCGGGGTTGAGGTCGTGCAGTTAGATGCAGAAAAGTAGTGCTTGGTGAATAGGGTGGTTTAGAGTCCTATTTCAGTTTCTCCTTCACTTTCAGAGATTGAAGATTAATCAGTACAATAAGTATTACGATTAATGAAACTAACACTCCGTAAATAGCCGTTCTAGAATCATCTGCCCACATGCTGTTAAAATCAATGTGATAGACATTGAATGCAGCTAACCCTAAGGCAATAAATATGATGATGTAAGAGACAATCTTGTTCATAGTATTCTATTTAAAAAAGTTGTGGTGCATTTGCAGCAAAAAGTTTTACAGCGATAGCGAGTAGAATAATTCCAAATACCTTTCGAATAACGGTTAACCCATTATTGCCAAGAACCTTCTCGATATGTTTCGAAGATTTTAAGACCACATAGACTACAATTAGGTTAAAAATGATAGCGACAATAATGTTTTGAACATCATACTCTGCCCGTAGTGATAGAATGGATGTCATGGTGCCTGCACCAGCAATTAGCGGAAACGCAATAGGTACTACCGAAGCCGTCTCAGGCGCTTCTTCGCCGAAAATGCTTATCCCTAAAATCATCTCAAGGGCTAAGAAGAAAATTACAAACGCACCGGCCACGGCAAATGAATTCACATCAATACCGATCAGACTCAGGATTTTCTCTCCAATAAAAAGAAAGGCAATCATGATAATCCCAGCTACGATAGAGGCTTTTTCAGACTGAATGTGCCCTACTTTTTTTCGTAATGAAATAATGATGGGTACTGAACCAAGAATATCGATCACGGCGAAAAGAATCATTGACGCCGTTAGAATTTCTTTGCTGTTAAATTGAATATCCATTGTACTACGATGATTAGGTAGTGCAAAGTTATCCCAAATTTTGAGGGTTAGACGATTTCT
>DAIPYN010000013.1:0-37205 GCA_036782715.1 Flavobacteriaceae bacterium
GCTGTATTGTCAATAAAAATGCTGTTACGTAGATTGAGCTCTGCTATGGTATTTATGAATGACTCTATGCTTGCTGGCTTCCCTGACTCTAGCGGTTGCTTCCAATCTTCTAGGTTATGCCCGCCAGGTATGAAGCTCATCGTTCTAGAGTTGCTAATTCCCACAACGCGAAGGTCAATCGATAGTTTTTCGAGCAAATGCTCCTTTTGATTGTTAAGAATATTCAATAGGCGAGAGCCAACGGTTCCAACACCAACAACAAATAGATTTACTTGCTTTCGTTGTCGTTCAAAGAAGCGCTCATGAATGGTATTCAGCGCTTTCTTGACATTCTTTTGTTCAATGACAAAAGAGATGTTTCGCTCTGAAGAACCTTGTGCGATCGCTACAATGTTGATGTTATTGGCTCCTAGACTACTGAAAAGCTTGCCACTTACTCCAGTATGACTCTTCATTTGCTCTCCTACAAGGGCAACGATACTTAAGTCTGAGACTACGGTAACTGGCTGTATTCTGCGGGTCTCGATCTCTAGCGCAAATTCTCTATCGATTACTGCTTTTGCCCGATGTGCATCTTCGGTAGCTACCGCTACGCATAAGGAATATTCTGAAGAGGCTTGGGTAATTAGAATGATATTAATTCTTTCATTGCCTATGGCTTCGAAAAAGCGTTTAGCGAATCCGAAACGACCAATCATACCGGCTCCCTCAATGGTAATTAAAGAAATCGACTCTAAATGGGTGATACCACTTACGGTGGTTGTGTTCTTGTCAGATGAAAGATCCTGAATTAGCGTTCCTGGAGCATCGGGTTCAAAGGTATTCTTGATGTAAATCGGAATCTTTTTTTCAAAAGCTGGTTGTACTGATGGAGCGTACAATACCTTAGCCCCAAAATGTGATAACTCTAAGGCTTCGCGATAAGAAAGCTTTTCTACGGGTCGTGCTTGTTTTACGACTCTCGGGTCAGCGGTGTATATCCCACTTACGTCGGTATAGATAAATAGTTTACTTGCTTCTAGTCCTGCTGAATAAAGGGCGGCTGAAAAATCAGATCCTCCTCGTCCTAGAGTGGTGGGAACCCCGTTTTCAGTACTTGCAATAAAACCTGGAAGAACCACAATCTCATGGTGTTCTAGCAGATTTTGCATCGAACGATAAGATGATTTTTGCATCACCTTTCTCTCACCGTTTTCGTCACTTACCGTAATAAATTGATAAGAGTTTTTCCAAATCGCCGGGCTTCCTGAGCCATTGAGTTTTTCGGTTAAGAGCAAGGAAGAAAAAAGCTCGCCTGTTCCCAATATTTTATCGGTAATTCGCGGCCCTGCTTCTCTGGTTAAAAATACGCCTTCTAACATCTTCGAAAGCTCCTCTTTGTATCTTGTAATTGCTTTTGTGGTGAACTCAGAGAGTTCAAGATTCTCAGAAATGGCATCTACCTTGGTAAAGACACTCTCAAGTGAATCCAAGTACTCCTTATCTTGCCTAGAAGCCGATTCAAGGGCCGTAGTTAAAAAGTTAGTGGTATTTCCGAATGCTGAAACAACAACCGTAACACGGTCATTCGCGGCATGGGATTTTATAATAGTTACCACCTTGTCAAGGCGTTCTGAATCGGCTACAGAACTACCTCCAAATTTTAATACGATCATGATTGATGAATTCTAAGCGAGCAAAGTACTTCAAAACAAAAAAAGAGTACAGAAACCTGTACTCTTTTTAACATAATTCTATTTAGAATCTAGAATTATTACTTCTTCTTCAGCAGATCTGTCGAAACGCTGCATTTTGTTTAATCTTTAATCGGCACTTTCGGTAGTAGTAGATCGTTGAACCACGAGACTCTCTTTTGAGTCTTCGAAGTCTAAAATGATTTGATCGCCTTCAGTTAAACGATTATTTACTATCTCTTCAGCTAACAAGTCTTCGATATACTTTTGGATTGCTCTTTTAAGCGGACGCGCACCATATTGCTTATCAAATCCTTTGTCAGCAATAAATTCTTTCGCCTCTTTGGACAGCTCAATTTTGTAGCCCAAATCTTCGATACGATGAATAACATTTTTAAGCTCAATATCGATGATTTTGTGGATGTCCTCTTTTTCTAAGGCATTAAATACCACAACGTCGTCAATACGATTCAAAAACTCAGGCGCAAAAGCTTTTTTCAAGGCCTTTTCAATGACTCCGCGATTGTGATCTCCTTCTTGAGCTTTCTTGGCTGCAGTTCCAAACCCGACTCCTTGACCGAAATCTTTGATCTGTCGAGCACCAATGTTTGAAGTCATGATAATAATTGTATTTCTAAAGTCGATTTTACGGCCTAGACTATCGGTTAGATACCCATCGTCTAAAACCTGTAAAAGCATATTAAAAATATCCGGATGTGCTTTTTCAATTTCGTCAAGAAGGATAACCGCATAAGGTTTTCTTCTCACCTTTTCAGTGAGTTGTCCTCCTTCTTCATATCCGATATATCCCGGAGGTGCACCGACTAATCTCGAAATAGCAAACTTCTCCATGTATTCGCTCATGTCAATTCGGATAAGCGCATCTTCACTATCAAAAAGTTCTCTCGCTAAAACCTTAGTTAGTTGTGTTTTACCAACCCCTGTTTGACCTAAAAATATAAAGGATCCGATGGGTTTATTTGGATCTTTTAAACCGGCTCTATTTCTCTGAATAGCACGTGCAACTTTGTCTACTGCATCGTCTTGACCAATTAATTTCTTTTTTAAAACATTGGGGAGTTTTGCTAGTTTATTGCTTTCTGCCGTTGCGATTTTGGTAACGGGAATACCGCTCATCATCGATACGACATCAGCTACTTGCTCTGCGTCGACTATTTCTCGGTGTTGCTTACTTTCCTCTTCCCATGCAGTCTGAGCATCTTCCAGCTCTTTTTCTAAACGCTTCTCGTCATCTCGCAATTTAGCGGCCTCTTCATAGCGCTGTTTTTTTACGACCTCGTTTTTAAGAACGCGAACATCCTCAAGCTTTTTCTCTAGTTCAAGAATTTGCTTGGGAACATTCATGTTAATAATGTGCACACGAGATCCAGCCTCGTCTAAAGCGTCGATTGCTTTGTCGGGGAGAAAACGATCGCTAATATATCGGTTCGTTAGACTAACGCATGCAGCTAAGGCTTCATCTGTATAGCGAACATTATGATGATCTTCGTAACGTTCTCTGATATTTTGAAGGATTTCAATGGTTTCATCGATAGAGGTTGGCTCCACAATGACCTTTTGAAAACGACGTTCTAAAGCTCCATCTTTTTCGATGTGCTGACGGTATTCATCAAGGGTGGTGGCTCCAATGCATTGTACCTCACCTCGTGCAAGGGCTGGCTTAAACATGTTTGATGCATCTAGACTTCCTGTAGCTCCTCCAGCACCTACAATAGTGTGAATTTCATCGATGAATAGAATAATGTCTCTATTTTTTTCGAGTTCATTCATAACTGCTTTCATGCGCTCTTCAAATTGACCGCGATACTTCGTGCCTGCTACCAGTGATGCTAAATCAAGCGTAATTACCCTTTTATTGTAAAGAATACGGGATACTTTCTTTTGAACAATACGGAGTGCAAGCCCTTCAGCAATTGCGCTTTTCCCTACACCGGGTTCACCAATGAGTAGTGGATTGTTCTTCTTTCTACGACTTAAGATCTGAGAAACTCGTTCAATTTCTTTAGATCGACCTACTACCGGGTCTAGCTTGTTTTCTTCGGCATGTTTGGTTAAATCTCTTCCAAAATTATCTAGAACCGGGGTTTTTGATTTCACCCCTTTCTTTGAAGTACTCGAGGCCTTATTGGATGCGTTTTCATCTTCAGGAATGTCAGAAGACTCTGAAAACGACTCAGCGGACGGGCTATCTAGATAATCTTCATCTTGAGTAATCATCGACTTGAATTGCTCCTTAACCGTGTCATAATCCACTTTCATTTTCTGCATTAAACGCGTAGTAGGATCGTTTTCGTTTCGAAGAATACAGAGTAAAAGATGCGCGGTATTGATGGTGGTGCTTTGGAATAATTTAGCCTCCAAAAAGGTCGTTTTAATGGCGCGTTCAGCCTGACGAGTTAACCGTAAGTTTTTTTTGTCATTACTCGTCAACCCTTCAGTATTACTCGGGCTAAGTATTTCTACCTTTCTACGGAGATGGTCTAAATCGATATCGAGCTGATCAAGAATACTGATCGCTTTTCCGCTACCATCTTTTAGAATGCCTAAAAGCAAATGCTCGGTTCCAATAAAGTCATGCCCTAATCTAAGGGCCTCATCTTTAGAGTGGGAGAGAACCTCTTTGACTCTCGGTGAAAAATTATCGTCCATACTACCGCGATTAAATCTCTAAATTAATAAATCTTATTACCATTATTCAATTTTTATGCCCTGATTTATTCACCTGACAGCTTTTCAGGTTTGTTGATAAATAGTTGATTAAACCCTGTTAAATTCGTCCATCTCGCTAGTCATTAATCGTAAATTGGCCTATTAACTTATAAGCAAATACTGTAGATCAATGAACGAAGGAGAAAAGCTCATTTCGATTAATATTGAAGACGAAATGAAGTCAGCTTACATCGATTACTCGATGTCTGTTATTGTTTCAAGAGCATTACCGGATGTAAGAGATGGTTTAAAACCCGTTCACCGCCGCGTTTTATACGGAATGCATGAGCTCGGAGTTCGCTCGAACTCGGCATACAAAAAATCAGCAAGAATTGTAGGAGAGGTACTTGGAAAATATCACCCACACGGTGATACTTCGGTATATGACACTATGGTACGTATGGCTCAAGAATGGAGCTTGCGATATATGCTTGTTGACGGTCAGGGTAACTTCGGTTCTGTTGATGGTGATTCGCCAGCAGCAATGCGTTACACTGAGGCGAGAATGAGAAAGATCGCTGAAGAAATGCTTGCCGATATTGACAAGGATACTGTTGATCATCAGCTAAACTTTGATGATACGCTCAAAGAGCCTAAGGTGCTTCCTGCAAGAGTCCCAAACCTGTTGGTTAATGGAGCTGCAGGTATTGCAGTAGGTATGGCTACGAATATGCCTCCGCATAATCTTACTGAGGTTGTGCAAGGTACCATTGCCTATGTGAGAAATCGGGATATTTCTATCGAAGGTTTAATGCAGTATATCAAAGCTCCAGACTTTCCTACCGGTGGTACCATTTATGGATATGACGGGGTTAAAGAAGCCTTTGAAACAGGAAGAGGTCGAGTAGTCATTCGTGGTAAGGCTGTAATCGAAGAGGTTCAAGGTAAAGAATCTATTGTAGTTACTGAGATCCCTTATCAAGTGAATAAGGCCGACATGATCAAAAAGACCTGGGATCTTGTTAACGACAAAAAGATTGAAGGCATTTCGGCGATCAGAGATGAGTCAGATCGAAATGGGATGCGTATCGTTTATGTTTTGAAGCGTGATGCGATACCAAACATTGTACTTAATATGCTCTATAAGTACACTGCGCTACAATCTTCTTTTAGTGTAAACAATATTGCTCTTGTTAAAGGACGTCCTCAGTTATTAAACTTAAAAGACATGATCCATCATTTCGTGGAGCATCGTCATGAGGTAGTTATTCGTCGTTCTCAGTTTGAATTGAATAAAGCAGAGGAGCGAGCTCACATCGTTGAGGGATTAATCATTGCTTCTGATAATATAGATGAGGTTATTGCTATCATCAGAGGTTCAGCGAATGTGGAAGAGGCTCGAGAGAAACTGATAGAAACCTTTGAGCTCTCAGAGGCACAGGCCAAGGCGATTGTTGAAATGAGACTACGTCAGTTAACAGGTCTTGAGCAAGATAAGCTTCGCGCTGAGTATGAGGAATTGATGGCTACCATAGCCGATTTAAAGGATATTCTTGCTCGCGAAGAGCGCAGAATGGATATCATCGTTGAAGAGCTCGAAGAAATCGGATCGAAATTCGGTGATGAGCGTCGCTCTCAGATTGATTATTCTGGCGGAAACTTTAGAATTGAAGACATGATTCCTGATGAGCAAGTCGTTATTACTATTTCTCATGCAGGATACATCAAGAGAACACCTCTCGCTGAATACAAGACTCAGAATAGAGGAGGAGTGGGCCAGAAAGCATCTGCTACTCGAAATGAAGATTTTCTTGAAAGCATATTTGTTGGAACGAACCACCAATACATGCTCTTCTTTACTCAATTAGGAAAATGTTATTGGTTAAGAGTTTTTGAAATTCCTGAGGGTTCAAGAGCTTCTAAGGGTCGAGCGATTCAGAATTTGATTCAAATTGAGAATGAAGACCGTATTAAGGCGGTAATTTGTACCCAAGATCTCAAAGACGAAGATTACGTAAATAACCACTATGTAATCATGGCAACCAAACAAGGGGTGGTTAAAAAGACGGTATTAGAACAATACTCAAGACCTAGACAGAGTGGTATTAATGCAATTACTATTCGTGAAGGAGACGAACTACTCGAGGCTAAACTTACCACAGGTTCAAGCCAAGTAATCCTCGGTCTTAAATCAGGTAAGGCTATCCGTTTCGAAGAGAGCAAAACACGACCGATGGGTAGAAATGCTTCAGGAGTGCGTGGGGTGACCTTAGCTAATGAAACGGATGAAGTAATCGGTATGGTAGCGGTAAACAATCTCGAGGAGAATATACTGGTGGTTTCTGAAAAGGGATACGGTAAGCGTTCTGAACTTGAAGACTATCGCATTACCAATCGTGGAGGAAAGGGTGTTAAAACGCTTACAATTACCGAAAAAACCGGAAACCTTGTTGCTATTAAATCGGTAACGGATGCAGATGATCTGATGATTATCAATCGCTCAGGTGTAGCGATCCGAATTTCAGTAGAAGATCTACGTGTTATGGGTAGAGCTGCTCAAGGGGTGAAGGTTATTAACCTTCGCGCTGATGATGAGATTGCTGCTGTTGCCAAAGTGGTGAAAGAAGAGGATGTGGTAGATGAAGATGAGATAAGAGATATTAATGTTGATGAAACGAATAATTCAACCGACGAATCTATTGGTAAAACGAGTGAAGAAAACTAACTTGCGCTCCATTAATTCAAAAAAAACATGAGAAAATACTTTTTAGTTGCAGCTTCAATGCTTTCAGTATTAGCTGTTAACGCCCAGAAAGATGAGTTGAAAGCGGCTACTAAAGCATTAAAAAAAGGAGATGCTGCTTCTGCTATTCAAGCGTTAAATCCAATCGCTGAAATTGCTAAATCTGCTGATGACAAGATTAAAGCTAATTTTTATGCACTTTATGGTCAAGCGAGCCTTCAATTAGCTCAAACAGGTGAGGGAGATTACGATCCTGCAATTGAAAGTTATGAGGCAATCGTTGCAATGAATGCTATAAAATATATCGAAGAGGCGAACCAGGCTTTAAAAACGATTTCTAACGATTTAGTTAATGCTGCAGTAGAAGCTCAGCAAACATCAGACTATGCGCTTGCTGCGGATAAATTAGACTTAGCTTATCGCTTAAGCCCTAAGGATACCATTTATCTTTATTATGCAGCGGGATCTGCGGTTAATGCAAAAGACTATGACAAAGCGTTAGAGATCTATGTTCGTCTTAAGGAGATGAACTACGACGGAAGTGAAAAGCGTTTTGCTGCTATCAACATAGCCTCTTCTGAGTTAGAATATTTTGACGAGGCTACACGTGACCTTTATGTAAAAGCAGGTACTCATAAAGATCCTAAGGATGAAGTGACTCCATCGAAGCGTTCTGAGGTGGTTAAGAACATCGCGCTGATCTACCAGCAAGAAGGACGCAATGAGGAGGCTTTAGCTGCTTACGAAGACGCCATTGCACAAAATCCTGGAGATGTAGCACTTATTTTAAACAAAGCTAACCTGTATTACACGATGGGTCAACCTGAGAAATTTAAGTCTTTAATGGAGGAAGCTTCTGCGATGGATCCTACTAACCCTGATCTTCAATATAATATTGGGGTAATTGCGATGGAGCAAAACAATATGGAAGAAGCTCGTGCTGCTTTCTATCGTGCTCTAGAAATAGATCCGACCTATATCAATGCTACCTTAAACCTTTCAACGACTTACATCAATGAAGGAAACTCCCTAGTGGATCAAATGAACGAGCTCGCGATGTCAAGTAAATCTTCTGACCTTGATAAGTATGATGCTCTTAAGAAGCAGAAAGAGGAGTTCTTCATGGAAGGAGCTAAAGTTCTCGAAGCTTCTCTAGAGAAGCTTCCTGGGAATCAGGAGCTTCTTAATCAGTTGAAGAACATATACGGAGCACTAGGAGACAACGAAAATTTCAAGCGCATACTTGGAATGCTACAACAGTAATTCTGATTGCCAACGTATTTTTAAAAGCCCTCTTTACGAGGGCTTTTTTATTGACTGAGCGTTTTAATTACTCGTAGTTTATGAGTGTATTGATTGGTATGAGGATTGAATATTCCCGTATGATCGATTCGATCAATTCGTACACAACCATGTGCATGAATGATATAGTTGTTCTTTAATAGAATACCCACGTGAATTAATTCACCTTCTTCATCATCGAAAAAAGCAAGATCTCCCGGAGTGCTCTCCTCTAAAAATGAAAGCGGAACTCCTTCTTTAGCTTGCTGCTCAAGATTTCTGGGCAACCACTTCTGTGCGGTTTTATACACAATTTGGGTGAACCCATCAGCATCTATTCCAAATGGTGATCTACCTCCCTTCATATAGGGTGCATAGGTATACCTTAAGGCCGATTCGACTAAATCAGATGGAGTAGGTTCCTCTGGTTCTTTATTCTCATGTCCTAGAATAGACATAATATCCATTCTAGATCCAATTAGAATCGGTAGCAACTGCTGATTTTCTAAAAGTGCATAATTCGTCAAATGCCGATTGTACACTGCTTTCGAGAAATCATCGAGCTCTTTGGCTAAATCTGAATCGATAGTAGCATAGAGACTGTTTAAAATGTATCCAGTAGATTCGTCGTATTCAAACCTGACCTTAGACCAGAATTTTTTAACCTCAATCAGCGTAAAATGGTCTCCGTATAAAAGCTGATTAACGATTTCGCTTGACTCGCTAGGGGTTTTATAAACATTAATAACACTTAGTCC
Source organism: Flavobacteriaceae bacterium (assembly GCA_036782715.1). GTDB lineage: Bacteria > Bacteroidota > Bacteroidia > Flavobacteriales > Flavobacteriaceae > UBA3478. The sequence goes on from DAIPYN010000013.1 coordinate 9,126, forward strand.
GCAAATGCCGTGAGTCTGTTTCAATGGATTGAGAAATCGTTAGGATTACGAAAATACTAAAAAACAATATTTTCTATTTTTGAAGAATACTTGACCGTCACTATGTCTGCATCTCATCAGCAAGTTCAAAAGCGAAGAACTTTTTTATTTACCGTGTTACTTCATGTTGCTGCGGTCGCCTTTTTACTTTGGATTTTTCCATCCCAAGTAACCTTTAATTATCAGTACGCCAAGGGGAGACCTTGGAATTATGAAAACCTGTATGCCCCCTTCGACTTTGAAATAAAAAAAACTGATACCCAAATTCAGGAGGAGCGTGATGCCTTATTAAGAGAAAAGACTTTTTACTACCGTTATGATGATGAAATCGTTGCTACGGAACGATCCTTTTTGTCAGATCGTCTCGAATCAATTTTCCCAAAGATCTCTGTGGGTAATAGCAGGTTTAATTTATGGCTAAACTCCTTAGAGCTTGCCTTTGATGCAATCTATAAGAATGGGGTGATCAATGGTTCTTTTCCGTCAGATCGAATCAAGGTGGTTAAGAATAATCAGGCCGAAACCATTGCAATAGATAAATTTATAGGCACTGACAACTTGAAAGAACGTGTGAATCGTCTTGAATTCAAAGGAGTGGAGTCGTCAGTCATAGAACCGTTAAAAGCAATTTTAGTTCAAAGTATACGCCCGAATTTAATTCTTGAGGAAACACTCACCGAAAACGCATTTCAGACTCAGCTTAGCCAATTATCTCTTACTAGGGGAATCGTCTTTGAAGGTAAACTAATTATCGCCAAGGGCGAGGTTATTGATGATGTCACCTTTCAGATCATCGAATCGCTACGTACCCAATACAAGTCAGAACAATGGCAAGAATCAAACACCTATTATCTTCTCGGAGCATATGGGATTTTAATCGCGTTATTATTATTACTGCTTTTACTTTATCTGAAGAAGTATCGTCTCGATATGTATCAAAATACCAATCAGTTAACATTTATTTTCTTCAATATCTTACTGATGGTATCGCTAGTATTAGTGCTAACCAAAATAGACGAACGATTCGTTTATTTAGCCCCACTTTCAATATTGCCCTTAGTGTTAAAGAACTTCTTTGATGCGAGGTTAGCATTGTTTGTACATCTAATGACTTTGTTGATCTTGGGGATGGTGCTTCCTAATGCCTATGAGTTCTTGTTTTTACAACTCTCGGCAGGTATTGTAGTGATGCTAGGTTCTAATGAATTGCATAAGCGAACTAATTTATTCGCTGCCGCATTCTTCGTTACACTGGTGTACATTATTTCCTATGTGGCGTTTCATGGATTGAGGGGAGGGGCCATTTTAGCCATCGACCTTTGGGTGTTGATCTTATTTGTATTGAATGGGATGCTCACGCTATTCTCTCAGCCGTTAATTTATCTCTATGAAAAGTTGTTTAGCTTAGTTTCGGATGTTTCCCTTCTAGAACTTTCAGACACCAACTCAAAACTATTAAAAGAGTTGTCTGATAAAGCACCGGGAACCTTTAACCATTCATTACAAGTAGCTAATCTGTGTGAAGCCGCAGCGAATGCCGTAGGGGCCAACAGTCTTTTACTCAGGGTAGGGGCGCTTTATCATGATATTGGTAAACTCTCAGCTCCAGAATTCTTCACCGAAAATCAAATACAAGGAGCAAACCCTCACGAAGATCTAACTCCTTCAGAGAGTGCACATATCATCAGAAGACACGTAATTCACGGGATCGAAATCGCGCGTAAAAATAACCTACCTGATCGTGTGATTGATTTTATTCGAACTCACCATGGTAATAGCCTTGTCTATTACTTCTATAAAAAGCAGCTCGAAGAGGAAGGGGAGGCGAATGAAAAGGATTTTAGGTATCTAGGACCGATTCCTTTTTCAAAGGAAACAGCTATTCTCATGATGTGTGACGCCGTAGAGGCTGCGAGCAAAAGTTTGAAACAACCCGATTACCCAACTCTAGACCAATTTGTCGAGCGGATTATCTCTGGACAGCTAGAAGGAGGACAGTACTCAGCCGCAACCATTACCCTAAAAGAAATCGAAATTATTAAGGCAGTTCTCAAGAAAAAACTGACCAATATCTACCATGTTCGAGTAGAATATCCAGAATAGTAAAATTTCTCTCTTTTTTCTTGTTAGAATCGACCTTAAACAATATTTTTGCGCCCACCTTTATACCAAAGGTTAAATCAGATTGGAGAGGTGCCGGAGTGGTAACGGAGCAGATTGCTAATCTGTCAGCGCGTAAGTGCTGCCTGGGTTCGAGTCCCAGTCTCTCCGCACAAATTTTCGGGGTGTAGCGTAGCCCGGTCATCGCGCCTGCTTTGGGAGCAGGAGGTCGCAGGTTCGAATCCTGCCACCCCGACTTTTTAAATTGTAACCCCTTGATTTTCAAGGGGTTATTTGTTTTTATAAGGTATTACTCCCCAAATTTTATTTATTGTTTATTTGAGGTGGTTGACAGCTTGATAACCATCGTAGGGATGCCCTGAAGCGAGGAGTTATTGAGAAGGTTCGTCAAGGAGTATACAAATTCGTGGCGTAGGAAGGTTGAAGGTTGTTAGGACCCGTAAATATACGGGTCTTATCAATCTAATCTTTTAAACACTATTGTGTGCAGAAATAACCAAAGTGTCCCAAAGGGTAAAAACTACAGTATTAACAGGAAATACTAATTAATAATCCAATAACATTATAGTTGCAAATATTTAAAGCACAGATTTTACCGAATTAAACATATTTCGGAAATTACCAACAGACAAAGGAATAGGTTGTTATGATTGTTTCTATCAAAAAAAGGATAGCTGAAAAGTTTTAGAAACAACATTCAGGATTTGAAGGGACTATCCGAATGAAAGAAAACCAACAAAATTTTAAGAACTACTACTTTTTATAATTCAATTTTTTAAACACTATTAAGTAAAGAAATAACCAAAGGGTCCCAAAGGGCAAAAGCCACAGTATTAAAAGAATAATACTATTTTTTCGTTGGAATGAAAATGGTGCGGCTTCAAGGTGTTTTAAAATTTTCAAATCTTATACAATTAAACATCTTAAAGTTATTTGGGTTGTGGAAACCTAAAGTTATGTCCATTTTAAACCATTATTAAGAAAAGTAGACTCTATAGTATTTAAAAACCAAAGTGAAGAAAATTACTTTCCTATTATTAATTCTTCTTACTCTCCTGTCCTGTAAAGAGGTTGTTTATGAGTGTATTGATGAAGAAACAGGTCAAGAGTATCGGTGCTGAATTAAGCTAATAATATATGCTTTATAAGGAGTTGAATTTGTGACCCTGTACTACTTAACCAGCCAATAACTCATATCACGATAGACTGCCAAATTCTGGCAGTTTTAGCCCATTTAAGTAGAAACTGCCAAGCTTATTTTGTATTTTAGTAAGGCTTAGTCGCTTGATAGCGTTGCACGGGGAATGCCAATAAAAAAAGGGACTCATAGGTACGAATCCCTTCATTGTCGTAAGTGATCGCGATAGGATTCGAACCTATGACCGTCTGCTTAGAAGGCAGATGCTCTATCCAGCTGAGCTACGCGACCAATAAATAGGATTGCAAAAGTAGGATATTAGACCTAATTGTACAATACACTTTTTATAATGAAATATTGTCTTTTAAATAGAGCCTATTCTCCTTCTCAAGGAAATCAAAAAGGAGTTCTACTAAATCATAGCCAAAGTAATCAGCTACAAAGTAGGCTACGACAGCAAGAACTATAAGTGATAGCATAATTCGAACAAGAATTCTAAGAGGCGTTAGAAGAAGCTTTAATAGCTTATAGATAACCACTAGTGCTAGAGCACATCCGGCGATGATAAGCGCTATTTGTATTTCGTCATTGAGGGTCATGTTGGCTCGCTTTGGTGATTCCTGTTATTTTTTCGCAGTGTAATACTGTTGATTGATCTAGGTTGACAAGAATAAGGAAATGTTGGCTACTTTCTCTGAGTTGCCAAGTTTTTTTAAACTCATCTGCTCTAATTTTTGAATACTTACTAACAACACTAAAGGGCTTTTTCTTAATAGGAGATAAGCTTTTTTTCTTGTGCAAAAGAACCTCTTTCAATAAAAAAAACCTTCCTTGAAAATCGTCTAATTCAACATTTGAGGTAAGTAGACTTGAATTTCCTAATTGGTAAAGGTTGGGGTGGTTATTACAAAGCACACGAAAAGCTCGGGTTTTTAAAAAACTTGGAGCAGGGTCATAAAGATACTTCAGTGGCTGCTGGCTAATTTTTAGTTCAGTATTCTTGATTTCAGATAATGTAGTGGTAAACTGTTGTTCTTTTTCACTGGTGAGATTGAAATGATTGATGGGAACATTCTCTATTTTAATAGGGTTCGATGGTGAAAGCCAGAATAGAAGCTCTTTAACCTCATTTTTCACACTGATGATGTCAATAGCTGTAGAGGCTCCTTTAAATTGTCTTAGACTTTCGGTAATGTCTATAAGGGGAGATGCTTTAATAACTACAAAGCGTCCCTTTTTTAACAGTGTAGGTAAAAGTTCGAGAAGGTTAGGGGTGCAGTTTTCCCATGCTACCGTTTTTTCTCCTTTAGACCCTCGTCTTGCCGGGTCGATATAAATAAAGTCAACAGCGGGCATATGTTTGATATAATCTTCGGCCCTTGCTTGAATAATTTCGTTAGTGGAATTTAGAACATGATTGTTGTGCTTAAGTAATTCGATTAAATCATCTTGATACTCTATGGAAGTAAACGATTTAAAATACTGACCTAAGTAATAACTGTCTATGCCTAAGCCCGTGGTAAGATCGATACCTGTGTCAAATGATTGAAGAAAAAACGAAAGTCTTTTCGCTTTAAACGCTGCGGTAAATGAAGAACTGCATTGTTCTAAGGAAAGCTTGGGACCGAATAAGTAGTCTTTGTGTTTAAGTAGAAATGGAGCTTTTGTGCGCGCCCAACTTCTTCCATTTATTTGTTTGACTAGCAGTTCATTAGGTACCCCATCGAATAATTGCGCCTTAAAGAGTAAGTCTTCACAATTTGAAGGTTTATAGCCCTTTATAAATTCCCATGCGTCTTCTGAGACGATTTCGGTCATAGTCCCTTAGTTAGTTTGATAACGGTCGGATGTTCTGCAAAGAAAACGCTCAAGATTACTTTGATCACGGTATAAGCAGGTACCGCAACCACCATTCCTAAAACTCCGAAAAGAGATCCAGCACAAAGGATTACAAGAAATATTTCTAGTGGGTGTGATTTTACACTCTTTGCGTAGATATAGGGTTGTGAAAAGAAATTATCAATGAGTTGACCGATGACAATTCCTGCTGCTACGTAAGCTAATTTAGGTAGGGCAACATGGTAAAAGTCCACTTCTAAATAACTGATCATTGTGAGAAGTAGCATGAGTATTCCTCCGATTACTGGCCCTACATAGGGTATGACATTAAATATTGCACAGAGTAGGGCGATTATAATAGCATTCTCGATACCTCCGATAAGAAGGGTGATACTATACACGACAAAAAGGATGATTAACTGCAGAAGAATACCAGAGAAATAACGGGATAATAGGTAGCTGATTTTTCCAAAGGAGTTGATCGCCTTTTCCTCCTTATTATCAGGAATGAATACGAGAATTCCACGCTGCAGTAATTTCTGATCTTTCAGAAAGAAGAAAGTAATGAAAACCACAGAGAAAAACCCTATGCTAAGTGCTCCTAGTGCATCTAAAACACCACTTAGAAGATCAGGGATGAAATTTAAATCTACACTTTCAATAAACTGATTCTCAATCGATAATTCATTAAGATAGTTTTTTAAAGGTGGAACGTGCCTTGCGATGGATTCACTGAGTAGACTTAAAGAATCGGTTACATTCTGCTCTAAACGATCAATGTCAAGTAATGAAAGGTTCTCGCCTTGAGTAATAACTATAGGAATGATAAGACCGGCAAAACCTAAAACAACGGTGATTTGAAGAACAATGGTTAAAATCACAGCTAAAATTGTCGGAATGGAGAGCTTTTCATGAAAAAAGGAAACAATAGGTTTACCAAGTAAAGCAAGTACCCCTGCTAAGATTAGGTATAAAATTACAGATGAAAGGCTGTAAAGAAGGTAAAGGATGACGCCACCAATAAGTAGCGTGCTGGTCCATTTAATAAGCGCTTGGTAGGTTGTATTGTTCATAGGTTATTCCTTCAAAATCATTCGTGCTAGGGCCATTAAACCTGCGGTTTCTGTTCGTAGTCTACTAGACCCTAGAGATACTTCTTTGTATCCTAATTCTAAAGCCCTGCCTACTTCTTCCTCGCTAAAATCTCCTTCAGGTCCAATGAGCATCAATTTACTTTTTTTTGAATCACAGAGGTCTATTAAATCGGTTTTATCTCCCGGATAGCAATGACCAATAAACTTCTGATCCCAAGTTTCTCTCTTTTCAAAAAGTATTTGTACTGGAGTTAGTTCATCTAAAATCGGACGATAAAGTCGTAACGATTGCTTGAATGCACTGTCTAAGATGCGCTCTGCTCGTTCCTTATTTAAATTTTTACGCTCCGAGAATCGACTGGTTAATGGAATGATTCTGGCGATCCCAATCTCAGTTGCCTTTTCGATAAACCATTCGAAACGATCCATAGATTTGGGAAGTGCCATAGCAATCGTAATTTGATTTTCGGTACGATCTTCGCTCCTTAGGTAGGTGAGGCTTACTTCTGACTTTTTTGGATGTGCAAGGCTTACTGTTGCAGAAAATAGATCACCCTTACCATTGGTAAATTCTACACTATCGCCCACTGACTTTCTAAGAACTTTACAGAGGTGTCCACTCTGAATGGCATCGAGCTTACAGAAAGTTGAGTTTTTGTCTATTGTTGGATCATAAAAACGTTGACTCATAGTTGGGTTAGGTTATAACGGGCAGTTGAGGAATGAGCTATTTCACTATAATCACCCCTTTCGAATTTTAATACACCCACAATTCCAATCATTGCTGCATTATCAGTACAATATTCAAAAGGTGGTAAGTGTAATTTGAAATGGTGCTTATCAGAAAGTTCCTTGAGACGATTTCTAATACCACTGTTAGCCGCGACACCTCCAGAAAGGACGAGGTGTTTTACTCCAGTGGTTTTTAGAGCCTCGAGTAATTTCTTCTGAAGAACTTCTATGATTGCCTCTTGAATACTTGCACATAAGTCTGCTTTGTTGTTGGCAATAAATTCTGGATCATTGCGAACACCTTGCTGCATGACTCTCGCGATTCCTGTTTTAAGGCCGCTAAAACTAAAGTCGAGATTGGGAACCTTTGGTAAACCGAATTGAAAAGCTTTAGGATTTCCTTGTTTAGCCCAATGATCAATTTGAGGCCCTCCAGGATAATCGAATCCCAGCAGTTTTGCGCTTTTATCAAAGCATTCTCCGACAGCATCGTCTAAAGTTTCGCCCAATACTTCAAGCTCGAAATAATTCTTTACTAGTACAAGTTGAGTGTGGCCACCGCTAACGGTTAAACTCAATAGCGGAAAATTGGGAGCAACTTGACGCGGATCTTCGATGAAATGCGCTAGAATATGGGCCTGCATATGATTGACATCAATAAGTGGAATGTCTAAAGCAATCGAAAGCGATTTAGCAAATGAACCTCCTACAAGAAGGGAACCTAGTAAACCTGGCCCACGCGTATAAGCGATGGCATCAAGCTCCTTTTTTTCGATATTTGCCTCTGAAAGTGCACGGTGTACGACAGGAACAATACTTTTTTGATGTGCCCTTGAGGCTAACTCAGGCACTACACCACCGTAACTTTCATGAATTTCTTGAGTATTAACCACGTTTGATAAAACTCTTCTACCTTGCATCACGGCAGCAGAGGTGTCATCGCAAGAAGACTCGATAGCTAAAATTAAAGGCTCTTTTTTTAAGGTCATATGTTAAACAAAGATAACGGCTTAACTCCAATTCGAAAACGACTCTCTCTGGGTGTTAAGATTATATTGGTTGTAGGCCTTTTTCTTTTCGGTTTGACGATTATTGGATCGCTTACTCCCGTTCAAACCTATGTCGCAAAACGCCTTGTAAAACAACTCACTCAAGAATTTGGTTTAGAAGCAAATGTAGGAGGTGTACGCGTAAACCCCTTAGAACTGAATTCCCAGTTAACCGATCTTTATTTTGAAGATAATAGGGGAGATACTTTACTTTACATCAGTTCAATTCGTGCATCCTTACTTTCCCTCTCTGATTGGTCGTCGAGTAAAGGCGGTAATTACAGGGTAGGCGCCTCAGTACTGTACTACCGTATTCCTAAAGGTGACTCTGTGGCAACATTGAATCGTTTCCTTGAGGCCTTACCTTCTAATACTAATCAACAGAAAGACTGGAGTTCAAAACGAATTGAAGCTAGAAATCTTAGTGTTCGATACATCGATGAAAATCGAAGTGCAATCCCGGTTAAGGTAGATGTAAATCAATTGGTTATTGAAGATTTAAAACGTTTCAACGGACTTTTTTCAGGAAAGCTTACGACATCGGTTAGCGAATTACCAATATTAGGTTCATCAACATTATCTGCACGAATTAGACAAGTAGGAGGAAGATGGGAAGCTCTCGATCTTAATCTTCGAACTGCTAAGGATGAACTGAATTTACTATGGGTAGGTATTCAGACAAATCCGTTCAATATATCTGCAGAAATGGCTCCGTCTTTCATTAGTCCCGATCTAATGAAAGCGATCATTCCGACCGTTCGAATTGAGAGTTCCATGTATGTTCAAGGGGAAGTTCAGGCAACCACTGACTATATTAGTCTAAATCGTGCCTATGTTGAGCTCGGAGATTCAAATGCCGAGGTTTCTTTAGATCTATCTACCAATAATGGCGTAGACATTCGAGAATTAAGCCTTACTAATGCGAAACTACAGGTTAAAACTCTGGCTAGACAATTGGCACCGAAAAGAACCTCTTTATTAAATAATCTCAACTTAAATGAAAGTCAGTTTTACGGATTAATTCGTTGGTCTTCGATTAAAGACTCGACAGCGATTGATGTTGTTGGGCTTTGGGATCACTCAGAAATAGATCTGAAGTACACTAAAAATAGCAGAGAAGAGATGGTGGTTGCCGGCCTTGATAATTACCCCCTTTCTTTGATTAGGCCTGGTGTCAAAGAAACACTAACAGGACAAGCCACTCTTCAAAAATTGAATACTTCAAGTTTTTGGATGGTGGATGGCTTCATCGAAGATGTCGTTTCAAATACTTATCAGTTACATGATATAGTACTAAAGGGAACGATAAAATCAAGCCTTTTTACTGGTCAATTAAGCAGTCGATCCCCAAAAGCCTCTTTTGACTGGGAGGGCTATCTAGAGTTATCTTCTGGTTTTCGCTCAAAATCGGTGTTAACGCTAAATGGTTTCGACACCTCGATTTTTAATAGTAGTTACTTAAATGTTCTTCTCAATGGTCGGATTACATCAGAGCTATGGGGTACGAAACTTTCAGATATTCAAGGAAGTATTTCTTCTTCGGGAATCTCTGCAAAGACCCCTAATGGTCAATCTATTGCCTTAGGCTCTTTTCAATTTGGTGCATCACTGATTAATAATGACATCCACCAAATCCAATTTCAATCAACCGATTTGATCAATGGATCTATTCGAGGAAACTACCATTTGATCGATTGGTCGGCTTTAAAAGAGTATAGCTTTCCTGAAGAACTTGTTTTAAGAGCAGATATCGATACGGGAGATTCATGGAGTGAACTCTTTAAACAGTCTTTGAGTATTCCTGAGATTAGTGGATTTATTGATTACCGGCCCGATTACTATAAAACCTCCCTTTCGCTTTCCTCGATAAGGTATCAAACAACATTTATGGAGGCTTTTAAAATAGAAGGAAATACGGGAGGTACTTTAAATATTCAGGCGGATCGCTTTTCGAATCCTCTTTTAAATATTAAAGATGTTCGTTTAATTCTTACCGAATCTGAGGGGCTCTTCTCGTTTACATCACTGAATCGTTTTTCAGACCGCTTAGATCTTAGAGCTCGAGTTGAAAGGCCTTCAAAAGGAGTATATGCTTTTGATTTTAGTAACACTGATTTTACGCTTAAAGGAGCTGAATGGCAGCTTATTGAAAACCCTCAAGTAGTCATTGACTTAAATAATCGAACCTTACGATCTTCAGAAATAGTTTTGAATAGAAGGGGAGGTGGTAATATGCAATTTATTCTTGATTATAGAGATGAGTATAACTACGACTTTGACTTCACGGCCGAATTTGTTCCATTAGCATCAATAACCCCCGATGTAAGAAACCTCGAATTTTCTGGATTAACTACAGGAACCTTTAGGCTGTCGAACAAGCAAGGAAAGTTGAGCCCATTATTTAATATGGGTGTTGAAGAGTTTTCGATCAACGGATCAGACCTTGGATTCTTGAATGGTACCATCTTGGGAAACCAAGGAGGAGATGAGTTTGATCTCAAATTTGATCTTCGAAAAGGAAGTCAAGCCTTCTTTGAGATTGAAGGTATGTTAGAATCAAAAGAAGATGAACTTTTAACCAACCTTAAAGGTAAGTTTGACGGCATGCCGCTAGCACCATTATCGACCATTGGCTCTTCGGTCTTTGATTCGTTAAAAGGTACATTTTCAGGACCTATTTCTTTAATGGGTAATTTGAAAGAAGCCCAACTATCAACTCGTTTAAACATCACTAATGGAGGTATCCGATTTCCTTATTTAGGAATGGATTATACGTTTAATCCAGAAGCGACTATTGAAATAACACAACAAGCCATACAATTTAATGACATTATTCTCAGTGACTCCGAAGGAATAACGAAAACGCGCCTAACGGGAGCTATTGACCATCGCTATTTTAAAGATTATAGTTTAGACCTTGCTATAGATACTGGGGATGAACCTTCATTGATGCTAAATACCTCTTATGGAGATGGGGCACTTTACTATGGAAAGGGTCTTGTGACAGGTACTGCAAGTTTTAAAGGTCCATTTAATTCTCCCGTAATTAGTGTAAAAGCGAAGACGTTTGCCGGAACAGAGATACAGATTCCGTTAGAAACAGAAACAACTGACTTTACCGATGATTATATACGTTTTGTAAGTGAGGAGAATGAGGAGAAAAAGGAAGAATTAATTCGTCAAAATTCATCCTCTAAGATTACCCTAGATTTTGACTTAGAGATTACACCTGAAGCTAAGGTAACTGTTTTAGTTGACCAGATTTCTGGCACCGAGTTAAAGGGTAGCGGAACAGGGCTGCTTCTCATGCGTTTGATAGATGGTGAGTTCTCTATGTTTGGAGATTACGCCGTTAGCTCAGGAAATTTCAATTATCGCTTTGGAGGACTCATTGATAAAGATTTTGACCTACAACCAGGAGGTACTATTACCTGGCAAGGAGATCCTTATAACGCTCAATTAAACTTGACAGCTCTTTATCGTCTGAGTGCTAATCCAGCTCCTTTGTTGAATTCAAGTAGTTATCCGAGACCAGTGAATACTGATGTTTCTATTCGTTTAGGGGGAGCTATTTTGCAACCTCAAATCGATTTCGGAATCAATTTCCCCAATCTAAGTTCAGTGATACGAAGTGAAATTGAGTATCGATTGAGAGATCAGTCTACGCTCGAAAGAAATGTATTCTTCTTGTTAGCTCAAGGTAGTTTTGTGAATGATCAAATGGGAATTTCACAAGGAGTTCTCACTGGTAATTTGATGCAATCAGCGTCAGGATTATTAGATCGTGTACTAGGGGAGTCAGAATCGTTTGATTTGGGTCTTTCTTACGAACAAGGTTTTACTAGTCCACAATCGAATGTGGATATAGAAGATCGAATTGGTGTAACGGTAAGTACGAAACTCGGTAAACGTGTTTTATTTAATGGAAAATTAGGGGTTCCTGTTGGAGGTGTAACAGAAACAGTTGTTGCTGGGGACGTAGAATTACAGGTGATTTTGAATGAAGAAGGCACATTGAGCGCCAAGATCTTTAATAGAGAAAATACGTTAAGCCAAGTATTTGTGGGTGCTCAGGGCTATACCCAAGGCTTAGGTCTTAGTTATCAAGTCGATTTTGAAAACTTCAAAGATTTAATTCGAAGAGTATTAAAATCAGCGAATCAAGCGGATTAATTAGCAGATTTAATTAGATTTGGCGCGACAAAACTATGAATCAATCAATCAAAAGAATTGGAGTACTGACCTCAGGAGGTGATTCTCCAGGGATGAATGCGGCTATCCGTTCGGTAGTGCGTACTTCGGCGTTTCACGGCCTCGAATGTACCGCTGTATATCGAGGTTATCAAGGTTTAATTGACGGAGATTTTGAAGAGTTTAATGCTCGCTCTGTGAATAATATAATTCACAAAGGGGGTACGATTCTTAAGTCGGCACGTTGTGAAGACTTTAGAACCCCAGAGGGTCGTAAAAAGGCCTATGATAACATTCAAAAAGCAGGAATGGGCGCCCTTGTTGTAATCGGTGGTAATGGTTCTTTAACGGGGGCTCAAAAACTAAATGAAGAGTTTGGCTTTCCGGTAATGGGAATTCCAGGAACAATCGATAACGATATTTTAGGAACCGATTACACGATCGGTTTCGATACAGCGATCAATACCGTGGTAGATGCTATTGACAAAATTCGTGATACTGCGAGTTCTCACAATCGCCTCTTTTTTGTTGAGGTAATGGGTCGTGATGTTGGTTTAGTAGCCTTAAATAGCGGTGTAGGAGCAGGTGCAGAAGAAATCTTGATTCCTGAACAAAATCTAGGACTCGATCGAATGCTCGAATCTTTAAAGCACAGTAAGGATTCAGGAAAATCGTCAAGTATTGTTGTTGTAGCTGAAGGAGATAAAACTGGAAAAAATGTTTTTGAACTAAAAGAATACGTTGAAAAACATTTGCCGATCTACGATGTTCGAGTTTCGGTTTTAGGACATATGCAAAGAGGTGGATCACCTACTTGTTTTGATCGTGTCTTGGCTTCTAGAATGGGAGTAAAGGCAGTAGAGTCTTTAATGGAAGGAAAAACCAATTATATGATTGGTATTGAAAATAATAAAATGGTATTGACTCCTATTGACTATGCCATCAGTGGATTAACCCCCATTGATGAAGAATTAGTACGGGTATCTGATATCATGAGTTTTTAATTAATTAGTAATCATCAAATAATAATAAAATGGGAAAGTTGAAAGTAGGTATTAACGGATTTGGTCGTATCGGACGTATGGTTTTTCGTGCAGCAGCACAGAGAGACGATATTGAAATCGTAGCGATCAATGATTTATTAGAATTAGACCACCTAGCCTATCTATTAAAATACGATTCGGTACACGGTAATTTCAAAGGAACCGTAGAAGTTTCTGGCGATCAATTAATCGTTAACGGAAATGTGGTTAGAATTACTGCAGAGAGAGATCCACGTAACTTAAAGTGGGATGAAGTAGGAGCGACTGTTGTTGCTGAGTGTACAGGTATTTTTACCACTCTTGATATGGCACAACAGCACATCGAGGGAGGTGCTAAGAAAGTAGTAATCTCTGCGCCATCAAAAGATGCTCCGATGTTTGTAATGGGAGTGAACCACAACGAAGTAAAATCAACCGATACTATCGTATCGAACGCGTCTTGTACTACGAACTGTTTAGCTCCTTTAGCTAAGGTTCTTAATGACAATTTCGGAATTGAGGAGGCATTAATGACAACGGTACACGCTACTACGGCAACACAAATGACCGTTGATGGTCCTTCTAGAAAAGATTTTAGAGGAGGTCGTTCAGCTTTACTAAATATCATCCCAGCAGCTACGGGTGCAGCCAAAGCGGTAACAAAAGTAATTCCTGCTTTAGAAGGTAAATTAACAGGTATGGCCTTCCGTGTTCCTAACGCAGACGTTTCTGTTGTTGACCTTACGGTTAAATTATCAAAAGAAACTTCATATGAAGAAATCAAGAAAACCTTCAAAGCTGCTTCTGAAAATGAATTAAGAGGAGTTTTAGGATATACAGAAGATCTTGTAGTTTCACAAGACTTTATTGGCGATGCGAGAACTTCAATTTTCGACGCTGATGCAGGTATTGAATTGAACTCAACCTTCTTTAAACTAGTTTCTTGGTACGATAATGAAGCTGGATACTCGAATAAACTAATTGATCTAGCACTTCACGTTGCATCGATCTAAGGATAGGTATTTATGATCTTAATCGTAGATAGCGGTGCAACTAAATCTGATTGGATTGCACTCAATGAAAAAGGAGAGGAACTTTTCAAAACACAAACTTTAGGTTTGTCGCCTGAAGTATTGACAAGAGAAGTTATCGAGGATCGTTTAGCGAATAATTTTGAGATTTCTCAAAATCGCGAAAAGGTTTCTCAACTTCATTTTTATGGTGCAGGTTGCGGAACAGAACGTATGAAGAAGTTTCTAAGTGAAATTTTCACCGTTTTCTTCCCTAAGGCAAAGATTGATGTTAAAGAAGATACCTATGCCGCGATTTACGCCACTACAGATATTGGTAAGCAAGGTATCGTTTGTATTCTTGGTACCGGTTCCAATTGTTCTTATTATGACGGTCACCAGCCTTTTCAAAAGGTAACTTCACTCGGTTATATCCTTATGGACGACGCCAGCGGAAATTACTTTGGGCGTAAACTCTTGAGAGATCTTTATTTTCACAAAATTCCTCAGGATTTAGCGATTAAATTTACCAAAGAGTATCCCCTTGAGGCTGATATTATCAAAGACCACCTCTATAAGCAACCGAATCCAAATACCTATCTAGCGACCTTTGCACGTTTTCTAATTGAAAACAAAGATCATAGATATTGTAGAGGAGTGATTAATAAAGGTTTACAGCAATTTGTAAATAACTACATCATGCAATTTGAATTGGCTACTAAGGTACCCTGTCACTTTGTAGGTAGTATTGCTTATTATCTTAAAGATGAGCTTGAGGCAGTACTCAATAATAATGATTTAGTTATAGGTAAAGTACTTCGTAAGCCTATTGATGGATTGGTGGAATTTCACAGAAAGACGATGTAGCCTACTTCTGGGCGATGAGCGAGATTTCAACATTCACATTCTTCGGAAGACCTAAAACCGCGACAGTTTCTCTAGCTGGAGCGGTTTTTTCGTTAAATAAGGTGGCGTAGATTCGATTAACTATTTCGAAATGAGCCATATCACTTAAAAATATACTACACTTTACTACTTGCTCAGGGAGGTAGTTAGCCTCCTTAAGAATGGCCTTGATATTGTTAATAACTCGTTCTGTCTCACACGTGATGTCTTTGGTGTCTAGTTCACCTGTTACAGGATCAATCGCGATTTGACCTGAAACGAATAAGGTATTATTTGACTCTACAGCTTGTGAATAGGGGCCGATAGGAGCAGGTGCATCTGGAGTATAGATAATTTTTTTCATCAGCGTCTTATTGCATTTCGTTGACTGCGACTTTCCCATTTAAGATCAGAAAGCATGCTGCTCTTGATTCCAATAAAAAAGTCCCAACGAGTATTGGTGCCAAAAGGTACCCAATTAAATCGAAGATCAAAGCTTTTAAGGTCTCTACGAAAGCCTAATTGTGTTAGGTTAAACCCTTTATTGGTAAAATCATAACCCGAAGAGAATCTAATTTTCCATTCAGGAGTGAGATCTAAATTTCCCGAAAACATCAGTGAAGCATTGGTAAAGTTGTTCTCTCTCGCTGCATTGGTGTATCCACTGGTGAACTGAAGATTCATATTCCAAGGGATCGCATTTCTGTATAATTTACCAATCTCTTCATTCTCCTCTTCTTCAGTATCTAGGTCATCATTGAGTCCAAATCCAAACAGATCATTAGCTGCTCCCCCTGATGCGGTTCTATAATCAGAGTCATAACCTCTTCTAGTGTCTTCCTCACTCTCTTCCTTTTCTTCTCTTTGGTTTTTGGGTTTAAAGGTATCGTTGTTTAAACGGTAGCTTACATTAATATTTGCTCGAGTTAAACGAAATAAACCACCTCCGTTTTGAACATTCAATGTATTTATTCGTCTTCCATCTTCATTGACGGCATAAGGGTCAAGGGCTCCATTTAGATTGATATTCATCTTTTGGTCTAGAATCGCCGTTGCAGCATTAAAGCTTACCGGAGCGAGTCTGAGTGAATCAGCCTCCATGTTGTAAGAGCTGGCAAAATTGAGGTTGCTGAAAATAGGAATCTTCCTAGATTCTGTTTCGGTGCTATCCTTTGATTTGACCTTAGCTTCAATGGTATTTTGGAGACTAAATGTAAGTGCGTTACTTCTACTCAGTGAGGGTGCACCGTTATAGGTTCCTTCAAACCTTGAATACGTCTCCAATTCGCCGTCGTAATTGGTGTAGGTATCGTAATACTGCTCAAACGAGGGACGGTATCCCCAACCCACAGAGGGTCTCATTACGTGTCGTATCGCTTCTAATTTATTCCCTTCCTTAAAGGTGTAAGTACCGTAAACAGTGGTTCCAATATTCGCTGAGATACCATACCTGTTAAATCGGTCAAACCCTTTCACGGTGTCTAATACGATTTCTCTGTTTTGTTCGATGTTGGGGTCCTGGCCTCTTGTGTAGGTTTCAAAAGTCCATAGATCTTCATAATTAGCCCCCATAGAAACGCTAAAAAACTTAGCCACTTTGAAGTTCGTACTAATCGGAATCGTATGCCTTGCACCCATCTTTACATCATCGAACATTCTAGCAGTTAAAAAAAGCGAATCTGTTGTTTTTACTCTGTTTTCGAATCGAGAGCTATATTGAAAATTGATGTTTTGAAAAATTCCCTTTTTCATTCCGTTTCTAGGTGCAAATGGAAAGATCCGCTCCATGTTCACCTGAGCAGTAGGCAGGGTTAAGTTGATTTCTTCAGTGTTTGTATTTTGGTTATGCGTCGCGCTGAGATTGACATTCACTGATGGATAGGCTGGGAATGTTTTGGTGTAAGATATCGAAGATGAGAGGTTATTATTCTGCGTAAGTGCAAGGTTTTGTTGATTTGCTGAACTTCTAAAATAAGAGCTCGATCCAATATTCACTGAAGCTGAAAATCTAGAATTTGGATTGGCTTTTGCATCTTGACTATGAGAGATTTGGAGATTGAAAATGCTACTTCGACTGTAATCTTCGAATCCTTTTTGGCTCGTGATTAGATTTTCATATCTCAAATTAATATTTCCTCTAAATCGGTAGCGTTTGGTGTAAACGCTTTGCATTTTAAACCCATAGCTACCATTGGTGTAATAATCCCCAGTTAGACTTAGATCAACATATTCGCTTAGTGGAAGGTAGTAACCACCATTTTGAATCGCATATCCTCGCTGAGGGTCGTTGGTAATTGTTGGGAAAATCAAACCTCCTGAACGTCCTTGTGTCAGAGGAAGCACAGCGAAGGGTAGTGCGATCGGGGTAGGTACATCGACCAGATACATGTTTGCAAAACCGGCAATGATTCGTTTCCCGGGAATGAATTTTGCCTTATTGATTTTGATGTAGTAATCTGGGTCAATCGTATCCTTAGCGGTCGTGAGCTTTCCTTTTTGAAAATAAAAAACAGAGTCGTTTTCTTTTTTGGTCATTTCAGTGTAAACCTTCATGTTTTCACTTGAAGGCCCCATACTTCCATATCCTGCACCTTGTTCAGTTCGAGAATTAAAAATGATTGCTTTTTCAGTGGTGAAGTTGTATCGGATAGAATCAGGAACTACAACGCTTGGACCTTGTTTGAAGTTAGGCGTCTGGTCAAGATTACCTTCACTATTTTTAATTCTCCCAGCTTGAACCTCGTTGGTTACATAGTCGATAGCAATAATTCCAGAGGCTAATTGGGTATCTGCGTAAGTGATTTTTGCCTGATTGGATAATACAATAGCCGACTGTTTCTGATCAATAGCCACCGAATCTGTGGCGCTATATACAATCGGTGCATCTAATGTTGAAGCTACTTTGAAGGGTTGCTCAGTAGGTAAGGTTTGTTTTAGAGAATCTTTTAGGGCCTCATTTGCGGTAACTACTTGAGGTAACAAAGGAGCTACAATAGTGTCTGAAGCCGCAATAGGACGAACTAGCAAGTTTTTTATAGCGATTTGCTTCTGTGCATGAACTGCCGAAAATGCAGTCATCCATAGAAGAAGAATGATCCAATAATGCCTTTGTGTCGACAACAGTAATTCTAAATTTAAATCAAGTGAAAAAAGGGCCTGATTAATGGGTTCAAACTTACGGATTAATTGCCGAAACTATCTGGGAATGCTTAATTTTAGGGTATGTTTCACATCTCTATGGTTCGGTTGCTTCTGCGAGGATTAGTTATCGCTTCATTGCTCTATTTGGGATTTCCTTCAATCTATGCCCAATCTGATCAATTTAAAGTAGTTCTTGACCCTGGTCATGGGGGTAAAGACCCAGGAAATGTGCATAACGGCTATTATGAAAAGAACATCACCCTTGCTATTTCTAAAAAGGTTGAGGCCATTTTAAGGAAAGAAGAAGATATTGACGTTTCTTTAACTAGGGACCGTGACGTTGCTGTAAACTTATACGCTCGAGGACCCATTGCGAATAAAAGAGGTGCGGATGTTTTCGTTTCTATTCATTGTGATGCTCATGATTCAAATGCTCACGGTGCAGGAACCTTTGTTTTGGGACTTCATCGTGCCGATAAAAATCTAGAAGTCGCGAAACGTGAAAACGCGGTTATTTATCGAGAAGAAGGTTACACTGAGAATTACGCAAAGTTTAATAGTGATGCTATTGGGGTATCGGTGATTCAGGAAGAAAATTTGAATCAAAGTATTCAACTAGCCTATAAAGTTCAAAACGGCCTAGTAAAGCGTGCAGGCAGAAGAGACAGGCAGGTCAAACAAGCAGGCTTTGTCGTACTCTATGGTACCGTCATGCCATCGATTCTTATCGAGGTAGGTTTTCTAAGTAATTCTAACGAAGGAGCTTTTTTAAATTCAAATGCTGGACAGCAAAAGGTCGCTGAGGCAATAGCCACCGCTCTAATTGATTATAAAAATGAATTCTTTATGAATTCTATAGTGTTCGATCAATCCATTTCTGATTCAACCACCTATTACCGGATACAATTAGCTGCTTCAGATCGAAGACTTTCAGAAAACGATCTTTTTTTTAAAGGATTAAAACCTATCTATCGTGATGAGGATTCAGCGGTAATGCGCTATTTTTACGGAAGAACCAGTTCTTTTCAAACTGCCCAAAAATTATTACAACAGGCTCATAACAAAGGGTTTAAAGACGCTTTTATTGCCGAAATGAATTAACGAATCAATGAATCTACTTCGATTAACTAAAGAAATAAAGGCTGGATTAATTGTTGTACTTGGTATTACAGCGGTAATCCTGGGATTTAGCTACCTCAAGTCGAATAGTCTATTAGGAAAATCGACCAAGCTATATGCGGTATACGATCACGTGGGTGGGTTGCAATCGGGTACTGCTGTTTCCTTGAACGGGTTTAGCGTAGGTACCATTGACGATATTACTTTTTTAGATGAAACCGGAAAGCTGATGGTTTCTTTTACCTTAATTACCGATTTACCCATACCCGCAGATTCGAAAGCTGAACTTTATGACACCTCTGTTTTAGGAGGAAAAGGTCTTCAAATTATTTTGGGAACTCCAGGTTCGGCGATCGCACAAAGTGGCGATACCCTAACCTCGATGGTAAAGATCGGAATGACCGACCGAATCACTGAGCTAATGGAGCCTCTTGAAGCCAAGGTGAACAGTGCAATAGTCGAGACTGATCTACTGATGAAAAACCTGAATCAATTGTTAGATGCTGATTCGCAAGCTCTTCTTAGAGAAACCCTTAATAACTTCAGCGAAACTAGCGCCTCATTAAAGGTGATTTCGCAAAACGTTAGTGAGAACTTAACTGCTAACGAAAAGGCGTTAGGAACCATCCTCGAAAACACGGCAGAGTTAACCTCAAATTTATCGAGTGTTACTCAAACCTTAAATGAAGCAGATCTAAAAGGTTTAATGGCTGATTTAAATGAGTCTATATCAGCAACAAAAGAAATTCTTGCAGGAATCAATAATGGGGAAGGTGCTGTTGGACAGATTTTCACCAACCAAGAATTATACGTTTCCTTGACGTCAAACTTGAACCAATTAGAATGGCTTTTACAAGACTTGAGACTTAATCCTAAGAGATATCTTTCGGTATCCGTATTTGGCAAGAAACAAAAGGATTATGTGGCTCCAGAATCAGACCCTGCTAAGAACTCAAAGAACTAATGATCAATTCTATTCTTTTTTTACTTCTGCTTATTGCTGGTATTGGATTTTTTATTCGAAACAGTAAAAAAATTGTTGCGGCAGTTCATCTAGGTACTTCACTGCCTAAAGTAGACCGAAAAAAGGAGCGTTGGTTTCAAATGCTTCGTTTGGCTTTTGGACAGCAGAAGATGCATCGTAACCTTTTAGTAGGAGTATTACACCTTGTGGTTTACCTCGGTTTCATCATTATTAATATCGAGCTTTTAGAAATTATAGTCGATGGTTTAATTGGTACCCACCGCGTATTTAAAGGTTTAGGCAGGTTTTACAATTTCGCTATCGCAACTTTTGAAGTGTTTGCTCTATTAGTGATTTTTTCAGTGATTGTCTTTTGGATGCGTCGAAACCTACTGCGCATTGCTAGGTTTTGGAGCCCCGAAATGAAAGGCTGGCCTAAGTCTGATGCGAATTGGATTTTGATTATCGAGTTGGTCTTGATGGGTTTGTTCCTTACCATGAATGCCGCTGATTATACCCTTCAACTTAAGGGGCACGAAGCATACCCTTTGGCAGGATCCTTTCCTGTGAGCGGCCTGGTCGTACCGATTTTCCAAAACTTTTCGTTAGAGACTCTAGTCTTTATTGAACGTGTTTCTTGGTGGATGCATATAGGTGGCATCCTATTTTTCTTAAACTATCTGTATTACTCGAAGCATTTACATATTCTATTAGCATTTCCACATACGTTCTACGCTTCTCTTGAACCGAAAGGTAAAATGGCTAATAATGAAATCGTTACTTCAGAAGTAAAAATGATGTTGGGCATACCTACCGAACCGGTGACGGCTGAAGAGATATCTTTTGGAGCTCGAGATGTTCATCAGTTATCTGCTTTACAGCTTTTAGGGGCCTTTTCTTGTACCGAATGTGGTCGTTGCACCGCTTCGTGTCCGGCTAATCAAACGGGTAAATTATTATCACCTCGTAAGATCATGATGGCTACGAGAGATCGTGCCACTCATTTCATTGAAAAGAGTGATACAGTGAAAGAGAACTTTTTACTTGATCATTATATCACTCGCGAAGAATTGTGGGCTTGTACTACATGTAATGCGTGTGTTGAGGAATGTCCGATCGGCATAAGTCCTATGTCAATCATTTTATCAATGCGCCAATATATCACCATGGAAGAGGCATCATCTCCCTCAGAACTTAATTCAATGATGACTAATATTGAAAACAATGGGGCTCCGTGGCCGTTTAACAGTGAAGATCGTTTGAAATGGATAGACTAATCGTAAAAACCATGGCAGAATATGCTGCCGAGGGTAAGTCGCCTGAGGTACTATTTTTTGTCGGATGTGCAGGAAGTTTTGATCAGCGAGCCCAACAGGTTACAAAGGCCTTCGTTAAAATTCTAAATAGTGCGAATATATCCTTTGGTGTACTGGGTAAAGAAGAGACCTGTACGGGAGATCCTGCCAAACGTGCTGGCAACGACTTTTTATTTCAAATGCAAGCCCTAACTACTATTGAAACCATGAACGCCTATGGGGTAAAGAAAGTGGTTACTACTTGTCCGCATTGTTTTAATACGATCAAAAATGAATACCCTTCACTCGGAGGAAATTATGAAGTTCTTCATCATACCCAATTTTTAAAACAGTTGTTAGAAGAGAATCGTATCCAGATTGAAGGCGGAAGTTTTAAGGGGAAAAAGATCACCTACCATGATCCTTGTTATCTGGGTCGTGCAAATGGAGTTTACGAGGCGCCTAGAGAAATTATAAAAAAGTTAGAGGCTGAAATCGTTGAGATGAAGCGATGCAAGAAAAATGCACTCTGTTGTGGAGCTGGTGGTGCGCAAATGTTTAAAGAATCCGAAGCGGGTAAAAAGGAAATTAATCACGAACGCTCTGAGGAAGTGAATGCAAGTGGAGCATCGGTTGTTGCGGCTGCTTGTCCTTTCTGTAATGTTATGCTAAATGATGGTGCTACTGCCACAGATTCGTCAGTAGAAGTTAAGGATTTAGCTCAACTCATCGTAGAAGCGGCAGATTTATAAGAATGACTAGGTATGAAAATTAGTTTTGAAGAACTTCCCGATCAGGCTAGAATATGGATTTATCCATCGAATCGTCCTTTTACTGAAGTGGAGCTAGAGCGATTAATTCCTAGCTTAGATCACTTTGTGGCCCATTGGGCTGCGCATGGCACCCCTTTAAAAGCTGCATATACGCTACCTTACAGACGATTTATTGTATTAGGAGTAGATCAAGATAGCCAGAAGGCTTCAGGTTGCTCTATTGATCATTCCGTTCGTTTTATTCAAGAAATCGAGGAAGAATTTCAAGTGACACTACTCGATAAAATGAATGTTACCTTCAAACAAGGAGAATTCTTAGCTTATAAACCCCTATCAGACTTTAGAAAAATGGCTAAGGATAAGGCGGTTTCAGCAAATACCATTGTATTTAACAATCTAGTTGAGAGCAAGGAGGAGTTCGAGACTCATTGGGAAGTGCCTGCAAGTGATAGTTGGCATTCACGATTTTTGTAATTTAACTGAATGATCAATAAATATACTCGGGTGCTATTAATGATTTTAGCATCCATACAATCCTACGCTCAGTCTATAAATTCTAATGTACTCGATGCGGATGACCGATATCGGCAGAATGTTTGGGTAGATAGTATTTATAATCAAATGACTCTTGAGGAAAAGGTAGGGCAACTTATCATTGTTTTTACCGACTCAAAACCTTCTGAAAATGAGCCAGAGCGTGTAGAAGCACTGATCAATGATCAACATATTGGAGGGCTTCTATTTTCTGTAGGTAGTCCAGAAAGGCAATTAGAACTTACTCGTCGTTATCAGGAATCTTCTAAAATTCCGCTACTGATGACTATGGATGCTGAATGGGGGCTTAGTATGCGATTAAAACCATCGTTTGCATTTCCTTGGAACATGACTTTGGGTGCGACTAGGAACAACGAACTTATTAGACGGGTGGGCGAGCGAATAGGTGCGCATAATAAACGTGTCGGTATTCACATTAATTATGCTCCAGCGGTAGATTTAAATACCAACCCACTGAATCCAATAATCGGAAACCGTTCTTTTGGCGAAGATCCCGAAGTAGTTAGTGAGGCAGCTGAGGCGTTTTATTCGGGTATGTGGAGTGCTGGTGTTATGGGTTCCGTAAAGCACTTTCCTGGACATGGAGATACCTCAGCAGATTCGCACCATTCATTACCTGTTGTTACGGCTGATCGCAAACAATTAGACACGCTAGAATTGATTCCATTCAAACGAATGATTGATTCGGGTGTTCATTCGGTTATGGTAGCCCATTTAGCTCTTCCAAAATTAAAAGATGCTAAAAACGATCCGGCGTCGATTTCCTACTACATATCTACTGAGCTGCTACAGAATCAACTCGGTTTTAATGGTTTAGTAATTACAGACGCCTTAAATATGAAAGGAGTGAGTGAGGGGATTAGTCCAAATGAAGTTGGTCTAAAAGCTTTTGAGGCAGGAGCAGATATTATCCTATACCCGCTTGATGTAAAGGCTACCACAGATATTTTACTAGATAAGATCAAGGACTCCTCGTACCTACAAAAACGACTCGAACAATCGGTTAAAAAGATTCTTAAATCTAAATACTTATTAGGGCTAAATCACTTAGAAATTCCATCATTAGAAAGATTAAATGAAGAAATTGAAACTCCTGATGATCAATTATTAAGAGAGCAAGTTTTTGAGTCGGCAATAACAGTGATTGACGATGATAAAAACCTTCCTCTTACAATTTCAAATCAATACTTATATGTCTCTTCTGATTCTGAAGATGATCTGTCGTTTTATGAATCCTTAAGGAGATATGCTATCGTGGATAAGGTCTCTTTTTCTGAGTTGAATACCCTTGAATTAGCAGATTATGCTGCAGTTATTATAGGTCACTTACCAGATACCAGTACTCCTTGGAAGAAGACTAGTTTCTCAGAGGAATTTAGAAAACAATTAGGGCAGTTAGAATTATCGAAGGTTCCAATAATTATTGCGCATTTAGGAAGTCCTTATGCTCTTGATGCTATTTCTGAATCAAAGGCTTCCGTACTCGTTGGCTATCAAAACACGGCTGAATCCCGAAGCGCTGCTGCGCAAGCCATTTTTGGAGCAATTGCAGTCAAGGGAAAATTACCCGTTACTGTGAACCACCGATTTAAGGTAGGAATGGGGGTCTCTTACCCAGCTCAGAACTTAATATCCTATTCTAAGGTTCCTGAAAGAGTCGGTTTTTCTAGTAATAAACTAAAAGAAGTTGATCGCCTAATTGCTAGAGTGGTAGATGAGGAAATGGCGCCTGGAGGTCAGGTAATCATCGCTCGAAAGGGAAAGGTAGTGTACGAGCGTAATTTTGGGTATCAGACTTATAAAAAAAAAGTACCTATTCAGTGGGATACCCGTTACGATATCGCTTCAATAACTAAAATTGCGGCAAGTTTACCCCTTGTTATGCGTGCTCAAGAAAGAGGTGAAATAAGTCTTGGAGACCGCTTTTCAAATTGGTTTAAGGAGTTAGAAGGTACAGAAATTGGTCAAACACCACTTATAGCTGCGCTATCACATAATGGAAGACTACCTGCCTGGATACCTTTTTATAAGGAGACTTTAGATAAAACGCAGTACCCTTCTTCGCTTTTCTATCGCTCTGAAGAAAGTGAGGAGTTCGGTGTCGCCGTGAGTCAGTCACTATTTCTTAGATCTGATTATACAAAACAGATGTTTCAGCGGATCAAAGAGTCAAGTCTTGAATCAAAAAAGTATCGCTACAGTGATTTACCTTACTATCTTATTTTTTGGTATTTCACCAATCGATATGGTGCATTTGATAGACAAATTGAATCGTTTTTATACCGTCCGATGGGCTTGACTTTCACTTCATATAATCCCCTTCAAATTACTGAAAATAAGAGTATTGCGCCTTCAGAAATTGACTCGTATTTTCGTCACGATCTACTTCAGGGGTATGTACATGACATGGGTGCGGCAATGATGGGTGGAGTCGCAGGTCACGCGGGTATTTTTAGCAATGCTAATGATCTTACAAAGCTCATGCAGATGTATCTTCAAGGGGGTTCTTATGGTGGTACGCAATTTCTACAAAGTTCTACGATCCGAAGATTTAACACCTGTTATTATTGTCATCAAGGAAATCGAAGAGGAGTAGGATTTGATAAACCTCAACTAGATGGTGAAGGGTCTACCTGTGGATGTGTTTCTCCTAAGTCGTTTGGACATCTAGGTTTTACAGGAACTTATGTGTGGGCTGATCCTGAAAAAGAGTTGGTATACGTGTTTCTTTCGAATAGAACCTATCCTGATATGGATCGCAATCTGTTAGGTAAGACCAATATGAGAACAGAGATTCAAAGAATGATTTATGAGTCTCTGCTTTAGTATTATGATGCTATCTTTGATAAAAATCGAGCTGTGAAAATTGCAATGGTTTGTTATCCCACCTTTGGTGGAAGTGGTGTAGTCGCTACTGAGCTAGGAATGGCGCTTGCTCGAACGGGTCATGAGGTACATTTTATTACCTACAGTCAACCCGTACGTTTAGCCTTGTTAGAGAAAAACATTTATTATCACGAGGTAGACGTTCCTGAATACCCATTGTTTAAGCACCAACCCTATGATCTCGCGCTTTCGAGTAAGCTCGTTGATACCATAAAAGCGTATAAAATTGAAGTGCTGCACGTTCATTATGCGATACCGCACGCCTACGCAGGATATATGGCTAAAAAGATGCTGAAAGAAGAGGGAATCATTATTCCAATGATTACTACGCTTCATGGGACAGATATTACTTTGGTAGGTAGTCATCCTTTCTACAAGACTGCAGTAACCTTTAGTATCAATAAATCAGACATTGTGACTGCGGTTTCTGAAAATCTTAAAGAGACTACTTTTGAGATGTTTGAGGTGGATAGAGCTATCGAGGTGGTTCCCAATTTTATTGATGCTGCTAAGTATGCCGAGACGCAAAATCAGCCATGTGATCGAAATCTAATGGCGCTTAAGGAAGAATTCATCATCACCCACGTGAGTAATTTTAGACCGGTCAAACGCATTGAGGATGTTATCTTAGTTTTTAAGCAGATTCTTGACAAGCATCCGGCGGTTCTAGTTATGGTTGGTGAAGGACCTGATCGCATCAAAGCGGAACGTTTATCGAAAGATCTAGGCATTTATTCAAAGGTTAAATTTCTAGGTAACAGTGTGGAGATCGACCGCGTTTTATGCATGAGCGATCTATTCCTACTTCCCTCGGGCCAAGAGAGTTTTGGTCTAGCTGCTCTCGAAGCAATGATTAATAAGACCCCAGTTGTTTCTTCCAATGCTGGAGGGTTACCTGAAGTAAATATTCATGGTTTATCTGGATATGTTGCTGAAATTGGAGAGGTAGAAAAGATGGGGCAGTACGCCTTAGAAATTCTGAAGGATTCAGAAACATTAAACCGATTTAAGGAAAATGCTAGAAAGGTGGCCTTGGAGTTTGACCTTCCTGAGATTCTGCCACTTTATGAGTCGATCTATGAAAAGGCTTATAAAGCCAGAAAACAAAATAGCGAATTGTAGTTTATCCTTTTTTCGCTACCTCACTTTTTAAATACCACTGCACAAAACGCTTGAGACCTTCATCGATTGATGTATTGGGAGCGTACCCATAGTCTTCGATAAGATCACTAACCTCGGCGTAAGTTCGACTTACATCACCAGGCTGCATGGGTAGTAACTCTTTCTTTGCGGTTTTACCTAGATGTTTTTCTAGGGTAGCGATAAAGTCACCGAGCTGTTCTGACTTATGGTTCCCTATGTTGTAGATCTTGTAATTGTCTTTTGCAGGGCTTTCAATGATGCGAACGAGCCCTTCTATGATATCATCGATATAAGTGAAGTCTCTTTGCATTGCTCCGTTATTGAACACCTTGATCGGCTCATTTTTTAAAATTGCCTTGGTAAATAGGTAATACGCCATGTCGGGTCTACCGAAAGGGCCATAAACAGTAAAGAATCGTAGCCCTGTAGTGTTTATGTTGTACAAGTGGCTGTAGGTATGTGCCATTAGCTCGTTGGCCTTTTTGGTGGCAGCATACAAACTGATCGGATGATCGACCTTTTGATCGGTGCTAAAAGGAACCTCCTTCGATTCTCCGTACACGCTAGAACTACTGGCATAGATCAGATGTTCAATACCTGCATGACGCACCTCTTCTAAGATGTTGCCGAACCCTACCAGGTTACTCTGAATATACACCGATGGGTTTTCAATACTGTAACGAACGCCTGCTTGGGCCGCCAAATGACAAACCTTATCGATCGGATATTTTTTAAATACCTCACCTAGAGCCTTTGAATTAGATACATCAACGCGGTAGAAGATAAAGTTGGGATAGACCTCAGAGAGACAAGAGATCTCTTCTAATTCAGCATCTACTCGAGCAATACCTAACTCGCTTAGTCGAGCGTATTTGAGATCAGGGCTGTAGTAGTCGTTGATATTGTCGATTCCGATCACTTGGTGTCCGGCCTCTAAAAGTCGTTTACTTAGGTGATACCCTATAAAACCCGCTGCACCGGTTACTAATACAGTCATTCTCCTATGGTATAAACTTTAAACCCTTGTTCTTTAAGGGCGGTTTTATCAAGTAGTCGTCTACCGTCGAAGATAAAAGCTGGCTTG
>DAIPYN010000014.1:0-10722 GCA_036782715.1 Flavobacteriaceae bacterium
ACCTTAATTTTGCCTACGAGGAGCAAAACGTATTAAATCATCTAAATCTTACGATTACAAAAGGTCAGATGCTTGCCCTAGTGGGGAGTTCTGGTAGTGGTAAATCAACGATCGCTCAGCTCCTATTGAGATTTTACGACTCTCCGTATGGTCAATTAAGAATTGATGGTGTAGCGATTCAAGATTTTACTAAAAATGATTTAAGAAACCATATTGCCTTGGTGAGTCAAGATCCATTACTATTCAATGACACAGTGGCGAATAATATTGCACTCTCAAATCCTGATGCGACGGAGGATCAAATTATATGGGCTGCGAAACAAGCTTATGCCCATGAATTTATTGAGGCTATGCCAGAAGGCTATAAAACCTCCATCGGAGATTCAGGAAACAAGTTAAGTGGCGGCCAAAAACAGCGCATTGCTATTGCTAGAGCCTTTTTAAAAAATGCTCCGATCCTAATACTAGACGAGGCTACCTCAGCACTAGATACTGAAAGTGAAAAACAAGTTCAAAAGGCACTAGAAGCTATAAGCAAAGATCGCACAACCATTGCTATAGCTCACCGCCTATCCACCATCAGCAATGCCGACCAAATCGTTGTTCTAGATCATGGCCAAATTGCTGAAAAAGGCACTCACCAAGATCTTTTAGCAAAAAAAGGACTCTATGCGAAACTTGTTGCGCTACAATCCTTGAGCTAAGAACCGAAAAGCTTCAGAAAGCTTTCTTATCTTCGCGAGCTCAATAACCTTTTATGCGACTACACCGCAACCTTGTTTTTACTGTTCTAGATTCCCTTCATCTAATTTTCAATGAAGGTCAATACGCCGACAAGGTGATTGAAAAGGCGTTAAAAAAAGATAAACGATGGGGTGCTCGCGATAGAGCGTTCATAGCCTCAACTACTTACGAGATCATCAGATATAAGAGACTTTATGCTGAGATCGCTGAGATCAACGATCATTTTTCTGTCCAAAATATAAAGCGCTTGTTCGCCGTTTGGACTACTCTGAAAGGAATACAAATTCCTGCAGATTGGTCTGAATTTGAACCCACTCCGACACGTAAGATCAAAGGACGTTTCGACGCGCTTATAAAAACTAGAGCCATTAGAGAGTCTATTCCCGATTGGCTAGATACGCTAGGCGAACAATCTTTGGGTGATCAATTGTGGGAAGCAGAGATAAAAGCGCTTAATGAAGAGGCCGATGTAATTCTTCGGGTAAACACCTTGAAAACAACCCTTGAGCAGGCCGAAAAACGACTACAAGAAGAAGGTATTGATACGATAAGAATTCCTGATTTACCCGAAGCCCTTCGATTAGTGGAGCGACAGAACGTTTTTCTCACACAAAGTTTCAAAGATGGATGGTTCGAAATTCAAGATGGAAGTTCTCAGAAAGTGGCTCCCCTACTCGATATTCGTCCGGGTCAACGCGTTATTGATGCCTGTGCAGGAGCCGGAGGTAAAACCTTACATTTAAGTTCTTTATTACAGAATAAAGGACAGCTCATTGCCATGGATATTCATCAGTACAAACTGAACAATCTGAAGCTTAGAGCAAGAAGAGCAGGAGCCCATAATATTGAAACTCGTCTGATCGATTCCAATAAGGTGATTAAAAAATTACACGGCTCTGCTGATCGTGTTCTTATTGATGCGCCTTGTACCGGACTGGGTGTATTGAGACGAAATCCCGATGCCAAATGGAAAATTGATAGTGATTTTCTAGATCGCGTGGTCACTACTCAGCAAGAGATCTTACGATCTTACTCTAAATTGGTTAAGGTAGGGGGTAAAATCATTTATGCCACTTGCTCCATTTTACCCCAAGAAAACGATCAACAAATAGAAAAATTCATGACCTCAGAAGCTGGAAAGAACTTCAGCCTCATCGAAAGCCATCATTTATATGCCTCAAAAGATCATTTCGACGGATTTTTTATCGCATTACTTGAGCGAAAAACCTAATTAAAATACCTTTGGAACTTAACCATATTCCGCTATGATTCTATTTTTCGGAACTCCATCACAATTGATTTACGCAGTACAAAGTACCGCCAACCTAGACGAGAAGACTATTGAGAAATTAGAATGGCTATTTGGCGGATCGACGCTCATTCGCGAAGAGTCTATTGCGGGACTATTTATCGGCCCAAGAGCCAGTATGATCACCCCTTGGAGTACGAACGCGACAGAGATCATTGCTAATATGGGTATTGAAAGTATTCAAAGAGTAGAGCAATTTACTGCGGCAGAGGATCACAGTGGTTTTGACCCTATGCTAGTGGTGAAACACCAAGGATTATCTCAAACCTTGTTTGATGTAGCTACAGCACCAGCGCCTGTTGAGACCATAACTGATATCGCAGCTTATAATCAATCCGAAGGACTAGCACTGAGCGATGACGAAGTTGCTTATCTAGAAGGGTTAAGTAAACGTCTTAAACGTCCACTCACCGATTCAGAGGTTTTTGGATTCTCACAAGTAAATTCGGAGCACTGTCGCCACAAGATTTTCAATGGAATCTTTGAAATTGATGGAGAAGCCATGCCGAATTCTCTTTTCGGAATGATCAAAAGAACCTCAAAAGAGAATCCTGGAGATATTGTTTCTGCCTATAAGGATAATGTCGCATTCATCAAAGGTCCAGAGATTACCCAATTTGCTCCTCAAAGAGCTGATCAGCCTTCGAATTATGAAGAGAAAAAACGTCGAAGTGTTCTTTCATTAAAGGCAGAAACACACAACTTTCCGACTACGGTAGAGCCCTTTAATGGTGCTGCAACCGGTTCGGGTGGAGAGATTAGAGACCGTCTTGCTGGCGGTACCGGCTCTATTCCACTTGCAGGAACTGCAGTTTACATGACAAGTTATGCACGTCATCGTGAAGAAAAACTAAACTGGGAAACACAACCCAAGCCAAGAAAATGGCTATACCAAACCCCTTTAGACATTCTAATCAAAGCTTCAAACGGAGCTTCTGATTTTGGAAATAAATTCGGGCAACCACTCATCGTTGGCTCGCTGCTTACGTTTGAACACCAAGAGACTGAAGAAGGTAAAGATCCTAGAACGCTTGCTTTCGATAAGGTAATTATGTTGGCAGGAGGTATCGGTTACACCAATGCAGAATACGCTCAGAAAAACAAACCTTCAAAAAATGATAAGGTCGTTATCTTAGGTGGTGACAATTATCGAATTGGAATGGGAGGTGCTGCAGTATCTAGTGCCGATACAGGAGCCTTTGGTAGCGCCATTGAACTGAACGCAGTACAGCGCTCTAATCCAGAAATGCAGAAAAGGGCGGCAAATGCCATCCGAGGACTGGTAGAAAGTAGTGAAAATCCCATCGTATCGATTCACGACCATGGCGCAGGAGGACATTTAAATTGTTTATCCGAACTCGTAGAAGAAACTGGTGGTAAAATTGAAATCGATGCTTTACCGGTTGGTGACCCTACCCTATCCTTTAAAGAACTTATCGGTAACGAATCTCAAGAGAGAATGGGATTGGTAATCCAACCCAAAGACACCGAGCTGGTTCGAAAAATTGCTGAAAGAGAACGGGCTCCGTATTTCGAGGTGGGTGAGATTACAGGAGATATGAGATTCGTCGTATCCTCTTCGAGTAAAGGAGAAAAAGCGCTTGACCTTGACCTTATCGACCTTTTTGGGAATGCTCCCAAAATGGTTCTTAGCGACACAGATACCCATAGAGACTATGCTTCGATCGATTTTGAATTAGAGCATTTTCACGATTATTTAGAGGCGGTTCTTCGTCTTGAGGCTGTGGCGTGTAAAGACTGGCTTACCAATAAAGTGGATCGTTGTGTCGGAGGTAAAGTAGCTAAGCAGCAATGCGTGGGTAGCCTCCAAATCCCCCTACAGAACTATGGAATCTCTGCTCTTGACTTTACCAGCAAAAATGGAATTGCTACATCAATCGGACACAGCCCAATCAGCGGTCTTATTGACCCCGTAGCAGGAAGTAAAAACAGTATTGCAGAGGCGCTCACAAACATCGTTTTCGCTCCTCTTGAGAATGGACTTAAATCGGTTTCCCTTTCTGCAAATTGGATGTGGCCTTGTAATAACGAAGGTGAAAATGCAAGACTTTACAAAGCAGTAGAAGCGGCATCCGACTTTGCAGTTGCTCTAGGGATCAATATTCCTACAGGTAAAGATTCGCTATCCATGAAACAGAAGTATGCGGAACAGGAAGTTTTATCTCCAGGTACCGTGATTATTTCGGCTGCAGGTCATTGTAATGACTTTACAAAAGCGGTAGAACCCGTTTTTAAACCCGGTAAAGGAAAATTATTCTATATCAACCTTTCTGCAGATTCATTTAAACTTGGAGGATCTTCCTTTGCACAAACACAAAATAAAATTGGGAACTCCACACCAAGCATAGTAAACGATCAGGCTTTTAAAGAAACTTTTGATTGGATTCAAGATCAAATTAAAGCTGGAAATATCGCAGCAGGTCACGACGTTGCCTCTGGTGGTTTAATCACTACCCTACTTGAAGGATGCTTTGCGGAAACGGCACTAGGAGCTGAAATCAACCTATCCACTTTAAGTGATCAGTCACTGATTGAAGTGTTATTTTCAGAAAATGCAGGAGTTATTTTGCAGGCCACCCACGATGGCTTTGGTCCAATTGCCAAAGATTGTCCTCTACCCTGTATAGAAATAGGAGCTGTAACCACTGAGCCACGAGTAAAGATTAACTACCACCACGTCGAAATCGGTTTAGAAATTGAACGACTGCGTTCGGTTTGGTTCGAGACTTCGTATTTATTTGACAAACACCAAACGGCAAATAGCCTAGCCGAGGTTCGTTATGACAACTTAGGTAAGCAGCCTCTGAAATATGTATTCCCTGAAAACTACCAGCGTAAGGCGTTCACCATCGAAGGAAAACGTCCTGTCGCGGCTATTTTAAGAGAGAAAGGAAGTAATTCGGAGCGCGAAATGGCCAATGCCCTTTATCTAGCTGGTTTCGAAGTGCGCGATGTTCACATGACCGATTTGATGAGTGGACGAGAAACCCTCGAAGATGTTCAATTCTTAGGTGCCGTCGGAGGATTTTCAAACTCAGATGTACTTGGATCAGCAAAAGGCTGGGCAGGTGCCATTAAATACAATGAAAAGGCGAAAAAAGCGATCGACAACTTCTTTGCCAGAAAAGACACTCTCTCTGTAGGAATTTGTAATGGATGTCAATTATTCATGGAGCTTGAACTCCTTTATCCTGAGCACCACACACACGGTAAGATGATACACAATGACTCTCAAAAGCACGAGAGTAATTTCACCTCAGTTACTGTGGAACCAAATCACTCGATAATGCTTTCCTCTCTTGCAGGAAGTACTCTTGGAGTATGGATTTCTCATGGCGAAGGAAAGTTCGCTCTTCCTGAAGCCAAAGAAAATTATCACATCGTCGGTACTTATGGGTACGATAGTTATCCGGCCAATCCGAATGGAAGCGATTATAACGTAGCAATGCTATGCGACCCATCCGGACGTCATCTAGCAACCATGCCACATATCGAGCGTTCGCTATTCGCGTGGAACTGGGCACAGTATCCAGAAAACGACGATCACTTCAGCCCATGGATCGAGGCATTTATCAATGCTCGAAAATGGATTTTAAATTGTTAGGAATATCCCGTATTTTGGATGTCCTAACAATTTGCTAACATGAAGAAGGTAACACGTCTCTTTGATTTCGCTTATTATCAATTAGAGAACCATCCACTAGAAAAACTATTCTCTACCAAAAAGAATGGAGAATGGAAGAGCATCAGCTCTCAAGAATTCATAGATACTGCCAATTCGATCAGTCGTTCACTCATCGAGATGGGTGTGAAAGCCAACGATAAAATTGGACTGATTTCAATGACTAACCGCACCGAATGGTGTTTAATGGACCTCGCAGTACTTCAAATCGGAGCACAAACGGTACCCATCTACCCTACGATTTCTGAAGAAGACTACGCCTATATATTGAACCATAGCGAAGCTAGCTACTGTTTCGTTTCTTGTGAAGAGGTGTATCAAAAGTTAGCGTCGGTAAGGACCCAAGTTAAAGGTCTTAAA
Source organism: Flavobacteriaceae bacterium (assembly GCA_036782715.1). Taxonomy (GTDB): domain Bacteria; phylum Bacteroidota; class Bacteroidia; order Flavobacteriales; family Flavobacteriaceae; genus UBA3478. Next base: position 6,117 of record DAIPYN010000014.1, read on the forward strand.
GAGGTTTTTAGCTTCGATCAAATTAAAGGTTGTAAAAATTTTGAGGAGCTTCCAAAGCTAGGTGCCTCACTCAATAATCAAGAAGAAGTCGAAAAGCGAAAAGAAGCCGTACAACCTGAGCAATTAGCAACACTTATTTATACCTCTGGTACTACCGGAAAACCAAAAGGAGTAATGCTTTCTCACCACAACATTGTAAGTAATGTTTTATCGGCACGATCTCGAGTACCCTTCGATAAGGGAGCTGTAGCGCTTAGCTTTTTGCCTTTATGTCACATTTTTGAGAGGGTAATCATTTATATCTACCAATACTGTGGGGTTACCGTTTACTTCGGTGAAGGGCTTGACAAGATCAGTGATAACATCAAGGAAGTGAAACCGTCAGTGATGACCGTGGTACCTAGACTACTTGAGAAGGTTTATGACAAAATCGTCGGAAAAGGGAAGGAACTAACCGGAATTAAAAAATCACTATTCTTTTGGGCATTAGAGTTAGGGTTAAAATTTGAACCCTACCATCGATCTGCCCTTTACAATTTCAAACTTAAAATTGCCCGAAAATTGATCTTTTCAAAGTGGCAAGAGGCCCTTGGAGGAAATCTAGAACTTATGGTCTCTGGTAGTGCCGCCTTACAGCCTCGATTGACCAGAGTTTTCGGCGCAGCAGGTATTCCGGTTATGGAGGGTTACGGTCTTACTGAAACATCACCTGTAATTACCGTAAACGATCAGCGCGATGGAAATTGGCGCATAGGCACTGTCGGTAGACAAATCGACGGTATCGAAGTAAAAATTGCAGAAGATGGTGAAATCCTTTGTAAAGGACCCAATGTAATGATGGGTTATTACAAAGACGAGGAAAAGACGAATGAGGTCATTATAGACGACTTCTTCCACACCGGGGATATTGGAGAATTTGATAGCGATGGGTTTTTACGCATCACTGACCGTAAAAAGGAAATGTTCAAGACCTCTGGGGGTAAATACGTTGCTCCTCAACTTTTAGAAAACAGATGTAAGCAATCCCTATTTATCGAACAGATCATGGTGGTAGGTGAAGGCGAAAAAATGCCAGCAGCACTAATTCAAATGAATTTTGATTTTATCAAAGATTGGGCCGATAAAAAAGGAATCCAATTAGAAACAGATCGTTCAGCATGGGGAACCAATCCTAAAGTGATCGATCGTATTAGCAAAGAAATTGATGAAGCCAATGAAGGTTTTGCAAAGTGGGAAAAGATCAAGCAATTTAGACTGACTCCAGACGAGTGGAGTATCGACGCAGGACACCTCACCCCTACAATGAAACTTCGAAGAAAAGAAGTCAAAGCCAAATACCTAGACCTTTACGAATCGATTTACAGGGAATCGTAAATCACTGAATACGTTATACTTAAAGGCCTTCGGATTGATGAAGGTCTTTTTTTATTTCTTTTCAATTTATTATGCATGCATAATAAATTGACGTATCTTAGAGCCAATGAGAACGAAAAAACCTCTTATCGATCATTCTCTTCGAGCGACTTGGCAAGCCGTATCAAAAATGTATAGCGAAGTTGCTAGGCAATACGGTATCACTATGGCTCTTGGACTGACCTTATTAAATATTGACCCTAAACACGGGACTGCTTCTACGGCATTGGGACCGATCATGGGAATGGAGCCCACTTCTTTATCTCGTTTAATTAACTCCCTAGAAGAGCTGCATCTGGTTGAGCGTAAGCCTAACCCACACGATGGTCGTGGTGTTATCGTGCACCTCACTTCTGATGGATTAATCAAAAGAGATTTTATTAAAAAACACGTTTACACCTTTAATGAAGCTGTAGCTAACAAGGTCTCTCAAAAAGATCTAATTGGATTTTACAACACGATTGAAGCTATAAATTCGACCAGTTCAGAACAACTCTTTGACTTTCAACAAACCTCTAATACAATCCTATGAAAAGGAATATAAAAAAAGTAGCCGTCCTAGGCTCAGGAATTATGGGTAGTGGAATCGCTGCTCATCTTGCTGGTATCGGCCTTCAAGTTCTCTTGCTAGACATAAGCCCTAAAGAACTTAATGAGGACGAGAAGTCTAAAGGATTGAGCCTTGACCATCCGAGTGTGCAAAAGAGAATTGTTAATGACTCTTTAAGTAAATCATTAAAATCTAAGCCCTCTCCGATCTACAATGCTTCATTCGCAAACCGAATTAAAACGGGAACCTTCGAACATGATCTGCATCAAATTGCAGAAGTCGATTGGATCATTGAAGTAGTTGTAGAGAGACTTGATATTAAGAAACAAGTCTTCGAATCGGTTGAAAAACACCGAAAGCCGGGAACGCTCATTAGTTCAAATACATCGGGAATCCCAATTCACCTAATGGCTGAAGGAAGGAGTGAAGATTTTCAGCAACACTTTTTAGGCACTCACTTCTTTAACCCTGCTAGATATCTTCGCTTATTAGAGCTTATACCGGGGCCAAAGACCAACCAGGAAACGATTCGCTTTTTCGAATATTTTGGAAGAAAGTTTTTAGGAAAGTCAGTGGTGGTTGCTAAAGACACTCCCGCCTTTATAGGAAACCGGATCGGAATCTTTAGTATTCAAAGTCTCTTTCACCGTGTGAAAGACCTTGAAATGACCATAGAAGAGGTAGATAAACTAACAGGTCCGGTAATCGGAAGGCCAAAATCTGCCACCTTTAGAACCGTTGATGTCGTTGGTCTGGACACCTTAGTTCATGTGGCTAATGGAATTAAAGAACACTGCACCTCTGACGAGAGACACGAATTGTTTAGCCTGCCTGACTTCATCGAATCAATGATGGAGGCTAACCGACTCGGATCAAAAACAGGGGAAGGTTTCTACAAAAAAATCAAGAAAGACGGTAAATCTGAAATCTTAAGTTTAGAGCTTACCACCGGTGAATACCGCACAGCTAAAAAGGCCAAATTTGCTACACTTGAGAAAACCAAAAGCGTAAGTAATGTTGCCGATAGATTCCCTATACTCGTTAATGGTTCAGATAAAGCCGGAGACTTCTATCGTTTAGTATTTGCCGACCTCTTCGCCTATGTATCCCATCGCATGGGAGAAATCACCGATGCGATCTACAAGATTGACGACGCCATGAAGGCAGGGTTCGGATGGGAACATGGCCCATTCGAAATATGGGATGCTGTAGGATTACAGAAAGGAATTGAGTTAGTTAAAAAACAAAATCTTCGACTTCCCGATTGGATTGAAGAGCTCGCAGCCAATCAGACCTCTTTTTATAAAGTAGTAGAAGGAAAAACTCATTATTACGATACTGAATCAAAAACTTACCAAAATATACCGGGTAGAGAAGGGTTTATTTTACTAGACAATCTTAGAGAAAAGCAAACCGTATACGAAAACAAAGACTTCAGTCTTATCGATCTTGGAGAGGGTATTGTATGTGCTGAGTTTCACTCCAAAATGAATACCATTGGGGCCGATGTATTAACCGGGCTCAATAAAGCTATCGATATTGCCGAGGAACGTTTTGATGGTCTTGTTGTAGGTAATCAAGGGGCTAATTTTTCGGTGGGTGCTAACCTCGGGATGATTTTTATGCTCGCCGTCGAACAGGAGTACGAAGAACTTAATGCCGCAATCGCCTACTTCCAAAACACCATGATGCGCATGAGATATAGTAGTATACCTGTTATCTCTGCCCCACACGGTATGTGCTTAGGTGGTGGATGCGAGCTCAGTCTTCACGCAGATAAAGTAGTTGCTTCAGCCGAAACGTATATCGGTCTTGTCGAATTCGGCGTAGGAGTTATCCCCGGAGGTGGAGGAACCAAAGAAATGACCTTAAGAGCCTCTGATGCTTTCAAGAAAAATGATGTCGAATTAAATATTCTTCGCGAACACTTCTTGACCATCGCAATGGCTAAAGTTTCTACCTCTGGTCACGAAGCCTATGATCTGGGGCTATTTGAAAAGTCAAAGGACGTAATTGTCACCAACCGAGATGAACAATTATCAATTGCAAAATCCTATGCAAGAGTCTTAGCCGATGTAGGATATGTAAAACCGATTGAACGTACAGACATTAAGGTACTAGGTAAACAAGCTTTAGGAATGTTTATGGTAGGTACAGATTCAATGAAGGCTGGTAACTACATCTCAGAATACGATCTACTCATGGCCGACAAATTAGCTTACGTCATGTCTGGAGGAGACCTTTCAGCGGCAACCTCGGTGAGTGAACGTTATTTATTAGATATCGAAAGAGAGGCGTTTTTATCACTCTGCGGTCAGAGAAAAACGCTAGAGAGAATTCAACATATGCTAACTACGGGTAAACCCTTAAGAAATTAAACATCATGCAAACAGCTTATATCGTTAAGGCCTACCGCACTGCCGTAGGTAAAGCACCCAAGGGAGTTTTCAGATTTAAACGACCCGACGAACTGGCAGGTGAAACGATCGATTATTTATTAAATCAAGTACCTCAATTAGATCGAACAAGAATCGACGATGTAATCGTCGGTAATGCCATGCCCGAGGCTGAGCAAGGATTAAATGTGGCTAGACTCATCTCACTGATGGGGATTAAAAATGAGGACGTGCCTGGGGTAACGGT
>DAIPYN010000014.1:10822-20677 GCA_036782715.1 Flavobacteriaceae bacterium
GCCCTAAAGGCGCTCGAGGAAAATCGATTTAAAGATCAAATCGTACCAATTACGGTTGAAGAAATCTATTTAGATAAAAACGAAAAACGCGCGACTCGATCTTATGTAGTAGCTACTGATGAAGGTCCACGCGCCGACACCAGTAAAGAAAAACTTGCAAAACTTCGACCTGTTTTTGCTGACGGAGGTTCTGTAACTGCAGGAAACGCCTCTCAAATGAGTGATGGTGCCGCTTTCGTCCTGATCATGAGCGAATCTATGGTAAAAGAGTTAGGCATAGAACCAATTGCTCGATTAGCGGGTTATGCGGCAACAGGGGTTCCGCCAAGAATCATGGGAATAGGACCCGTTAAAGCCGTGCCAAAAGCCCTTAAAATTGCAGGAATCGATCAGAACCAATTAGAACTTATCGAATTAAACGAGGCCTTTGCTTCTCAATCTCTTGCAGTGATAAGAGAATTAGATCTTGACCCTAATCGGGTTAACGTTAACGGAGGAGCCATTGCACTCGGCCACCCTCTAGGATGTACCGGCGCTAAACTATCGGTACAATTGTTTGATGAAATGAGAAAACGAAACCTAAAAAATAAATACGGGGTAGTCACCATGTGTGTAGGAACAGGACAAGGTGCTGCCGGAATATTTGAATTTATCGCTTAAATCGATTAGCTATGGAAACAACTACAGACACGATTATTAGAGGAGGACAATTCATCGTCAAAACTCCGACTCCCTCTTCAGTCTTCTCTATCGAAGACTTGTCCGAAGAACAACGTATGATGCGTGATAGCACCATGGAATTTGCTGAGCGTGAACTTTGGGCGAACTGGGAACGCTTTGAAAAGAAAGACTATGAATTCACCAAAGTTTGTATGCAAAAGGCTGGTGAGCTAGGTCTATTAAGTATTGCGGTACCTGAATCGTATGGCGGTATGGGAATGGGTTTTGTATCTACTATGCTGGTGTGCGACTATATCTCTGGAGTCTCGGGATCTTTTAGTACGGCCTTTGGAGCACATACCGGTATCGGTACGATGCCGATAACCCTATATGGTAATGAAGAACAAAAACAGAAATACGTCCCTAAACTAGCCTCAGGTGAATGGTTTGGAGCTTACTGCCTTACAGAACCTGGTGCAGGATCTGATGCTAATTCAGGAAAGACCAAGGCCGTTCTCTCCGAAGATGGTTCTCATTATCTCATTACAGGTCAGAAAATGTGGATTTCAAACGCAGGTTTTGCTAATCTATTCATCGTGTTCGCTCGAATAGAAGACGACAAGAATATCACAGGTTTTATTGTCGAAAATGACCCCTCAAACGGAATTAGTTATGGCGAAGAAGAACACAAGCTAGGTATTCATTCTTCCTCTACCCGACAAGTGTTTTTTAATGAGACCAAGGTTCCTGTAGAAAATATGCTTTCAGAACGTGGTAATGGATTTAAAATTGCCATGAATGCACTTAATGTAGGACGCATCAAATTAGCAGCCGCTTGCCTGGATGCCCAGCGAAGAGTGATTAGAGAGGCAGTTAAATACGCTAAGGAACGCGTTCAATTTGGTACTCCTATCGCCGACTTCGGAGCCATTAAAGAGAAACTAGCGGTAATGGCGACCAATTGCTACGCCGATGAATCAGCCGCATACCGTGCAGCAAAAGACATTGAAAACAGCATTGCCAATCGTTTAGCAAAAGGCTCATCGCATCAAGAGGCAGAACTAAAAGGGGTTGAAGAATTCGCTATTGAATGTTCTATCCTAAAAGTTATCGTGTCTGAACATATCCAAAGCTGTTCTGACGAGGGTATCCAAATATTTGGAGGTATGGGCTTTAGTGCAGACGCCCCAATGGAATCGGCATGGAGAGACGCTCGAATCTCAAGAATTTATGAAGGGACTAATGAGATCAACCGTATGTTATCTGTTGGAATGCTGATTAAAAAAGCCATGAAAGGACATGTAGACTTACTAGGGCCCGCATATGCGGTAAAAGAAGAACTGATGGGAATACCCAGTTTTGAAGTTCCCGATTTCAGCGAACCTCTAAGCCAAGAAGTTGACCTCATTCAACGCCTGAAGAAGGTATTTTTAATGGTAGCAGGAGCCGCAGTTGAGAAATATGGAACCGAACTAGAGTCGAATCAAATGCTTCTGCTTTGTGCTGCAGACATCCTTATTGAAATTTATCAAAGTGAATCAGTGGTATATCGTACGCTCAAGAACATCGAACGTTATGGAGTAGAAAGTCAAAAGGTTCAGATTGCTATGTCACAGCTATATGTGTTTAATGCCACCGAACACATCGAGCGTAGAGCAAAAGAAGGGATTGCTTCGATTTCTGAAGGAGACGAACAACGTGGTATGCTGATGGGATTAAAACGTTTTACCAAGTATCAAAACTTACCTAATATTGTAGGAATAAAGGAACTCATCGCAGCGTCCATTAAAAATTCGGACGGATACGTATTTGATACACAAAACCATGAACACTGATTCTTTCGATTTCGAAAAATTATATTCAGCAGAAGGGTTTCATGAAAATGGAGCCCTTTTGCTTTCTGAACTAGCATCCTACTTGCAACAAGCAAAAGAATCGACAACACCAGCCTTATCTTATGTGGATCCTGATAAAATGCTCAATTACTGGCAATCTTGGAGTGTTAAATTTGGGCATCTAAGTGAATCAGAAAAAATCAGGAAATTCTGCATAGACCTACTCACCTACACCAACCATCTTCAAAACCCTAAGTATGTTGGTCATCAAGTAAGTGCACCACTCCCCATCGCTAGTTTAATGATGCTCATCGGTGGAACCTCAAACAACGGAAGCGCAGTTTATGAAATGGGGATGGCTCCTACGGCTATGGAGCGAATCGTAACCGATCTACTTTGCTCAAAGTTCGGATGGGACGATCATTCTCGCGGGTTTTTAACCTCAGGGGGTACCCTTGCCAACCTAACTGCCCTACTTGCTGCAAGAAAGTTTAAAGCCTCCGAAGATATTTGGAATCAGGGAATGCAAAAACCACTAGCCATTCTCGTGTCATCACAAGCTCACTACTGCGTAGATCGAGCAGCGAGAATTATGGGATTAGGTACTGATGGCATAATTTCAATTGAGGTAGATGAAAACTTCTGCACGAAAGAGGGGGCTATCGAAGCAGCCTATCAATCGGCCTTAGCAAAGGGCCGAGAAGTTATTGCAGTAGTGGGAAGTGCACCATCAACCTCTACGGGTAATTATGACGACCTCGAAACGCTTGGAAAATTTGCCAACAATAAGGGACTATGGTTTCATATCGACGCAGCACATGGAGGACCTGCGATTTTCTCTAAGAAATACAAACACCTTCTAAAAGGGTCCGAAAGGGCAGATAGTATCATTGTAGACGGCCACAAAATGATGCTCATGCCCGCGCTCTCGACCGCTGTTTTGTTTAAAAACAAAAATCACGCCTATGAGAATTTCAACCAAAGGGCTGCTTATTTGCTCGAAGACTCGGTAGAAGAAGATTGGTATAACGGAGCAAAGAAAACTTTTGAGTGTACTAAGACCATGATGGTATTACCCTGGTTTCTATTATTCAACCTATACGGTGAGTCTCTTTTTGAAACCTATATCAATAGACAGTATGATCTTGCTAGAGCCTTTGCTGAAGCTATTAATCATTCAGAAGACTTTGAAACAGCCGCACGAGTTGACTCTAATATTGTTTGTTTTAGATATCTATTTAGCAAAGAGATAGACAAGCAAAATCAACAACTGAGAAATTACCTGTTACAAAATAGCGATTACTATTTAGTACAAACACGATTAAATGGTTCTCATTATCTTAGGGTGAGTTTAATGAATCCATTAACTGAATTAGATCATCTCCACCAATTGCTAGATGAGATAAGACAGGTGGTCAAAACCCAAAGACATTTATCCAATTGATCCTTATGAAAAAGTTCCTCTTTACTCTTTTAAGCTTAGCGACTCTTACCCTTAGCGCTCAAACCGATAAACGATTATACGATATCAGTGAAGCAATTTCTGCAGAACGGATACAATCAGATATTAAAACCTTAACCGAATTTGGAACGAGACATACACTCAGTGATACGGTTTCAAAAAAACGAGGTATTGGAGCAGCCCGTAGATGGATCAAAGCAGAATTTGAACAAATCTCTAAAGACTGTGGAGGCTGCTTAGAGGTCTTTTATCAAAAAAATCTAGTCGAGAAAGGAACCAACGAGCGAATTGTACATGATGTAGAAGTGGTTAATGTGGTCGCTATCAAACGAGGAACCAAATACCCCAATCGATACATTTTAATGAGCGGTGATATCGATTCAAGGGTAAGCGATCCGACTGATTTTACCTCAGATAGTCCCGGAGCCAATGACAATGCAAGTGGAATGGCTGGTACGATTGAAGCTGCCCGAGTATTATCGAAATACAATTTTGAACAGAGTGTCGTTTTTGTAGGGCTTTCGGGTGAGGAACAAGGTCTTTTCGGAGGTAAGGGATTAGCCGAATATGCAAAGGCCGAGGGATGGGATATCATAGGCATACTCAATAATGACATGATTGGAAACATTAAAGGGGTTGACGGTTACATAAGTAATAAAGATTTTAGAATTTTTTCAGAGCCGGTGCCTGTAACCGAAAGTGAGCGTAACCGACGAGCAAGAAGATTCTATGGTGGGGAAGTCGATGGCCACTCAAGACAGCTTGCGCGCTACGTACACCGACTTACCAGTACTTATATCACCGATTTAAATCCTATGATGATCTATCGCTTAGATCGGTTTGGTCGAGGAGGTCACCACAGACCTTTCAACGATGCCGGATTTGCGGGAATTCGAATCATGGAGGCTCATGAAAATTACACTCAACAACACCAAGATCTTCGAACTGAAAATGGAATCAAATATGGTGACACTTTCGAGCATGTTGATTTCGATTATGCAGCAAAACTAACCGCTGTGAATGCAATAACATTAGCTAGCCTAGGTTGGGCAGTGCCGGAGCCAGAAAAAGTGGCTATCGGAGGTATTGTAGAAGCCAGTGCCAAGTTACAATGGTCGACTGTAGAAGGTGCAGACCATTACAAAGTATACTGGAGAGATACCACCTCACCTCAATGGCAACACAGCCGTGCCGTAAAAGATGCCACTGAGCTTACGCTATCTGGGGTGGTTATCGATAACTTCTTTTTTGGCGTATCAGCCGTGAGTAAATCAGGACATGAAAGCCTAGTCGTATTTCCAAATGCGATCGCTCGATGAAAAGGTGGCTTCTTCTAAGCCTGCTTATCACTTATGCAGCTAACGCTCAAGTGTCTCAAAGAGACCTTTTGTTAGGAAAGCGTTCTGACGAAAGACTGTGGTGGAATCTACAGCGATATGAACTAGAAGTAAGTATTGATCCCGAGTCAAAGGCAATTGAAGGGTCGAATAAGATACTCTTTGAAGTACGAAAGCCCAATCAAACCATACTTCAAATCGATCTTCAATCTCCGATGGTCCTCGATTCAGTAATTGATGCTAATGGGATTAAACGAGGTTTCACAAAAAACGACTTGGCCCACTACGTTACTCTTGATTCAGGATTAAAAGTGGATGAGCAAACGTCTATCACCGCTTACTTCAGTGGTATTCCCAAAGAAGCCGAAAATGCACCCTGGGACGGTGGTGTCGTTTGGACCGAAGATTCGAACGGGGATCCTTTCATAGCAACGGCTAATCAAGGAATTGGTTCGAGTATATGGTGGCCAAACAAAGATCATTCCTATGACGAACCTGAAAATGGAGCACAAATTACCCTAATCGTACCTGAGGGCCTAACCGCAGTTAGCAATGGCAGATTAACCTCTCAAAAGGTTGATAATGCCAAAAGTTACTGGACCTGGGAAGTTAAAAGCCCTATTAACAACTATGCAATCAGTTTTAATGTAGCGAATTATGTTTCATTTGGTGAAACCTACCAGGGCGAAAATGGTGCCTTAGATCTTACCTACTACGTCTTATCCGAAAATCTAGAAGCGGCTAAAAAACAATTTCAACAGGCACCGAAAATGCTCGAGGCCTTCGAGTATTGGATGGGCCCCTACCCTTTTTACCAAGATGGCTTTAAGCTTGTCGAAGTGCCCTACCTTGGAATGGAACATCAATCGGCGGTAACCTATGGCAATGGCTATGAAAATGGCTACAGAGGAACCGATCTATCTGGCACGGGTCACGGCTTAACCTTCGATTTCATAATTATTCATGAGGCCGGTCACGAGTGGTTTGCCAATAGTATTACTGCAAACGATAAGGCAGATTTATGGATACAAGAAGGGTTTACCGCATACAGCGAATCTCTTTATTTAGATTACCATGAATCCAAAAAGTCAGGTCTAGAATACGTCATCGGCACACGAAAGCGTATTCAAAACAAACAACCCATGGTAGGCCCCAAAGGGGTTAACTATGATGCTCCCGGAGACATTTACTACAAGGGCGCAAACATTCTAAATATGCTTCGAACCATGGTTGATGACGATACCCGATGGAGAAGCCTTTTAAGATCAATATCTAAACATTTCTATCATCAGGTTATTAGCAGCAGTACGCTCGAACAATATATTGCTCGAGAACTCGATCTGACTTTAGAACCTTTCTTTAACCAATACTTAAGAACAGCGCAATTACCTAGGTTGGTATTTGAACGAACGGGTAACCGACTTCGATTCAGATTTGAAGAGTGCATCGAGAATTTCCAAATGCCTGTGAAAATTTATTTGAACGGTGGTACAAAATGGATTACCCCTACTACAGAGTGGCAGTCGGTTCGATATACTGCGGCAGAAAATCCGATCGTAGATGAAAACTTCCTGCTTCGATTGTAACAGAAATCTTTAAATTAGAAACTAAATTCAACTTCTATGAAAACCTTTTTAAGCTTCGTTTTCTCTTTGTTTGTGAGTGTATTAGCCGCTCAAGAGTTCAACATGGAACTCGCAAAGGATCTTAAACCAAGAAATATTGGTCCCGGGGGTATGAGCGGTAGAGTTACTGCTATCGATGCCATCCATGACAACCCAGACGTAATCTATGCAGGTACCGCTTCAGGAGGATTGTGGAAATCAACTTCAGGGGGTATCAAATGGGAACCTATTTTTGATAATGAAAAAACCGCTTCTATTGGTGCGGTCGCGATTGTTCAAAGTAATCCTGATGTGATATGGGTAGGTACTGGAGAAGGAAACCCTCGAAATAGTTTAAATGGCGGATACGGTGTTTACAAATCCATTGACGGAGGTAAAAGTTGGAAGTCTATGGGACTTGAAGCCACTAGACACATTCATCGAATCATTGTAGACCCTACAAACCCTGAGATCGTGTATGTAGGTGCTATCGGGTCTCCTTGGGGAGAACATAAAGAACGAGGGGTATACAAAACCACAGACGGAGGAAAAACCTGGAGTCACATCTTAAGCGGCAATCTTAAAACAGGAATCGGTGATTTAGTGATGGATCCGAAAAATCCGAACAAACTCATCGCTGCCATGTGGGAGCACAAGAGAGATCCATGGTTCTTTAAATCTGGAGGCCCAGGAAGTGGATTATTTATTACCTACGATGGCGGTGATAACTGGAAAAAACTAGGTGTTGAAAATGGTTTACCCGACTCAGAATTAGGAAGAATTGGATTAGCCATAGCACCATCGAATACCAATCGTGTGTATGCCCTAATTGAAGCAAAAAAGAACGCCTTGTATGTTTCTGATGATGGCGGAGAACATTTTAAGATGGTCAATGACAAAGCAGAAATTGGTAATCGTCCTTTCTATTACTCAGACATTAGAGTAGATTCAGCCAACGAGAATCGACTATACTCTGTATTTACCTACGTAAACGTTTCTGACGATGGCGGTAAAAGCTTTAAAGAGTTGATGCCGGCTTATGGCGTTTCTAATGGGGTGCATCCTGACCATCATGCGCTTTATGTTCATCCGACCAATCCAAACTTTTTAATTAACGGAAATGACGGAGGTTTAAACATCAGTCGCGATCGCGGAAAAACCTGGCAGTTCGCAGAGAACATTCCAGTAGCTCAATTCTATCACATCGCCGTCGATAATGAATTCCCTTACAATGTTTACGGGGGGATGCAAGATAATGGTTCATGGAGAGGTCCTGCTTACGTTTGGAAGGCCCAAGGTATTCGCAACAGCTATTGGCAAGAAATTTCGTTTGGAGATGGATTTGATGTAGTTCCTGATCCCGACGATTCACGTTATGGTTATTCTATGAGTCAACAAGGTAACGTAGTACGTTACGACTACCTCACTGGAGATAATTATGGAGTACGCCCTACTCCTCCCGATGAAGATACCGAACTAAGATTCAACTGGAATGCGGCTATCGGGCAAGATCCATTCGATAACAGCACGGTTTATTTCGGAAGTCAATTTGTTCACAAAAGCAGTGACAAGGGACTCACTTGGGAAGTGATATCACCAGATTTAACGACGAATGATCCTGAAAAGCAAAAGCAAAGCGAGAGCGGTGGATTAACGATGGATGCGACTGGGGCAGAAAACCATTGTACCATCCTAGTGATCGAACCTTCTAAAGTTCAAAAGGACCTTTTATGGGTTGGTACCGATGACGGTAGAGTTCATTACACCACCGATGGTGGACAAAACTGGACTGAGGTTACTAAAAATCTAAAAGGTCTTCCTAAAGGCAGTTGGGTAGCACAAATAAAGGCTTCTGAAACGAATCCTGGAGAAGCGCTTCTAATCGCTAACGACTATAGAAGATTCAATTATACTCCTTACGCGTATCGAACAACCAACTACGGTAAAAGCTGGGAGCGTATCGTAGACGAGAATGACGTTGAGAGCTACGCCCTATCTATTATCCAAGATCCTCAATCTCCGAATCTTTATTTCCTAGGAACCGATGACGGGCTTTACATCTCATTGGATCACGCAAAAAGCTGGAAAAAATTCACCAATGGATTCCCAACGGTTTCGACGAAGGATTTAGTGATTCATCCGAGAGAGAAAGACCTAGTAATCGGTACTTTCGGTAGAGCAGCTTGGGTGCTTGACGATATTCGTCCGTTACAAGCGTTGGCAAAAGGTTCAGGAATCTTATCGAAAGAAGTTGAAGTTTTCGATGCCCCAACAGCTTATCACGCTGCTTACCAGCAACCTACTGGCTCTCGTTTTGGAGCAGATGCCATGTATAACGGTGAAAACAGAGTATCCGGTGCGCTTATCACTGTCTATGTGAAAGAAGGATCGAAACAAATGGAGAAAAAGGACAGTATTACCCTTAGCATTAAACGCAACAACGAGGTAATAAGAACGCTCAAATACCCCAGACCAGAGAAACCAGGGTTTACAAAATTACGTTGGGGACTTGACGAAAAAGGGGTTCAAAGACCCTCTAGAACTTTAAGAAAATCGAGAAGAGAGCCATCGGGTAAACCTGCTTTACCAGGCACTTACGAAATCGAGGTTAGTCTGGGAGAAACCACCTCTAATGCTACAATCGATGTGGGCCTCGACCCTAGACTTTCGCATACCTTAGAAGACTTTATGTCAAGCTACGCAGCTCAAGGAACCTTAGAGCAAATGACTTCGAATCTTGCTAAGTCAACTGAAAAATTAGCCAAGGCTAAAAAAGAGCTCGATGCAATGAAGGCTTCTTTAAAAGATTTAGAATTAGAGAATAAGAAGGAGCTAAGTGATAAGGTTAAAGACAACTTGAAGGTGATCGAAGACCTGCAAAACGATATTTTCGGTACGATCGATAAGCGTCAGGGAATTACTCGTAATCCAGAGATGACGGTAATGAATCGAATTAG
>DAIPYN010000014.1:20777-36501 GCA_036782715.1 Flavobacteriaceae bacterium
ATAAGCGTCAGGGAATTACTCGTAATCCAGAGATGACGGTAATGAATCGAATTAGCAATGCTTCACGTTATGTCAGAACGAGAGTAAGTGGTGTTACCGATACCGAAAAGCAATTGATGCAATTTGCTGAGAAGGCAGTCAACGAAGCAACTGATTCGATTGATCGTTATTTGGCTACTGAATATACAGCGTTACTTCAATTGACACGCGATATCAGTAGTCCGCTACTCAAAGCTGTTGAATAATTAATAATGCCCCATTATGGGGCATTAACTTTATAAGAATATGTACGTTCCAAAACATTTTGAACCGAGCAAACCGGCAGATCGACTGATCGAAGAAGTCTGCTTTGGCACACTGGTCGAACATGTAGATGGAGCGTTATATGCCGCCCATATCCCCTTGCATTTTGACAAAGATCGAAAATGGGCCTATGGTCATTTGGCTAAAGCCAATGAACTCGCGGCCAAATGGGTTTTGGAGGATCCTAAGAATGATGCTCTCTTTATCATCAACGGTCCATCGGCTTATATCTCATCGTCTTGGTATGCTACCGAGGAGGTACCGACTTATAATTATACCGCAATTCAAGTAAAAGGTACACGTAGGCTAAGAGATCATACCGAAACCGATGACGATCTTAAAAGATTAGTTAACTATTACGAACAAAAAGAACCAAAGGGGCTTACCTATGACACTTATAGTCCTAAGACCTTATTACAATCAAAAGGAGTCGTTGGTTTCTCATTAGAAATAAAGAGTATAAAAGCCATCGAAAAGCTATCACAGAATCGAAAAGAAGACCAGGAGTCGATCATTAAACAACTCGAAAACCGATGTCCAGAGGCACAAAGAGTAGCCGAACTAATGAATAAGAACCTATAATGACCATTACACAACTTCAATATTTAATTGCAGTAGCAGAACATCAAAACTTCACAATAGCAGCTGAAAAATCCTTTGTCACTCAACCTACCTTGAGTATGCAGATTTCAAAGCTAGAAGAAGAATTAAATGTCAAGATATTCGATCGAGGAACCAAACCCATAAAACTAACTGAGGTCGGAACCAAAATCGTAGAGCAAGCGCGTAAAGTAGTCATTGAGGCTGAAAGAATGCAAGACATTGTATCTATCGAAAAGGGCTTTATCGGAGGGCCTTATCGATTAGGAATTATCTCTACAGTGATGCCTACCCTATTACCGATGTTCTTATCGACATTTGTAAAACGCTATCCTAAGGTCAACCTTATTATTAGGGAACTCACTACCGATGAAATTCTGACTGGACTTCGAGAAGGAAAACTTGATGCAGCAATTGCTGCTACTCCACTGGAAACTTCAGACCTTATTGAACGACCATTGTATTACGAACCATTTGTAGGCTATTTACCAGAAGGTCATCGATTAAAAGATAAAACCGAATTAAAGGCAGAAGATTTAAACCTTGAGGAGGTTTTATTACTACAGGACGGACACTGTTTCAGAGATAATATCCTGAATCTCTGTGACATGAATCTCAACAACAGAGATAAGAAGTTTACCATCGAAAGTGGAAGCTTTGAAACCTTAGTGCAACTATCTGACGAACGAATGGGGATGACCCTTCTACCCTATCTGCACACTCTTGGTTTAAAAGAAAATCAAAAGAAAGGACTGAAGCATTTTGAAAAGCCCGAACCTGCGAGAGAAATCAGTTTGATTTACTCAAAGAGCGAACTGAAAATTCAAATCACTGAAGCACTTCGCGAGGTAATCGGTGGGGTCATTAGAGGTGCTATCAGCTTTCACGATGTTCAAATAATATCACCTAAGCAAAAAGAGCGCTTCCGTTAATGTAGGAGATGGCAGGTTGTAACTCTGGCTTGTCACTGGTATAGATCTGTAACCAATTTTGAAGTTTTACCAAGTCTTTCGGTAAAAGGTAGTGTATTGCTTTACGAACTTCCTTAAAAAAGAGCTCTTTGTTAAAACTCACTTTTTGAAGGACAGATTGGGCGTATTTAAAACCAAGTTTTGCCATTGTTTTGTTTTTGTTAGGAACTCTAAAATAGGAAACACTAACCGAACAAAATCTCAAAAAATCGTTAAAACTTGGGTCTTAATTTTTAGCCTTAATTGACCATTCGAATCGAAAACGAGAAACGACCTCTCCCTGCTCATCGACTCCCTCGCTTTGCATCCAAAAACGTGTACCCGTTTCACTTTGCAAATGTGTAGCGAACTGATTTTTCACTAGTGCTACATCAGTGCAAGTAAAGGTTATTTTCCCCTTTGCCTTTTTCAGAAACTCAGCTTCATTACGGGTAACTAACATGCTGACAGAAACGGTACTACTTCTTACTTCAGACAATATAATGGCACCAGTGGCTAATTCTGCAGCCATTCCCTGAACCGCCCAAAACATGCTTTTGAAGGGATTTTTATTCAGAAAATTAAGAGTAACCGTAACTACAGCACGTTCCTTATTTAAAGACCTCAAACGAACTCCACATAGGAAGGCGCTGGGTAGTTTTAAGAATAAAAAACGATTGAAGTTACGGATGGTCATTATTCTAATTCTGCTAAATAGCGCTCAGCATCTAAGGCCGCCATACATCCTGTACCAGCTGCTGTAATTGCCTGACGATATTCTTTATCTTGTGCATCACCACAAGTAAAAACTCCAGGAATATTTGTCTTTGTTGATTTGCCAACAGTTTTAATATAACCGACCTCATCCATTTCGAGTTGGCCTTTGAAAATATCAGTGTTAGGCTTGTGTCCGATTGCAATAAATAAACCAGTAATCGCTATCTCAGAAGTCACCCCTGTTTTATTGTTTTTCATTCGCAGTCCTTCAACTACGGAATCACCCAAAACCTCATCTACTTCGGTATTGTAGCGCACTTCGATATTAGGAATACTCTCAACTCGGTGCTGCATTGCTTTCGAAGCACGCATCTCTTCTTTTCTAACCAGCATAGTTACCTTAGAGCAAATTTTAGAGAGATAGGAAGCCTCTTCCGCTGCCGTATCTCCACCTCCAACGATAGCCACCTCTTGGCCCTTGTAAAAGAACCCATCACATACGGCGCATGCCGATACCCCTCCTCCACGTAGTTTCTGCTCGCTAGGTATACCTAAATATTTTGCAGACGCGCCGGTTGCAATAATCAAGGCTTGTGTTTCAACTACTTTTGATCCGTCGATAGTGGCTTTATGCCAACCACCAACTTCTTTACTTAGTACGATTTCAGTTACCATACCAATTCGAACGTCAGTACCGAATCGCTCAGCTTGCTGTTGGAGTTGGACCATCATGGTTGGACCATCAATACCCTCCGGATATCCAGGAAAATTATCCACCTCAGTTGTAGTGGTTAATTGGCCACCTGGCTCCATTCCAGTGTAAATAACCGGTTTCATATCTGCCCTTGCAGCATAAATCGCAGCCGTGTAACCTGCTGGTCCTGATCCTGCTATAAGGGTATGTACACGTTCTATTTCTGTACTCATAATCTCGTTATTTTGAGCTAAAATAGCCATTAACATCGCCTTACTCACCTCAACTTATCAAAAGTTACTCACCATTGATATAAGTAACCTAAATCACATAGATTTATATTAAATTGAGATTACTTTGTCAAAAATAAACGACCAATGAAATTATTCTTCACCATTACTTGTGCACTGCTCGGTATCTTTTGCGCTAAAGCACAAACTAATGATTCCATTATCAAACGTTTGACTCCTGAAAAATTTATCGAGGCCATCAAAGATTCAACGGTTCAGGTAATCGATGTTCGAACGATTACAGAGTATAATCAAGGTCATCTAAAAGGGGCCAAAAAAGTAGATTTTCTGAGACCAATAGAATTTCAGTCTTATTTCGAAAATAGGGACACCTTACAACCCGTTTATCTTTATTGCCGATCTGGTAATCGAAGCATGAATGCTGCTAAATACTTAAAAAAGAGAGGATTTAAAGAACTTTATGATCTTCGAGGTGGCTACGCTGGACTTCCTGATTCACTAAGAGTTGCTTTAAAAGTTGAAAAAGACGAGAATAGTTACTAGTTAGATTGTATATTCATACTCTAAAACTATGATTATGAGATACCTTCTTCTTGCCTTAGTTCTCAGTTTTTCGATTGCAAATGCCCAAAGAAACGGCTTTGCAAACCTTGATAAAAGCCCATTAGATGTGAGCTATGCGCGCCCAGATCGAATGTCTGATCCCGATTTACGCGTACTTTACTCTCGTCCACAGCTAAAAGGAAGAGCCCTTGAGAGCCTTGCTCCTCAAGGAAGCGTTTGGCGTACAGGTGCCAATGAGACCACAGAGATCATTTTTTACAAAGACATGAAAATTCAAGGAACAAAGATTCCTGCAGGAACCTATAGTTTATACACTATTCCTAGTGAAAGTGATTGGAAAGTAATTTTAAACAAGAAACTTCACACCTGGGGAGCCTACAGCTATGATCAATCCAAAGATTTCGGTCGTTTCAATGCTGAGGTCAAGAAATCAGATGCAGAGATCGAAGTATTATCCATACGATTCGACAAGGTAAGTGGTGGATACCATCTAGTTATGGGTTGGGGTAATAAAGAAGTCATATTGCTTATAAATACCCTTTAATTCTTTTACCTAGCGGTAAAAGATCCTTGGGGAGTTTGACAACAAATATTACTCTTTCTGCACCCTTGGTGCTTATCTATTAAAAAAGACCGCTAGAGTTAACTCTTAAGCGGTCTTTTTTTAATGCACTAAAATCTTCGATTTTAGAACTTGTTGGTGTTTGTTGTCGGGATGACTGGATTCGAACCAGCGACCACACGCACCCCATGCGTGTACGCTACCAGACTGCGCCACATCCCGAATTAGAGGGGCAAAAATAAGATAATTTAGATGTATTTTTAAGCCATTAAATAGAATTACTATGAAAATCACATCGATTCTTTCCTTAGGACTTTTATGTGCCTTATCCATTGGTTTTGTTGCATGTAATGATTCGGTATCGAATGATAACGCGACGGGAAAACAAACCATTAGTGAAATAACAGCAGGTGGAGAAAATTATGAATTAGAGCTAGTGGTCGAAGGGCTAGATATCCCTTGGGGGTTAGAATTTATTGATGGTAAGTATCTGATCTCTGAGAAAAACGGAAAGTTGTTGTTGGTTGATCATGAGAACAATCGCCAAGAGATTAAGGGTATACCAGAAATTTGGCAGCAAGGCCAAGGAGGATTTTTAGATTTGACCTTAGATCCGAATTATGAAGAAGAACCTTGGATTTATATGACCTTTTCGAGTGAGGGGCCTGAGGCTGGAAAAGGAACTACGACAGTAGCTAGAGCTAAATTAAAAGGCGATCAGCTAGAAAATTTAAGTGTCCTGTATCGAGGGCAAGAAGATTCTGATAAGGGTTTTCACTTTGGGTCAAGGGTAGTTTTCGATGATGAGGGATACCTTTATTTCTCTATTGGAGATCGTGGAAATCGAGATGAAAATCCACAAAGCATTTACCGAGATGGTGGTAAAATTTATCGCATTCATAAGGATGGAAGGATTCCTGAAGATAATCCGTTCGTTGGAGTAGATGGGGCTCGTTCGGCGATCTGGAGCTACGGCCACAGAAATCCGCAAGGAATGATTTATCACCCCGAATTAGATGCTATTTGGGTTCATGAACACGGACCTCAAGGAGGAGATGAAATTAACCAATCTGAAAAGGGGAAAAATTTCGGATGGCCGTTCATCAGCTACGGAATCAACTATGATGGCTCTAGTTTTACTGATATCACTGAGAAGGAAGGCATGGAACAGCCTCTCTACTATTGGCTACCCTCTATTGCGCCCTCAGGAATGGCTTATGTTCATGAATCGAATTACCCCGAATTAGAGGGTTCCCTGTTCGCAGGCTCTTTGAAGTTTCAATACTTAGAGCGATTAGTGCTTGATGGCAATAAGGTTATGGGACGCGAGCGCTGGTTCTCTGATATCGGAAGAGTACGTGAGGTGATCCAAGCACCCGACGGCAATATTTATTTAAGCGTTGAGAGTAAAGGAATATTTAAAATGGTTCCGAAGGCTTAATTATTCAGCGTAAGCGTTTAAAACCGACTGAACAGACCCGTATTTTTTTAAGGCTTCTAAAGCCTCTTCGTTTGAAATTGACAAAGCTTCGACGATGTAACGCACTCCTCGATCCCAAAGTTTATTGTTACTCAACTGCATGTTCACCATCTTGTTATCTAAAACAAGGCCGGCACGAATCATTAGAGTCGTAGATATAAGATTGAGTATCATTTTTTGAGCGGTTCCACTTTTCATCCGTGTACTTCCTGTAACTACCTCTGGGCCTACTACTGCCTCTATGGCAATTTCTGCCAGATCTGAGAGAGGACTGTTTGGGTTACAAGAAATGCCGGCAGTTAAAAGATTGTTTTCTCTACATTTCCTAATTCCCCCCAACACATACGGGGTAGTACCCGAAGCTGTAATCCCAACAACTGTATCCTTTTCATTCAGCTGAAACTTTGAAAGATCTGCCCATGCTCCATCTTCATTATCTTCTGCATATTCAACAGCCTTTCTAATCGCAGAATCCCCTCCCGCAATTAATCCAATTACTCGATCGTGATCAAGCCCGTAAGTAGGTGGTATTTCAGAAGCGTCTAAGATTCCTAGACGACCTGAGGTCCCAGCTCCGATATAGAAAAGTCTCCCCCCTGAAAGAAAACGGGGCAAAATCCTTTCAACGAACTCAGCGATTTCTGGCAAGGTCTGCGCTACCGCATTCGCAACTTTGGCGTCCTCAGCATTAATAATTTGAACAAGCTCTAAGGCAGATTTTTTTTCTAAATCACCGTAATGTGAATCGCTCTCAGTTACTTTTTGTGGTTTCATAACACAAACATAGTATCTTTTCGTTTTTAAGCATGCTTAGTGATGACAAGTAAAACAGTAGTTGGGCTAATGTCTGGAAGCTCCTTAGACGGAATAGATCTTTGCTGTGTTTACTTATACGAATCTGAAAACCAGCTTAATTACCGTTGGATCAAGGGGCACACCTATCCCATTTCTCCATCACTCAAAAAAGCCTTACAAGAGGCCAGTGAAGAAGATAAACGACTTGGATCTTTGTTAGATCAGTCATTCAGTCAATTCGCTCTAGAATGTCTTGAAACTTTTTTGAAGGTACTTGATGTAAAAGTGGATTTAATATCTAGCCATGGACATACAGTTAAGCACGAACCCGAAAATGGGATAACCGTTCAAATTGGAGATGGAACCTGCTGGGCGAAGCAACTCAACCTACCTGTTGTTTACGATTTTCGAACCGAGGATGTTCTTCTCGGAGGACAAGGAGCTCCACTAGTTCCTATAGGTGATACCACCCTTTTTAAAGAGTACGAGTATTGTTTGAATCTCGGAGGTATCTCCAACCTCTCCTACCAACAAAATAATAGTGTGATTGCCTATGATATTTCGATGTGTAACACCCCTCTCAACGAGCTAGCACAAAGACTTGGAAAAGAATACGATAAGGGAGGAATAATCGCTAAATCAGGACAGTTCATTCCAGATCTCTTTGACGAATTGAATGAACTAGATTATTTCAAGTTAACCGCTCCAAAATGCCTAGACAAGGCTTGGTATTTTAGTCAAATGCAATCCTTATTCGACCGAGGATCTTATTCAACCGCCGATTTATTAAATACGTGTTGCGAACATATAGGATATCAAATTGCCGAATCGATTAATTTATCCAAATCCGATTCAAAACACTCTAAAGTATTAGTTACAGGAGGAGGAGCCTACAATACATTCCTCCTATCTCGTATTGAAAAATACTTAGATCCGAGTTTTAAACTCGTGATTCCAGAGCCCTATCTCATTGAATATAAAGAGGCTATCATCTTTGCGCTTATGGGATGGCTAAGAGTTCATTCGAAAATCAATGTGCTGCGAACGGTTACTGGCGCAACAAGAGATACATCCTCAGGTAAAATAGCCAGTATCTAGCGGCAATTCGTAACTTTGAGAATCTAATTTGCAAAGGATGTTTATCATAGGTATCACAGGCGGATCAGGGAGTGGCAAAAGCTCTATCGTCAATGCCATCGCCGAAGGATTCGACAAGAATCAACTTACTGTATTATCGCAAGACAGGTACTATAATCCACTGGATCATTTAAGCCCAGAAGAACGCAGCGTGCAAAACTTTGATCATCCTAGTGCCTTCGATTACGATTTATTAGAAAAACATCTTCAAGAATTAAAAAAAGGGAATACGATACCTGCCCCTGTATACAGCTTCGTAAAAGAAACTAGAGAACCCGAGACAGATCCGATCAGCCCCACCCCCATTCTATTATTAGAAGGTATTCTACTCATGAATCATCCAAAAATAAAATCGATGGTTGACCTATGGATTTATATTGATACTGATGAAGATCACCGATTAATGAGGAGAGTACTTAGGGATACTGCTGAACGCGGACAAGAACTAACCAAAGTATTTCGAAGATATACCGAGCAAGTAAAGCCAATGCATCAGAACTACATTGAAGCTTCTAAGTCTGAGGCGGATATTATCATTAACAACAATCATCACTACGATCGTTCTGTTCAATTTGTGATAAAAGCCATTCAGCAAATGGTGTGATGAAAAAGACGAAGCTTCTAACATGGCTCGGCCAATTCAAGAATATTTACCTACTGATAACCAGTTTCTTTATCATTTGGATGCTATTCTTTGACTCGAACTCTGTTCTAATTCAATGGCAACTTAGCAGCGAAATCAAAGACTTAGAGCAAGAAAAGACCTATTTAGAATCTGAAATAGCAAGAGATAAAGCACTTTTAAAAAAGTTCGCCGATTCTATTGAAAAGGAACGCTTTGCCAGAGAACAGTATTTCTTCAAAAAAAACAACGAGGATATTTTCATCATTGAGATGAAAGACAGCCTTCCAAAAGGCCAATAATACACCTTCAGTTTTCAACATTTTCAAGAAAGGTTTTTAGCTGCATTTCTAAAATTGTATTTTAGACCTTCTTTATAAGTATCATGGGAAAAATCATTGCTATTGCTAACCAAAAAGGTGGTGTAGGTAAGACTACCTCTTCAGTCAATCTTTCTGCGGCTTTAGGGGCATTAGAACAAAAAGTTTTACTAATTGATGCCGATCCGCAGGCGAATGCCTCATCGGGTCTTGGTATAGATATCGAAAATGTAGGATTAGGCACTTATCAATTGTTAGAGCACACCGCAGGTGTAGACCAAGTGATTTATCCTGCCAATTCACCAAACGTTTCAATCGTTCCCGCTCATATTGATCTTGTAGCCATTGAAATAGAGCTTATCGAGAAGAAACGCAGGGAATATATGCTAAAGGAGGCTATCAGCAGTGTTAAAGACGATTACGATTATATCATCATTGATTGCGCCCCATCGCTTGGGCTTTTAACCCTGAACGCACTGACGGCTGCTGACTCGGTAATCATACCGATCCAATGCGAATACTATGCGCTAGAAGGGCTTGGCAAACTTTTGAATACCATCAAAAGCGTCCAAAAGTTATACAACAAAGATCTCGATATCGAAGGAATGCTACTCACTATGTACGATTCGAGATTACGTCTTTCTAATCAAGTCGTTGAAGAGGTTAAAAAGCATTTTAGCGACATGGTTTTCGAAACAATCATTCAGAGAAACGTAAAACTAAGTGAGGCTCCAAGTTTCGGAGAAAGTATCATTAGTTATGATGCCAGCAGTAAAGGAGCGGCTAATTATTTGAGCCTAGCCAAAGAAATAGTGCAGCGTAAGCCTGCTAAGAAATCTAAAAAGAAATCATGAGTAAAACTCGAAAGCCTGTTTTAGGAAAAGGATTATCTGCCCTACTTCAAGATCCCAATAAGGATACGTCAATCAGTGCGATTAATAGCCCAATGATGGCCTTTATACATCCTGATGAAGTTGCTGTAAACCCTTATCAACCTAGAACTACTTTTGATAAAGAAGCTTTAGCTGACTTGGCTCAGTCGATTGGTGAATTAGGCATTATACAGCCGATTACTGTTCGTAAAATTAGTGACGGCAGCTATCAATTGGTATCAGGGGAACGCAGATTAAGAGCTAGTAAACTGGCTAAACTAGAATCTATCCCTGCCTTTGTCAGAGAAGCCAACGACCAGGAGTCACTAGAGATGGCCTTAGTTGAGAATATTCAGCGTGAGGATTTAGACCCTATCGAAATTGCTTTGTCTTATCAAAGATTGATTGACGAGATCGACCTTACTCAAGAATCAATGAGTAAACGCGTTGGTAAGAAACGATCTACCATTACGAATTACTTAAGACTTCTAAAACTTCATCCCCAAGTTCAAGGCGCCCTGAGAAGACGAGAAATATCGATGGGCCACGGCAGGGCTTTAATGGCAATGGAAGATGAAGAAGCGCAGATTGAACTTTTAGCTAGTGTTCTAAATCAATCATTATCTGTAAGGGCAACCGAAGAATTGGTTAGAAAATACGGTTCTCCAAAGAATGAAAAATCAGAAGTAAAGGGTCCTTCTAAGAAAGTGCTGAGCGCTATTGACGATCTTGAACAAGGACTAAACCGAAAGGTTCAGTTAAAGGCATCACAAAGTGGTTCGGGTTCGATCACCATTACTTTTAGTTCTACAAAAGATTTAATACAGCTTAAAAAGCAACTTTTGGGTGAATAAAATCTACTTCATCATTTTTTTATTGTTTTTGGGACGAGCGTATGCCCAAGAAGCCACTACTACCAAAGATGAAGCAAAACAAGAACGTAAATTAGAACGTGAACAGCGCAGATTAGAGAGAGCGCTAGACCCATTATCTCCTTCTCGGGCAAGCTTCTTATCTGCAGCCGTTCCTGGTTTGGGTCAATTTTATAATCGAAAATACTGGAAGGTTCCATTAGCTTGGGCAGCCGTAGGTACCGGTGTATTTGTTTATCAATTTAATCAAACCGAATACTTGCGTTATCGAACCGCATTTAAGTTACGATCAGCTGGTTTTTCTACCGATGAATTTTATGATGTCAATCTCGATGGTATTGGTCCTGATGTTTCTGACCGTGCCTTAGAAGAGGCGCAAAAAAAAGCTCAAAGCCAGAGAGACTCATCCCTCTTAATCGCCATTGGTCTTTATTTACTGAACGTTTTAGATGCAAGCGTTGACGCGCATTTAAAACCCTTTAATATGAATGAAGATTTAAATGTTTCTATTCAACCGATTCTACGGCAGCACCCTGTTCAAATGGGAGCTGAAATCGGTTTAAATCTAAAAATAACCTTATGAGTAACTTCGTTTTACTGGGATACGGACGAATGGGGAAACGGATTCAGGAGATCGCCGAAGAGCGTGGTCACCGAATTGTTTTGGCAACAAGTCATACCCCGGTATCGATTCCTGAAAGTGCCGATGCTGTGATCAATTTCAGTACGCCTGATTCAGCCTTTGAATTGGTTGCCTTATCACTAAGTCAAGGAATTCCCGTAATTTCTGGTACTACCGGATGGGATCATCTAGTACCAAAAGCCAATGAAATAGCACTAGATAATAATACTGCATTTATCTATTCAAGCAACTTTAGTTTGGGGGTCAACTTGACCTTTGCCGTAAATAAGAAACTAGCAGAACTCTTAAAACCCTATTCACAGTATAAGGTAAGCATCGAGGAAATTCATCATAAGCATAAACTTGATGCACCTAGCGGAACGGCTATTTCTCTAGCTCAGCCTCATATTGAATCAAGAGAACTTGACGGATATCAATTAGGGGATTCCACCGAAAAACTTCCAATCTATTCCATTCGCAAAGGGGAAATCCCGGGAACTCATCACGTACACTACAAAAGTGAGATCGACGAGATCACATTAAGTCACGAGGCTCATAATCGCGACGGTTTTGCACTGGGATCGGTAATTGCAGCCGAATGGATTGTAGGTAAAAAGGGTATTTTTACCATGAATGATGTATTAAACCTGTAGTAATGACTTTAACACAGTGGCTTATCTTCTTCTTAGCTGTGCAACTCGTGCACGGACTAGGAACTTTTAAACTATATCAAAAAGCAGGTCAGGCGGGTTATAAGGCATTCATACCCGTTTACAACCTAATAGTAGCACTCTCTTTTTTAGAGCGGCCCAAATGGTGGACGATTCTCTTCTTTTTGCCGATCATCAACCTAATCCTATTTCCAGTTCTTTGGATTGATCTTTTGTACGCCTTTAAAAAGAAGCCTAAATCTATAGAAATGCTTTGGGTGATTTTAAGTTTTGGGCTCTACCTAGTACCCTTAAACTACACCTCAAACACTGAATTTCAAACCAATCGTCAGAAACCAGAACAAACCAAAACAGGTGAGTGGTTATCATCGCTAACCTTTGCAGTGGTAGCAGCTACCCTGGTTCACACCTATTTTCTGCAGCCCTATGCAATCCCAACAGGATCACTAGAACGTACGCTACGAATTGGTGATTTTTTAATCGTAAGTAAGTTTCATTACGGAGCTAGAATCCCTATGACCGCTGTGTCCACTCCTATGGTTCATGACACCCTACCGGTTTTAAAGGTAAAGTCTTATTTAAAAAACCCGCAAATCCCCTATTTAAGATTACCCGGAATTGAAAAGGTTAAAAAGAATGATATCGTTGTATTTAACTGGCCAGCCGATACCGTCAGACAATTCTTTGTTAAAGAAAAAGGGGTCAAAAAGCCCATAGATAAAAAATCAAATTACGTTAAGCGTTGCGTGGGTACACCTGGAGATACGTTAGAGATCATTGATGGTTTTGTTTATATCAATGGGGTTCAGCTTGAACTTGATGAGCGTGCAAAACCCATGTACAATCATAAAGTCTACAGTTCAAAAGGAGTATCCCCTAACCTATTGACCCAAGCCGATGCCGATGACTTTAGTAGAAAGTTTATCGCTGAAAGCCTGACTCAAGATCAGTACAATGCCCTTGTTCCACACCTGATTGGGGTCAATCAAACTGCTGAAGGAAACATTGAACTTTATACTACAAGTGATGGTATTCCTGTCAATGTATTACGAGAAAATCGAATTGCTCTTAAAGAACCCTTATCGACTGAGATTACCGCTAATCTAACCCTTGTTGGAGCAGAATTACTAGCCCAGCATCCGAGCATCGATAGTGTTTCTATGGATTTGACTCCCAAAGGGGTCAGTGGCTACAATATATTTCCACAAAACGACCAATACCCATGGAATGAAGATCAATTCGGACCGATTTACTTACCCAAAGAAGGCGATGAAATCGAATTGAATTTAAATACCTATCCGATCTACAAGAAGCTTTTGACCGAATACGAAGGAAATAATATAAAACTAGTAGATGGTGAATTCTTAGTAAATGGAAAGCTGAGTAATCGAGTAGCTATTAAAAAGAACTACTATTGGATGATGGGTGATAATCGAGACCACTCTGAAGACAGCAGAAGTTGGGGATTTGTTCCTGAGGACCACATCCTAGGCAAACCTATTTTTATCTGGATGAGTTGGGATCATTTCAACGATGGTTTACTTAAAATGAAACCGCGATGGGATCGTTTCTTTACTACCGTAAAAGGGCCTGGGCAACCTCAGTCTTATCTATGGGTATTTATACTCAGCCTTGTAGGCTATTTTGGCTTTAAAGCAGTGAGAAAGCGAAAAAAGGCTTAACATGTTGAAAGCTGTACTTCTGCATCCCTCCTATTTCCTCACGACCCAAAATCTTGCCGCAATAGCTCAATACGGAGGTAAGATTGTTTTTGAAAAACACGATAATTTTCAAAAACAAACCAATCGAAGCAGATGCTCGATAGCTACAGACCAAGGAAAACTAAATCTTAGTTTGCCTGTAAAGCATCAGAAGAATATTCGACAGCGCTACAGTGAAGTTAGAAGTGAAGAAGTTTTTGACTGGAATAAACAACATTTGAAGAGTATTACTACCGCTTATAGAACATCCCCTTATTTTGAATTTTTTGAGAGAGAGTTCAAAGAGTTGTTCGATAGCAGTGCAGTAGATCTATTTGAGCACAACCTCAAAATCACCAAGTATCTCTGTGATCAATTTGGAATCGCATTCCCTGATCGATTTACTGAGTCGTATCAAAAAATCGAATCAACCTCAGAGGTGTTAGATCTTCGTCATTTGGTCTTATGCAAGGGCAATACAGGAGTAATAGAAGAAAAAGGGTATCCACAGGTATTTGAAGAGCGTACAGGGTTTCTCAGCAATCTGTCGGCTATTGATCTATTATTCAATCTAGGCCCTAGACATGGACTAGACTATTTAAGGCAAGTTTCTATTTCTGCCCCTTTTTAAAAAGGTATTCTTTTTCCTCGGCAGAAAGGCTTTCATATCCTGACGCACTGATTTTATCGAGAATGGAATCAATCTTCTCTTGATCAGATTGGAACTCTGCGCTGGTTCGTTTTTTGTTTTTGTAAACCTTAAAAGATGGCTTTTTACGAGTAAAATTGAATCGGAATCCTTGTCTGAAATAATTCTGTAAACCATCAGCAATCTCCACTCCTTTTAATAATTGGCTTGCCATAAAATAACCAATTCCCGCCCCAACGAGGTGGGCTAAGCGACCACCAAAATTGACACCCGAGGTTAATTGCAGTAAATCAATCACAACAAAAAAGGCTCCGAGTTGCCACAACTTAATGTTGAAAATAAAAATTCTAATAGGCTGATTCGGAGTATAGGTAGCAATAAATATGAGCACCGCCATGACCCCAGCCGAAGAACCAACTAGATAGGCGTTAGAGGATAGAAAAAGTGCGTAGGAGAATAAAAAAGTAAGTCCGGCGAAAAATACACCTAAGAAGTAAACGGTAAATAACCGGGTAGTGTCGAATAAGGTTAAAAAATAACGACTGGCGGTGTAGAGCCAAAGCATATTGAATATCAGGTGCCAAAGATCAGCATGAATGAAACTATACGTTATTAGGCTCCAAGGCTGAAATAATAAGGTTGTTAAAGAAGAGCTTAAAACCAACCAGCGATCAAAAGGCAATCCAATCAAACCTAAAATCGAGATCACCAAAAAAACCAGTACCTGAATCGCAATAAAGCGATCAAAGCTACTCATCAAATTCCATCGGTAGCGCAGGTTCTCCATTAATTCCAACGATGATTGTTAAACGAATTTCGGCTCCAGTACCACATCATAATATAACCTAATAATGCACCACCAATGTGAGCAAAGTGAGCGATACCCGTATTTTGATTGGTGATTCCAAAATAAAGATCCCCTAGAATGATGAGAGGTACAAAGTATTTCGCTTTAATAGGAAAAGGCAGAAATAGTAGCATCAAACGAGCATTGGGATACATAAAGGCGAAGGCTACTAAAACACCGTAAACGGCCCCCGAAGCACCGACGGCCGGGGTATAAAACGCAGACCTCAATTGCTCTGCTATTTCGTAGGAAACACCGCGTTCGATATAACTTAAGTTTACCCCTGAGGTAGAGGTCAAAGCCTCAAATAACTGTACTCTAGATATTCCAGAGTCAACAATCGCTTCAACGGCACTATTAAAATAAATATAATTGACACCCGTGTGTAAAAACGCAGCCCCTAAGCCAGCGGAGAAGAAAAAGAAGATGAATTTTTCTTGACCCCATTGACGTTCAAGTGGTGTTCCAAAGGCCACTACCGCATACATATTAAAGA
>DAIPYN010000015.1:0-36226 GCA_036782715.1 Flavobacteriaceae bacterium
CTACTTCTTGACTTACGGTGTAGGTTCCTAAGAAGTTAATCGAAAGAGGTGCGATTACATAATAACCAAAAAGAACTCCTAAAAAGAAGAGTGAAGATGCTACAATGATGAACCCCCTTGAATGTTTTCGTTCGTTTTCATACAACCCAGGACTTATAAAGCGCCATAGTTCCCACAAGAGATAGGGAAAACCTACTATAATACCTGCCCAGATAGAAGTCCAGATATGCGCAGAGAACTGCCCGGCCATCGTTCTGTTTTGTAAAGTGAAGGGTAAACTATCTGCGCAGAAATCAGAGGTCACTCCAAAGAAGGTGGCAATTTGGCAAAAGAAATGATAGGTCGGAAAATTCATATTCTTCGGCCCAAATATGATGGTATCGAAGATAAATCCTTTGAAAACAAAGGCGAAAACTGCGATGATCATAATCGCGAGAATAGAACGAATTAAGTGCCAACGTAGTTCTTCTAAATGGTCTAAAAAAGACATCTCGTCTCTATTACTCATACTAAGCCTGCTTGAATCAAATTATGAAGATGCAAGATACCCACATATTCGTTATTATCGATAACGATCAATTGTGTGATTTCATTTGAATTCATAAGCTGAAGCGCTTCAGATGCCAATCGATCAGAATGAATCGATTTAGGATTGAGGCTCATCAGTTCAGATGCTTTTACCGTATTGAAATCAGGACTTCTCTCTAGCATACGTCTTAAGTCTCCATCGGTGATCATTCCGACCACTTTCTTTCCCTCACAAACTGCTGTACATCCTAATAAATTCTTTGAAATTTCGACGATAACTTCTTTCAATGTACTTGAGGGTTGTACTCTAGGTAGCAGTTCGGGGTTGATCAGATCTTTTACCTTTAAGATTAATTTTTTACCCAGGCTTCCTCCGGGATGGTATTGAGCAAATTGTTCTGCTCCAAATCCCTTACTTTCAAGCGTTGCTACCATTAAAGCATCTCCAAGTGCCAGTTGAAGCGTTGTACTGGTCGTTGGTGCCAAGTCATGAGGACAAGCCTCTTTTTCGACAGGAGTTAGAAGAGTTAGCGTAGCACGTTTACTTACTATTGAATCTGAATTGGCAGTAACGGCAATAAAGGACAATTCAAGATTTTTTAGGTGAAGGGCAAGGGTTTTGATTTCTTCGCTATTTCCACTTTTAGAGAGAATAAATACTAAATCTCCCTTTTGAATCATCCCTAAATCTCCATGAACGGCATCCGCTGCATGCATAAAAAGCGCTGGGGTGCCTGTAGAGTTAAAGCTTGCCACCCATTTCTGAGCAATAAGCGCACTTTTACCGACTCCACTGACTACAACTCTTCCTTTCAGATGAGTGATCATTTCAATGACCTCTTCAAAGTGGTGATCGAGTGTATTCTGGAGATTTTCGAGAGCATCGATCTCAATTTGTAAGACGCGATGCGCGATTTCTCTAAGATTTAAAGGTTTCTTCAAGGGTAAGCCGGTGAATTGTGAAATATGTGTTAAATTCAACTACGAAATTACAAATTATACCCCGAATACATCTGAATTGTTGATTGACAAGTAGACTCTGATGATTCTAAACGAAAATGAATTATATCAAACCCTGAGAAAATTCTTTGGATTCTCTGAATTCAAAGGACTACAAAAGGAGGCAATAGGCGCACTTCTTTCAGGTCGAGATACGTTTGTTATTATGCCAACAGGAGGTGGTAAGTCTTTGTGCTATCAGTTACCGGCATTGCTGTGCGAAGGAACTGCGATTGTTATTAGTCCACTGATTGCCTTAATGAAAAATCAGGTGGATGTGATAAGAAGTCAGTCAGCTGTTTCGGGAATAGCGCACGTTTTAAACTCCTCGCTTACTAAAACTGAGACTCAAACGGTTATCGATGATCTGAAATCAGGAGTTACGAAATTATTGTTTGTTGCTCCCGAGTCGTTAACTAAGCAGCACAATATTGATTTATTGAAGTCGATACCACTTTCGTTTGTAGCTATTGATGAGGCGCATTGTATTTCAGAATGGGGTCATGATTTCAGACCAGAATACAGAAATATTCGAGCAATTATCGATCGATTGTCGCCGGGAATACCTTTGATTGCACTTACCGCTACAGCTACTCCTAAGGTTCAGGAGGATATTATGAAGAATTTGGGAATGAAAGATGCGGTTCTATTGAAATCTTCATTCAATCGTCCCAACTTATATTATGAAGTTCGACCTAAAACCGACCAGGTGAATAGTGATATTGTTAAGCTCATTGCTCAACATCCGAATAAATCGGTAATCATTTATTGCCTTAGCCGTAAAAAGGTTGAAGAACTAGCACAGATTTTGCAGCTGAACGGGATCAAAGCAATTCCATATCATGCAGGTTTTGATGCAAAAACGCGTGCACATTATCAAGATCAATTCTTAATGGAGGATGTGGATGTTGTTGTTGCAACTATAGCCTTCGGGATGGGTATCGACAAACCCGATGTTAGGCTAGTGATCCATTACGATATGCCGAAGAGTATAGAAAGCTATTATCAAGAAACCGGTAGAGCAGGCAGGGATGGTGGTGAAGGTATCTGTATTGCTTTTTACTCCTCTAAGGATATTGAGAAGTTAGAAAAATTCAGTTCTGGTAAGCCAGTCGCTGAACAGGAGGTAAGTCATGCGTTATTACAGGACGTGATTGCTTACGCAGAAACTTCGCTTTCGAGAAGAAAATTTATCCTTCACTATTTCGGAGAAGAGTTTGACGAGGTGAACGGAGAAGGAGCGGATATGGATGATAATGCCCGTAATCCCAAAGAACTTTTTGAAGCAGGCGAAGAAGCTGCTCTCGTGCTCGATGTAGTTCAGAAGACTTCAGAAAAGTTTAAAAGCAAGGAGATTGTTCGAATACTGAGGGGGAAACCTAACGCGATGATCAGCTCTCATAAAACGGATGAAAAACCCTTTTTTGGATGTGGTCATGCCCATAAATCATTTTTCTGGCATGCATTGGTTAGACAGTTAGTCATCGCTGGGTTTTTGCGTAAATCGATAGAAAACTACGGTATACTGCAGATCACTGAAAAGGGGTATTCCTTCCTTAAAAATCCATCGAGTTTTCAAATGGTCCTTGATCGTGATTATGACCGGGAAGTAGCTGAGATTAATCAGGAAAAATCAAAAGGTGGAGGTGTAGACGACCAATTGCTGTCCATACTTAAAACACTCAGAAAAAAAGAAGCTGATAAGTACGGGGTGCCTCCCTATATCATTCTTCAAGATCCTTCACTGGAAGATATGGCACTCAAATACCCGACCACTCTAGAAGAATTAGGACAAATACATGGGGTGGGAGATGCCAAGGCGAAACGATATGGTCAGCCATTTGTGAATTGTATAGCCCAGTATGTAGAGGAAAACGACATCATTAAACCTGATGAACTTGTGGTAAAATCTGCAGGCTCAAATTCGGGCTTAAAGCTCTATATCATACAAAGCGTAGACCGAAAGTTGGCTTTTGACGATATTGCCTCTTCTAAAGGAATCACTCAGGAAGAACTGCTCCAAACCATGGAACAGATTGTGTTTAGTGGAACTAAGCTCGATATTGGTTATTGGGTTGACGAATTGTTAGATGATGATTCGCAAGAAGAACTTCATGATTATTTCATTGAAGCTAGTTCTAATAGTCTTGAGGATGCTATCACTGAATTAGAAGAAGATTTTGAAGAAGAAGAAATTCGTTTATATCGCATTAAATTCTACTCTGAGCAGGCTATTTAAAGTCTGTTTTTTTTGAATCAAAACGTACCTTTGATAAATGACTCCAGTTTATTTTGATAATGCTGCAACTACAGCGCTTCGCCCGGAGGTTGTAACTACCATTTCTGAATCTCTTAGCGAACAATTTGGCAATCCGTCATCTACCCATTCTTTTGGAAGAGCAGCAAAAGCTTTAATCGAAAAGGCTAGAAAATCAATCGCAACCACCTTAGGGGCAAAGCCCAGTGAAATTTATTTTACCTCGGGTGGAACAGAAGCGGATAATATGGTTCTTCGTTGTGCAGTTCGCGATCTAGGCGTGAAGAGAATTATTACTTCAGCGATTGAGCATCATGCGGTGTTACATGCTGCAGAAGCGGTGACTAAGGAGTATGGAATAGAACTTGAATTAGTCGGTATCGACGAACAAGGTTTTATTGACCTCAAAGATTTAGAAAATAAACTCTCTCGCGAAAGTGCTCCTCAAACGCTGGTTAGTTTGATGCATGTGAATAATGAAATCGGAAATATCTTAGAGGTAGATAAAGTTGCTGAGTTATGTAAAACTCATCAAGCACTTTTTCACTCGGACACTGTTCAGTCAGTCGGACATTACCCGTGGGAATTATCCAAAACATCGATACATTTTATATGCGCTGCGGCACATAAGTTTCATGGTCCTAAAGGAATAGGATTCTTGTATATGCGCTCGGATGTTCCTTTAAAGTCGTTAATCGTAGGAGGGGGTCAAGAAAAGGGATTTCGAGCAGGTACTGAAAGTATTCATAATATTTTAGGGATGGAAAAAGCCTTCACTTTGGCTTATCAAAATTTGGCTGAAGAAAAAGAATACGTGCTGTCCTTAAAAAAGAGATTTATTAACGGGGTGAAGGCGCGTCTTCCAGAAGCAATTCTCAATGGAGGATGTAGTGATCTTGACCGCAGTACCTATACCCTTGTGAATTTAAGACTTCCGATTACGGGAGATAAAGCAACCTTACTTCTTTTTCATTTAGATCTAAAAGGTATTGCTTGTTCTCAGGGTAGTGCTTGTCAGTCTGGAAGTAATACGGGTTCTCACGTACTTCGTGCGATAGCTGCTGATGATTTTCCGTCTTTGCGTTTTTCTTTCTCTATCTACAACACCGTAGAAGAGGTGGATTACGTAATTGATACTTTAGCTAGCTATTTGGTGTAAGGAAAATTTCTTGCGATTTGCTTCATCATCTTCTCAACGAGTTCACGAGTATTTTTCCCAGTGTTTCTATCGATAACCTTTTCGTGTCTCCATAGTAACTTTGAAGATTGACCGTCGACGAGCTTTAGTGTAATTCGACCAAAAGAAGGGGAGAGTACCCACAGATCAATCCAAGAAAACTGATTTTCTATTCCTTCTGATAATAATACACTAATAGAGAGGCTTCCTCGAATAATGGCATCGACCTTCAGTTTACGGGCTAATTCCTTAGATTCCATTAAAAGCGAATTTCTGTAGTCAATACCAGAAGAACGCATATTAGCTAAGGTTTCCTCGTATGGTTGAATCGTTACATTCAAAGCATCGGTTTGGCTCTCAATGTAATAGGTTAATTCTTTCTGTAAACTAGCCCCTTCTTCTTCAGAAAGTTGTCTACGTTTTAATTCAGATAGTGAGAGATCTAAATCAATGTCAAATGGAACTATCGCGATTACTTTATGGGATTCGGTAATGCTTTTAAAGTCGGGGTGTATGAAACTACTTTTCTGCCCAACGATAAGATTTGTAGTGCATAAGGTGAGCAGGAGGCCTAAAAGTAATTTTCTCATATTAGTTGATAGTTAGACTAAAGATTTTTTTAGTCTTATTTCCCAGTAGATCCTCAACTTCAAATTCGAGTGTGTGAACTCCTGGTATTAATAAAATGTCTGTTGTATCAAAGGTAAAGCGATTCTTTTTAGGTTCGTGTTCGAATAGAACCCATTGCCCATCAATAAATCCTTCGAAACTCTTAATCCCGGTTTCCTTGTCTTCAGCTTCGATTTCAAGATAGCGGTAACCATTAATCGCTTGGCCTGAGCTGAAGTTTCTAGGGGTGACTACTGGAGCAATAGAGTCATAGGCGAAATGAAAGTCTCCTGTATTTCTGAGGGTAACCGAAAGAGTGTCTGATTCGACTTTGCGAATAAAGTTGGTTCCTTTTTCACCTATTCTACCAAAGAAAGCATAACTGAGCCAGCTCGGTTTTTGTTTGATTTCTTTTGGAATAATTTTAAGTAATAATGGATTTCGAACCAACACATCCTTAGGTCCAATGGATAGGGTGTCTCCAGATAAATAAAAGTCTAGATCTTCAATACTGTAAATACTATTCTCAATAGCAATCAGTTGAGCATCTAAAAGTTGATTATTAACACGTTGATTAATCTCCGAATTTCCAAAAGGTACGCTCATCTTCTTGACTCCTTCAACTCCTTTTGTAGTCCAATCAATACTAGAGGTATTTCCGGAGTAATCACTGAGAGTTAGTTTCCAATCATCTATTTTTCCTGCCTCTGCCTTAAACAGCTCGGTGGATGGACTATTTTTAAAAAATCCAAGCGGATTACTCGTTTCCTTTGTGGTTAAGAGTACGCGATTATTTGAAGCTTCATAGAAATGATAATCAATACTTCTGTTGATCAATGGGTTTTCAGTAAAATTGAATCGATCAATGATTAGTTCAGAAATGAGGCTATCATTACGCTTTAACTCCAATCGATACCATCCGTTTTTATTTGCAGATAGGTCAAGTCGGTCAAATGATTGTATCCCAAAACTGTAATACCCCTGAACGCTGATCGTATCTGTTGCCGAGTATTGGATTCGCTCCTTAACGGTTTTCAAAGCGATCATGGTTCGGTTTTCAAAGGTGGTCACTACTTGCGGTTGTTCAGACTCATACAAGTAGAACCCTTGAATAGTAGGAGGATCGTGGTCTGCAGCTTCTAAGCCAAATTGAAGAGGATTCATTGGTTCTTCTGACTCCCTATCGCGTACTTCAAAATGCAGGTGAGGCCCAAACGAATTTCCGGTATTTCCCGAGTATCCAATAATTTCTCCTTTTTTAACGGGAATTTGAGTAGGTCTTAGATAACGTTGTATCTCATAGGTTTGGTGAAGGTACTGTTCCCCCTTAATATAATTTTGGATTTTAGGGCTAAATCGATTGAGGTGAGCGTAAACGGTGCTCTTATTTATTTCAGGATGATCTAGGTAAATCACTTTACCATAACTCCCCGTATCTACCTTAATTCGAGATAAAAATCCATCCTCGACCGCGTACACAGGAAATCCTTCTCTACCTTGTGTTTTGAGATCTACCCCCGCATGAAAATGATTGGGTCGTAATTCACCGTAAGTTCCTGAATAACGTAATGGAATTTCTAAAGGCGGATATTCTCTTAAATTCAATTTCGTATTCGAGTACAAACTATCCTGTGAATAAGATGCTGAAATACATATAGTTAATATAAAAGCAAATAGAAGTTTTGAAGAAATTCGAGACATATTCACGAATAAAAGTGTTATTACCAATAAATACAAATCCAATCAAAGTTAAATATTGCTTTGCCAATGATACTTGATTACCTTTGTTAAAATCGCTTGTGCTTTATGAATGCCTTTTTTGAAACATTGGGTGCGGTTGAGAATAGAGTTCAACTATTAATTGAACGTCTCAACTACCAGCGATCAGAAAATCAGGCTTTAAGGTTAGAAATTGAGCAGTTGAAAAGAGCGCTTCTTGTTAAGGAGGAAGCCCTTGGAATTTCTCAGAAGAAACTACAAGAAGCCAATAGAGGTGCAAGAGATGAGGGTAATCCTTTAGACAAAACAGACGTAGAAAATAAAATTGATCGTCTAGTCAAAGAAATACAGTCGTGTATAGACACGCTTGATTAATACAAAAAGTGGGATGAGCGAAAAGCAAAAAATAAAAGTATCTATTGCCGATCGAGTCTATCCACTTTCGATAGCTGCCTCGCAAGAAGAGGGTCTAAGACAGGCCGCTAATAGCGTACAGCAAATGGTAAAGGAGTTTGAGAAGAGTTACGCAGTTAGTGATAAGCAAGATGTATTGGCCATGTGCGCTTTGCAGTTTGCTAATTCCTCAAATCAGCGATCAGGCCTCCAACAACAAATCAACGACAGTATTTCTCGTCTAAATTTACTTGTACAAACCATTGATTCTGAGTTGAATCAGTAGTGATAACGAAGTAAGATTACCCGCATTGTTTATTTTTTGACAAACTCAACGAAGATTAATTTCGAAAGAGTGATGACCTATTGCACGATCGTGCTCGCGAGTCCGAGATTTTCAAGTAGTAGGATAGCTCTAAACTTGTACTTAAAGGAGTTTGTACAAAACCTTCAATGCGGGTTTTTTATTAATATAAATTAAGACCATGGATTCAATGATAAATGTGATAATTGGTGCGGTAGTTGGCTTATTAGCTAGCTATTCGATCATCATATTACTTCAAAAACGCAAAGGAGCAGCAGCCCTAGTTAGTGCCCAGAAAGAGGCTAAATCAATTTTAAAGGAGGCTGAAAAGGATGCTCAACAAATTAAAAAGGATAAGATTTTTCAAGCCAAGGAGAAATTCTTAGAATTAAAAGCAGAACATGAAAAAGTCATTTTAGCTAAGGACAAGAAAATGGCCGAGGCTGAAAAGCGCATTCGTGATAAGGAATCACAAGTAAGCTCTGAGCTAAAGAAAAACAAAGTGCTTAACGAGCAGTTGGAGAAAGAATTAAAGGAGATCGAAGGTCGAGTAGAGCGAATGGATCGAAAAGAACAAGAGATCGAAAAGATGCACCAAAACCAGGTGAAGCAACTCGAGGTGATCTCGGGACTATCTGCAGATGACGCTAAAGCCGAATTGGTAAACTCATTGAAGGATCAAGCGAAGACCGACGCCATGGCATTCATACAAAATGCTGTTGAAGAGGCCAAGATGAGTGCTCAACAAGAGGCACGAAAAGTTGTTATTAAGACGATTCAGCGAATTGGAACCGAAGAAGCCGTTGAAAATTGTGTTTCTGTGTTTAATCTTGAATCAGATGACGTGAAAGGTAGAATTATTGGTAGAGAGGGTAGAAATATCCGTGCTATTGAGGCGGCTACTGGAGTTGAGATCATTGTCGATGATACTCCTGAAGCAATTATTCTTTCATGTTTCGATAGTGTACGTCGAGAGGTTGCCCGGTTGTCGCTGCACCGTTTGGTAACCGATGGCCGAATTCACCCGGCACGTATTGAAGAGGTTGTGAAGAAAACAGAATCTCAGATTAATGAAGAGATTGTTGAAATTGGTAAACGTACCGTAATCGACTTAGGTATTCATGGCCTACATCCAGAACTCATCAAGGCAGTCGGAAGAATGAAGTATCGTTCTTCATACGGCCAAAATCTATTACAACACTCTAGAGAAGTTGCCAAACTTTGTGGCGTAATGGCGGCTGAACTGGGACTAAACCCGAAATTGGCCAAGCGTGCTGGTCTTCTTCATGATATAGGAAAGGTTCCAATGGCTGAGGTTGATATCGAAACGCCACACGCGATTTTGGGTATGCAATGGGCTGAAAAGTACGGTGAGCATAAAGAAGTTTGTAATGCCATTGGTGCCCACCACGATGAGATTGAAATGACGAGTTTACTATCACCGATCATTCAAGTTTGTGATGCTATTTCTGGTGCAAGACCGGGTGCAAGAAGACAAGTCTTAGACAGTTACATTCAACGATTAAAAGATCTCGAAGACACTGCGTTAGGATTTAAAGGTGTTGAAAAGGCTTATGCCATTCAAGCGGGTAGAGAGTTACGCGTGATTGTAGGTAGTGAGAAAGTGAGCGATGATAAAGCGGCTGAACTTTCTTTTGAGCTTTCTCAAAAAATTCAAACCGAAATGACGTATCCAGGTCAAGTAAAGGTTACTGTTATACGTGAAACTCGATCTGTAAATATTGCGAAGTAGAACGGTTAGATATGTGTTAAAAAAAGGGCTCCATTTGGAGCCCTTTTTTGTTTGAAATTAATCCTCAGATTTCTCTTCTTCGGCTTCTATTGATTCTTCGGCCGCTGCAGCCTCCTCTTGTTCTTTTTGAAGCTTATTTCGTTCTACATTGAGTTTCTTAAGCTGTTCTTGCAGTTTATCAAGTTCTAACTTCTTCTTATCTATATTCTTTAGAACAGAGGCAATAAGGGGGTTGCTTGTATCATCGCTATTGAAGAACTCGAGGTTATTTTCAAGCTGACGAATTTCGGCCATAACCTCCTCCATTTGTTTTTTCAAATGAGAGCGTTCATTAAATACCTTATCTAATGGGCTTTGCTTTTGTTTAGATACTTTAGCGTTGCCATGTAATCGGTCAAAATAATAATTACAGGTTGCTTTAAAAGTTTTCCAGAGTGGATCCCCAATCTTTCGAGGAACGGGTCCTATCGCTTTCCAGTCTTTTTGTAAGGCTATGAATAACGGGGTTGTTTCATCGAAGTTATCTGAATCTTTTAGTGATTCTGCCTTTGCGATGAGTTCCTTCTTCTGAGTAATTCGACTTTTTTGTTCTTTTTTCTGGTTTTTATAGAAATCGTTTTTTGCCTTCGAAAATTGTCCAAATTGTTTCTTTAATTCGGCTATCAATGATTTCTGAAGCGAATAGGGAACCCCTTCGATTTGGTAAAACGATTCTCTGATAGCAACTAGTTTTTTAAATTGAGCTTGTATGCCTTGGTGTGAATTAGCAATGGTGGCTGCTTCACGTTTAAAATCCTCTAAGAGTTCTTTTTTTTGGGTGAGGCGCGTTTGTATTTCTTCGTCTCTCTTTTTTTGAAACTCTTGTCTTTTATCGTGCATCACCTTGGTTGCGTTGCTAAAACGTTCCCATATGCCTGCACGATGTTCCTTGCTTACAGGACCTAGTTCTTCTTTCCAAATACGATGAAGTTGTTGTAGCTCATTGTAAGCCTGTTGAAAATCATCTTCGTTGATTAAGGCTTCTGCTCGTTCTACGATTTTAATCTTTTCATCGTAATTATGTTTGAAATCTTTGTCTCGAAGCTCACGATTCAAGTCTAGAAAATCGTAGAAACGTTCTACATGATGGTGGTAGTTTGCCCAGAGATTATCGTTTTCTGTTTTTGGAACAGGGCCGGTTTCTCTCCATTTCGTTTGCAAATCTCTAAATTGAGAAAAGGTTGTATTGATATTTTCTTCAGTAGAAATTAAAGATTTGATTTCTTCTATAATTTCTTGCTTCGTTTGAAGGTTCTGTTGAATTTGTCTTTCAAAGTTGATTCGAAACGCCTCTTTCTTCTGTCTGTATTCGCGATAAAGTT
The DNA here is from genome assembly GCA_036782715.1 of Flavobacteriaceae bacterium. GTDB lineage: Bacteria > Bacteroidota > Bacteroidia > Flavobacteriales > Flavobacteriaceae > UBA3478. The sequence goes on from DAIPYN010000015.1 coordinate 11,101, forward strand.
CTTGAAAGTCTTTGGCGCTTTTTGATTGAAAGTGAAAATCGATTTCGTTTCCGTCATTTGCCAAGAAAGCTTCTTTTTCCTTTTCCTTTAACTCCTTAAGTTTAGTATCGAATACACGTTTAATTTGAGAAACGTGCTTTCCGATCTTCTCAACAGGAGCGTTTATTAACAAACGCTGCAATTCTCCAACTAGATTATCTGGTTCTAGGTGGTTGTAGCTATCTGGTTTAAGTTCAATTAACTCAAATGCTAAGGTTGATTTCTCTGCAGACTGATCCTGATTTTCCATACCCGTTTCTCTTAGGTTCTTAAGCAAAGTTAAACAAATGCTTATGCACTCAAAGGGAATTCCATATTTCCCATGATTTTTCGGCTTGCCATTTGAGCATCATTGATCCATTACAAATTCTACTATCTCGAGCTTCACCTTCTTTGAGGAAAGCCGTTTTTTCTGGTCGATAAACAAGATCAAAGAGATAGTGCTCAGAATTGAGGTAATGGTATGGGATATTTGGCTTCTGATCTACCTTTGGATGGGTTCCAAGAGGAGTACAGTTGATAATGATTTGGTGGCCTTCAATGAGTACCTTATCCAATTCATCATAGGTAAAATCAATTCCATCGTTCGATTGTCTTCCTATTTTGGTAACCCTGATTTCCATCGATTCTAACGCGTAAATCACTGCTTTTGCAGCGCCTCCATTGGCTCCCAGAACTATTGCATTTTGATCTTCTGATCGAAGTAGGGGTTTGAATGAGGTTGAGAAACCATAGGCGTCTGTATTGTATCCTACTCGCTTATTATTTTCAATATGGATACAATTTACAGCCCCGATTTTAGTTGCTTCAGGACTTAATAAATCGAGATGTGCGATAATCTCTTGCTTATAGGGTATGGTGACATTACATCCCTTGAGATTCTTGGTTTCCCAAACTTTTTCTAGGTCTTCAAGACTTTGAAGATCAAAGTTTTGATAGTGATGGGGGAGATTTAAATGCTCAAACTTTTCTTTAAAAAAAGCTCTAGAAAAGGAGTACTCAATATTTCTCCCGATAAGTCCAAAATTAAGTGCTTCTGTACCTTCCATAATATTCGATGGAATATACAATAAGAAATCCGGTCACCATAAATACCATAGCAAGTATTGATTCTGAAGTTGACCAGTCAGGCCAATATCTAGAATAATTACTCACAATTTTTTGACCATTGCTATCTAGGAGATACGGTCCAGTTTCAGAAAGTTTATATATCGCCTTCTTCCATGGCCAAACTACGGGTATTGAACCAATAATAAAGCCTAGAATAATTGAGGTGGTTAATTTGCGAAACTTCCTTAAAACATAAACGAGCAAATGAGAAAGAGACACTAGGCCGGTAATGGAACCAAGTGTAAATACGGCTAACACTTTGAGAAGTCGAATGTTTGCAGGTTCTTGAAGCAATTGAAAATCTCCTTGGATTAGATAACCAAAACTTAGATAAAGCGCATTCACTGAATCCACCAATAATAATACGTAGTTTCCTAGTAGAATGAGAAGAAATGATCCCGAAAGCCCGGGTAGAGTCATGCCAGTGACACTAATCATACCACATAGGAAAACATAAAGCAAATGGTCATTGGGTGCGATTGGAGGGATAAAGGCTAGCATAACACCAACGACTCCACCTGAGCCTATTCCCCAAAGAATTTCTGTTGACCAATGAGTGAACTGTTTTGCAATAAAATGTACAGACCCTAAAATCATTCCGAAAAAACAAGACCAAACCCGTATTTCGTAATGAGTAATCAAGTAATCTAGTACCTGTGCAATACTGAAATAACTGATTAACATCCCCAGTATCAATAAACTGAGGAACGCACCATTAACGTGTTGAAAGAAATTTTTGAAGTCTCCTTTAAACACTAGGGAAGCCGCCTTCCCATTAAATTGTTGCAGGGAATAGATAAATTCTTCGTAAAACCCACCTACATAAGCAATAATTCCTCCTGAAACACCGGGTACTTTGTTCGCTGCACCCATTAGCATTCCTTTGAAGACCAGTGCGATAAGATCAAATAAGGAACGTTGTTTCTTCAAAACAGTATTGTTTTACAATCTAGTTTGTGTTCCCCAACTTTGAAACTTTTTCTAATCCTATGATCAAGAATAGACCTAATAGCGACAGTAATAGGGCTATTAGTAGTTGATCACTTTCTAAACCCAAACTGGGTAGGTATAAACTGCCACTGACAACATCTTTCCATGGCCATACCGCAGGGATAGACCCTGCTATAAAACCTGTCATTATTGCTAGTGTTGTGTTAGGGTACCTATGAAAGAACCATTTTAGAATTCTGGCGAATGAAAGTAATCCGATAATTGCTCCTACTCCAACCACAGCAATAGTCTTAAGATCTCTTTGATGAACGGCTTGAAGAATAGGTTCATAACTTCCTAATATCACTAGTATGAATGATCCAGAAATACCGGGTAAAATCATCGCGCAAATGGCAAGTGCACCTGAAAGAAAGAGGTAGGGAAGTGTTGAAATATCTTCTCCTACAGGTAAAAATCCAACACCTGCAGCTAGTAACATACCTATTATACCGGCAATAAAGACTAAACTTCGTTCACCCTCTATCTGCTTGGCCATGAGTAGAATACTGCCTAAGATCAGCCCAAGAAAGAAGCTCCAGATCAAAATAGGATGAAATTCTAATAGGTAGCTAATTCCCTTTGCTAAGGTTAAAACACTTGCGAAAATCCCTGCAAATAGGGTAACTAGAAATTTGAGATGAATTTTTTCGGCAACAAAGGCGAATCCCTTATTGGATAGCTCGCTAAGGAGGCTAGGTTTAATATTGCTAATGGCGTCTAGAAGTTTCTCATAGATGCCACTGATAAGAGCTATTGTTCCACCGGATACTCCAGGTACAACATCGGCAGCACCCATAGCCATACCTTTCAAAAAGATTGCAAGTGATTTTTTTAAATTCATAAGCGTATGCTTTGTGAACTGAGGAGTTTTAAGCAGAGCCAGAGGGCTTTTTCTTTTCTAAATAGGACTTCAGCCAGTCAAGTTCACTCATTTCTTCAAAGTAGAAATAAAAATAATCGGCAGCGGATGAGTCTAAGCGCATCGCTTGACAAAGTGTATTTTGTGCTTCATCTCTTTCATCTAAAAGTGCATGAATACCTGACTTAATAAATAGAAGTGCTGCTTCTCCAGGATGATGTTCTAAGGCCTCTAAAAGACATTCAATGGCTCTTGAATAATCTTTTTGTTCGAGTTGAATACTGATCCATTTAAGGTAACTGTTGAATTCGAAGTTGCCTAATTCGATGCTCTGTTCAAAAGCATAATCAGCTTTCTCGATTTCTCCTAAACTGTGGTAAATATGTGCTGCTCTTCTCCAATAAAGGGCATTTTCGCCATCGATATTAAGCGCTTTGTTGATATGTTCTTGCGCCTTTAGAAGGTCTCCACTAACAAAATAGTATTTAGTGAGGGCAAGCCAGCCTTTATCCAATAATGGATCTAAATGTACTGTTTTATAAAAGTATTGTTCTGCCAGTGAGTGATTGCCTAATTTTTGATGACAATATCCGATTCTTAAATAGGCTTGAGGAGTAGGAGCATCCCATTCGAAACAGAACTCATAATTTTCAATGGCCTCATTGTATCTACCAAGCTTTTCAAGAATATAACCCTTTTCGTAATAAGCCCCACTAAATCGATCATCAGATATAATGGCGAAGTCAAAAGCGGCTAGAGCTTCTTGAAATTTCTCTAATGCGACATACATCTTGCCTAATTGATGCCAAGCAACCTCGCTGTAAGGATTTTGCTCTAAATAAGTATTCAAGTAACTAATAGCCTCCTCGTAACCCTCGGTAAATTCATAACAGTAAACGAGATTGTACATCGAGGCGTAATCGGTTGAATCCAAAGCTAAGCAGGTAGCAAAGTGAGGAATGGCTTCTTCAAAAGCGTCTAAGTATAGATATTCTAGACCTAATAAAGAATGCACATCAAATGACTCTGGACAGAACTCGAGAGCCTTGTTTAGAATGTCTATGGCGCCTTTATGATCGTCGCTTTTCGATAAGATGTTGGCTTTTTGAATGAATAATTCTTCATTCATAGGATCGAAGATTTCTATTTCTTCGATGAGTATTCTTGCTTGATCTAATTTATCCTCGGAGACTAGAATCTCTATTTCTAAAAATTTTAGTTCAATTGCCTGTGGGTGCTGCGCTTTTCCCATTTCTAAAGCACGCTTTGCCAGGAGGGTCTTGCCTTCGCCTAAATAGTGATGGATGATTTCTTCAAAGTCTTCAGAATCAAAGAAATAAACGTCATCCGTTTGAAGCATAGATTCGAACTTTCGTATGGCTTGTTCAGGATGTTCGTTAGGGTTGCCCATAATAGCTTATTAGTATTTTAAATTTACCTATACCACATGGGGGCGGGGTCAGAAAACCGATTGAATTATCAACACTTTAGTTAACAAGAGTAGCGATCAAGTACTGATAAGATGATAGCACAACCTTTTTTTAATTCTTTCGCTGATATACTCAATGGTGGGGTGATACGAACCGCTCTTTTCTCGTATAAGAGCCAAAAGAGAATGACTCCTTCCTTCATTCCCTCAATGACTAAGTGATTGGCGATTTCAGGATCTTTGAGAATCAGGGCTAGCATAAGACCTTTACCGCGAATTTCTTTAATAAGCGGATGTTTTAAAGAGGCTCTAATTAGAGCTTCATGTTGAATGGCTTTGCTTTGATACTTCTTGGCTTCGATTTCTTCTAATGTAGCCAGTGCCGCAGCTGCGATTACAGGATTCCCACCGAAGGTAGTAATGTGGCCTAGGCGTGGCTTATAGCCAAGTAAGCTCATATTCTCCTTGCTACTAACGAATGCCCCTATGGGCAGACCACCAGCCATTCCTTTCCCAATCACTAAGATGTCGGGGGTGATTCCATAGTGGCGATAAGCGAAAAGTTCTCCTGTACGGCCAAAACCTGGTTGAATTTCATCAAGAATCAAAAGGGCTCCCACCTCTTCACAGCGAGCTTTGACCTTTTTTAAGTATCCATTTATCGGTTCAATAAAACCAGCTCCACCTTGAATAGTTTCTAGAATTACAGCAGCCGTTTCAGAAGTGATGTGTTCTAATTCTCTATCCTCATTGAAAGTAATATGACTTATACCGGGTAATAGAGGTCTAAATGGGTTAATACGTTCCTTGTAATCCATCAAGCTAAGGCTTCCGTAGGTATTACCATGATAAGCTTGCTTAGCGGCGATAATTTGCGATCTCCCAGTCACCGCTTTAGCGAGTTTCAGGGCACCTTCCACGGCTTCTGTTCCTGAATTTACTAGATATACATTCGATAATATAGGTTCTAAAGAATCGGTTAATTTCTTCGCGTAACTTAGAACGACTTCTTGAATAAATTCTCCGTAGACCATCACGTGACTATGCTTTCGCATTTGTCGATTAACGGCTCTTCGAACTCTCGAATTAGCATGACCTACACTTACAGCAGACACGCCCGCTACTAAATCTAAGTAGCGTTTCCCATTAATATCGTAGAGATAACTACCTCGGGCCTTTTTAATTTCTAATCCAAGCGGGTGTTCGGTTGTGGGAGCTAGTAAAGATTTAAACTGTTCTAAACGACTCATTTCTTTAAACCTTTAATTTTTTCAATAAAAGATTCTAAATCCCGAGTTCGTTCTTCGCCAAACCATTGAAACCCTTCAAGTAGCTTTTGATCTTCTGGGAAATCAGTATAGGGGTAAAGGGTTCCATTCGGATTTCGAAGAAAAGTAATCCTGCTGATTTCGCCTTCTTCAAAATTTAATCGAATCGCACTACAAGTGGTTTGATTGATTCCGATTAGGGCACCCTTATCATCGTATAAGTAATAGATCACTTCGGCGTTTTTATCGAGAAGTGCGCTTTCTAATCCGTTCGATAAGAATTTACCTTGTAGATTAACTCCTTTAGCTTGGTTATATCCTATTTGAGCGATCGTATCAAGGGTTGCAATGAAAGCGTTTTCTATCACATATAAGGAATCAAGAGCATTGGTTTCAGGGGTATTTGTAAAGTAGATATAGTTACCTGTAAGTTGACTTTCGCCACTCCAAATAATGGGATTTCCGATAAGCTCGGTAATACCTTTTTCATTGGTTACTACGATACTGTCGCTCTTTCCACTAAAGTCTGTCTTAAAAAATCTAGCATTTGGGTAAGCAAAAAGATCTCTTTTCTTATCGGGTCCTGTAACAAATAGATAAGAGGCGTGAACATATAGAGAATCGCTTTCCACTCTTTTTGCGATAATTGCCTCGCCTGTAGCTACTAACGAATCTTTTGCTTTAAATATTTCAGCGAATTCAGCCGATAATCGACTCTCATTAATAGAGTCTAAAACTTTTACTTGGCCACTTGCTGCAGCATAATTTTCTAATTGATTGAAATAGATGGAGTCCCCAAAGAGCTTTCTTAAATCATAGTTGATTTTGGTGTTTGTTTTTCCATAACCCCTTTCCTTTTTGGTGTCATAGCTTCCTTGCTCAAAATAAAAGGTGTAGTCTTCTCCAGTAATAGTAGTAGGGCCAAAAAAATCTGCAACTTCGTCTTCGGTATGATAGTCAAGACGATCAGAAATTAGGTTGAATTTCTCGTTTTCTAAGGTGACCGACTCTTCGAAACGGTATAGTGATTGTTCAATTAGGTATCTTCCTTTATTACTCTTCAAGGTGTTTTCCTCATCAATGAGCGTACCGAACGATGGGTAGTAAGCCTCCTGATTTTTACGATCAAAATAGAGCGTTTCTGTGGTAAGGGTAGAGGTAGGGCTGATTAAACGAACTTCTTGTCTGGCTTCAGCAAGCCTGGTTATTCCGCTGTATATTAATTCTTTAGAATTTAATATCAGCGTGTCTCCTTGATTGAATACGATATTCCCATACGCTTCGAGGCGATTCTCATCCGCGTATAAGTAGGCAATATCACAATCTAGTAAGGCTCCTTTGTGTTTGAATCGAACAGGCCCTGATTCATCTCTTTCAAAAATGGATGCTCCCGGATATTTAACCTCTGATTTAGAGAAGTATCCTCCATAGAGTACCTCTATTTTTGCAGTTTCTTCAGATTGAGCAACCGCAAAGTGACAAACAAGCGCTAGGCCGAGTGTCACTAACCTTTTCATGCTTTTCTAAATAAAGTCTGAGTTCGGTCTGGTCCTACTGAAACCACTGTTATAGGTACTTCAAGATGCTTTTCAAGGTATTCGATGTAATGGTTGAGCGCATTTGGAAGTTCACTCGCACTTTTTATACCTGTTAAGTCCTCTTGCCATCCTTCTAAGGTTTTATAAACTGGCTTGACGTATTTCGCATCAATATCGAAGGGGAGATGCGCTATTTTTTCTCCATTGTATTCGTAATGGGTGCAAACTTTGATTTGCTCAAATCCACTTAATACATCGGCTTTCATCATATTAAGTTCAGTCACTCCATTAATGGTTATGGCGTATTTTAAAGCAACTAAGTCGATCCATCCGCATCTTCTAGCTCTTCCTGTAGTCGCTCCGAATTCGTTACCAACTCGACCAAGGGTTTCACCATCATTGTCAAATAATTCAGTTGGAAACGGACCACTACCTACACGTGTGGCATAGGCCTTGAAAATACCGATTACATTTTCGATTTTATTGGGTGCAATACCAAGACCAGTACATGCTCCAGCGGCTGTTGTATTCGAGGAGGTTACAAATGGATAAGTACCGAAATCGATGTCTAAAAGAGATCCTTGGGCACCTTCTGCTAAGATTTTCTTTCCTTGTTTTTGCGCTTCTGCGAAGTATTGCTCGCTGTCGATTAGTGGCAATGAAGTGAGTACTTCAACTGCCGCAAAGAATTCCTTTTCAAGCGAGTCTAAATCAAAGTCTAGGGCTACATGGTAATTCTCAATCATTTGAAGATGCTTGTCAGCTAGTTGACGATAGCGATCTTTCCAGTCAGAAAATTCTAAATCTCCAACTCTGATACCATTACGACCTGTTTTATCCATGTAAGTTGGGCCAATTCCTTTCAGTGTTGATCCAATTTTCTTACTTCCTTTGGCGGCCTCTGAAGCGGCGTCTAATAGTCTATGGGTCGGAAGAATTAAATGTGCCTTTCTCGATATAAGAAGCTTATCGGCTAGATTCATGCCATAAGGAGCAAGCTTTTCTAACTCTTTGGCAAAAATTACCGGATCGATAACTACACCATTACCCACTACATTTTTTGCATTTTCATGGAAGATTCCTGAAGGGATAGTGTGCAGTACGTGCTTGTTTCCGTCAAATTCTAAAGTATGGCCGGCATTCGGCCCTCCTTGAAATCTTGCGATGATGTCGTAATTCGACGTTAATACGTCAACAATCTTTCCTTTTCCCTCGTCTCCCCACTGAAGGCCGAGTAATAAATCTACCATAGTTGCTCGATTATTCTTTGGATGATGATTTTCGCTCACCATAAAAGTACAGTGAGTGATTATTGATTTTGATATCGAAGACTTCTTCGATGGTTTGCTTTATAGATTGAATTCTTGGATCACAAAATTCCATTACCTCACCTGTATCTGTTAAGATTACATGATCGTGCTGGCGATCAAAATACGATTTTTCGTATTGAGCCTGACCGGTTCCAAAAAGGTGTTTTCGAACCAGTTTACATTCTAACAATAATTCGATGGTATTATACAGGGTTGCTCTTGAAACGCGATAGTTCTTTTGTTTCATTTTCAAATAGAGCGATTCTACGTCGAAATGATCCTCACTATTGTAAATTTCATGGAGTATAGCGTAGCGCTCCGGTGTTTTCCGGTGACCATTTTCTTCCAAAAAATTGGTGAAAACTTGCTTGACTATTTCTTGATTGTTGGATGAATCCATAAATTTTATTCGAGAAAATCCAAAGTGCTAAAGTAGGTCAAATTTAAGTACGAATTACCCTATCGACTCCATTGATTTTCTTCAGTTTGTTGATAAGTTTCTGTAGGGTTTCATTATTCTTAACAATCACCCGAATACTTCCTGAAAAGGTTCCTCCTTTTTCTGTGAATTGAAGCGATTTCATTCCCACGTGCATTTGATCAGAAATCACCTGAGTAACACTGTTGACTAGCCCAAGTTTATCAATTCCACTAATGCTAATATCTGCATAAAAGTCTTCTTGAGTCGAATCAATCCAGCGGGCTTTCATTATTCTATAGGCAAATTTCGATTGAAGAGAAACCGCATTTGGACAATTCTTCTTGTGGACCTTGATACCCTCATTCACCGTTAGAAAGCCGAATACTTCATCTCCAGGTATGGGTTTGCAACATTCTGTTGATAGCGTGTAGTCTAGTCTTTCTTCTTCATCTCCAAAAACAAGTAAATCAAGTTTCGTGCTCAGTTCGTTATCGGCGTATGTGCCTTCTATAGACTTATTGCTTCTTTGAAGTTTCGAGGTAAAAAAGCTAATAAGTGCATTGTGGTAACGTGAGGCAAAGGATTTAATCATACCATTGGTAATCGTTCCTGTTGCTACTCGATAGAATAAATCCTGAGAGGTTTTTAGTTTGAAATGATTCACCAGTTTATTAACGGTTTCTTCATTCCACTTAATCTTTTGCGTGCGAAGTTTTCTGCGCAATATTTCTTTTCCTTCATCAGCGACAGACTTCTTCTCGGCATTTAAACTCGATCGAATTTTAGATAGGGCTTTTGCTGTTTTACAATAATCTAACCATGCTGTGGTCGGTTTTGCATTCTCAGAAGTTATAATCTCAACTTGATCTCCACTTTTTAAAGAAGTGCTAAGGGGTACCAGTTTGTTATTAACGCGAGCCCCTCTTGTTTTCATGCCGACCTCCGTATGAACATAAAAGGCGAAATCGAGTGGGGTAGCATCCTTAGGTAGTGAAATCAAATCTCCTTTTGGCGTAAATACAAAGATTTCTTTCGCGTAGAGATTTAGCTTGAACTCTTCAACAAAGTCAACTGCATTACCGTTAGAATTTTCAAGCGCCTCTTGTAAGCGATTAAGCCAAATATCAATTCCACCATCTTTTTGCTCACCATGCTTGTACTTGTAATGGGCTGCATAACCCTTTTCAGCGATTTCATGCATTCTCTCAGATCGAATTTGCACCTCTACCCATTTTCGATTGGGACCCATAACGGTTACGTGTAGGGCTTCATATCCGGTACTTTTCGGTGAAGTGATCCAATCCCTTAAACGAACCGGATTCGGTGTAAAATAATCGGTGATAATCGAATAAATCTTCCATGCTAAAAACTTTTCCTCTTCAGGTTTGGCACGGTAAATAATTCGCACAGCAAACTTGTCATAGATCTGATCAAAACTTACGTTTTGATTTAACATTTTTCGATGGATGCTATGCACCGATTTCATTCTCCCCTTTACATCGAAGTCAATATGCTCCTTTTTCAGTGCATCTTCAATGACTCCCTTAAAGTTTTCAATGTATTCCTGATTGTTATCGGCTTGAGACCTGATCTGGCTCTGTATAGCTTCAAAAACTTGAGGCTGTGTATATTTCAGTGCTAAGTCTTCGAGTATCGTTTTAATGTTGTAGAGCCCTACGCGGTGAGCGAGTGGGGCATAGATGTAAAGGGTCTCTGAGGCAATTTTTTCCCTTTTATCGGGACGCATAGACTCTAAGGTCAACATGTTGTGGTAGCGATCGGCAATTTTAATTAAGATCACGCGAACATCTTCATTCAGAGTTAGAAGCATCTTTCTGAAATTCTCTGCTTGAAGACTGTAATTATTCATGTCCTTTTTAAGACCTGCGATCTTAGTAAGTCCGTTTACAATTCGTGCAACATTTTCTCCGAAATGCTCTTCGATATACTCTAAAGTGTAATCGCTATCCTCAACGACATCATGCAGCAAAGCGGCAATAATACTCGTGGCGTCTAACCCTATTTCCTCTGCCACAATTTGAGCAACAGCTATCGGATGAAAAATATAAGCTTCTCCTGATTTTCTGCGTTGGTCTTGATGGGCGTCTACAGCAACCTCAAAGGCAAGCCTAATCTGGCTTTTATCTTCTTCAGATAAGGTCTGATAGCTCGTTCTCAGAAGATCTTTATATTTCTGAACGATCGCCTTATTTTCTAATTCGAGCTCTTTTTCGGTTAACATAAATTAAAGTTAGTAAAACTAAGGGGCTTTATCAACGGCTACTCCGCTGACGAATAGCTTCGAAAAGAAGGATTGAGGATGCTACCGAAACATTCATGGAATCGATCGCACCACGCATAGGTATAACGACATTCTGTGATGCGTTTTCTCTCCAAAATGCCCTTAAACCTTTGGCTTCTGATCCTACAACAAAAGCTGTAGCCTTAATATAGTTCTCTTCAAGGTAATTATTTGAGTTTTGGAGGGTCGCTGCATAAGAGCGAACATGATTCTCTTCAAAAAATACTTGGAGTTCTTCGTTAGTGCAAACGATTGAAGGAATGCTTAATGCACAACCTAGACTAGATCTCAAACAATTCGGATTGTACAGATCGGCAATGGGTTCGGTGATAATAACTGCATCGATATTAGCTGCATCTGCAGATCGAAAAATGGCTCCCAAATTACCCGGTTTTTCAATGCGCTCTAACACTAGAAATAGTGGCGAAGTATTGGGTAATTGGTACTTCGATAACTCATGATTTTTCTGCTTGAAAATACAGATAATCCCTTCAGTTGATCCGCGATAGGCAATTTTAGCATACAACTCAGTAGTCACTTCAAAACTCGAATGGTTTTCTAGTTGTTTTAAAATCGAAGATTCACCCAGTAATTCAGGCTGCACAAAGGCGGTGTGCAAATCATAACCAGACTTCATGGCAATTTCAAACTCTCGTTTTCCTTCGAGTACGAATAGCCCTCTTTGCTTGCGAAGTTTTGACTTCTCAGAAAGGGCAATGAGGTCTTTGATGATTTTATTTTGTAAACTGCTAAGTACTTGCATGATATCAAAAGAAATCGAGCCTCATTTGAGGCTCGATACATTTAATCTTGTCGGCTATATTTTTCTTGATATCGCTTCCAGAGTTCTGTTTGATGGGTTTCTAAAGAAATTTCCCTACCATCGATAAACGCATGGGATAATTGGTTGGTGCGCATATCTAGGGCGTCTCCTTCAGAAATAAATAGTGTGGCACTTTTTCCGCTTTCAAGTGAGCCGTAGGTATCATCGATACCGAGGATTTTCGCAGTATTGGATGAAATTAAGGCTAGTGCTTCTTCTTTGCTAATTCCGTATCCGACACTGTGGCCAGCGTAGAACGGAAGATTGCGAACTTGAAAATTAGCCTTAGACGCATTTTGAATTCCTACTAGTAATCCAGCTTTATGCAATCTTGCTGCTAGTCCATAGACAAAATCGTAGGCATCATCGTCAAGATTTGGTAGTTCGTGGGGGTTGTGAACTAGTACCGGAATAGATTTAGACTTTAAAAGATCTAATTGTTTCTCTGCGAAATAACCACCAACAATGACAATGCGTTTCACGCCGATTTTTTCTAACTCGGTGACCGCATCAAAAATTTCGCGTTCGCCATCTGCAGTAACATAAAGTCGTTGCGAGCCATCGAATAATCCTTTGGTTGCAGCATAAGGAAGGTGTGTCGTTTTTGCAGGTGTAGCATTATAGGCTTTTGCCTGCTCTAAAAACTCAATGATACCACTCCACTGCTTCAGGTAGTTTTTATTCGGCTGATACCCTCTAGGCTCTCCAACCCACCAGCGCCCTCTTCTTAAGGTTGAGGGCCATCTAAGGTGAATTCCATCGTCTGTTTTTACTGCTGCGTCCTCCCAATTCCAGGCATCGAATTGTACTACTGAAGAACTTCCAGAGATTGAGCCTCCTTGTGGTGTTATTTGACCTAAGAGAATCCCATTTTGTCGAAGTGATTCAACTACTTGAGATTCGGCATTATAGGCAATAATTGAACGAATGTGTGGGATGTATTCTCCAATCTCGTCTTCATCATCTGTTGCACGTACAGCATCAATTTCAACAAGGCCTAAACTTTTTGTAGGTGCGATAAAACCAGGATAGACATGTTTTCCGTTGGCTTTTATTACTCTTTCTGGACGCGCAATTTTTGCATCTGCTTTACCAGAGTAATTAATCACACCATTTTCAAAAATAAGTAAGCCATTTTCGATAACCTCACCTGTTCCAGTGTGTATAGTAGCACCTTCGATAGCAATTGCTTCCTTTTGAATATCTGCCGGTGTTTGTTGTGCGTTAACCGATAGGGCTACGCTTAAACAAAGTGTAAGTATTGATCTCATAATCATGTTCTTTATAGAATTAAAGCGTATCACAGGTGAAACGTTCTTTTTTGTTCTGAATTGGGGTAACTACTTCTGCACCAGAAGCTTTTACCTTAAGCATCAACTTGGTAAGTTCTAGGCGTTCTTGTTGAATTGATGCTTGAATTTCTTTGTCTTTTTCAATGTCGAAATAAGTAGCACCTTCGATAATAGTTTTTTCGGCTTTACTGTAGACCGAAAGTGGGTGTCCACTCCATAAAACCACATCTGCATCTTTATCTACCTCGATACTTCCGACCTTGTGATCAATATGTAGTAGCTTGGCAGGGTTAAGGGTAACCATTTTCCAGGCTTCAAGTTCAGAAACTCCTCCGTACTTGACTGTTTTAGCAGCTTCTTGATTTAATCTACGTGACATTTCGGCGTCATCAGAGTTAATAGCTACAGTTACTCCCTGTGAGGCCATTATAGCTGCGTTGTAAGGAATCGCATCTTTTACTTCATATTTATACGCCCACCAGTCACTGAAGGTAGATCCACCTACACCGTGTTCGGCCATTTTATCAGCTACTTTATACCCTTCTAAAATATGGGTGAAGGTATTGACTCTGAAATCGAACTTTTCGGCCACTTTCATGAGCATATTGATTTCACTTTGTACATAAGAATGACTAGATATGAATCTTTTCGACTCTAAGATTTCCCCGATAGTTTCAAGTTCTTCGTCAATTCTGTAGGGTTTTTTGCTCTTTTTCTTCGCTAAATATTCTCTACCTCTAGTGAAATAATCAGTGAATACTTGTTCAACTCCCATACGTGTTTGAGGGAATCTCGAATTTGACCCCCAATTCGATTGTTTCACATTCTCACCTAGTGCAAACTTGATAAAGCCCGGAGCTTCCTTAAAGAGCATTTCGTCTGCTGTAGCTCCCCACTTTAATCTTAAAATGGCTGATTGACCTCCAATCGGATTGGCTGAGCCGTGAAGAAGCTGGGCAGAAGTAACCCCTCCAGCCAGGTTTCTGTATATGTCTAGGTCGGTTGGATCTACTACATCTGACATACGTACTTCTGCCGAAGAGTTATGTCCACCTTCATTAATCGCTAGGGCGGCGATGTGAGTATGCTCATCGATGATACCTGCTGTTAAGTGCTTACCAGTGGCATCAATTACTCGAGCAGATTTAGCTTTTAAACCCTTACCAACTTTTTGAATTTTCCCAGATTTGATATGAACATCTGTATTTTCAAGAATCTCAGTTCCTGTCCACACGGTTGCGTTCTTAAACAGGAGCTCTTCAGCTTTCGGTTGCTCGTTGTATCCATGACCAACATTGGGATATCGTTCTTGTAGAGCATAGCTCGTCAACGCTTCAGTATCTTTATTTCTAGATTTAGCAGTAGTTGCTGATGCGACCATAGATACAGGGTGTGAATCGCCATTTTCGTCAACAAATCGACCACTCAAAACGTTACCTTCTTTTTTAAGGGTGGCTCTGTAAAGTTGTCCCAGGCTATCTGAAAGACTCATACTTAACCAATAGTTAGCATAATTTGATTTTACTTTAAGCTTCTCGTCTGCTCTTGTTGCAGCAACTTTTGGTTTTCCTATACTACCTGAAATATTGAGCTTAATCTCTTGTCCATTGTGGTTGAGGGTATATTCACCTCGAAGATCTGGAGTATTTCGATCCTCATAAAGGTGCTTGTGACCATTTACCCAGTGCTCAAATAGGGTAGTTTCGTTTTCAAAAATAGGGCCAGAGGTAACGGTGAAATTTGCTTTCATACCTTGTTTTAAGGCTCCAATCTCTGATTGTTTACCTAGAATTTCTGCAGGTATTGTGGTAAGCGCTGCAAGTGCGTCAGCCTCGCTTAAACCTCTTTCCATCGCCAATGCGACTTGTGTTTTTAGTTGATTTGCTGATTTCAATCCTTGCGTGGTAAAAGCAATACGAATGTCATGATCTCTTAGAATTCTAGCATTCGATGGCGCCTGGTACCAGTGACGCATATCCTTAAGAGAGACATAATCTGCGTATGCGGGGTCAGATACATCGTAAGCTTTTGGGAAATTTAAAGGGACAATAACCGTAGCGTCGAAGTTTTTTAATTCTCTAACGTATTGATACTCATCACCTGATCCTAAAACATGGTATTTAATACCAAATTGTTGACCTATTTTCAATGCACGAACGGTATTTCCGTTGGCACCTGCCTCAAAGAATTGTGGAAGATTTTTTTGTGCAATCAATGCTTCTAGCGCTCGGTCTTTGGTGTTAACATTACCTGAGGCATACCAATTTAAGTCGTGATTAAGTTGTCTAAGAAGCGCCATAGCTCCCATTAGTGAGCTAGGGTAAGATTGAGTGGATTGAATGCTTTTTGAGAAGGAAAAGTAAGATCCCGAACGGTCGTCTAAAATTCTACTAGAGGCATCACCCTTGTCGTCTAAAGCCAACAATAGACTTGTTCCTCTTGCAATCCCATCTGCTCTATGGGTATTAACCACTCCAAATCCGGCTTTTCGAAGATCATCCGACTTATTTGAATTATAGGTAAAAAAGTCGATGGCATTGGTTTCTGAACGGATGTGATCATTCCAATAAAAACCTTCTCTTGTCGGTTCGTATTGTGCAGATCTTCCGGCACTTGATTGTCGCTTCGGTTTTTCTACCCCAAGCTGGCTAAATACTTCGATAAAAGACGGGTATATATGCGTTCCAGACAAATCGGTTACAACAGCATTGCTTGGAATTTGAACTCTTTTTCCCACAGATACAATTTCATCGTTATAAATGAGAAGTGTTCCGTTTTCAATAACAGTGGTCGGATCTACGTGAATAGTGGCACCTGTAAATGCTCGGTAAACCTGTTCGGTGGTTTTCACCTCTGAATGCGCAGGAAAATAATCTTGTGCATATCCTAGGACAAAAGCCATAGAAAGGGCTAAGGTTAGTAGTTTTTTCATCTTCAGTTTTGTTTTACACTTAAAAATAGGAATTGAAAGGTTCTCTTTCAAAAGATTAACGTTTAGGTAGTTCTGCTAAGAGTTCGATAGAGAAAACAAGATCTGCCCCTGGAGGAATTACATTACCCGCTCCATTGCTGCCAAAACCGAGCACAGAAGGAATACGAACCCAACGAAGTTCTCCAACCTTCATGGTCATTAAAGCTTCTTTAAAACCTACAATCATAGCCGCATCAGGGTCTATCGTAGTTTTCATTGGGATAAATTGACCTCGATGCATTGCATTAATTTGATCAAAGTTCTCATCTCCTTCAGCAATCGATTGAATATTGGTGTCAAACAAGGTTCCGTCGACTAGCCATCCTGAATAGTTAACCGAGATTTCTGTACCTATTGCTAGGGTTTCTCCGGTACCCTGACGCTCGATAATGTATTCAACACCTTGTTCGCTTAATTCAGCATTTTCGAAACGTTTCTCGAACTCGTTTTGACGTTCTTTCTTCGCTTCAGCATTACGTTGAGCTTCTTCTTCGATTACATTGAAGTAGTCTTCTAGAGTTTCAACCGCATTGAATTTTTTTGCTTGGCTCCCTACTCGTAAAATTTCTACCGTTTCTAGAGTCACTGGTTCTAGTGGTCGATCAGTCGGGTCAGTTGGGGTGGTAGCGATCGAATCTAAAGTTGCCTCTCCTGAAACTAGTTTTCCAAAAACCGTGTGTTTACCGTCTAGCCAAGGGGTTTCTTTATGAGTGATAAAAAATTGACTCCCATTGGTAAAAGGCCCTGAGTTTGCCATAGACAATACTCCTTTAGAGTCATGTCTTAATGTATCTACAAATTCGTCCTTAAATCGATATCCAGGACCACCTTGCCCAGTAGCCGTAGGATCGCCTCCTTGAATCATAAAATCATTAATCACTCTGTGAAACTGAGTTCCGTTGTAATAGGGTTGATTCGCATAATTATCGCTTACGCGTTTGCTGTTTCCTTCGGCGAGGCTTACAAAACTTGCCACGGTAACTGGAGTTTCTTCACTGTAAAGTTTCAACAATAACTCTCCTTTTGAGGTAGTCATTTTGGCATACAAACCATTTTCTAGATCTCCGTTGGGGTTATTGCAAGAGATTAAAGTAGTTAACGCTGTTGCGAAGAGTAAGGACAAATTAAATTTCATTAGGTAAGGCATTAGAAGTTAATGATTCAATATAGTTTGGTAATAATGAAGTAAATAAATCAATGGTTTCTCGAAGGCTTGAAAAAGATTTTCCTCCTGCGGCGTTTTTGTGTCCGCCTCCGTTGAAATAAGCACGTGCAAATTCATTCACATCGAAATCTCCTGTCGATCTGAATGACATTTTAATCGAGCTATCTTCGGCGTTTTCGATGAAAATAACTGAAAAACAACAACCTTTGAGACTTAATCCGAAGTTCACAAACCCTTCTGTATCTCCTCTTTTAAATCCACAAGATTTTTTGTCTTTTTCAGTAATGATCATATAGACGCTGTGGTAATCTTCTAAGTAAGTTAGGGAGTCTAGGCACCTTCCCATTAGTTTGAATCGACTTAATTCACTTTGTTCAAAGAGCAGGGCGTTAATTTTAGTTTTATCTGCTCCTTTTTCGAGAAGATCTGCAGCAATTAACAAAGTAGTTGCGTTTGCGCTCGGATATTTGAAATTTCCTGTATCGGTGACAATTCCTGTATATAAGCAGTTCGCGATGGCTGAATCGATATGATCGGTGCTATTCAAATGTTTTGCTAAATGGTAAATCATTTCGCAAGTAGAACTCATCGAAGTGTCGCTGAATGTGTATTTAGCGTAGTCTGATGGTGAAATATGATGATCAACCATTAAAATGGGAGCAGAGCTGCTTTCGATGAATTCTCCTAAAATGCCACATCGGGATAGATGATTAAAATCGAGGGTACAAATAAGACTCGCTGAGTCTAAGGCTTTTTTACAATCCTCCAAATTTTGATCGGCAATCAAAATTTCGTTCGCTCCGGGCATCCAGCCAAGAAAATCAGGAAATGCGTTGGGCGAACATACCGTCGCGGTATGGCCAAATTTTCTCATTAAATGAGCCCAGCCTAAACTTGACCCAAGAGCATCACCGTCAGGATTTTGATGAGGTATGATGACTATGTTTTGAGGGGCTTCTAGGTACTCTGATAGACCGTCGATCGTTAATAAACTCATAACGTCGAAGATACAATTAATTTGATTTTAACTTGCTACTTTTAAAGACGCTTTAAGACGTTCTAAATCGTTAATTGATGATTAAAAAACTTCCTTACCTAGTTCTTTCTTTATTCGTTTCATGCGGTCAGAATCCAAAGTCTGAAAGCGATGAAAGTCTCGTTTTTGTTGAAGAAATACAGCAGTATTCGAGCCGTATAGCTTTTGGATCCTGTAATAATGCTTATGCACCTAATGAACTTTGGGATGATGTTTTATTGGCACAGCCAGAAGCATGGATATGGGGTGGCGATATAGTATATGCCGATAGCGATGATTTTGAAACGATCGAGAAACATTACCATCGTCAATTAAAAAATAGGGAGTACAAGCGATTAACAGAGTCTACGAAAATTCTTGGTACCTGGGATGACCATGATTATGGTATGAATGATGGAGGGGTTACTTTCTCTACAAAAGCTAAGAGCCAGGAAGCTTTCCTAAATTTTCTAAAGGTGGGCCAGAACGATTCAAGACGAGATCAGGAAGGAGTATATTACTCTGAACAAATCCAAACAGAAGGACATATAGTAGAAGTTATTCTTTTAGATACTAGATATTTTCGATCTGACTTAACCCAAGGAACAGAGGGTAGACGTTACGATCCCAATTATGATGAAACAGCTACTATGTTGGGTGATGCTCAGTGGAATTGGCTTTCTCATCAACTAACCACCAGTACGGCTGATCTTATCTTTCTTGTATCGAGTATTCAATTTTTGTCAGCGGAGCACGGCTATGAAAAATGGCAAAATCTTCCTCACGAACGAGAACGCTTAATTTCACTATTAAACCAGGTAGATCAGCCAGTTATGGTTTTATCTGGTGATCGTCACATCTCTGAATGGTCCGTGCTCAAAACCGAAGACAAAGAGATTATTGATTTTACTTCGAGTGGTCTTACGCATTCTTATGAAAACTTCAGTGGAGAGTCTAATGCACTTCGAGAGGGTAAAGTTATTTCGGTACCTTCTTATGGGCTTCTTGATATCGATTGGAAAAACAGAGTGGTCAGCGGTAGAATGATCGGCAACGGTAATGCAATTTTACAGGAGCATTCTTTTAAGTTCTAATTTTACCTACTTTTGCGGAAAATTTTAAAGAAAATCCATGTCTGGAACTAGAACTTTTACAATGATTAAGCCAGATGCTGTTAAGGCAGGTCACATCGGGGCTATTCTAGAACGTATTAATGCTGCAGGTTTTCGCATTGCTGCGATGAAGTATACCCAGTTAAGTAAGCGCGATGCTGAACTTTTCTATGCAGTACATGCTGAGCGTCCGTTCTACGGAGAATTAGTTGAATTTATGAGTAGCGGTCCTATCGTAGCTGCTATCCTCGAAAAAGACAATGCTGTTGAAGATTTCAGAATTTTAATCGGATCTACCAACCCTGCAGAAGCTGCAGAAGGTACCATTCGTAAAGCTTTTGCTAAATCTATTGGTGAGAACGCAATCCATGGTTCGGATAGCGATGAGAATGCTGCTATCGAATGCGCATTTCACTTCTCTGGAAGAGAAATCTTCTAGGTTGTCAAACGAGTAATACTGACTTGATATAATCGCCATTTAGTGCTTCATTGTACATGGCGATTATTTTTTTTCTACCAAACAGTAGCTCCTCTCGCAGGACTGATGAACTCAAGTAAACCTTTAGTACCCCTTTAGTGAATTGAACATTTTTGGTGTAATTAGCTACACCGGGTCCCATAATCTCTGGCCATAGTCTAATCACCTCTGCCTCAATAAGGCCTTTCTCTAGCTTATTGGTCTCGACAAATTGCTTGAGTACCTCGCTAAGACTTTGTTCTTTGTCTTTTCTCATTCTAGGTGATGAATTACATAGGTTCTACCGGTAGCTTTAACTACCTCCTCAGTTCTACTACTATTGGTGTCGCTAATGAATAATTGACCGAAAAAATCGTTTTCAACAAGTGCAACTAAGCGCATCACTCGCTGGTCATCTAATTTATCAAAGATATCATCTAACAAGACGATCGGTTTTTGATTTTTCTGATTTTTGAGAAAAGCATACTGAGCGAAACGCAAAGCAATCAAAAAGCTTTTCTGCTGACCTTGACTTCCAAATTTTTTGATAGGATAGCCATTTAAAAGCAACATCAAGTCATCCTTGTGTATTCCCGCTGAGGTGTATTGTATAAGACGATCCTTAGCAAGACTCTGTTCAAAAAGTGTTTTAAAATCGGTTTTAAGCAGTTCAGAATCGTATTTAACCTCGACAACCTCACTCTCTATCGGGCTGATAGCTTTGTACTGTTCAACGAAGTGTTCAGCGAAATAGTTTAAGAATAGATTTCTCTTCTCAAAAATGATACTGCCATTTTCAATCAGAAGTTCATCATATAAGGCAAGGGTATCCTTCTGAAAAACATTGTTTTTTGCAAAGTATTTCAATAACGAATTTCTTTGACTTAGGGCCTGATTGTAATTGAGTAGTGCATTCAAATAGTCAGAGTCTGATTGAGAAATAATACTATCGATGAATTTTCTTCTGATTTCACTGCCTTCAGAAATAAGGTCTCTGTCAGCAGGGGAAATAATTACTAAAGGGATTTTTCCAATGTGATCACTGATTCGATCGTAAGTTTTGCCATTGAGTTTTACCGTCTTTTTGGTACCCTTTTTGAACCCGATGAAAAGATCGAGATCTCTCTGATCGATCTTGAATTTACCCTCTAAGGTAAACAATTCAGCACCATGTCTAACGTTTTGAGTGCTTTGAGGATTAAAATAGCTTTTGGTAAAAGCTAAGTGATAAATAGCGTCTAGAATGGTGGTTTTACCTGCGCCATTCCTGCCAACCAAGCAATTTATAGACGAATCGAAATCGAATTGATTAGCTTCGAAATTTTTATAGTTGATTAGGGAAAGATGTTCTAGATACATAACTAAAAATGGATGGTAAAAATAAGCATTGTTACCCAGTCGGTAGATTATGATAAAAATTCTATTTTTGCCCATCTAATATAATAGTATACCATGGCGAGTTATCAGCGAAGAGGATATAAGAAATCAGTTAAGACCGTTGAGTCTAACGAAGAGGTTGTAGATCAGAACAGTCAAACCGCTGAGGTTTTTTCAGCATTAGATTCAGGTGCATCTCGATCGGAAGAGTGGTTTAGAAAAAACCAGAAGATTATTTTAGGCTTGATCATTGCAATTGCAGTGGTGGGTATTGGAAGCTTTGCCTACAATGAGTTTGTTTTAGCTCCAAAGGAACGCGAAGCAGCTAATGAACTATACTATCCACAGTCTTATTTCGAACAATCGACTCAACCCGGCGTTGCAAAAGACTCTCTGTTAGGTCTTGCGCTAAATGGTGCTCAGGGGAAATATGGATTCGTCGATATCATCGATAACTATTCGGGTACAAAAGCAGCTAAATTAGCTTCTTATGGGGCGGGAATGTCTTACTTGCAGTTAGGTCAGTATACTGAAGCGATCGCTGCTTTAGAAGGGTTTTCTTCAGATGACGCCATCTTATCAGCTTTAGCTAAAGGTGCTATCGCAGATGCTTATGCCGGTTTAGAGCGGTACTCTGATGCACTTACGGCTTATGAATCTGCTTTGAGTCAGGATACCAATGACTTTACAACGCCGATGTTCTTACGCAAGGCGTTATTTATGGCCCTCGAGGTTAATGAAACGGGTAAAGCACTGAAATACGCAAAGCGGTTAAAGAAAGAGTATACCGGTAATACTGAGGCGTCTGGTATCGATGCGATTATCGGAAATCTAGAGTAAGAGTGGCTACAGCACATCATCATTTATCAACTTACGATTCATCTAAGGTTCCTTCAGGTGAGGGGAAACGGTTTGCTGTTATCACTGCAGACTGGAATGAAGAAATTACCCACGCGCTTAGAGATGGTTGTCTTTCGACATTAACTGAACATCAAGCGGAATCCATTGATCAGATTGCGGTACCTGGTACAGTTGAGCTAACCTATGCGGCATCCAAATGTGTAAAGGCTGACAAGTACGACGCTGTTATCGTTATTGGATGTGTGATTAGAGGTGAAACGGCGCACTTTGATTTTGTCTGTCAATCCATTACCCAGGGTATAACTGAGCTCAATCTAAAAGGAACTACACCAGTAATATTCTGTGTGCTAACCGATAATCATATCGACCAATCAAGAGCTCGAAGTGGAGGTAAGCACGGTAATAAGGGGGTTGAGGCAGCGATAGCTGCTCTTCAAATGTCTGTAGTTTAACTTCGGGTTCATCGATTCTTAGTATCTTTATTCTATGGCATTTCTGAAGATGAAATCGCATAAAAAATTCGGATACCAACCTCGTTACTACAAGGGGGAGGGTTCTCCTTTTAAGATGGAACACCGTTTCGATGCGTTTCGCAGTACCGCCCAGCCTCCGAGAGGTTTAAAAAACAAATTGTTTTGGGCTATCGATGATCTTAAATCGGGTGAGGAATCAAAAAAAAGCAACCGATTGGTCTTAACCATAGCTCTAATTTTAATCTTTTTCTTTTTAGTCATTATTGACTTTGATCTAAGTATTTTCACTAATCGTGCCTGAAATTTTTAAGCTTCCAGAACATGTAGCCAATCAGATAGCCGCAGGGGAAGTTGTACAACGTCCGGCCTCAGTGGTTAAGGAATTGCTTGAAAATGCGGTTGATGCGGGATCTACAAGTGTTACTTTGGTTATTAAGGAATCAGGTAAGGAATTAATCAGTGTCATTGATAATGGAGTAGGTATTGATAAAGACCAGTTAGAATTGGCCTTTGAGCGCCATGCTACTTCTAAAATTCGATCTGCAGAAGATTTATTTACCTTAAGTACAAAGGGGTTTAGGGGAGAAGCTTTAGCAAGTATTGCAGCCATTGCTCAAGTTAACTGTAAGAGTAAGGTTCAAGATTCAGAGGAAGCTTTTGAATATACGAATCATGGCGGACAGTCTTACGATATTAAAGAAGTCGTCGCTGAGGTAGGTACCACGATTTCTGTAAAACATCTTTTTTTCAATATACCGGCTCGTAGAAACTTCTTAAAGTCGAATTCAGTAGAATTGAAGCATTGCATTGATGAATTTCAGCGGGTAGCGCTTATTCATACCGATATTCATTGGAAGATGTATTCTGATGATCAAGTCTTATTTGATCTTCCACCATCCAATTTATTACAGCGCATCGGCCATGTTTTCGGATCGAAATACCCTGAGCGTGTTGTACCTATTAAGGAGGCTACTGAAGTGGTTAAAATTTCGGGATACCTGCAAAAACCTGAATTTGCCAAAAAGTCCCGACAAGAACAATTCTTTTTCGTAAATGGTCGCTATGTGCGTCATTCCTATTTGCACAAGGCAGTGATTAAAGCCTATGAGGGTCTTTTAAATAATGATTATCAACCCGGATACTTTATTTTTCTAGAAGTAAACCCATCGATGGTTGACGTTAATATACATCCGACCAAAACAGAAATAAAACTGGTTGATGAGTTCGAGATTTTCACTCTATTACAGGCTACTGTTCGCCATGGTTTGGGACAATTCAGAGTCAATGCGACCATTGATTTTGATCTCAATCCAGATTATCAGGTAGATTATCGATCTGAACGGTCTTCTTCTCCTAATCGCATGCCCAAAGTTCAAGTAGATCCTAGCTTCAATCCATTTGTGTCAGTAGATGCTAAAGATGCCTTAGGATTTAGTCAACTCGTGGTAGAAGCTGAAGCCAACCAGACTACCTTTTCTGACGATTTTGAAGGAGACACAATAAGCTTTGAGTCTTCACAATCACCTATTCAATTCGACACGAAATATCTCGTAATCGCTAGGGATACCCAACTATTATTAATCGATCAATATAGAGCTCATCAGCGCGTGATTTACGAGCAATTATTGGCGGCAATGACCGTTGAGGTATCTAACTCTCAGCAATGGTTGTTTTCTGAAGAGATTGAGTTAAACCCTTCGGAGCGTAACCAGCTCTCACAAATTGAAGATCAGTTGAGAGATTTGGGCTTTGCTATGAGTTTAACAGATCATCAACTTACCTTAAGTGGTGGTCCTGAATTTTTAGACACTCCTAATGCTCTTAAGCTTTTCAAAGAGCTTCTTAACCTTTCACAGGATAAGCATTCTTTAGAGAGCTTTTCTACTGCCGAGTTATCGGCTAGAATTTTATCTCGAAATATGGCGATTCGATCGGGGGTGAAGCTCTCGCCTGAACAAATGAGAAAACTTTTAGAAGATCTAAATTTGTGTAAGGAACGCGAGTGGTCGCCAGATCAGAAACTAATCTTTAGGTTGATCGATGTTCAAGAAATTGCACGTAAATTCTAGGCTATGCTACAACAAATGACTCCCGCTGTACGTGGAATACTTATCGCTAATGTGTTGTTCTTTATTCTAACACTGAGCTTAGGAGACTTTATGTATGGGAGATTCTCCCTTTGGTTTATGGAGAACCCTAGATTTGGCTTTTGGCAGTTTGCTACCCATATGTTCATGCATGGAGGTTTTGCTCATATACTCTTTAATATGTATGCGGTAGTGGCCTTTGGAACACCACTTGAACGTCAATGGGG
>DAIPYN010000016.1:0-21988 GCA_036782715.1 Flavobacteriaceae bacterium
TGCACTCTTCTTCAGGGTATTTCTCACAGGAAATCAAGATCAACAGCGCACCTATAAATGATGGAATCAAAGTGAGTTCTCTAAACACCCCAACTAAAACTGGCTCAAATTTCAACAAATAGAGCAGGTAAAAGAGTCCAATATTACACCAACAAACTAGAGAGGCTACAATCAAATTTTTCTTACTCATATCAGCAATTATTCTTGAGAATCACAAGGAACCTCATACGTTTGACCTGCAACAAAATCATAGCATTTATCATCCTTTACGCACGATGCGAATGCAAGAACTAAAAAGAGAAAAGAAAATCTCATCTAAAGTATTTGTAATAGACAATGGTCAGAATCACCCCTTTTAAAAAGGCGATAAAACCAGAAAGATTAGGATTTGAAACCATAAAATTTCTCCTCCATTCTAAATATGCTTTCATAAACTATGCTTTAAATTACAACCTCAATTTTGTCAGAAATTAAGACACTCAATACATCATCTCAAGTACGATTAGCGTACAAACTACTCCCCAGATAAAGGCCAAAAAAGCAAACCCAAATAAGCCTAGTTTCTGTAACAACCAGTAATTAATCTTAAATCGAAAGGGGATTAGACGATCCATTCCCTTTTTGGTGAACGAATACTGCTCCATAAGTTATTGGTTAAGGTTTTCCCTAAATTACTAAATATTAGGCAAGTAAGAGTGTAGCTGTGGATGCTAATACAAAGACCAATAACGTAATCCCAAACATGGAAATCGGCTTTAACCACCAACGATCATCTCCATTTCGTTGTACATAAACAATGTAAAACGTGTTGATCACCACTAACAAGATGAATAGATTATTCATCACATCGGCTACTGTTAATATTTCACTGCTAATCGCAGAGTCAACGAAATATTTATTACCAACTACGGCAATAATAGAACCAATTGAAAGTTCAATTCGCGATTCAAATTCATCCTTGGTAATAAAGAATGATAGCCAAGAGATAAACATTGCGATAAGGCCTCCTGAAAAGAGTTTCAAAAACAGCCATGAATTCTTTCGGGAGATCATCATGTGAAACTCTCCGATACTTCGAACCTCAGCCCTACCTAGGTCTTCGTCGTAAATGGTAGTTTCTTCAAAGGTTTCGTTAAACAAAATCGTATCAATCACGAAACCTTTACGCAAGTTTCGAACTCCAGAAAAATTCGGTGGAAAGACTTTCGAATCGCGAATTCGAACTAATGAACTGTCCTGTAATGATTCGATTCTTAAAGTCACCTTTTGAACATCAAACGGATATCTGGTCATATCCCAATTGTGATACATCTCAGTTTCTAGATACTTAGAAAACTGAGCCTCACCATCAAAAGTCCCATCATAATTCCAGGGGGTTTGCTTGAGATAAGAGTTTTCAGGGTGAACCACTCTAAATAAATTCTTTCGCTCAGGCATTAAGAAAAGAGTGTCTCCATTATTAAGCTCGTAGGCCACCTCTTTATCATGATAGGCATATAAACTCGATTTTATAATGTAGTTAGGTTTATTCGTTTCAAAGGACAAGAGATCTTCAAGTACAAACTCAAAGGATAGTTCTACAGGAATAGCTAATTGAACCGAATCAGAATCTTTGAATGAATATACTCTACTCCAATACGGATGCTCTTTAATCGAATTCGTCTGAATCCTATCTAATTTACGCTCACGATAATCTCGCTCACTGCATGAAATCATCATAAAAAGCAAGAGAAGTCCTAATAGTTGTCGTAAAAACATGATTACAATATAAGTTTTTGCTCGAACACGATAGATATATTCACTAATTTTCGGTAATGAAATTCACGAAAACAGCTACGCTATTTTTCGCCTTGTTAGTATCATCGCTAGCAATCGCTCAAAGCTTTACAGGAAAAAACACAAAATCCGCTGACCCTTTAAAAGAATTAGGGCTCACGATCGTTCAGAGCGATGCAGAGACCGCTATTAATGTTTCTGGCATTAAGAAACTTATCGAAAATTCAGAAAACCGCTTTAAGTATGCTCCCAAATACCTCGACTGCTTGAACTGCAATGAGTACGATTTAGAAGTTGTTTATGAAATTGTGGGAGAATATACTTTTGGCGGACATTCAGGCAGTAAAACCTTTTCACTGCGGTATTCACCGACCATAGAAAGTAGAAGCACAGGTAGTCTTCAAATGATTGAAAGAAACGGAGAGAATTTAATTGCCGCAGAGAGCTTTAAACGAACCATTACAAAAGGAACAACCCTTTATATCAAGCTAATTGAAGTTCGCGGATATGTGGTCAATAATAGCATCCGAACCGATAAAAAATTCTACCGATTAGGTAAACTTTTTAAGTTTTAAGTCTCCTCAATAGTAGCAGTCAAACCCGCCTGCAGAAGCGCTTCACATCTCGGTCTTAAATCGTCATAATCTCCTCGCTTTACCGAACACTTTCCTTTAAAATGAACGATAAGGGCACATTGATGCGCTTGTTCTTCAGTATGCTCACAATAACGCACTAGCATGGCGATAACATGATCAAATGTATTGTAATCGTCATTGTGCAAAACAATTTCATAACCCCTAGCTTCAAGGGTTTCAACCGCAGCATCTGTTTGTTCTTCGGTTTGACTATAACGAACGAAATTTACCATTAATCCTTAAATCGAAATTTTGCGGCAACCCAACGATCTAAATCTGTAGACTCGATAAAAGTGAGACCATGCACCAAGAAAGCATCAGTTAGGAGCGGCAGATCTTCAATATAAAATCCACTTACCCATAATTCTGATGAAGCATTCATTTTGGTTACATAGTCTGATACTTGATCAAGAAGAATATTACGATTAATGTTAGCAAGAATGATATCATAAGGCCCTTTGGCTTTTTGACAACTATCATCTTGCCATGCATCAATGAAAACCTTGTTTCTCTCCGCGTTTTCAAGGCTATTTTCAATACACCAAGAATCAATATCTATCGCATCACAGCTTGCTCCCTTTTGAGCCGCGAGAATAGCCAAGATACTAGTGCCGCAACCCATATCGAGTACGCGTTTATTTTTTAGGGTATCTAACCTGCTCAAAAAATCGAGCATTTGATAAGTGGTTTGATGATGGCCCGTTCCAAAACTCATCTTTGGTTCGATAACCAACTCATAATCTGCTTTGATCCGATCATGAAAGGGAGCGATAACCGACACACGATCTCCAACTACAATAGGCTTAAAATCAGACTCCCATTTGGCATTCCAATTTTCCTGTTGAATTTCAGTTATAGTCCATTCAATAGATTCTGCAATACCACTGCTGTAAGGAAAGTGATCTTCAGCACTCAGCTCATTGGCATTAAAAAGCGATTGATCTACATAGGCCTTGACCCCATCTTCGGTTTCTAAAAAGGTGTCAAAAGGCAAAGCTGAAAGCTCATCTACCAATACATCCCGAGTAGGTTCTAGAGGCTTAACCGTAAAAGTAAACTCGAAATATATAGGATCAGCACTCATTACTCAGCAGCAGCAACGATAGCTAAAAAGTCTGACGCCACGAGTGAAGCACCACCAATTAGACCTCCGTCAATATCAGGATTTGCGAAAAGATCCTTTGCATTGCCTGGCTTCACGCTTCCCCCGTAAAGGATTCGAACCCCAGAAGCAACCTCAGCCGAGTAGGCATCACTTAAAAACGATCTGATATGTGCATGCATTTCTTGAGCTTGCTCTGGTGAAGCAGTTTCTCCGGTACCAATAGCCCAAACAGGCTCGTAAGCTAAAACCACTTGACTCATTTGTTCAGCGGTCACTCCTTTTAATCCAGAACTCAATTGCTTAGAAACCACCTCAAAGTGATAACCGTCTTTTCGCTCTGAAAGCTGTTCTCCAAAACAAAAGATAACGCGAAAACCAGCTTCAATCGATTGAAGTACCTTTTCATTGATCATTTCATCGGTTTCACCATAAATATCACGACGCTCTGAGTGACCTAAAATCACTTGATTAACTCCAATAGATTGAAGCATGTTAAGCGAAGTTTCTCCGGTAAAAGCCCCATTAGCAGCGGCGTTTACATTTTGAGCAGCAACAGCAACCTGCGAATTTGATGTAGTGTTTACCGCACTTTCTAAGACTACGAAAGAAGGAGCAACTACTACCTCAACATTGGATGGTAAGCTCACTGAAGTTAACTCTGATAACAGTGACTTCGTTTCGCTTAGATTCTTATTCATTTTCCAGTTACCTGCTACGATTGGAGTTCTCATTGTATTCTTGATTTGATGATTAATAAATATCGTTTATATGTTTTTTATCGGTGATGACACCTTGGTTAAGCCAAAGTACACCTGGGTTTGACCGAACAATTGTTTTCACGGTTGTTTGATCACATTGGTACCAGCGAATCACCGTACCGTATTCCTCATAAAATTTATTGACGCTATTATCTGAAGCAGCTGTCATACCATATATCACATACCCTTCGGCTGCTTTCTCTTCTGCAAAACTAACCACCTTATCAAAATCGTTTAATGAGGCCGAATCAAAGTCGTAAGAAGTGATCAAGATCACCTTTTTCTCACTCAATAAACTCGAGGTGTAGTCTTCTCCATCTAACATCATTGTGAAATCGTGAATCGGAGGCTCGAAAGCCGCTTGTACTAATTCTGTTTTCACACTACCCGTAAAGTTGGCGTCAGAAAGATCAGGAAAACTACCTGAAGTAATTTCTTCGAATACCTTTCCGTCACGCTCAAAAGTCCAGATATAACGATATTCTTCGGCTGGAGCGTCTTCAGGAATCTCCATTTGTTCAGGAATTGAAACTCCTATTTTATAGGGGCGAAAATCAATTAATGGTAGATGATTGAGCACCCAATACCCTAAAAATAATGACCCAATAAGAGATAGGATCATGAGACGGATAGACCAACGGTAAGACACCCAATAGTTGATATGCTTGAACCCCCAATAAAGAATCAGAATAGCAATAAGTAATATGACGTCTTTAGTAAAAGACTCCCATGGGGTGAGTTTAATTGCATCCCCGAAACACCCACAATCAGTGACTTTGTTGTAATAGGCTGAGTAAAAGGTTAGGAACGTGAAAAAAGTGATTAATCCCAATAGATTGAAGACAACTAATCGCCTCCAAATACCAATCAGCAGCGCTACACCGAGTAACACCTCAAGGATTACTAAAAATACCGCTAACGGAAGAGAAAAGACAGAAAGAAAGTCTAGGTTGAAAAC
The DNA here is from genome assembly GCA_036782715.1 of Flavobacteriaceae bacterium. Classification (GTDB taxonomy): domain Bacteria; phylum Bacteroidota; class Bacteroidia; order Flavobacteriales; family Flavobacteriaceae; genus UBA3478. The sequence goes on from DAIPYN010000016.1 coordinate 5,233, forward strand.
CGCAGGACTAAAGTACTCATCTAACTTAAATGAAAAACCCAGTGGGTCATTAAGCTTAATGAGCCCTGAAATAATAAAAAGAAGCCCAACAAAAACCCGCATGATCGACACTACAATCTTCATGCCTGTCCTAGGTGTATAAGTGCAAATACTGCATAGTTCAACATATCCTGGTAATTCGCATCGACTCCCTCGCTAACTAAGGTTTTTCCTTGCTTATCTTCAATCTGTTTTACCCGAAGTAATTTTTGAAGAATCAAATCAGTGAGCGAACTCACTCGCATCTCTCTCCATGCCTCTCCGTAATCGTGATTCTTATCCATCATAAGTTGTTTACAGCGATCGGCCTTTTCTTTATAGAGAGCTACCGCTCTTTCAGCATCTATGTCTGGATTTTCAGCGATACCCAAATCAATCTGAATAAGAGCCATAATGCAATAATTGATGATACCAATAAACTCTGACACCTCACCCTCTTCTACTTTACGTTCAGAGAGCGTCTGTAAACTCCTGATGCGCTGAGCCTTGATGAAGATTTGATCGGTTAATGAAGGTAATCGTAAAATACGCCAAGCCGTTCCATAGTCATAGGACTTCTTTTCAAAGAGCGATAGACACTGGTTGATAATCGAATCAAATTCAGCAGAGGTATCCGCCATAGCTATATTATCTTTAAGGGTTGCCGTAACTTAGAGGCAGTTAAATTACAATCGTTCAAATATAAAGGTATCAAATGACAATTCTTTTGAAAAAACGACTGATTGACCTAAGCACTCCAAAAGTGATGGGGATTCTAAATCTTACTCCAGATTCATTCTATGACGGAGGCCAATTAAAGTTCGACAGCCAAATCTTGAAGTTGGCTGAAAAACACTTGAAAGATGGAGCCTTCGCGCTCGATCTAGGCGGATATTCCTCAAGACCTGGAGCCGATCACATTTCAGAAGAATACGAATTAGGAAGAGTACTGCCCGTGGTCGAATTACTCACTAAAGAGTTTCCTGAAGCGCCACTCTCTATCGATACTTTTAGATCAACTATAGCCGATGCCTGTTTGAAATCAGGAGCATCAATGATTAATGATATTAGCGGTTCGCAAATAGATCCTAAAATCTTAGAGGTGGTTGCTGAACACCAAGTTCCCTACATCGGTATGCATATGAAAGGGACTCCTCAAACCATGAAGGACCTATGTCAATATGACGATCTAGTGGTTGAAATGAGAATGTATTTCTCAAACCTCATCAAGAGGTGTACCGAGCTGCACATACACGATGTCATTATCGACCCAGGATTCGGTTTTGCAAAAAATACAGAACAAAACTTTCAAATACTGAGGGAGCTAAAAGAATTTCAACTACTCGATTGTCCGATCCTTATTGGCCTCAGCCGAAAGTCGATGATTTATAAAATCTTAGGCACTAGTGCATCTGAAGCACTTAACGGCACAACGGCACTGAACATGATCGCATTGCAAAATGGCGCCTCCATTTTAAGGGTACACGATGTAAAGGAGGCTATGGAGTGCGTTACACTATCTCAAAATTTGTAACTTTCAACTTAACCAAATTTCAACCGTGAATCCATTCGAGTTTATCGATTTCAAAATAACTGATGCGCTTGACATACTACTTGTTGCGCTGTTGCTTTACAATATTTATCGAATTGTTAAAGGAACCGTAGCCATCAACATCTTCTTAGGATTAGTGATTGTATGGACGTTCTGGAACGTGACCAAACTACTTGAAATGAAGATGATTAGTAGTCTGGTAGGTGGATTCATGCAGGTAGGATTCATCGTACTAGTTGTCGTCTTTCAGCAAGAAATACGAAAGTTCTTGTTAGTTCTCGGGTCAGGTAAATTCTCCACGAAAACAATGAGTCGATTCTTTAGATTTTATGGGAACAAACCTGCAGAACCTGAAGTCAATGTAGAAGCATTAATCACTGCATGTAAGCATCTCAGCCAACAGCGTTTAGGTGCACTCATTGTTATCGAGAGAAATAGCAGTTTAGAATTTTTAAAAGCTTCTGGAGACCGAATGAATATTGAGATCAACGCTCCTATTTTAGAAAGTATCTTCTACAAAAACAGTCCACTTCACGATGGGGCTGCAATTATTCAAGGTAATCGCATAACCGCCACTAGAGTCATTCTGCCGGTGAGTAGTGCTTCTGATATCCCAACTCATTATGGTTTAAGACATAAAGCCGCTTTAGGTATTACAGAAAATACCGATGCGATCTGTCTGGTGGTTAGTGAAGAACGTGGAGAAATTGCCTATGTTAGAAATCGAAGCTTTATCAACTTCGACAGCGATCAGGTACTTGCCGCTAAGATTAAAAGAGATTTAGCTAGTTAGGCCTCACTAAGCACCGCGAATTGGGCCTGATACAGTTGGTAATACATTCCTTTTTTGGATAACAACTCCTCATGTGAACCTCGCTCTACCACCTGTCCCTGGTCCATTACAAGAATTACATCTGCCTTTTGTACCGTAGCTAATCGGTGAGCAATGATAATTGAAGTTCTACCCTCTGTTATCTTTTCTGTCGCACGCTGAATCAGCTGCTCCGCATAGGTATCAATCGAGGAGGTTGCTTCATCAAGAACTAAAATACTGGGGTTTGCCACATATGCTCTTAAGAACGAAATAAGTTGTCGCTGACCACTTGACAAGGTGCTACCACGTTCATTAATTTCGAAATGGTATCGGCCCGGTAAAGCCGTAATGAATTCGTGTACTCCAATCGCTTTGGCCGCCTCTATAACCGTATCAAGGGTAATATTCGGATTTCCTAGAGTGATATTTTTTTCAATAGTATCTGCGAACAAAAACACATCTTGAAGTACCACCGAAATATGTGAGCGCAATCCTCTCAATGTCATTTGACGGATATCTAAATCATCAATCTCAATCGCTCCTTTCTCTATTTCGTAAAAACGATTGAGTAAATTGATTAGCGTAGACTTTCCAGCCCCTGTAGCCCCAACGACAGCGATACATTGTCCCGGTTCAATATTAAAATTAACCCCTCTTAAGACCGGCTTTTCAGGATCATAGGCAAATACAACATCCTTAAAAGCTACTTTTCCTTGTACTTCATCTAATTCGGTGTCACCTTCTTCTTCTAATTGCTCAGTGTCATCTAGAATATCAAATACTCTCCCGGCGGCAACCATACCCATCTGAAGTACATTAAACTTATCAGCAATGTGTCTTAGAGGTCTAAAAAGTAAGGATGAAAGAAGGATAAAAGTGAAAATATCTCCATAACCCTCTGGTGAAATACCTCCAACATTTTGAACCCCACCGTACCAAACAATTAAACCAACGGTAATCGATGCCAATAATTCAGCAATAGCAAAAAATATGGAGTTGTACCATACGGTTTTTAACCAGGCATTCTGATGCTTCAAATTAATTGCTCTGAAGGCTTTAGCTTCTTCGTCTTCGCGGTGAAATAGTTGTAGCACTCGAATACCGGCAAGGCGCTCCTGCACAAACGAATTTAAGGCAGCAATCTGGGTACGAACCTCAACAAATGCAACCTTCATCGATTTTTGAAACCAACGAGTCGCATAAAGGATTAATGGCATAATTGAAAATACCAACAAAGCGAGTTTCCAATTCATAACCAGCATAACCGTCGCTACTACAAGCATCTTGAGAACATCAGCGATGATCATGAAAAAACCTTGGCTAAAAATCTCTCCAATCTTTTGCATATCTGAAACCGCTCGAGTTACTAGTATACCAACAGATGACTTATCGAAGTAAGTCATTCGAAATCGAATCATTCGAGAAAACAAATGGGTTCTTAAATCCTTGATGATTGACTCACCAAGTAGATTTGCAGTATAGGTAAAGAGTAACTGAAAGAAAACTTCTCCAAACAAAACTGCCGCCATGGCAATAATTAGCTGAAGTAATAATTCAGCATTTTGCTGGGTAATCGCCTCATCGATCAAACGACCCACCAAAGAAGGAGTGAGTACAGAAAATGCAGAAATTAAGATAGCCGAGAGAACCGATACAATAAAGATTCCACGATAAGGGGTGGTATACGAGAATACTCTCGAAAAAAGCTCGATATCAAAAGATTTCTTAGCCGAAGCCTCCTTTTTACTCATTCCAGATTGAATTGGGATAATTCACAGCGGTTAAAGATAGTCCTTTTGCAGGTGCGGATGCGCCAGCTTTCGATCGAGATTTTGACTGAATAAGTTCTTGAATCCATTCGGGAGAGCGCTTCCCTAGCCCTACCTCTAGGAGTGAACCGACTACCGCACGTACCATGTTTCGCAGAAAACGATCGGCGGTAATTTCAAAACTTATCAAACTTCCTTCTTTCGTAAATGATGCCGCTCGAACATCACATATAAACGTTTTAACATCCGTGTGAGTTCGAGAAAAACATTCAAAATCCTGCTTGCCGATAAGGAATTCAGCCGCTTTATTCATTTGTTCTAGGTCTAATGGAAGACCTACAAAGTGTGCAAAATCGGTATTGAACGGATTTTTTTCAGTCTCGATAAGATAACGATAAGACCTTGAGGTCGCATCAAAACGCGCATGTGCCTCATTAGATACCGCACGAATCGTTTGTATCGCTATACTTTTTGGTAAAAACCGATTGAGTTTATGAGCTAGATCACCCAAATCAAAAGGATTCTCATAGTCAAAATGAGCAAAAATTTCTGCGGCATGAACTCCAGCATCAGTACGACCGGCACCTACGATGGCAATTTCAGAACCTAATAAAGTACTTAAAGCCTCTTCTAAGGCTTGTTGCGCACTGTAGGCATTGGGCTGTCTTTGCCAGCCATGGAATTCAGAACCATTGAATGCTATTTGAATGAAATAACGCAAAGCAAGAATTATCTTTGAAGGCAAAGATACGTTACCATGACCAGAATCTTTCTGCTATCCGACACCCATTCTTACTGTGACGATCGGATACTTCACTACGCCAGTGAGGCTGATGAAACCTGGCATGCAGGCGATATAGGAAGCACTTCAGTCAGCGATGCCATTGAAAAGGTATCCTCGTTTAAAGCGGTTTATGGAAATATTGATGATCACCTTCAAAGAAGTCAATATCCTGAAGATTTGATATTTCAGTGTGAAAACGTCAAAGTATTGATAACTCATATTGCCGGGTACCCAAATCGATACCACCCAAGGGTCAGGTCTTTGATTAAACAGCACCAGCCTAAACTTGTAATCTGTGGACATTCTCACCTTTTAAAGGTCATGAATGATAAGCAGTACGGTCATTTACATATGAATCCTGGAGCTGCTGGAATCCATGGATTTCATAAAGTACGTACCGGCTTACAATTTGAGATTGATAACAATCAAATTAAAAACCTACAAGTGATTGAATTTGGTACGCGAGGAGCTATCAAAAAATAGAAAAAGCCCAGGTTTCCCTGAGCTTTTCCCGCACTAATACTACTAAGATATCCGGTTTTAACGCAAACGATCAGCAGATTTTACGAGATCTTCATCCTTTTTGATTGCCCTGTTGGCCAGAACGAGAAAAACGATAGAAAAGATCGGAATCAACATCCCAATACCCTTCTCAGAGGCGGCAACCTCTCCGGATACATTTAGCGATCGATAAACGAAAAATCCTAGTAAAAAAAGTTGTGAAATCAGGTTCAATCGATTGATGACGAACTGATTTTGACGATTTCTATACCAAAAAATAGATCCAACAGCTAAAAGGGTACTTAAAACACCTTCGCCGAACACTAACATCCCTACAGTACCTTGAAAACCAAGACCTAGTATTGCAGCCTGTACTCCGTAAACTAAAACGACAGACAACAAAGCTACAAGGGTTAAATAAAGTGTTTGTATGCGTTGAATCATAATTCAAAATTAGGATGGTTTTTTTTAATAAAACAGTTGCTTTTAATTTTTATTTGTATCATTGCAACGTAGACAGCGGTTACTACCTCACTTCACCTTACCGCATTGATCACTTGATTTAATACCTTCCTTATTATACATGTTTGAAATTGAAGCGCTAAAAGCGAAAAAGCTGGTTGATTTGCAAGAAATTGCAGCGACTCTTAAAATTGCACGTTACAAAACTTTAAAGAAACAAGATCTCATTTATCAGATACTAGACCTTCAGGCTCAAAAACCCGAAGAAGTAGCTAAACACGAGATCAAGGAAAAAAGCACTAAAGAAGCATCGACTAGTACTGAAGCGGTAAACCAAGAACAAAATACCCAATCAAAAAGAGGACCTCGAACTAGAACTAAAAAAACTCCTACCGAAGGGGTAAGTGACGAAACAAAACAAGAAGTCAAATCAGAAGGTAAGGAAGAACAGACCTCTGAAAACACTCAAAGAGGATCTAGAAATCAACAGCGAAACAACGATCGACGAAGTAATGATCGTCAGAATAATCGAAATGATCGTCAAAATGATCGAAATGATCGCCAAAATGATCGCCGAGGTAACGACCGTGGAAAAGGTCAACATGATAAAGGTGCTAATTACGATCGACACAACTACGATAAAGAATTAAAGAATCGTTACAAGCAACCTGAGCACGAATTTGAAGGGCTTATCGATAGTGAAGGAGTTTTAGATATTATGTCTGACGGTTACGGGTTTTTGCGTTCATCAGACTACAACTATCTAGCTTCACCTGATGATATCTATGTATCTCAATCTCAGATTCGACTATTCGGATTAAAAACTGGAGATACCGTCTTAGGAAGTATCCGTCCACCAAAAGAAGGTGAAAAATACTTTCCGCTGATCAAAGTGAATAAGATTAATGGTCTTGATCCTAATGTGGTCAGAGATCGTGTTTCTTTCGAACATTTGACACCGCTCTTCCCCAAAGAAAAATTCAACGTAGCAGGGGCGAGAAGTACCGTTTCAACGCGTATTATCGATCTGTTTTCACCGATCGGTAAAGGTCAAAGAGGAATGATCGTTGCCCAACCGAAAACGGGTAAAACCATGTTATTAAAAGACATCGCGAATGCGATTGCGGCCAATCACCCAGAAGTCTACCAAATTATTCTTCTGATTGACGAGCGTCCTGAAGAAGTTACTGATATGCAGCGTAACGTACGTGGAGAAGTGGTAGCATCGACCTTCGATAAAGAAGCTTCTGAACATGTTCGCGTTGCCAATATCGTTATTGAAAAAGCGAAGCGTCTAGTTGAGTGTGGTCATGATGTAGTGATTCTATTAGACTCTATCACAAGACTGGCTCGTGCTTATAACACGGTGCAACCGGCTTCAGGAAAAGTACTAAGTGGTGGTGTCGATGCGAATGCACTTCATAAACCAAAACGATTCTTTGGTGCGGCTCGTAATATAGAAAACGGAGGATCTCTTTCAATTATTGCAACCGCTCTTACCGAAACTGGTTCTAAAATGGATGAGGTTATCTTCGAAGAATTCAAAGGAACCGGTAACATGGAGCTTCAACTCGATCGTAGAATCTCGAACCGAAGAATATTCCCTGCGATTGATCTCATCTCATCATCAACACGAAGAGACGATTTACTATTAGACGATAGCACTATTCAACGCATGTGGATTCTTCGCAAATATTTAGCAGACATGAACCCTGTTGAAGCTATGGAATTTATTGAGCAGCGTATTAAGCAAACTCGCAACAACGAAGAGTTCCTGCTAACCATGAACGAATAGCAGGCCAAAAATTGAGGCATAAAAAAAGCGCGCTCCAAAAGAGCGCGCTTTTTTAATATCGCTGTATTACTAACTACAAAAAAGGGCAGCTAGTTATAACTGAGCAACTAAACGAGTAAGTTTACTCTTTAGGTTAGATGCCTTGTTCGTGTGGATAATGTTTCTCTTAGCTAGTTTATCGATCATACCGATAACTGAAGGAAGTTGCTTCTCTGCTTCTTCTTTACTCTCTTCTCCACGAAGTTTTTTAATCGCGGAACGAACCGTTTTGTGTTGGTAACGATTACGTAAACGAGCTGCTTCGTTACGACGAATACGCTTCAGTGCTGATTTATGATTTGCCATAATTCTATTTAAATCTTTTTTTGTAGCCCGTAGGGGAATCGAACCCCTGTTACCAGGATGAAAACCTGGCGTCCTAACCCCTAGACGAACGGGCCATTAAACCCTTAATTTCAACTTTGTAGCCCGTAGGGGAATCGAACCCCTGTTACCAGGATGAAAACCTGGCGTCCTAACCCCTAGACGAACGGGCCATTTCTAGCCTAAATTGCGGACGCAAAAATACAACTATTTTTAAGTCTCGCAAACCTAGTATTTACTTTTTTAATAAGCCTTGGCAAACAGCACTCTTCCCGTAGAAGGTTTACCGCTGTAAATACAACTTCCCTCCTCTATCTTTTGATCGAGAGGAATGCAGCGAATAGTGGCTTTAGTCTCTTCTTTTATGCGATCTTCAGTCTCGGCTGTACCATCCCAATGAGCAGAAACAAATCCACCTTTCTGATCAAGAACTTCCTTGAAAGTATCGTAATCTTCTACCTCGGTTATATTCTCTGAACGATGATTGAGCGCTTTTGTCCAAAGATTTTCTTGAATCTCATCTAACAACTTCACCACTAAATCACTAATTCCATCGGCAGAAACTGTCTCTTTGGTCAAGGTATCTCTGCGCGCAAGTTCATAAGTACCATTTTCTAAATCTCTCGGACCAATAGCGATTCGCAAAGGCACACCTTTCAATTCGTATTCATTGAACTTAAAGCCTGGCTTATGGGTATCTCTATTATCATACTTAACAGATATCCCCTTCGAGCGCAGTTCTTTTACTAAGCCTTCTACATGTATATTCAGCTCATTCAACTGTTCTTCTCCTTTGTAAATAGGGACAATCACTACTTGAGTAGGTGCCAATTTAGGAGGAAGCACGAGCCCGTGATCATCACTATGAGTCATAATTAGTGCTCCCATTAGACGTGTTGAAACTCCCCATGAGGTCGCCCAAACATACTCTTGTCTGCCTTCTTTGGTAGCGTATTTAACATCAAAGGCTTTGGCAAAATTTTGACCTAAGAAATGTGAAGTACCTGCTTGTAGCGCCTTTCCATCTTGCATGAGCGCCTCGATACAATACGTCTCCTCTGCCCCAGCAAATCGTTCACTTTCAGACTTTAATCCCTTAATTACTGGCATTGCCATGAAAGATTCAGCAAACTCGGCATAAACATTATTCATTTTCTCCGCCTCGGCAAGCGCCTCTTCACGGGTTGCATGAGCTGTGTGCCCTTCTTGCCACAAAAATTCGGCAGTTCGCAAGAATAATCGAGTTCTCATTTCCCAACGAACCACATTGGCCCACTGATTGTATAGAAGTGGTAGATCTCGGTACGATTGAATCCACTTGCGATACGTATCCCATATAATGGTTTCAGAAGTAGGTCGAACGATCAGCTCTTCTTCTAATTTAGCATCTTCATCTACTACGATTCCGCTACCATCATCTGCATTTTTAAGTCGATAATGAGTGACAACCGCACACTCTTTGGCAAACCCTTCAACATGAGAGGCCTCTTTCGATAAATAAGACTTTGGAATGAAGATCGGAAAGTAAACATTCTCATGACCCGTATCCTTAAACATTTGGTCTAAGGCTTGTTGCATCTTCTCCCAGATAGCGAAACCGTATGGCTTAATCACCATACAACCCCTAACCCCTGAGTTTTCTGCTAGGTCAGCCTTAACTACTAACTCGTTATACCACTTTGAATAATCTTCTGCTCTAGAAGTTAGATTTTTCCCCATGCTATTTTTTTTGGCACAATCATTGCCTTTGTAAAGGCGGGTAAAACTAATTAAATTTATAGATATGAAAGTGCGTTTAGACAAAAGTACCGGCAGAAAAGGAGGTTATCAAATGATAACGGGATTAATTGCAGTTGCAGTAGGCTTGAGTCTAAATTCTTGCATTGCCTATTACCCGGTTTCCTATTATCAAACCGAAAGACCTGGAATGCGCGTTCAATACGCACAATCACCTGACTCACAGGCAGGACAGTTTTACACCTCTTACTTTGCAGACAAAGCTGCTGCGCTGGCAGAAGATTATGAATTAACCGACATCGATTCTTATCAAAGCGGCTCGAATAGTTATGCCGGATGGGGTGAGAATACCGATCGTGTGCAAATCACCATCAACCAGTGGGGTACAGGATTGAATAACCCTTACTATGATTTTTATTGGAATCCTGCATGGAACATGAATTGGGGATGGAACAACCCTTGGGCATACAACAATTGGAATCCGCGATTTATCGACCCATGGGGAAACTGGAGTTACCAGACCTGGGGATGGAATTCTTGGAACCTATGGAATCGTCCCTACTTCTATGGATATCCTGTTTATGGTGGTTTCGTTTACGCTCCTAATCAACGGTTTTACAAAAGCAGTCGATTCTACCGTGTGAATAGTCGCAGGTACCGCAATGAACGAAGCACCCTGAGAACTCCCAGTTACATCGCGAATCGAGGGCGTTTAAACCGAGATAATGTAAGAAGTAGCATTTTAAATACCACCGCTACTCCTAACCAGAGAACCTTAGTGAATAAGGTAAGCAGAACGCTCAGAACCACTACTTCAGATAATGTTCGAAGATCAAATAGCTACAACTCTAGTCGTTCAGCCACACAGCGAACTTTTTCGCGCACCAGTATCAATCGCGCATCGAACCCGGAGCGTTCAACAAATATGCGAAGTTCACGTAATGTAAGAACAAGTCGACCTGTAAGTAATTCTCGAAGCAATTCTAGAAGTAGTGGGTCAAGAAGTTCTTCGGGGCGTTCAAATTCGAGAGGGAACAACTAATTTAGCGCCATGATTTATCGAGTACTTTTTATGGTCCTGCTTGCGACAGGTTACGCGGCAGCTCAAACTAGTGATGACGTTTACAGATATATTCAGAGTGGGTCATTAGGATCTGCTAGAGCACAAGCACTCGGAGGTGCCTCTGGTTTTTTAAAAGGTGATCTCTCCTCAGTATTAACCAATCCTGCGGCAGGTGCACTTTTTGACTATGGAGCTTTTTCTAGTAGTCTATTTCTAGGGGCTGTAGGTAATACAGCGACGACAGGAGATTTAACGAATCCAAAAAGAAAAGGAGAGGCCTCCATCAATCAGGCTGGAGGAATTTTAGTGTTTGTATCTGAAGAAAGTAATTGGAATAAAATCGCATTAGGCTTCACCTATCAACAAGAGAATAGCTATTCTGGAAATTTAAAAGCAGCAGGTCTAGCAGATTCTGGCATGGATCAGTATTTCACTGCTTTAGCCAGCAATCAAATCGCTGAAAATGTTTTAGCCTATCAGAATGAATACATCGAAGATGCTTACTTAAGAGTAGGCGCAGAGAGTGGATTTGCAGCTCAACAAACCCTTTTAGCCCTTTATGGGGGATTATTAGACCTTAATGAAGGAGTCTTCTCCTCAAATGCACAATACACCTCAATTTTTCAAAAATTCGAATCTAGAAGTAAGGGTAGAAAAGACGCATACACGATCCACGGATCGGCGAGCTATAAAGAAAAATGGTTATTAGGCGCTAGTCTTTCTATTCACGAATTATCCTTTGAGAGATTCACCTATCTCGATGAAGAAGGATATTCTACAGAATCAGCAGTCACCACCAGTCTTTTTGACAACTACCTTTTTACTGAAGGGATAGGTGTATCTGCGAATTTTGGTCTTTTATGGCAACCCAGCCCCCAATTCGGCTTAGGTGTAAGCTACAAAACACCTACCTGGTTTACGATGAGTGATCGAAGCGCGCAACGTTTTGACACCGATAACCGTCTTGAGGATATCTCTTATATCAATTTCGGGATTATCAACGTTTACGACGATTATACCATGAAGCTGCCATCGTCACTGACCCTTAATTCAAAAGTAGCTTTGAGTCAACCGCTCACCTTCTTAATCGATTATCAGCGCCAGAATTATGGAGATGCTCAGCTACTACCCAACAACGACCCCGCGTTTAACACTCAAAATGTAGCATTGGCAAGTACGTTCAGTACGGTCGAGACCTACCGAATGGGGTTAGAGTACGCCACCCAACGTTATAGCGCTCGGATAGGTTACGGTAACACCTCTTCACCATACATCAATAGTGATCTAGGTGAACGTAAAGATTACGGCTTAGGTTTTGGTCTGAATTACGGACCTAGTCGCATTGATTTTGGATTGTCGTATTCAACCTTAAATGACACCGTATTTTTCTTCGATCAAATCCTTCCTAATGCGGCCGAAGTACAAAACAATCGTTTTAGAGCGAATGTGACTTATACCTTCTCGCTTTAGGGCCTAAATAGCTATCTTTGCAGCCTTAATTTTATTCGAAGATGAACGACGAGTTGAACGATCACGATCATTTAAGTGCCTCAAGACAGACGCCACTCAAAGCCGATGCCTTTGTACTTTCTGAAGAAGAAAAGATCGATAAAATCCAAGAACATGTTGCGGCCATTTTAGACATTCTAGGAATGGATCTGACCGATGACAGTTTGAAAGGTACACCCAAACGCGTTGCTAAGGCCTATGTCAAAGAAATCTTTGGAGGTCTGAATCCCGAGAGAAGACCGAGTGCATCCACCTTCGAAAACAAGTATGAATACGGTGAAATGTTAGTTGAAAAAAACATAACACTATACTCAACTTGCGAGCATCACCTTCTTCCTATCATTGGAAAAGCACATATCGCCTACATCTCAAACGGAAACGTAGTTGGCCTTTCTAAAATGAATCGAATTGTAGATTACTACGCCAAGCGTCCGCAAGTACAAGAGCGATTAACCCTTCAAGTAATTGAAGAATTACAACGCATCTTAAAAACTGAAAATGTGGCCTGTATCATTGATGCAAAACACCTTTGCGTCAACTCCAGAGGAATTCGCGATGTCGCAAGTAGTACCGTTACTGCTGAGTATGGAGGTGTTTTTAAAACCGATGAAACGTTAAGAAAAGAGTTCTTATCTTATATTCAATTAGAAACTGAATTCTAATGCAACCCTTATACCACAAACATTCACTAAAAGTTTTCAACTCTTTAAGCCGAAAAAAAGAGGCCTTTACTCCTATCAAAGAAGGATATGTAGGCCTTTATGTTTGTGGACCCACGGTATATAGCAACGTACACCTAGGTAATTGTCGAACCTTTATGTCGTTCGATACCATTTACCGTTACCTTCTTCATTTAGGGTATAAAGTGCGATACGTTCGAAATATTACCGATGCCGGACACCTTGAGAACGATGCGGATACGGGCGAGGATAAGATTGCAAAAAAAGCCAAATTAGAACAGATTGAACCGATGGAGGTGGTTCAAAAATACACGGTCGATTTCCATCGCACCTTAGAACACTTCAATCTGCTTCCCCCTTCTATCGAACCTACCGCGACAGGACACATTATTGAACAAATCGAAATCATTAAAGAAATTCTTGACAAAGGGTTTGCCTATGAGGTAAATGGGTCGGTGTATTTTGATGTTAAAAAGTTCAATGAATCAAACGACTACGGTAAATTAAGCGGAAGAAGCATCGAAGACATGGTGGCTAATACACGAGCGCTTCAAGGACAGTCTGAGAAAAAGAATCCTCAGGACTTTGCTCTTTGGAAGAAAGCAGAGCCCACTCATATCATGCGCTGGCCTTCACCTTGGGGCGATGGGTTTCCTGGATGGCACATTGAGTGTACGGCAATGAGTACCAAATATCTTGGAGAACAATTCGATATTCACGGTGGTGGTATGGATTTAAAATTCCCTCATCACGAATGTGAAATTGCACAAGCAGAGGCTAGCAAGGGGAAATCACCGGTAAATTATTGGTTACATGCTAACATGTTGACTTTGAATGGCAAGAAAATGTCTAAGTCAACGGACAACAACATCTATCCAAGTGAACTGTTCAGTGGTGAGAATAAACTTTTCTCTAAACCTTTCTCGGCTGCCGTTGTGAGATTCTTCATGTTGCAAGCCCACTATACTAGCGTACTTGACTTAAGTGAAGAAGCCTTAGATGCTGCAGAAAAAGGATACTTCAGATTGTTAGAATCATTCAGTACTCTCGAAGGCTTAAGTTCAAAAGAAGGTATTGAAAACGATCCCGCTATCGAACAATGGATCCATCGTTGTTATGAAGCAATGAATGATGATTTCAATACGCCCATTCTTATCGCACAACTTTTCGAAGGAGTAAAAATCATCAATCTGATCAACGACCAAAAGAAGACCGTATCGAGTGAGGATTTGATTTTAATAAGCCAAACGATGAGAACCTTCTTCTTCGATGTCTTGGGGTTATTTGATAGCCGAAACTCAGATGCAAAGCAAGAGGGACAGCTTAAGGGTCTCGTTGAATTATTACTGAAAGAGCGTTCAGAAGCAAGAGCACGAAAAGACTTTCAGCGCTCTGATGAAATTAGGGATGCTATAGAAGCACTAGGAATCAGGTTGAAAGACACCAAGGATGGTACTACCTTTAGTCTATCGTGAAACGTATATTTAGTATTCCCTTTATTCTACTTGTTCGAGTATATCAATTACTCATCTCCCCACTGACTCCAGCAAGCTGTCGGTTCACCCCTACTTGCTCAACTTATAGCATTGAAGCACTGAAGAAATACGGCCCTATTAAGGGCGGATGGTTAGCTATTAGGCGAATTTCTAGTTGCCATCCATGGGGAAAAAGCGGATACGACCCTGTTCCTTGAGCCATAGTTTTGGGCTATATTAGACCAAAATTAATTTATGACGCTACTCGGTATTATCTGGAACCCAGAAGACACGATCTTCACCCTTGGGCCTATTCAAATCAAATACTACAACTCACTTTGGATCGCTGCCTTTATTTTAGGGTGGAATCTCATGAAGACTGTTTTCAAAAAGGAAAATAAACCCACTGAAAAGCTTGACAGTCTCTTTGTGTACACCGTACTCTCTATTATGCTTGGAGCGCGTTTAGGACATGTGTTTTTCTACGATTGGGCCTATTACCAGAATCATCTGGTTGAAATATTACTACCTATAAGAGAGCAAAAGAATTCAAGCCTCTTTGGAATTATCAATGGGTATGCATTTACTGGGTTCGCGGGATTAGCGAGCCACGGAGCCGCATTAGCAGCAGTCATTGGATTATACCTTTTTAGTAAGAAAGAAAAGGATATTTCATTCTTGTGGTTGGTTGATCGAATAGCTTTACCATCTGCTATAGGCGGAGCTTTTGTGCGTTTAGGCAACTTCTTTAATTCTGAAATTAACGGGAAAGTAGTAGATGAGAGCTTCATCTTTGCCACAAAATTCGTCAGAGATCACGGTGATATGTCAGCCTACCAGGCGCTTCAAGCCACGGGTCAACCCTCGGTAAGTAGAGCTTATGCGGCGCTAGTTAATGATCCTGCATACGCAGATATTCTTGCTCAAATTCCATATCGCCATCCGGCGCAACTTTATGAAGCATTTGCTTACGCACTGTTATTTGTGGTCATGTATTATGTGCTTTACCCGAAGGCCGAATTAAAAAATAAACCTGGATTCTTATTCGGCACCTGGCTGGTCGGAATATTCTCTGCTCGCTTCCTTATCGAATTCTTCAAAAAGAGTCAAGGAGGATTTGAAGAGAGTCTCGGTTTACTAACCACCGGGCAATGGTTAAGCATTATACCAGTACTATTCGGTGCGTACTTAATGATTCGAAAAGTAAAAGCTTAAATAAAAGGCAAGATCATAAAAAAGGCCCGACAGTTGTCGGGCCTTTTTTATGATAGCAAAGAAAGTCTTTACTTCTTATCGTTGCCTTTGCCTAGTGTGTCAAACATCACTGGAGTTGCAATGAATAATGATGAGTAAGTACCAACTAGGATACCTATAATCATCGCGAACATAAATCCTCTTAGTGTCTCACCGCCGAAAATAAAGATCGCAAGTAATACAATAAGCGTCGTTAATGAGGTGTTCAACGTACGGCTTAGCGTTGAGTTTAAGGCCTCATTTACATGATCACCCTGCTTCCATCCTTTTAAGCCGATGATCTCTCTAATTCGGTCAAAAACTACTACTGTATCGTTTAATGAATATCCGATTACCGTAAGAATAGCCGCAATAAAGGCTTGGTCAATCTCCATGTTAAAAGGCATAAACGCACTAGTTGCAGAGAACACCCCAAGTACAATGATTACATCGTGGAATACTGCAGTAACCGCTCCTAGTGAGAACTGCCACTTTCTAAAACGGAGTAGAATATATAAGAATACAATAGTCAGTGACCCAAAGATCGCTAGTACTGCATTTTTCTTAATATCATCAGCAATGGTAGGACCAACTTTTACTGATTGAAGAATACCTACCGTCTTATCATCACTACCCACTGTGAAGTCTTCAATTGAAAAACCGTCAGGTAGGTAAGGTAATAGGGTATTGAAAAGAAGTCCTTGGATCTCTTGATCCACCTCGATACCCTCAACATCTACCTTATAAGGAGTAGTCACCTTAATCTGGTTCGCAGCTCCGAAGGTCTTTACATTCGTACCGCTTCCTAAAGCATCAGTAAGCGCAGATGAAATTTCTGTTGGGTTCACTTCATTTTCAAAGCGAATCTGATACGTGCGACCACCAACAAAATCCACACCCTGTTGTAACCCAGTGGTAAAAAGAGAGGTTAATGACCCTATCACTAACACACCAGAAATTACATAAGCCGTTTTACGCGCTTTCAAGAATCCGAAGTTTAC
>DAIPYN010000016.1:22088-36033 GCA_036782715.1 Flavobacteriaceae bacterium
GTTTCATTGATGGTGAAAGTACCTGTAATCTCTGAACGTCCGCCTGAAATAGGACCTGAAGACACACCTGGAGCAGTGTAAACC
This sequence comes from Flavobacteriaceae bacterium, assembly GCA_036782715.1. Classification (GTDB taxonomy): domain Bacteria; phylum Bacteroidota; class Bacteroidia; order Flavobacteriales; family Flavobacteriaceae; genus UBA3478. The sequence goes on from DAIPYN010000016.1 coordinate 22,173, forward strand.
TTGTTGTCAAGTACAATAGCAATACCTGTTTTGTTTTGATAAACATCACCCGTTAAGCGCTCCCATTCCCGAGCTCCTTTGGTGTTCATCATCATGCTTACCGCTGGCTTTCCGAATTGGTCGAAAGTATCTTGAGCATCAGAAACGACATCTCCTGAAATACGAGGAGTTCCTTCACGATTTGAGCGAAGCGCATATAATTCTACGATATCTGCATCAGCAGGCACACGTTGCCAAGCAAACTTCGTGTACTGAACTGCTGAAGGTAACAATCTTTTAATTTCTGAACGTCTTAACGCCTGCCCAACATAAGCAGTGTCACGTGCTTGAACACGCACGAAAGCATTCGATCCAGGAGCTCCAGGAATCAATTTTGCTAGCAGTGGATTTTGAGTAGATAGAGAATCAGATGCTGACTCTAATAAATCTTCAACATCATCTGAAGACTGCTCTAACTCAGCCAGACGCTGATCAGCTGCTACTAAAAACTGTGATAGTCCTGGTTCAGCTGCAGAAATGGTTTCCCAAAACTCTAATTGTGCAGTAGAAGATAGTAACTCCTGAGCACGGTTAATATCGCGAGCACCAGGTAATTCTACAAGAATACGACCTGAGTTACCCACTCGTTGAATGTTGGGCTGAGTTACTCCAAAGCCATCGATACGTTCGCGAAGAACTTCGAAAGCAGAAACAATCGACTCGTCAATTTTTCTTCTAATGATTGGCTTAACCTCAGCATTATTCATCGAGAAATTGATCTCATCACTTAATGCTTTGTTCGCGAAGATCTCTGGCGAAGCAAGAGTAATTTCGCCTGCATTGGTCTCGAAAGATTCGAAGAATAACTCTACGTAATTCTCATCACTTTGCTTTGAAGCTGCATCTGCAGCATCTAAGGCTTGATTGAAAGCAACGTTTTTGGTGTTATTAGCAAGACCTTTAAGAATATCTTTAACCGAAATCTGTAGGGTTACGTTAATTCCCCCTTTCAGGTCAAGGCCTTTATTTAATTCTTTGGTCTTCGCATCAGCATAAGAAGTAAAACCAAAAACAGGAAGATCAGCTACCGAATCTAAATAACTCTTAGCAGCTGTTTCACGTGCTGAAATATAATCATCAGCAGATGCGTCTACGCTAACTGAAGCGTATCGATCGGCATCCCCTTCGATCTTGTTAGTGATGAATGTAAACGATAGTTGATAGAGGCTTACTACCCCAAACAAAATCGCAAATAGTCGAATTAATCCTTTATTCTGCATACTGCCTAAAATCAATTAATATAATGTCAAATGCGTGCAAATATATCATTTCGCCCTAGAAATGACAATTATATGTAATAAACAAAAAACCCCGGAAAACTTCCGGGGCTAAACACTCTATTAGTTTCTTATAAATTAAGTAGCGCGTTCACCGCAGCAACTCCTTCTGCGGAAGCAGCTACCTTAGCTTTTTCGTCTTCACTTAACTCGATAGAAACGATCTTTTCAATTCCATTTTTGCCAAGAACTACAGGTACTCCCAAGCAAATATCATTCAATCCGTATTCTCCTTCAAGAAGAGCAGAACAAGGATAAATTTTCTTTTGATCACAGGCGATTGCCTGAACCAAACCTGAAACAGCGGCACCCGGGGCATACCAAGCACTTGTTCCTAAAAGTTTGGTAAGTGTAGCTCCCCCAACCTTAGTCTCTTGAACTACATAGTCCATTTGTTCAGCGTCTAAAAACTCACTAACGCGAATTGAATTTCGCGTAGCATGATCGATTAATGGAACCATACCTGTATCTGAGTGACCTCCGATAACCATTCCGTCTACATCAGAAATAGGCGCATCAAGAGCCTCAGCTAAGCGATATTTGAATCTCGCACTATCAAGCGCACCACCCATTCCGATAATTCGGTGTTTAGGAAGTCCTGAGGTTTTGTGTACGAGATAAGTCATGGTATCCATAGGGTTACTCACCACAATAACAATGGCTTCAGGAGAATACTTTAAAAGATTTGAAGAAACCTCCTTTACGATACCCGCATTGATACCAATAAGCTCTTCTCTGGTCATCCCTGGCTTACGAGGAATACCCGAAGTAATCACTACAACATCGCTACCAGCTGTTTTCGAATAATCCCCAGTGGTACCCGTAATTTTAGTATCAAATCCATTTAGGGATGCAGTCTGCATCAGGTCCATTGCTTTACCTTCTGCGAAGCCTTCTTTAATATCTACTAGTACTACCTCTGAGGCAAAGTCTTTAATAGCAATGTACTCTGCACAGCTAGCACCAACGGCACCCGCTCCTACTACAGTTACTTTCATTTTCGTATTTGATTTAGATTAAATGTGTTGCAAATTTAAGTCACTACGCATCAATATTCGCATAGACCGCATTCTTTTCAATAAACTCGCGACGTGGTGGAACCTCATCACCCATAAGCATTGAGAAAATACGATCGGCTTCGGTAGCATTGTCAATGGTCACCTGACGAAGCGTACGATATTCAGGGTTCATAGTAGTATCCCACAATTGCTCTGCGTTCATCTCACCAAGACCTTTATATCGCTGAACACCAGCACCTTGACCCATTTCTGAAATGAGTTGATCACGCTGAGAGTCATTCCAAGCATATTGTTTTTTGCTACCTTTCTTTACCAAATACAGCGGCGGAGTAGCGATATATACAAATCCTTGTTCGATAAGCTCCCTCATATATCTAAAGAAGAAGGTTAGAATTAGTGTTTCAATATGAGATCCATCGACATCCGCATCACACATGATAATCACTTTGTGATAACGTAATTTCGCTAGGTTAAGTGCTTTTGCATCTTCTTCAGTACCCACGGTAACACCGAGAGCCGTGTAAATATTTCTGATTTCTTCGTTTTCAAAAACCTTGTGTTGCATGGCTTTCTCTACGTTCAAAATCTTACCTCTTAGTGGCAAAATAGCTTGAAAGTTTCGGTCTCGTCCTTGTTTCGCCGTTCCACCCGCAGAGTCTCCCTCAACAAGATAAACCTCACATTCTGCAGGGTCTTGTGAAGAACAATCAGATAGTTTACCAGGAAGACCACCCCCACTCATTACATTCTTACGCTGAACCATTTCTCTGGCCTTAGCAGCAGCATGTCTAGCGGTTGCAGCAATAACTACCTTTTCAACGATACGTTTTGCATCATCTGGGTGTTCCTCAAGATAATCGGTTAGCATTTCAGAAACCGCCTGGCTAACAGCAGAAGTAACTTCACGGTTACCCAATTTGGTTTTAGTCTGACCTTCAAATTGAGGCTCAGCAACTTTAACTGAAACAATCGCCGTTAATCCTTCTCTGAAGTCATCCCCTGAAATCTCAAACTTGAGCTTATCAAGCATTCCTGAAGAATCAGCGTATTTTTTAAGGGTACTGGTAAGACCTCTTCTAAAACCTGAAAGATGCGTACCCCCCTCGTGAGTATTGATATTATTCACATAACTATGAAGGTTTTCAGAAAAACCAGTGTTGTAAATCATAGCTACCTCAACAGGAATACCATTTTTCTCACCTTCCATCGAAATAACCGTTTGAATAAGCGACTCTCTCGATTGATCTAAGAATAAGATAAACTCTTCTAAACCTTTTTCACTTTTAAATACCTCGGTAACCGGCTCTCCCTTCTCATCAACATTTCTGTGATCGATAAGGGTAATAGTGATTCCTTTATTCAAGTAGGCGAGCTCACGCATACGATTTGCGAGTGTCTCATAAGAATATTCTGTGGTTTGAGTAAAGATAACTGGGTCAGGCTGAAAAGTAACTTCGGTACCATTTGAATCACTATCACCAACGGTCTTTACAGGATATAAAGCTTTACCCCGTTCATACTCTTGCTGCCAAATCTTACCTTCACGTTGTACGGTAGCCTTAAGGCTAATCGATAGTGCATTCACACAAGAAACCCCCACTCCATGGAGACCCCCTGAAACTTTATAAGAATCTTTATCAAACTTACCTCCGGCACCAATTTTGGTCATAACCACTTGAAGCGCCGACACTCCTTCTTTCTTATGTAAACCTACTGGGATACCACGACCATTATCGCTAACTGTGATAGATTGGTCTTTATTTATCGCCACTGTAATCGAGTCACAGTGACCACCCATCGCCTCATCGATGGAATTATCTACAACTTCGTATACTAAATGATGTAATCCACGAGGACCAACATCTCCGATATACATAGACGGGCGCATACGCACGTGTTCCATCCCCTCAAGGGCCTGGATACTATCTGCCGAATACTGTGGATTTTTTGCTTGTTCGCTCATAACTTCATTATCGGTTTTTGCATTCTCACAAATATAACCGAAAGAGCCCGGAATACTTGTGTTTGTAAGCGTTCCGAGCCCTGAAGTTATTAACATTAATATGTTTACAAACCCTAGTTTTTATAAGCGTCTGTATGCACCGCTTTAATGGCGCGACCAGAGGGTTCATTCATCTTTTTAAATGCCTCATCCCACTCTAAAGCAGTTTTGGTACTACAAGCAACAGACGGCTCCTGCGGAACGCTCTTTGCTGCGGCATCTGATGGGAAATGAGAATGAAAAATAGAGCGATAGAAGTACTCCTCTTTAGTTTGTGGGGTTTGAATCGGGAATTTAAAGGCAGCCTGCTCCATTTGCTTGTCACTTACCTCTGTGTTCACTACTTCTTTTAGAGTGTCTATCCAGCTGTAACCAACCCCATCTGAGAACTGCTCCTTCTGTCTCCAAGCAACTTCGCTAGGAAGCATATCTTCGAAGGCTTTTCTAAGCACCCATTTTTCCATACGTTCCGAAGTAATCATTTTTTCAGACGGATTCAGACGCATCGCTACATCGATAAATTCCTTGTCAAGGAAAGGAACGCGTCCTTCAATCCCCCAAGCAGAAAGCGCTTTATTGGCTCGCAAGCAATCATACATATGAAGCTTTTCTAATTTACGAACAGTCTCTTCGTGAAACTCCTTAGCATTAGGCGCTTTGTGAAAGTATAAGTACCCTCCAAAAAGCTCATCAGAACCTTCACCAGATAGGACCATTTTAATTCCCATAGATTTAATCACTCGAGCCATCAGATACATTGGAGTCGCAGCTCTAATCGTTGTGATATCGTAAGTTTCTAGGTGATAGATAACATCTTTAATCGCATCTAAACCTTCTTGAATGGTAAAGGTAATTTCGTGATGAACCGTTCCGATATGATCCGCCACCTTTTGAGCCGCAGCAAGGTCAGGAGACCCCTCAAGACCCACTGCAAAAGAATGAAGTCGCGGCCACCAAGCATCCTCTGTATTTCCGCTTTCTACCCGAAGGCTTGAGAACTTCTTAGCGATAGCCGATGTAATTGAAGAATCTAGACCTCCCGAAAGCAATACACCGTAAGGAACGTCTGACATCAATTGTCGCTCTACCGCATCTTCGAGCGCCTTTCTAAGTTCACTAATCGAAGCTTCGTTGTCTTTAACCGCATCAAATGACTTCCATTCACGATCATACCAAGGCTCAGGCTTTTCCATTGCCTTAGTTTTGTAATGCCCTGGAGGGAAAAGTTCGATCTGAGTACAGAAACCTTCAAGAGCTTTTAATTCAGAAGCCACATAAAAAACTCCTTCCTCATCCCATCCCATATAAAGAGGAATGATTCCCATGTGGTCACGAGCAATGAGGTAGTCATTCTTTGCTTTATCGTAAAGTGCGAAACCGAAAATACCGTTGAGTTTATCTAGAAACGAGACGCCTTCTTTGTCATATAGTCCTAAAATAACCTCACAATCAGATTGGGTAAGAAACTCATACCCTTCTCCTACCTCAGCTCTAAGTTCTCTATGATTATAAATCTCACCATTAGCAGCAAGTACAAGGGTCTGCTCTTTATTAAAAAGAGGTTGCTTTCCTGAAGCCGGGTCAACAATCGCTAAACGCTCATGCGCTAAAACGGCATGATCGTCACTAAAAACTCCACTCCAATCAGGACCTCTATGCCTGATCTTTTTTGACATTTCTAAAAGCTGACTACGCTGATCCGCTTCTATTTTTTGGTAATCAAAACTTGCTACAATTCCACACATGGCTTTATAATTTGAAGCCAAAAATGAAACTAAATGTTTTAAACCTAAATCTCTAAGGTGTTATTGATTTGAAAATGAAAGTATACCAGTCTTTTATGTGCAAAAATGAAACTTGCACAGCTTCAATTCAATATTGAGGTTTGATATCGTTACTTTACTTGTTCTCCTGAGACAAAAACCATCTCTGCTTCTATTAAAGGAAGCTCTTTCTCTGAAGCCGTCATTAAATCGGCAGATAATACAGTGAAATCAGCAAAGAACCCCGGAAGAAGCCTACCCTTTTCATTTTCTTCAAACTGAGCATAAGCAGCCCATTCGGTCATTCCACGTAATGCTTGTTCTCTAGTGAGCGACTGCTCTGGAATGAATCCAGTATCAGGGTATCCCTTAAGATCTTTGCGAGCCACCGCAGCATAGAAAGTATAATACGGATTCACCGATTCTACTGGAAAATCAGTTCCTAAAGCCACGATTCCCGATTTTGCCAATAGGGTTTGGTATGCATAAGCTCCCGCCATACGTTCGTGCCCCAAACGATCCTCGGCCCAATACATATCACTGGTGGCATGTGTGGGTTGAACAGAAGGAATGACACCCTTGGAAAAAAGTGAGAAATCAAACTCATCAACAATTTGAGCATGTTCAATTCTCCATCTTCGGTCTTCTTTATCACTAAGCAGGTCTTGATAAATGGAAAGCACCTCGAAATTAGCCGCATCCCCAATCGCATGGGTGTTCATTTGAAAATCAGAATCAATCAGTCGTTCTGCAATCGCTCTCATTTGATCTACAGGGGTAACAAAAGCTCCAAAATGTCCTGGTGCATCGGCATAAGGTCGCTTCAATGCTGCACCTCTAGAACCTAAGGCTCCATCACCGTATACTTTTACCGAACTTACATTCAGACGATCTGTTTTGTAACGCCCTTTACTTAGATAATAATTTACATCGGCTTCGGTATTACTTACCATCGCATACATTCGAATCTTTAACAAACCTTCTTTCTGAAGAGAGTCTACTAGATGTATAATCTCCTTAGAGATCCCTGCATCGCTAACCGTGGTTAACCCATAATCGAAACAAATCTTCTGAGCAGCTAACAAGCCTTTAATCTGTTGATCACGGCTCGGAGGTGGCATTACCGCATCTATATAACGCATAGGGCCATCAACTAAAATCCCAGAAGGAGCTCCATTAAGGAGTACAACAGCTCCCCCCTCGGTAGAAGTCTCTGAATCAATTCTAGCTAATTCTATCGCTTTCGAATTCACCCAATAGGCATGCCCATCAACTCTTTCAAGAACTACGGGAAGATCAGAAAATCGACGATCTAAATCGTAACGAGTAGGAAACTCCTTGGTTTCCCAATCGTTTTGATCCCAGCCGCGTCCATAAATGAAGCCGACGTCGCTATTCTCTGATCTAAAGACTTCTACACGATTGAGTACTTCTTCGATACTTTCGGTTCCCACAAGATCCACATGAAGCGTTCCTAAACCTAATCCATAGAAGTGGCTATGAGCATCAATAAGCCCTGGAACCACAGCCTTACCCTCAAGATTAACTTGTTCTTTCGCTGAAAAGCGATTTTTCAAATCATCCGAACCTAGCGTAACGATTCGACCGTTATCGATTGCCATCGCCGTGTAGGTGGTGTTCACCGAATCGAGCGAATAAATCTGACCATTAAAAACAATCGTATCGACCTCAACTTTACTTAAGCACGAGGTAAAAACAACCAATATTCCTAAAACGAATAATCTGAAATTCATAGCATTCTAAATTTGGAGCTTGAAAATAGTAAAAACCTAGATCATCTAAATGATCTTCTAATTGTAAGTTGGCTATTTGCTAACTTTAGAAAATCAAAAAGGAATTAATGAGTTCACACCAGCTGCTTTTAAGCTTGCAATCTGCAGATATTGGGATTAGAAACGAGGTGATTTTAAAAGAAGTATCTCTCGAGGTCAATAAAGGAGATTACCTCTATTTAATTGGCAAAACAGGTTCTGGTAAAAGCAGTCTTCTTAAAGCGATCTATGGAGACACCCAGATTAGTAAAGGAACAGCAAGTTTTAAGTCCTTTAACTTGGCGAAACTCAAAGAAAGCGAACTACCGACCCTTAGAAAACAATTAGGAATCGTATTTCAGGATTTTAGATTGCTTGACGACCGTAATGTTTTTGATAACCTAGATGTTGTCCTAAAAGCAACCGGATGGAAATCGAAATCAGACCGTAAAGAGCGAATCATGCAGACACTCGATAAAGTTGGAATCTCGGGTAAACATGAGCGATTTATACATCATCTTTCTGGCGGAGAAAAACAGCGCATAGCAATTGCCCGAGCACTTTTGAATAACCCTGAACTCATCATCGCCGATGAACCTACGGGAAATTTAGACCCAGAAACTGCGATAGAAGTGATGGATTTATTTGAGGAACTTCATCGTAAAGGCAACACGGTAATTTTAGCCACACATGATTACCGACTAATTAAAAAGTATAATCACCCTGTAATTCGTTGTGAAAATCAAGGGATTCATAAGCTAGAGACCGTCGGTTCTTAAAAAAATATATTTATTTGTAGCCCCTAAAACGACTATTTATGGCTGTACTTGGTATTGATATTGGAGGAACAGGAATGAAAGGAGCTCTTGTAGACCCCATAACCGGTGAACTCGTAAGCGATCGATTCAGAGTTCCTACACCTCAAAAGAGAAATCCAAAAAGCATGGCCAAAGCTGTTCGCAAAATCATTTCTCACTTTGACTATAAAGGGAAAGTAGGCGTAGGTTTTCCAACGATTATAAAAAACGGAGTCTGCCTATCAAGCGGCAACTTACACAAGTCGTGGAAAAACCAGAATGTAAGCGAAATTTTTAACGAGGAGGCCGGTTTAGACTTTACTGTAGTTAACGATGCTGATGCCGCTGGATACGCCACTATGAACTACGGTGTAGGTAAAGGTGAAAAAGGACTTGTTATAATGATTACCATTGGAACTGGCCTCGGTAGTGGCGCATTCTATAATGGCGAACTGATCCCCAATTTCGAGTTAGGACAAATACCGTATAAGAAATTCAAAAAAATAGAAGACTGGGCCTCAAATGATGCCATGCAACGTGAAGATTTAGAAATAGAGGAATGGGCCGAAAGGTTCAGCAAGTTTTTAAAAATCACTGAACTACTCGTAGCACCAGACCTATTCATACTCGGTGGAGGGCTATCAAAGCGTTACGATGAATACAAGCATCTCATTACAGCAAAAACACCGATCAGAGTTGCCGCGTTAAAGAATAATGCGGGAATTGTTGGAGCCGCTGCCGCGGTTAAATAGCCTTTGAACGTTTTCTGTCGGTCTCTTTCAATAAGATCTTACGCAATCTTAAGTGATTTGGAGTAACCTCAACGTACTCATCCTTTTGGATATACTCTAAAGCCTGCTCCAAAGAAAATTTAATCGCAGGTACGATACGGGCTTTATCATCTGATCCTGAAGCACGAACGTTGGTCAGCTTCTTCGTCTTAGTAATGTTAACCCCCATATCATCGGCACGAGAATTCTCTCCAATAACCTGACCTTCATAAATATCTTCTCCCGGATCGATAAAGAACGTACCTCTCTCCTGAAGCTTATCAATAGAGTAAGGAATCGCAGTACCGTTTTCAAGAGACACCATTGAACCATTAATTCGACCAGGAATTGGCCCTTTAACCGGTTGATACTCTAAGAATCGGTGTGCCATAATCGCCTCTCCTGCAGTTGCAGTAAGCAATTGATTTCTTAGGCCAATGATACCTCGTGAAGGAATGATAAACTCGATGAACATACGAGCACCACGTGACTCCATACTAATCATTTCACCTTTACGCATTGAAACCATTTCAACAGCCTTACCCGAAACCTCCTCAGGAAGATCAATAGTCAACTGCTCGACAGGCTCACACTTCACTCCATCAATCTCTTTGATGATTACCTGCGGTTGTCCGATTTGTATTTCATACCCCTCTCTACGCATCGTTTCGATAAGAACAGATAAATGCAGAACCCCACGTCCGTAAACAATAAAACGGTCTGCACTATCGGTTGGCTCAACGCGAAGGGCAAGATTTTTCTCTAACTCTTTTTCTAGACGCTCTTTGAGGTGTCTTGAAGTAACGAACTTACCGTCCTTTCCAAAAAATGGGCTGTCGTTAATGGTAAACAACATGCTCATGGTTGGCTCGTCAATCGCAATCGATGGCAATGCCTCAGGGTTTTCAAAATCAGCAACGGTATCACCAATTTCAAAACCTTCCATGCCGACGATAGCACAAATATCACCCGCTTTTACCTCAGTCACTTTCTGACGACCTAAACCTTCAAAAGTAAATAACTCTTTAACGCGTGTCTTAACCTGAGCGCCATCTCTCTTCACCAAGGTCACTTGTTGACCCTCTGCAATTCTACCACGCTGTAGACGTCCGATCGCAATTCTTCCTGTAAAAGAAGAGTAGTCTAAAGAAGTTATCAGCATTTGTGTAGTTCCCTCCTCTGGCTTGAACTCGGGGATGTGCTCAACAACCATATCTAAAAGAGGCTCGATGGTCGTGGTTGGGTTCTTCCAATCATCGCTCATCCAACCATTTTTTGCCGAACCATAAACCGTTGGGAAATCTAATTGCCACTCTTCTGCTCCTAATTCGAACATCAAATCAAACACCTTCTCATGCACCTCGTCTGGAGTACAGTTTTCTTTATCCACTTTATTTACAACCACACAAGGTTTAAGACCTAGGCTAATAGCTTTTTGAAGTACAAAACGTGTTTGCGGCATCGGGCCTTCAAAGGCATCAACAAGCAGTAATACCCCATCAGCCATATTTAAAACACGCTCTACTTCGCCACCAAAGTCGGCATGACCAGGAGTGTCGATAATATTAATCTTCATCCCCTTATAGATTACCGAGACGTTTTTAGAAACAATGGTAATTCCGCGCTCGCGCTCGAGATCATTGTTATCGAGAATAAGGTCTCCCTTATTTTCATTCTCTCTGAAGAGTTGACAGTGATACATAATCTTGTCCACCAAAGTAGTCTTACCGTGGTCAACGTGTGCGATAATCGCGATGTTTTTAATGGTTTTCATAGGATAGGTCCAAATATGCGCCTTAAGGCGGCGCAAATATAGCGGTATTTTACACCGAGAAGTGAATAAAAAGTACCTTTGATACATTCAATGCTAAAACATCGCATTTTTTATGAAGAATTTCGACGTTCCTCACCTGAAACACCTTGACTCCAAACAATTCTTTTTAATTGCCGGTCCTTGTGCTATTGAAGGAGAAGAGATGGCCCTTAGAATTGCCGAAAAACTGGTAACGATTACTGACAAGTATAAAATCCCTTATTTCTTTAAAGGGAGTTTTAAAAAGGCCAATCGCAGCAGAGTAGACTCATTCACTGGTATTGGAGATGAAAAAGCACTGAAAATTCTTCGAAAGGTATCTGAGACCTTTTCAGTACCTACCCTTACTGACATTCATAAAGAGTCTGATGCAGCCATGGCTGCCGAATATGTTGATGCATTGCAAATACCTGCTTTTCTTGTGCGCCAAACCGATTTATTAATCGCAGCTGCAGAAACCGCCAAAGTGGTTAATTTAAAAAAGGGACAGTTTATGAGCCCTGAAAGCATGCAATTTGCCGTTCAGAAGGTAAGTGAAGTTGGAAACAATAAGAGCTGGATCACAGAGCGAGGGTCGATGTTTGGATACCAAGATTTAGTCATTGATTATAGAGGAATCCCTACAATGAAACAATACGCCCCGGTGGTACTAGATGTCACTCACTCCCTTCAACAACCCAACCAAAGCTCGGGAGTAACTGGTGGGCGCCCTGCCCTCATCGAATCAATGGCCAAAGCCGGCGTTGCTATTGGAGTAGATGGTTTATTCATAGAAACCCATTTTGACCCAAAAAATGCCAAAAGCGATGGAGCCAATATGCTCGATCTTGAAAAGGCAGAAGGTCTCATCAGCAAACTTGCCCGATTGAGAGAAGTAGCTGTTGAATTGCAATAACGCAATCATAACCGTTTATTAAGCTACCGAAACATTTACTCAAATACTTTTGTTCAAAAGATTAAACGTATGAAAGCTCGATTCCTACTATTGTTCATCACCATATTCGGATACGCTCAGAACCACAGCCATTCAGGGGTTAATCCGATTAAATTCCCAAACATTGATGGATATCTAACACTCAGTACCGACCTACATATCCATAGCGTGTTTTCTGACGGAAACGTTTGGCCTACCATCAGAGTGCAAGAAGCACTAATGGATAACCTTGATGCCATCGCACTTACCGAGCACCTAGAGTACCAGCCTCACCTTTCAGATATACCTCACCTCGATCGTAATAGAGCCTACGAATTAGCATTCGAGGAAGCCAAAGATCACGATCTTTTAATCATTCCTGGTTCAGAGATTACAAGAAGTTCCCCTGTCGGACACAATAACGCATTATTCCTTACCGACTCCAACCCACTCTTACAAGACCAGGCGCAAGACGCCTTTGACCAAGCAAAAAAGCAGGATGCCTTTGTTTTCTGGAATCATCCCTCATGGTCGGCAGAGAAAAAAGACGGAAATCCAGAATTAGGTGATTTTCAAAAGAAACAGATCAAACAAAAGAAACTTCACGGTATTGAGGTCATTAATTTCGGAGCCTATGCCGAAGAATCACTAAGCATCGCTCTCGAAGAAGATTTAACCATCATGGCTACCTCTGATGTTCACGACCTCATTGAATGGGATTATGCCAATAAAGGATTACAAAGACCTGTAACACTTGTCTTCACTAAGGAACGATCGATCGCATCTCTTAAAGAAGCCTTATTTGCAAAACGCACGGTTGCCGCATACAATGACCTATTGGTCGGACGAGAAGAATTTCTACTCCCCCTACTCAAAGCGAGTATTGGCATTGAGGTTAACGGCTATGTTGCCGACACCAAAATATTGAAGATTACACTCACCAATCATTGCAGTAGTGACCTGCTACTAGAGAATGTTAGTGATTTTACTTTTTATGAAAACTCTCCAGTATTCAACTTAGAAGCTGGGAGCAAAAAAACATTTCAGATCAAGACCATCGAGAGAATATCTGAAGTAAATCTATCTTTTAAAGCACTCGGGGCTTTTACCGCTCCACAAACGCACCCTACTATTAGCTTTACCTTAAATATCGAAGAGTAATTCTCAGCGATTAGCTATCTTTGCACCCTTAGAAAACACGTTCTTTTTCTTATTGGGGCCGATTTGGATTTGACAGCAAGATCAATCAAATCGTAAGCATGTCGAGCTATGAAGGTAATGCTCGTTAATCTCTACTTCAGCTTTTTTAAATGGCGAAAATACTTACGCTTTAGCTGCCTAATAATCTGAATTACAGTAGGATTTGGCCTAGTCCCGCAAGGCGGGAGAGCTGAATGTCTCTAGAAAGCCCTTGTTGGCGGCGTTCTTTTAAGAGGCACCATTAAAGTCAACATCGAATAGTTCCTGCTTCGAGAACTATTCCAAATAAAGAAGCTAAGGGAATAATAGGTTGTCGTTGATCAGTTATTCTTCGAAAATCAATCAACGTCTAAGCATGTAGAAAGCGTTTTCATTGCTTGTTTGGACGAGGGTTCGAGTCCCTCCGGCTCCACGATTCTCTCGAGCCGTCGGGGCCAGCATACCACCTCGCTGCTCATTATAAAGGATCCACAGGATATATCAACGTTTTGAAAAT
>DAIPYN010000017.1:0-2661 GCA_036782715.1 Flavobacteriaceae bacterium
ATCGTAAGATTTAGATGATTTAATACGTTTTGCTCCTCGTAGGCAAAATTAAGGTTGTCAAAGGTAATCGACTCTTCAAAATGAAAGGGTTTAGGGCTTACTGGGTCTTTAATGGTTTGATCGGTTTGAATGACCTCTAAAACCCGTTCTGCCGAAGCCTTACCTTTTTTAATGTTGTAGTTAACGGTTGTGATTGATTTTACTGGATTAATTATGGTGTAAAACAGACCGATGTAACCCAAAAATTGTTGCGGATTCAATGAGTATGATGTGCCTAATACTAATCTACCTCCATACCATAAAACAGATAAGACCACGCAAACCCCTAAAAATTCGCTGAGAGGAGAGGCCATTCCATTTCTGCGTAAAACGGCATTCATGGTATTACGATACCTCTGGGTAGAAGTGTTGAATTTTTCTTTTACGCTCGACTCTGCGGTAAATGCCTTGATAATCTTCAAACCACCCAAAGACTCTTCTAAAAAGGATAGAAAAAGTCCTGACTCTTTTTGCGCCTCTAGCGATTTAGCTTTCAGTGTTTTACCTACTCTAGCAATGATAAAACCGGTAATGGGAAGAAAGATAAATACAAAGAGTGTCAGCTGCCAGCTAATTGCAAGCATCGAGAAAATCACAAAGAGAATGGTGAGAGGTTCTCTTGCCAAGGTTTCTAGAGAATTGATAATCGCGCTCTCGATTTCTTTGATGTCAGAAGTCATCCGAGATAAAAGGTCTCCTTTTCGTTTTTCAGAGCTATATGCAATGGGTAGGTCGATCAGTTTGTCATAAAGATCATTCTGAAGGTCCTTGACCATTCCTGTTCTCAGTGAAGCGAGGGAGTAGAGTGCCAAGTATCTAAAGAGGTTTTTGAGAAAAAAGATGATAGCACTCAGAACGACAATAATCAGCAAGGCTCTAATAGGCCCATTCGCATTGGATTCCTTGGTGAGTTGGTAATTTAAGCTGCCCTCTACATATCCTTTTAACGAACTGATTCCTTCGTATACGGGCGCTTCGGTAACTTCTGGCTGTGTGCCAAATAGAATCCCTAGGGTCGGAATGAAAATCAGAATAGACAACACATTAAATAAAGCGTAACCCATATTGAAAAGCACATTGGCATAGGCCGATTGCTTGTAAGGACCTGCATATTTAAGGATATGACGAAAGGCAGATTTCATTAATTCAATTGCAGTTCATTGATGATTTGATCAATTTTCGCCTCAATATCCTTATTGGTCGCTTCGAAAACCTCAGCACTTTTTAACTGTGTTTTGGTGCTGATGTAAAATTTAATTTTGGGCTCTGTTCCACTCGGACGTGCAGCAACTCTAGTACCCTCATTGGTCTCGTAGATGATTACGTTTGAGGTAGGAAGGTCAATCATTTCCTTTTCACCGGTCTCGAGATTCGTTCGCGTACTAGTGTTGTAGTTTTCAATGTACTTCAGTGTTTCCCCTACGATTGTTTTAGGAGGGCGCGCTTCAAAATCACTCATCATCCTGCGTATTTCGCTGGCCCCTTCTTGACCTTTTTTGGTAATCGAAATTAGACGCTCCTTATAAAACCCATAGGTGAGGTAACAATCGATGAGTAGGTTGTAAAATGAAGAGCCTTCACTTTTCAATTGCGAGCCTATTTCTGAAGCTAAAAGACTAGCAGTGACCGCATCTTTGTCTCTAACGAAATCTCCGACCATGAAGCCGTAGCTTTCTTCTCCGCCTCCGATAAAGCTCTGTTGTGAAAAATCTTTGATCATCTTACCAATCCATTTGAATCCCGTTAGCGATATTTTGAAGTCTACTTCATACGCTTTGGCTAATTCTCTCAGCATTGGAGTAGATACGATAGTGGAGGCAATGAACTCATTTCCTTTCAAGCCCTTCTTCTTCGCTAGTCGAAGTAGGTATTCGGTCATGACAATCATAGTCTGATTACCATTAAGTAGTTCAAGAGTTCCTGAGGAATTACGAACTGCTATTCCTAGTCGATCGCTATCTGGGTCAGTCCCAATCACCATATCGGCTTGTTTTGTTTCGGCAAGATTCATAGCCATTGCAAGTGCTTCGGTTTCTTCTGGGTTGGGAGACTTTACTGTAGGAAAATCTCCATCGGGCGCTGCTTGTTCTTTTACGATGTCAATATTTTTGAATCCTGCCAGTTCAAGAACAGGCGGGATTGCCGTAATCGAGGTACCATGAATCGAGGTGAAAACTAATCTAAAATCCTCTTTTCCTGCAGCGTTAAAACTCCCAGCCTTTACACTTTCTGCAAAGAAGGCTTTGTCTACCTCCTCATCAATCAGCTCGATGAGTTCGGCATTTGCATTAAAATTAATCTCGTCGAACGAAATTGCATTAATAGCTTCAATGATTTGTTTGTCTTCGGGCGGAACAATTTGTCCACCGTCACTGCTGTAAACTTTGTATCCGTTATACTCTGGTGGGTTGTGAGAAGCGGTAAGTACAATACCTGCTTGAGCATTCAAGTGTCTAACTGCAAACGAAAGTTCTGGTGTAGTTCTAAGTGAGGAGAAAAGGGATACTTTAATGTTGTTGGCAGATAAAATTTCTGCAACAATTCTAGAAAGGGTATCACTGCCGTGACGACAGTCGTAAGCAATCACCACTCGGATATCGCTGTATTTTTCCTTTAAAAAGT
>DAIPYN010000017.1:2761-35643 GCA_036782715.1 Flavobacteriaceae bacterium
CGACAGTCGTAAGCAATCACCACTCGGATATCGCTGTATTTTTCCTTTAAAAAGTTGGCTAAACCTTGTGTTGCTCTACCTAGAGTGTATTTGTTGATTCGATTCGTTCCGGCACCTAGAACCCCTCTCATTCCGCCGGTTCCAAAGGCTAAATCGGTATAAAAACTATCATCTAAAGTTGCTGGATCGGTGTCGATAAGACGTCTAACCTCTTCTATGGTTTCTTTGTCAAAAGGGCTTTTAAGCCACTG
The DNA here is from genome assembly GCA_036782715.1 of Flavobacteriaceae bacterium. Classification (GTDB taxonomy): domain Bacteria; phylum Bacteroidota; class Bacteroidia; order Flavobacteriales; family Flavobacteriaceae; genus UBA3478. Next base: position 3,013 of record DAIPYN010000017.1, read on the forward strand.
CTGTGCTTTTTCTAAAGAGTTCATTCAGTTGTGTGATTGATGGATTGTTTGATTTGATATCGTGTCGTTTGATTTTTTGAACGTATGATCAGTTCGCCGATAAAACCGGCAAGAAAAAGTTGAGTCCCCAAAATCATTGTGGTTAGTGCAATGAAAAATTCGGGTCGCTCGGTAATTAGGCGCCCTTTGGGTTCAATGAATAGCTTGTCAATTCCCAGATAGAGGGCAAGCCCGGTTCCTATAATAAACATGAGTAGGCCAATGGCACCAAAAAAGTGCATCGGTCGTTTCCCAAACTTCGATACAAAGCCAATGGTGATGAGGTCTAAAAAACCATTGATAAAACGTTCGGCTCCAAATTTGGTTTCTCCGTATTTTCTAGCTTGATGCTTCACTTCTTTTTCGGCGATTTTAGTAAATCCAGCGTTGGCAGCAAGAACTGGAATGTATCGGTGCATTTCACCATGAACATCTATGTTTTTAACTACCTCGCTGCGATAGGCTTTGAGTCCACAATTGAAATCGTTGAGTTTGATCCCAGAGCTTCTTCGAGCTGCCCAGTTGAACAATTTTGAGGGAATGTTTTTACCGATGAGACTATCGTAACGCTTTTTCTTCCAGCCTGAAACCAGGTCTAACGCTTCTTTTTGAAGCATTTCGATTAAGTCAGGAATTTCTTCAGGACTATCTTGTAGATCAGCATCCATGGTGATTACGATATCACCACTTGCAGCTTTAAAACCCGCATGGAGCGCCTGGCTCTTGCCAAAGTTTTTCTGAAATTGAATGGCTTTTATTTCAGAGTGCTTAGTACATAATTGTTCGATGACTTCCCATGACCCATCATTACTACCATCATCGATATAAATTACCTCAAAATCAAAACGATTGGAGTGCATCACTGATACAATCCAATCGTTTAATTCTGATAACGAATCACATTCGTTGTATAAAGGGATAACAATTGATAGCTGCATAGCAGAATCAAAAGTACTATTTTTTAGTGGCTAGTCCTCGCTTCGCTTGAGAATTGCAGCAGGGATTAAAGACAGTAGAAAACCGAAAATTACTGCGAACAATAACCCGAAAGCAGCCTGAATCGCTGGAGTTTGGAATTGTTGTGCAATTTCTAACTGCGCATCGATTTGCTCAAGAGTCATTTCGGTATTTTCAATGAGTTGCTCTCTTTGAAAATTCATGGCCTTAGTCATGGTCTCCGGATCAATTACTCGGGTAAGTAATAGATTAAAAAGAACAATAATAATACCGCTAATGACTGCAACCCCTACACCGATCTTAACTCCTTGCCAGAAGGACATTAAATGGTTGTTTGCATTTCTAAATTGATACATGGCTACAGCATATAATGCGGTGGAAAGGACTACGCTTACAATAGTTACAAAAGTTCCACCTTGATAATGCATGTCCATAGTGTAGAGCATAAAAGAAAATATGGCGCTTAAAACACCAAGGATTGCTCCGTACAGAAGCATGAAAGAGCTTGTTTTTACTGTTGTATTCATGGTTAGGTTTTTAATTGAAGGCAAGATACCATATAATCCTTAATATTGAAATCTTTGGTAGTTGTAAGGCGGATGAAAAAAAGATTGTGCAAAACAGGAAATTATTTTATTTTTGCACACTCGAAAAGTATATAGTATCACGATGAAACCAGAAATACACCCAGAAAATTACCGTCTAGTAGCGTTCAAGGACATGTCAAATGACGATGTATTTATCACTAAATCAACTGCAGAGTCTAAAGAAACTATTGAAGTAGACGGTGTAACTTATCCAGTAGTGAAGCTTGAAATTTCAAGAACTTCTCACCCTTTTTACACTGGTAAATCTAAATTGGTTGATACCGCTGGTAGAATTGATAAATTCAAAAATAAATACGCGAAGTTCAAGAAATAAAGAACTTTTCAATCGAAGTTTTAAAAAGCACGCTAACCGAAAAGTTGGGGTGCTTTTTTTTTGATTGTATTTTTGCCTAAAACAAACCTACATGCACATCATACTGAGTGATTTCGATGAGACAAGCCGGTTTTATCCGCTTACTTTATCTAGGCCCATTGCTGAATTGAGGTTTGGGATTACGACTCTCAAGGAGAAGTGGACTGACTCATTGAAAGCGGGTGTGTTTTCTTATGATACTGCCGAGCATTTGACCCCTTATTTTTCGAAGGCACCTGAAAATAGTGCGGCCATTGTAATCAATGCAACTATTGTTCCCTCTGCGGAATTAACAGAATGTATTTTACAGCTGAAAGAAGGTCAGCAATTGATGTGGCAAAAGGTATGCCTAGCCTACGTTCGTCCTGATAACTTTGATGGAGATCGTTCTGGTTTTGAAGGAGTTTCTTTTGAGGGCGAATTAATTCGTCTAAATCATATCACCGATTTATTCTCAAAGTTAGATAAGGTATTGATACGTGATTTTGAGCAAGCAGCCTTAGGTTCATCTGCTGAGCTTCACCCTACCTGCACGGTTATTGGTAAACATCCGGTCTATATATCTAAAGGTGCTAGTGCTTTTGCAACGATATTTAATACTGAAGAAGGACCTATTTACATCGGAGCGGACGCTAAAGTTATGGAAGGCTCTATTCTTCGAGGACCTCTGGCTATTGGTGATTTTTCTACCGTAAAGATGGGGTCTAAAATCTATGGAGCTACTTCTATTGGTCCTCATTGCAAAGTAGGAGGTGAGCTCAATAATGTATCTATGCTTGCCTATTCGAATAAGGGGCACGAAGGGTTCTTGGGTAACTCGATATTAGGTCAGTGGTGTAACTTAGGAGCTGATACAAACACTAGCAATCTTAAGAATGATTACGGCGAGGTGAAATTATATGACTATTCAGCAGGACGGTTTAAGGCAACAGGACTTCAATTCTGCGGTTTGGTTATGGGAGATCACTCAAAAGCAGGAATCAATACGATGTTTAATACCGGAACAGTCGTTGGTTTTAACGCCAACATCTTTGGGGCAGGGTATCCTAGGAATTTTATTCCAAGTTTTAGTTGGGGTGGTCCGCAAGGGATGAGTGATTATCGATTAGATAAGGCAATGGAAACGGCCGAAAGGGTTTTACAACGGCGATCAATTGCTTTCGATGATAGAGAAAAGAGTTTGTTTGCTGCTATACATGAATTAACGACTAAGGCTGGTTTCTAGTGGAAAGAAGGGGTAAAGCTGCGTTTTATACACTCGGGTGTAAGTTGAACTTTTCAGAGACTTCAACACTCGCACGGTCCTTAGAAAAGGAAGGATTTGAAAAGACTTCTTTTGAGGATCGGGCAGATGTTTATGTAATCAATACCTGTTCGGTGACAGAAAACGCCGATAAGAAGTTTAAATCTATTGCTAGACAAGCGCATAAAACCAACCCAGAGGCACTAATTATAGCTGTTGGATGTTACGCTCAATTGAAACCGCAAGAGTTAGCTGCGGTGGATGGAGTAGATATGGTACTCGGAGCTAAGGAAAAGTTTGAATTACCTGCATTTCTGAACGATTTACTCCAAGATCAATCTAGAGATTCTGCCGTTATTCACGCTTGTGAAATTGATGAGACTGATTTTTATGTAGGGAGTTATGCGACTTCTGAACGAACTCGTGCCTTCTTGAAGGTTCAGGATGGATGCGATTATCCGTGCACTTATTGTACCATCCCAATGGCAAGAGGAATTTCTCGAAGTGACACGCTAGAAAATGTGATTAACAATGCACGCGAAATCGCTGCCCAGGATATTAAAGAAATTGTTCTTACCGGTGTAAATATTGGTGATTACGGTAAAGGGGAATACGGGAATAAGCGACATGAACACACTTTTTTAGAGCTGATTCAAGCCTTAGATAAGGTGGAGGGCATTGCACGATTACGGATTTCTTCGATCGAGCCGAATTTACTCAGTAACGATACCATAGCATTTGTCTCAAAAAGTAAAAACTTTGTTCCTCACTTTCATATACCCTTGCAAAGTGGCTCAGATCAGATTCTGAAATTAATGCGTCGACGTTATTTGACGAGTCTATACACAGACCGTGTAAATCAGATAAGGCAACAACTTCCCGATGCTTGTATTGGCGTGGATGTTATTGTTGGTTTTCCTGGTGAAACTGAAGAACGGTTTTTGGAAACCTATCGTTATTTAGCTGATTTAGATATTTCATATCTACATGTATTCACCTACTCTGAGAGAGAAAATACCTTAGCAGCTACCATGGAAGGGGTTGTAGAGATGTCGGTTCGAAAGAAGCGATCAAAAATGCTTCGAGCATTATCGGCACGAAAGCGAAGAGAATTCTATAACTCGCAAGTAGGTAAATTCAAGCAAGTTCTTTTTGAAAAGGATATTCAGAAGGGGTACCTAGAAGGTTTTACCGAGAACTATCTACGTGTGCGACATCCTTGGAATCCTGAATTGGCTAACAAGGTCTGTTATGGTGAAATCATTGAAATTGACGAAGAAGGATTTGCTCGATTCAGAATCGAGACGGTAGTAGATTAAATTCGAATACCGATCGGAAGCATTCCTTGATACTTAAACTTGTTTCGCTTTAAAAATGAGGCGACCTCAGGACAGGTAGGCATCACCTTAAGTTTACTCTCACCAATATGATCTAAGACTTTAGTTAAAAAAGCCTCCTTGAAGGAACTGGTGTTCAATGAATCAGGTACGATTAGTTTGGTTAAGAAGATCTTTCTTTCTTGAGCTGCGTATTCGATTTTAGCCATTTCGCCCTCTACGCAAGCTTCGAATTGTCTTAAAAAGGCATTGTCCTTTAGTTCGAAGTCAATCATGGTTGGTCGATTAGTCTTCTAAAGATACATCTTTTTGTTAAAATAGAACTAATCGTCTGGTTATGAGTTTCTTTCGAAATCAAGTGTTCAATTATCGTTAGATTAAATTTTCTTCAATTGCTGCTGCATGAGCTTCAATTGGTCTCCTAACATCTGATTCTTATCTAGTTTTTTCGCTTCTGTGAGTAGCGTCTGCGCTTCTCTCTTTCGGCGTTTTTGCATAGCGATTCCAGCTAGACTCATCTTTGCCATGGCTAAATCATGGTCCATGCTCAAACCTAATTTAATGGCTTGCTTAAAGTGCTTTTCTGATGTTCCTAGATTTTTTTGTGCATAAATAATACCAAAAAGGTAGTGATAGTATCCTTGTTGTTTTTGAATAAGTGCTCGATTCGGGTGCTTAATTTTATTTAAAATCTTTTCAGTTCCTTCTAAATCTTGTTTACGCATTTTTAGAAAAGACCAAAGGATTAACTCGTTTCTGAAGTAGAAAAACAAGATAAGTACCGCTAGAAGGGTAAAAAAGATACCATTACCAATGTTACCCTCTATGAATTGATAAATACCATAACCTAACGAAGCTCCAGATAAAACGAGTTTGATATTCTTGTGAATCATGATGTCTATTATATTTGGTGAGGCAAATTTAAGGATTTAAATAGCTTTAAAATTTTTAGTTTTATGATTTAAAAATATCCTTATATTTGCACCCAATATTTTTAAGCTGAAACATTAAGCACTTAAGCAATGAAAAGAACATTTCAACCCTCGAAGCGCAAGAGAAGAAACAAACATGGATTTAGAGAGCGTATGGCTTCTGCCAATGGGCGTAAAGTTCTTGCTAGTCGCCGTGCTAAGGGACGTAAGAAACTAACTGTATCATCAGAGCCTCGACACAAGAAGTAATGACGATCTGCTGATTTACAAATAATTAATTAGGTGTTACTTTTGGGTAACACCTTTTTTTTGAAATATAACTAACGAAAGTCACCACGAAAAATGCCAAAAAGACAAGATCTCAATTCAATTTTAATTATTGGTTCTGGACCAATTGTTATCGGTCAAGCATGTGAATTTGATTATTCTGGTTCACAATCTCTTCGCTCATTAAGAGAGGATGGAATCGAAACGATCCTTATTAATTCGAATCCGGCCACTATCATGACCGACCCTTCAATGGCCGATCACGTCTATTTAAAGCCACTGAATACCAAATCAATTATTGAGATCCTTAAAGCGCACCCAAACATTGATGCTGTTTTGCCAACCATGGGAGGGCAAACTGCACTGAATTTATGTATTGAGGCCGACGAGAAGGGTATTTGGAAAGACTTTGGAGTTGAGATTATTGGTGTTGATATTGATGCTATTCAAATTACTGAAGATCGTGAGAAATTTCGCGATTTGATGCAAAAGATTGACATAGGAATGCCTCCTCAAGCTTCAGCTAACTCTTTCTTAAAAGGTAAAGAGATCGCTCAAGAATTTGGATTTCCACTTTGTGTTAGGGCTTCTTTTACTCTGGGTGGTGCCGGAGCATCGATTATTTATGACCCAGAGAAATTCGACAAGCAGTTGAGTTACGGTTTAGAGATTTCTCCGATTCATGAGGTAATGATTGATAAGGCACTCATTGGATGGAAAGAATATGAACTAGAACTTCTTAGAGATAAGAACGACAATGTTGTTATTATCTGTACGATCGAGAATATGGATCCGATGGGAATTCACACGGGGGATTCTATTACCGTTGCTCCAGCAATGACGCTATCTGATCGCACTTTCCAGCGCATGCGCGACATGGCTATCAAGATGATGCGAAATATCGGAGATTTTGCAGGAGGTTGTAACGTACAGTTCGCAGTGAGCCCTGACGATGCCGAAGATATTATAGCCATCGAGATTAATCCTCGTGTTTCTAGATCTTCAGCGCTAGCCTCTAAAGCCACAGGATACCCAATTGCAAAAATTGCTACGAAATTGGCTATTGGTTATACGCTTGATGAATTACAGAATCAGATTACGGGTACGACTTCAGCCTTATTCGAACCAACGCTAGATTACGTTATCGTAAAAATTCCGAGATGGAACTTCGATAAATTCGAAGGTGCTGACCGATCTCTAGGACTTCAAATGAAATCGGTAGGAGAGGTAATGGGAATCGGAAGAAGCTTTCAAGAAGCATTGCATAAAGCCACCCAGTCACTCGAAATCAAGCGTAACGGCTTAGGAGCGGACGGTAAAGGGTACACGAACTACGATGAAATTATACAGAAACTTACGGTAGCTAGTTGGGACCGTGTTTTCGTCATCTATGATGCGCTTCAATTGGGTATTCCTTTAGAACGAATTCACGAGATTACTAAAATTGACCGCTGGTTTTTACGTCAGTACGAGGAACTCTATCTGCTTGAAAAGGAAATCTCAAAACATACTATAAATACTCTTAATCGAGATTTACTTCTCGAGGCCAAACAAAAAGGGTTTGCAGATCGTCAGATTGCTCACATGCTTGATTGTCTTGAAAGTCAGGTTTATCAAAAGCGTGAAGATCTTGGAGTAAAAAGAGTTTATAAACTGGTAGATACTTGCGCTGCCGAATTTGAAGCTCAAACTCCTTACTATTACTCGACCTTTGAAGCAAGCCTTAAAAACGCTGACGGAGAAACTTATGTTTCTAACGAATCGGTAGTAACTGACCGCAAGAAAGTAGTTGTTTTAGGATCGGGTCCGAACCGTATCGGTCAAGGAATCGAATTTGACTATTGTTGTGTTCATGGAGTCTTAGCCGCCGCCGAGTGTGATTATGAGACGATCATGATTAACTGTAATCCAGAGACGGTTTCAACTGATTTCGATACGGCCGATAAATTATATTTCGAGCCTGTTTTTTGGGAACACATCTATGACATTATTAAGCACGAGAAGCCCGTAGGGGTCATCGTTCAGTTAGGAGGTCAAACGGCATTGAAACTGGCAGAAAAATTAGAGCGATACGGAGTGAAGATTATCGGTACAAGTTTCTCTGCTCTTGATTTAGCAGAAGACCGTGGTAGTTTCTCTACACTCCTAAAAGATAATAATATTCCTTACCCTAAGTTTGGTGTGGCTGAAAATGCAGAAGAGGCGTTACAGCTTGCCGATGAGTTAGGATTCCCACTTCTTGTGCGACCGTCATATGTACTTGGAGGGCAGGGAATGAAAATTGTGATTAATAAGAAAGAGCTAGAGGCTCATGTAGTTGATTTACTTCGCAGCATTCCAAATAACAAACTGCTTTTAGATCATTATTTAGATGGAGCGATTGAAGCTGAGGCGGATGCTATTTGCGATGGTGAAGATGTCTACATCATCGGAATTATGGAGCATATCGAACCTTGTGGAATTCACTCAGGAGACTCGAATGCTACGCTACCTCCCTTCAATTTAGGAGAATTCGTAATGCAACAGATTAAAGATCACACACGAAAGATTGCTCTTGCACTTAATACTGTTGGATTAATTAATATTCAATTCGCCGTTAAAGACGATACCGTATACATCATTGAAGCCAACCCACGTGCTTCTAGAACGGTTCCTTTCATTTCAAAGGCTTATGGAGAGCCTTATGTTAATTATGCGACCAAAGTGATGCTAGGAGAGAAGAAGCTCAGCGACTTCAATTTTAACCCACAACTAAATGGTTATGCGATTAAACAGCCCGTTTTCTCGTTCAATAAGTTTCCAAATGTGAATAAGAATCTAGGTCCTGAAATGAAAAGTACTGGAGAGAGTATCTTGTTCATTGATGATCTTAAAGATGACGCCTTCTACGACTTATATACACGTAGAAAAATGTACCTATCGAAATAAGAAGTCCTATTCAACAATAAGATTAAAGAGACCAGTCGTGGTGAAAAATACCTGGCTGGTCTTTTCTTTCATAGGTGTGTGACCCAAAGAAATCTCTTTGCGCTTGTACCATATTTACCGGTAGATCTGAACAGTGTAGCGTGTCATAGTAACTTAAACTACTTGAAAGTGTCCCAATAGGTAATGCATTTTTTACGCCAGATAAAACCAGTTCTCTTAACCCTTCAACGGCTTGATTTAAAGACGATTTGAAGTGGGTAGATTCAAACAGATGCGGAATACTTTCTTGTTCAAAACTCGTTGCTAAATCACCTAACATTCTCGATTGAATAATACAACCTCCGCGCCAAAGCTTAATAACACTTACTAGATCGATTTGATAATCATAAACTTTTGAGGCTTCACTAATTTGTTGTAGACCTTGCGCATATGCGATTGCAAAGCTTGCGTATAATGCCTGTTCTGCTTGTTCAACTAGTGTATTGAAATCAATCTTTTCTGGATGTGGCTTATTGCCTGACAGTCGTACTCGTAATTCTTTTAAGGCCGACAAGGCTCGTTGGCTTACAGCCATATCAATGCTAGGGATTGCAATTCCTAGATCCATGGCGTTTTGAGAGGTCCATTTACCTGTCCCCTTTTGTTTTGCCTTGTCTAGTATGTTGTCGACCAGTTCCCCCTTTCCTTCAGGGTCTTTCGTTCCTAAAATAGCTGCGGTTATTTCAATTAAGAAAGACGATAATCTTCCTTTTTGATAACTATCAAATGCAGACTTTGCATCTGCGTTAGAGAATCCGTAAAATCTGAAAAGTGCGTAGACTTCTGCAATACTCTGCATGATGGCATATTCAATACCATTATGAACCATTTTCACGTAGTTACCTGCACCTGATTTGCCGACATAAGAAACACAGGGTTCACCCTCATATTTTGCTGTAATTGCTTCGAAAATGGGAGCCACCCTTTGGTAGGCTTCAAGCTCACCTCCTGGCATGATACTAGGTCCCTTTCTCGCTCCTTGAGCACCACCAGAGACACCGGTTCCTAAAAACAGAAGCCCTTGACTATTTAGATACTGCTCACGCCGCTCAGTGTCAAGAAAATGACTATTACCCCCGTCGATGATTAAATCACCTTTATCGAGTTTAGGAATCAATGATTCTATCACCTGGTCAACAATAGCTCCAGCAGGAACTAAAAGCATGATGGTTCTAGGTGAGGTAAGGCTTTCAAGAAAATCATCAGTGGATGTGTATGCTTCAAGTTGGTGATCTTCTGAACACTCAGATTTCATGGCACTAACTTGTTTCTGGTCAAGATCTAAACCACTTACTTGAAACCCATGATCTGCAACATTGAGCAGTAGATTTCGTCCCATTACACCTAATCCAATTAAACCGAAACTTGATTTATTCATAGTTATCCACTTTAAATTCTAAAACGAAATTAAGGATGTATATTCGCCTTGTCGCAAAAATCGAATAATTCTGACCAATTAAAAAGCGTTTATGTCATTCACGAAGGCCGATTCTCAATTAATTGTTCTATTTGGAGCCTCAGGTGATCTTACTTCAAGAAAATTAATTCCGGCATTAATTCGTTTATTCGACAGTGATTTAATCGCTCAAAACACTCGCATACTTGGGGTAGGTAGAAGTTCTTTTTCGAACGAGGAATTTGCCGCTAAGGTGCTTCTCGAAAACAAACATCTTTCGAAGGATGTTTGTAAAACAAGCTTTGATCATTACGCCGACCGATTTTTATACTTCACCTTAGAGAAGGACTATCTCGATGACTATGCGGCTTTGGCAAAAAAGGTATTTGAAACCGATAAGACATTTTCTTTAGAGGGTAGATATTTATTTTATTGTTCTACTCCACCTAATCTTTATGAGTCTATTGCTGAGCGATTAAAGTCAGCAGGATTGTTAGATGATCACAAAGGGTCAACTTCATTTCGACGATTGGTGGTTGAAAAGCCCTTTGGCTATAGTCTAGAAACTGCTAAAGCGATCAATGAAGGTTTACATCGATATTTTAAAGAGGAGCAAATCTTTAGAATTGACCATTATCTCGGCAAGGAAACTGTACAAAACCTTTTAGTAACTCGATTTTCGAATTCAATTTTCGAGCCTCTTTGGAATTCCAAATATATAGAGCGCGTCGAGATTACCAATGCAGAAGCTGATGGTGTTGCCCTCAGAGGTGGTTATTACGATCACACTGGAGCACTTCGCGATATGTTTCAGAACCATCTTTTACAATTGGTTTCTCTGGTGATTATGGAGCCTCCTCAGTCTGAAAGCTCTGAAGATATTAGAAATGAGAAAGTAAAGGCGCTCGAAGCATTAAGACCATTGCTTACGGGTGAAGATATTGAGCGTAATACCTTAAGAGGCCAATACACGGCCTCAAGAATTCATGGTGCGCTGGTTGAAGGTTATCGAGAAGAACAGGGAGTTGCTGAACAATCACTAACCGAAACCTATGCTGCAGTTCGATTTTTTGTGGATAATGAGCGATGGAAGGGCACTCCCTTTTACGTGAGAACGGCTAAGCGAATGCCTACAACGGTTACCGAACTTGTAATCTACTTTAAGCGACCTGAACAGCAAATATTTCAGTACAGTGCTGGCCATTCGAAGAAGAATATATTGGTCATTCGTATCCAACCGAATGAGGGTATTCTTTTGAAATTCGGTGTAAAACAACCTGGCCAAGGATTTAAGGCTCAGCAAGTAAATATGGATTTTTATTATGACAGTTTCACTGATCGAAAAGTATTGCAAGCCTACGAACGCCTCTTACTAGACGCCTTAAATGGTGATGCTACGCTCTATGCTAGGGCTGAAGAGGTTGAGAAGGCATGGGAATTTGTAGATCCGATCATTGCGCATTGGAATAGTCAGAATATGCCGATGCACGGGTATCCTGCGGGTACTTGGGGCCCTAAAATGTCTAACGAGTTGATTGAGGGTCCAGGTTATTGGAGAAATCCTGGCGAGCACCTGACCGATGATGAAAATTATTGTGTAATTTCATCTTGATGGATAAAAGAATCTACTCGAACAAATCAGCTTTAACTGAAGCATTTGCTCATTACTTAGCTCAGTTAATTACAGAAAAGTTAAGTACGCCCTTAGGTTACAAAGAAGGTTTTCATTGGTCATTATCTGGAGGAAGTACGCCTGTTGGATTGTTTGATTTCTTAGTCGAACGTTATCGTACCCAAATTGATTGGTCATCTGTTTACTTTTATTGGGGAGATGAACGTTGCGTAGCTCCAAATGATTCACAGAGTAATTATGGGATGACCTGCAAACATTTACTCAATCATATCGACCACCAAACAGATCATGTCTTTAGAATCAAAGGGGAGGATGATCCAGAGGTTGAGGCAGATCGTTATCACCAACTTTTAAAGGCTCATCCTATTATGGATTTGGTGATGTTAGGACTGGGAGAAGATGGGCATACCGCTTCAATTTTCCCCCATGAAATCGATCTATATAACGCAGATACCTATGCTGTCGCGGCCAGTCACCCTGAAGGTCAACGCAGAATAAGTATGACTGGTAAAATGATCGATGCCGCTACTCAAACGGTATTTTTGGTCTCAGGTGCGTCTAAGGCAACCGTTGTTGAAGAGATTGCCAATAATAAACCTACCGCTGTAACCTATCCAGCAACTTTAGTCAAGAATGCGATATGGTTTTTAGACGAGAACGCCGCGTCACTCCTCTAAGGCTCTATTTAAATTAGCCTCAGGTAGATCTTTTTTGGTTTTAGCTCCCAGTTCTCTTAATTTATCAATACTACGAACGACATTACCACGGCCTAAGTGAAGCTTATTCATGGCATCTTCGTAGGTTTTTTTAGCGTCATTCATTCTTAACCCTACTTTATTCATATCCTCGATAAACCCTACGAACTTGTCGTGCAGTGCTCCCGCCTTTTGAGCAATTTCGAGTGCGTTTTTATGTTGCCTATCGGTGTTCCACATGGTGTCAATAGTGCGCAACGTAGCGAGAAGCGTGGTAGGTGTTACAAGAATAATATTTTGGTCAAACGCCTTTGAATACAGTAACGGATCTCTTTGGAGGGCAACTCCGAAAGCGGGTTCGATAGCAATAAATAAGATCACAAATTCAGGTGAATTGACCTCGTATAAGTCTTCGTAACGCTTTTCACTGAGTTCTTTAATGTGTCTTTGTATTGAATTTAAATGGAGCTTTGCAAAAGTTTCCTTCTCTGTTTCATCCTCAGTATTGATCAATTGCTCGTAGTGAACTAGAGATACTTTCGAATCGATGATGAATTTTTTATCATCGGGTAAATTGATAATTACATCAGGCATTAAGCGCCTACCTTCTGCGGTTGTAAAACTCTGTTGAACTGAGTATTCAATGTCTTTACGAAGGCCTGATTTCTCAAGAATTCGTTCAAGGACCATTTCACCCCAGTTTCCTTGCATTTTATTATCCCCTTTCAATGCTTTCACCAAATTTGCAGCTTCATTTTGCATGAGAAGGCTTTGCTCTTGCATGTGCTTTAATTCAACCTTAAAGGTTTCGTGAAAGGTTAAATTTTGCTTATTCGAATCCTCAACCTTTTTTGAGAAATCACTGATTCGTTCTCTAAGCGGATCGAGTAAAAGCTTAATACTTTCCTTGTTTTGCTCATTCATTTTCGATGATTTCTCATCGAAAATTTTCTGAGCTAGATTTTCAAATTCAGTTTGAAATTTTTTCTGTAAGCTTTCTAATTCTTTAACTCGCTCATCTTCCTTTGATTTTAAGGAGGCGAACTCTGCTTCGAGATGGATGAGCTGACGTAATTGCTCTTCTTTTTCTTGCGAAACCGATTTTAAACTAGTCTCTGAGGTACTAAGTTGATCAGTTAACTGTCTAATTCGTTCATTAAGAAGTGTTTGTGACTCAATAGTACTTAATCTCTTGCCGAAATAAAAGCCTGCGCCACCTAGAATAAGTGCGAGTATAGTAAGTGCGATCTCAGCCATTTCCTAGTTATTAATGGTTACGTCCATGTAGGGTCGTTTGAATTCAATGGTCTGTTTGGGGCCATTCTCTTCGGTAAATAGTTCAGATTTACGAGAAGACGAAACAACGCCAGTGATTTGTTCGATTGCCTTAGCGAACAGCGGTTCGGTAATTGATCCTAGTTCTCCCATATTAATTACCGATTCAGACTGCATAATATCTGGTACCAGACCTGTGGTGTAATCAGAAAAACCTACTGAATTCTCATATCTGCCAACTAATGGTTGAAGTGCCCATGAAACATTTGAATTGATGTAAGGCTCTCTACTTGGATGATAGAGGAATGGAAAATTGGAGTAACCACTAACATCATCTACTAGGGTAATTGAAAATTCGTTTTTACCTCGAGTGGTGTCGCCAATATGAATGACTTGCATATGTGGGTCTAATCCATTGATGAGAAGTTCACTTGCTGAAGCACTTGTTGTTTCAGTGAGGATAAAAACTCGCGGAAGATTAAGTCCCTTATTGGCGTCGAAATAATCTTCAAGTTGGCTTCCAAAGGCTTCATTCCATTTTTCGTTCCAGTCTTGGCGAGCAAATACGGTCTCTTCTGTAGCGTTATAAATACGGCTCGCAATTTTTCTAGCTGAAGTAGTAGAACCCCCTGAATTATATCGAAGGTCAAGGACCACTTCGTTTACGCCATTACTTTGAAATTCATCAAATACTGCCATAACCTCTGCGTCATAATTAGCAATAAAGGCGTTGTACATGAGATAGCCTATCTTTTTATCTTCTGTCGAGATGATGGTGTCTAGATAGATCGGATGTTCAGCTAAATTCTCTTCTTTGGTCAGCAGTACAGACTCTTCACTATCTATAAAATCTCCATCTATGTATTCTGCTCTTCCTAAAGTATAACTATCATCGGTTGAAAATAATAATTCAACATAATTGGAGGTAGTGATTGGTGTTCCGTTTACTCTATTAAACAAGTCTCCGCGTTGAATTCCTTGTCTCTCCGCATCTGAGTTCTTAATAGTGTACTTGGTATACAGAATCACTTTGTCACTGTCTTCAGCCTCTAATACTAATCCAAATTCTAATCCATTACTTTTGGAGATACCTGACAGCGTATTGGTGAGTTCGGTGTAATCATCTGAATAAAAGGTGAATCGATCTTCAGGGTCAAGTAAACTTTCAATGAAGCTCTCTGGGTCTGGATTGCTGTTTAAATAGTCAATATAATCTGAGGTGTTTTCAATCTTTGAATCTGCCAAATTAGGCACTCTACTTTGCCAGTAATACCATAGGTTCATCGATCGCCACATGAAATTTTGAATTTCGATGTCTTCAACACTTACCTCATCAATCTCAGGATTGACTGGGTCTGATGAACAGGAATTCAATAAGATAGTTGCTGCGACCAAAAGGAGGTACGATATCCGCTTCAATTTCATAAATCGTGATTTGTAACAAATTTAGGATGAATTCGTCTTAATTTCGAGAACCTTAGGAATCATTTGTGAAAGAGGCCGTTTACATAGAGACTGTTCATCAGATTGAGCAGAAATTATATCGCATAGCGAAACGGTTACTGATTTCCCATGAGGAGGCTCAAGATGCTACTCAAGAAGTGTTAGTTAAGGTTTGGCAAAGGTCTTCTGAGCTTTCACATGTGAAGAGTATAGAGGCTTATGCCATGACCATGGTGAAGAATTATTGTTATGATCGTTTGAAGTCAAAGCAGGCTTCGAATATGAGTATAGAGTATTCTATTCATGATAAGAGTCAGGATCAATCGGAGGCCTTCGAAGCAAAAGATCGACTTTCCTTTGTCGAGAAAATTGTAAATAATCTACCTGACAAGCAGAAACTCATTTGGCAGCTCAGGGATGTTGAGGGTGCGACCTTTGAGGAAATTGCTGAAGTGGTCCAAATGGAGCCAACAGCGATTCGAGTCGCCCTTTCAAGAGCAAGAAAGAAAATAAAAGAAAGTTTAGAACAAATAGATGCTTATGGAATCTAAAGAAATAAAAGAATTAATAGATCGTTATCTAGCGGCAGAAACCAATCTTTCAGAGGAAGAGCGACTAAGAGCCTACTTCAGAAGCGAGAGGGTAGATTCTTCATTAAATTGGGCAAAAATGCTTTTTGCTTACTCTGAGACCGCTCGTAAAGAGCAATTAGATCCTTCTTCAGTATCCTCATCGAGATTCGATTGGAGACGTGTTGCTGCATCAGTTGCTATTATTTGCGTAACAAGTTTTGGAGTTTATCGTCTACAAGAAAACTACCAACAAAAACAAATGCAATTGGCTTATCAGCAAACGAAAGAAGCTTTTGATTTAATTGCTACACAAATGAATAAAGGGACGGCTTCGGTTTCTTATCTCGGTTATTATGAAAAGAGCGTTAGCTCATTATTAAACAAATAAAAAGACTATGAAGAATTTCAAACACATCTTATTTCTAGCATTATTTATGCTGACTTCGCTTGCGACATACTCTCAATCGATCTTTGATAAGTACGCGAGTAAAGACGAGGTAACCTCTGTAGTGATCTCAGAAAATATGTTCAAACTATTTGCGAATATGCAATTAGTGGTTGATGACAAAGAGGCTCAAGATTTTATTGATATCGCGAAAAATGTGAAAGGTTTACGCGTGCTAACTACCTCAAATACTACGATTGCTGACGATCTCAAAAACGAGGCTCTTGACTATGTTCGTTCAAAGAAACTTTCAGAGCTTCTCGTAGTGAAGGACAAAGGCTCGTCTGTATTTTTCTATATCGCTGAAGGAGCTAGTGGAGGGAAAATCAAAGAACTTCTCATGCTAGTAACCGAAATTAAAGAGGTCAATATTAATGGTCGAAACTTTGAGACGGTATTACTCTCTTTGACAGGAGATCTTGATATGGAAAAGATTGGGGCTCTTGCTAATAAGATGAATTTACCAGAGGAGTTAGGTCAAATCAATTCAGCAAAACGCCAATAATCGCTATCCATGAAACGATTTACTTTACTTGTTCTAGCGGCTGTGTCTATGATCATCTCATGCCAACCAGCGATGACCTTACAGCGTTATTTTATTGAATCACAAGAAAATACCGATTTTACACTCATTGAAATTCCTGCTAGTTTATTAGGTGCTAGTCTAGAAGATTTGACTCCCGAACAAAAGGCCACCTTTTCTTCCCTAAGAAAGGTGAGTGTTTTGATGTTCAGAAATGCTGAGAAGAAAGAGTTCATTACTAGTCAACAGTCTCTGATTAATAGCTTTCTGAAAAGTGACGGCTTTGAAGCCTTAGTTTCAGCTAGAATGAAAGGAGAGGCGCAAGCCAGTATTCTTATTCGTGGAGCCGTAGATCAAATCGATGAGGCTGTATTCTTTGGCTTTGCAGAGGGCGAGGGCTTTGTTTTAGCTAGAATTTTAGGAGAGCAAATGAACCCTGCCGCGTTTCTTCAACTAGCAGATACGCTTAACGAAGCTGATTTTCAGTTCTTAAGCGAAAGTGTTCTAAAGGATATACTCGGAGAAGAGCAGTTATAATCAGGTTTAGAACCCAAGGTAGTTTTCTGGTCGTATTGCTTTAAGTTCAGACTTCACTGAATCGCTAACATTTAATGTTTCGATAAAGTCGTGTATTGCTTCCTCGTTCATCACAGAATGAGTCCTAGTGAGCGCCTTTAGACTTTCATAAGGATTAGGATATTGTTCTCGACGCAGAATCGTTTGGATTGCTTCAGCAACAACTGCCCAATTATCTGATAGCTCATTCACCACTTTTTCTTTATTGACAAGCAGCTTACCAAAACCTTTCAGAAGGGATTGCATGGCTAAGATCGAATGACCGATGGGTACTCCAACGTTTCTTAACACCGTACTGTCTGTAAGATCTCTCTGTAACCTGGATACAGGAAGTTTCGCAGATAAGTGCTCGTAAATAGCGTTCGCAAGACCTAAGTTACCTTCAGCATTCTCAAAGTCGATAGGGTTTACTTTATGCGGCATCGCTGACGAACCTACCTCACCCTCTTTGATTCGTTGTTTGAAGTAATCCATTGAGATATAACTCCAGACATCTCGAGATACATCGATGAGGATCGTGTTAATTCGTTTGTATAAATCAAAAAGACCCGCTAAATGATCATAATGTTCGATTTGAGTAGTTGGATAACTAAAGTGTAATCCTAGGTTTTCAGTCACAAAAGCTCTTCCGAACTCAGGCCAATTATTCGAAGGATAAGCTACCTTATGAGCATTGTAGTTCCCGGTTGCGCCTCCAAATTTTGCTGAAAATTTTTGTAATTCAAACTGAGAAATTTGCTCGTGTAAACGTACTGCAAAGACCTTAAATTCTTTACCTAATCTAGTAGGTGAAGCGGGTTGACCATGAGTTCTAGCGAGCATTGGAATGTCGCTCAAACCTTCTGCCAACTTTTCGATTTCGATCACTAATTGTTGAAGCATAGGAAGCACGACTTCATAATGAGCTTCTTTCAACGATAGCGGAATAGCAGTGTTGTTAATATCTTGAGAGGTTAGTCCGAAGTGAACGAACTCCTTGAGATCATCTAACCCCAACCGATCAAATTGATTTTTGATGAAATACTCTACCGCCTTAACATCATGATTAGTGACACGTTCAATATCTTTAATCGATTGCGCGTTTTCTTCACTAAAATTTTGATAAATGGCTTTTAAATCCTCCTTAGTTTTCTGATCTAAAGAATGTAAAGGTTTGACCCCTGTTTCACATAATTCGATGAAGTATTCGATCTCTATTCGAACGCGATACTTGATCAGTGCATATTCTGAGAAATAAGGAGCAAGGGTAGAAGTTTTTGATCGATATCTACCGTCAATCGGTGAGATGGCTGAAAGTTCAGTGAGATTCATGATGATAAGCTAAAAGGCGAAATTAAGACATTCGAGAGAATCAATTAAGGAAACTCAGGGGATAAAAGCACCGTTGATTGATCTGTTTTTAGGTGTACTATTCCATTTTGCGCGGTGAACCATTGATTTGAATAGGAATCATACCACTTTTCTATAGCCGACCACTCTGCAGGTAGTTGAATGTCAATTTCCTCATTTTGAACTAAGTCAAGACCTACAATTACGGTATCATCCTCATAGGTTCGGCTAAAGAAATAGGGTTCAGTTTGAAGCATTTTATGCGCTCCTAAACCGATGGCTGGATGAGATTTTCTAAACTGTCCTAATTTCTGCCAATGTGTTAAAATTTCTTTGGTTTCAGGATTCTCAATAGAAGACCAATTCATGAAAGACCTTAGATTAGCATCTCCGATGGCTCCTTTTACTACTAATGGGCGTGCGGTTTCATCACCATAGTACATCTGTATACCTCCCGGGGCCAAAAGAAGCATATTTGCCGATTTAACAGGCTCCTTTCTTTCGATATCGAAGGGTTGTGAATCATCGTGGGAGCTGATGTAGCTCAGTATACTTATATTTTTATGCGTTTGATTAAGTAGTGAGTCGTATTTATGAAAAACGAACTCGTAATCGTTTGATACGTCTGTCTTGAAATCGAAATTGATTAACGCATCAAAACCATAATCGAAATAATTAACCTTCTTATCTCCGAAATTATATTCTGGCCCACCGCTGATACCATAAAAATAAACTTCACCAACCATATAAAATGGGGCAGAAGGTACGCTGTTATTCTTTCGATGGTACTCTTCAAAAGCGCGTTCAGCTTCTTGTTTTAATACTGACCAAGAGTCTTCATCAACGTGTTTCGTTGTATCTACACGAAAACCATCGATACCTAACTCTCTAACATAATCAGTAAGCCATTTGATGATATAGTTTCTAGGGGTTCTCTTTAGTCCCGTTTTGTTAAAAAAGGTGTCAAGTTCTGCGATTTCCTGCTCCAAACGATGCTCTGATTCCCAAAAGTCTAGAAGTGTTTGCGGAAGTTCAACTTCTTCAGTAGATTCGGTCTTAATATCAGGTAGATTAGCCACCAAAGTACATTCAACAGTGCCCTGATAATCTTTGAAATCACATGGAGGGGTTTCTCTAACCCAAGATTCTGTAAAGGTTGGGTCTAGTTCAGTTACCGGACCGGTATGATTTAAGACAGCATCCATTACCACCTTAATGCCTGCTTCGTGAGCAGTTTCAACGAATTCTTTTAGCTCGTCATAAGTCCCGAAAGAGGGTTCAATACTAGTCCAATCTTTTGTCCAATATCCGTGATACCCATAAGTAACTCCAGTACCCTCGTCGGTAGCGTCATCAATTTGTCTAACCACTGGTGTGGTCCAAATAGCATCAACACCTAACTTTTGAAAATAACCTTCTTTGATTTTATTGGTTACTCCTTTGAGATTTCCTCCTTCAAACCCTCTTAAAACAGCAGTCTCTTTATCTGCACCAACTCTAGTGGTATCTGATTCAGCAGTATTAAATCGATCAGTAAGTAGAAAGTAGATGTTAGCAGACTTCCAACTGAAGGTGTCTTTTGAGTCGACCTCTGAAGAATTAAGGGAAGACTGACAGCTTATTAAGCTTAGGCCACATATAAAGGATAGAAGGATAGAAGTGTACTTTATCATTATCGGTTGAGAATTTTATATTCTTCATAACACTGACTAATAGCATCAAGTATTTGAAGATCGTTTGCGTCTTGTATGAAACTTTGGGAGTAACTACAATTATTTAAAATTCGAACAATCTCTTGTTGGTCGATTTGCAACAGGACACTAAGTGTTTCACGATCAAATTTAGTAGCTAATAGTTCGCGAATTCGATCATCTTGCTTCATATTTGGAAGCTTGTCGAATTGCATTCGATTCTTGGTGAATATGCTCTTTATGAAATTGACGGGTCCATTAAGGACAGAGGATAATTGCTTTGCTGCGCTTTTTGATCTTCCTTCATAACTGAAATTCAATCCTGAAATACTGTACTGAAAGGCGCTTGAAATGGGTAAGTTTCGCACATCGATCTCTAGATATCCGGTTAGTTGATACGGGCGAACCACTACCTCTTCTAAGGCGTAGGCTAACTCAGTTAGAGTAATTGAGCTATTCTTTAAATTAATCAGGTCATTGGACACACGAACTCTTTCAGGTTTAAATCCCAAAAAGGTAATGTATAGTGTATCGCCAACGTTTGCGTTTATCCTGAATTCACCTGCGAGATCGGTTATACTACCAATTACCTTATTTAGGTTAATGACGTGAACCCCCTCAAGAGGGAGATTATTAGAGCTACTTACAACTTTGGCCTTCAGTTCGACGACTTTAGCCGGGCTTTCCTGCCCAAAAGATGCTCCCCAATGAAGCAATATAAAAAGTAAAAGAATTACGCTTTTTTTCACAGTATGCGAATCAAGGAATTAATTTACAAATTCACGAGTGATTAGCGGTAATTAACTTGATTTTAATAAAACCCTTTGCGTTTTCTTTTACCGGTAGTCTTTTTAGAATTTTTACTGAAGTTTCTAGAGGGTTTAGTCTTGAAGTTCCCTTTTTTAGAATTTTCTTTATTCCCTGAGCCACCGCCTTGCTTAGTAACTTCTACACTTACTCGATATCCGTTATGCTCAGTGTCTTTAAAAGTTTCTAAAACTAAATCAGTAAACCCAGCGTCAACATTAAAAAAGGAGAAGTTGTTAAGTGTATCGACCTTAAAAATATCTTCTCTTTGAAGTTCAAGAGCATTCTTTAGATAATCTTTCATCGACTTCCAGTTAAAGCCATCTCTTTCACCTAGATTAATGAAAAAGCGAACCTCACCGTGTTTTGCTCTTGAACTTGATTCAGAAGCGCCTTCAGAGCTGAAGTTTTCTTTTAGATAGTATTGGGCTAATCGATTGTACGCTTCTCCAAACACTTTTCTAAGAAGTGTATCGCGATCGATCGAAGCGAGGGCTTCCTCTAAAAGAGGCATATAGCTTTCAATGCTTTCATCTACTTCGGTGTCTTTTAACTTATCTGCAAGACTTTTAAGTTGATTTTCGATGATTCCAGCCACTGAAGGGACTTCGACGAATTTAAATTTCTTTTTAAGTTTTCGCTCGAACTGTTCAATTTTTCTTCGGTCGCTATTGGTGCAAAGGCATAGAGAATGCCCCGTTTTACCTGCTCTACCTGTTCTTCCACTTCGGTGGTTGTAGGTTTCAGGCTCATCAGGTAGCTGGTAATGGATAACATGGGTAATATCATCGACATCAATACCACGAGCAGCAACGTCGGTAGCCACTAGAATTTGTATTTGACGTTTTCTGAAACCAGCCATTACAAGATCCCTTTGGTTTTGGCTTAGATCCCCGTGTAGGGCACCGGCATTGTATCCGTCCTCTATAAGCTTTTCTGCAATTTTTTGAGTTTCTCTCTTGGTTCTACAGAATATTACAGCGAATAGCTGAGGGTCACTGTCTACGATTCGTTTTAGAGCCGCATACTTATTTCTTGCACTAACCGTGTACACGAAGTGACTTACTGAGGTAGCTCCTTCATTTTTGCTTCCGACCGTGATTTCTACCGGTCGATGCATAAATTCTTTTGCAATTTGAGCAACTTCTGCAGGCATGGTAGCTGAGAATAACCAAGTTAATTTGTCTTCTGGAGTATAACTCAGAATCGACTTGATATCCTGGTAGAATCCCATGTTCAGCATTTCATCAGCCTCATCTAAAACGCAGTACTCGATCTGATCAATACGAAGCATTTTGCGTTGAATCAAATCAAGAAGTCTACCTGGGGTAGCTACTACAATTTGAACTCCTGATTTTATAGATTCTGCTTGCTCTCTTACACTAGCTCCTCCATAAACCGCAACGATTCTTGTTCCTTTTTTAAATTGAGCATATTTACCGAGTTCGGTTGTGATTTGTAAACAAAGTTCTCTAGTAGGAGCAATAATTAAGCCCTGAACTACTTTTCGTTTAGTGTCAATTTTTTGAAGTAGAGGAAAACCAAATGCGGCAGTCTTACCGGTTCCTGTTTGTGCTAATGCTACAAGATCGGTCTCTTTCTCTAATAGTTGTGGAATTGCTTTTGATTGAATTTCAGATGGAGTCTCAAAACCCATCTTTTGTACGGCTTTTAATAGATCTTCATCTAAGCCGAGATTTAAAAAGGATTGCATAGGTTGTATTAAGCCGCAAAGGTAGTCTAAATAAGTGTATGCTATTAAAGATCTGTTTTTCGAAGAAATTCTATTAATTTTTGTGTAGCTCTTGCTCGATGACTTAATGACTTTTTAATTTCCTTATCGAGTTCTCCAAAGGTCTGATGATAGCCTTCTGGCACGAAAATCGGATCATACCCAAAACCATTGTCGCCTCTAGGGTGATTCGCTATGCTACCTTTTACAATACCTTCGAAATAATGGATATTGTCATGAGTTATTAAACAAAATACTGTTTTGAAATAGGCACTTCTATCCTCGATCTGATCGAGGTTCTTTAGCAAGAGTGCGATGTTTTTTTCGTTGTCTCTACTCCCAGAATAATGAGCGCTATCTACACCTGGTGCTCCGTCTAGGGCATTTACAAATAATCCACTATCATCTGAAAAACAGGGTTTGCCAAAGCGCTTATAAATCGTTGAAGCTTTTTGATGGGCATTTCCTTCAAGGGTACCTGTAGTTTCTGGGATGTCTTCATCGAAATTGAGTTCGTTCAAAGAAATCAAATGAACCTTTTGGGAAATAAGACCTTTTAATTCTACAAGTTTACTTTGGTTTTGAGTCGCAAATACGAGTGTTGGTAAATCAGTCATAACTACTCGCAAAAATAGGCTCAAGCATTGAAAGTTTAGCTAAATTTGTCATTAATCATCAATAAATAACACGTGCCTACCTCTTATATTTTCGATTTCGATAGCACTATTACTCGAGTTGAAGCTCTAGATATACTCGCAGAGCTTTCTCTTGAAGAAAACCCTAAAAAAGAAGCGATCATTGATCAAATTAAAGAGATCACCAATCTTGGGATTGATGGCGATATCTCTTTCACAGAATCTTTGGAGCAAAGAATCAAGCTTCTTGGGGCGCATCGCGATCATCTTGAGCTACTGATCGAGGAATTAAAAGATAAAATTTCTCATTCGTTCGCATCCAACCGAAAGTTTTTTGAAACCCATCGAGATGATATCTATGTGATTTCAGCTGGTTTTAAAGAGTTTATTATTCCTATTGTAGCACAGTTTCACATTCCAGCCGATCGCGTATACGCAAATACATTTACATTTGACGATAAGGGTTTTATTATTGGCTTCGATAAAGAGAATCCGCTATCTAAGCACAATGGTAAAATTGAGTGCCTTAAGGGGTTAAACCTTTCAGGTGATATTCAAGTAATTGGTGATGGCTATTCTGATTATGTAATGAGAGAAGCCGGTATTGCCAAGAAGTTTTTTGCATATACAGAAAATGTGAAGCGTGAGAAGGCTGTTGTTAATGCCGATTTCGTTACCGAAACATTAGATGAATTTTTATATATCAACGATTTGCCTAGAAATTTTTCATACCCCAAGAACCGAATTAAGATCCTTCTATTAGAGAATATTCATCCCGATGCGCTCGAGCGTCTTGAGAATGATGGCTACAGTGTTGAACTTGTCTCTACGGCTTTGAGTGAGTCAGAGCTTATAGAACGTATTAAAGGAGTTCATGTACTAGGTATTCGTTCTAAGACAAAGGTTACGAAGGCGGTTTTAGATGCTGCAGATAAACTTCTGGCTATCGGTGCCTTTTGTATCGGTACTACGCAGATTGATCTTGAAGCTTGCAAAATGTCAGGGGTGGTTGTTTTTAACGCTCCCTACAGCAATACAAGATCTGTAGTAGAGTTAGCTCTTGGCCAGATTGTTATGCTTATGCGCTCTACTTTTCAGCGTTCCTCAGAGATGCATGCTGGTGTATGGAATAAAACAGCTGCAGGGTCTAGAGAGGTGAGAGGCAAGACTTTGGGAATTGTGGGATATGGAAATATTGGTAAACAACTTTCTGTTTTAGCCGAAGCGATCGGAATGAAGGTTTACTTTTACGATTTACAAGATACCCTAGGTCTGGGTAATGCTGAAAGAGTGGTTAGTCTTGATGATCTATTGCGTATTAGTGATGTGATTTCTTTGCATGTTGACGATAACCCACAGAATAAGAACTTAATTGGAGATCGCGAATTAAGTCTTTGTAAAGACGGTGCATATCTGATTAATTTATCTCGCGGATTTGTAGTGGATATTGATGCGCTCGCACAACATTTAAAATCTGGAAAACTCGCAGGAGCTGCCGTTGATGTATTTCCTGTAGAGCCTAAGCAGAATGGTAGTTATGAGAGCCCACTAATAGGTTTAGAGAACGTGATTCTTACTCCTCATATCGGTGGAAGTACGATTGAAGCACAACGAGATATTGCAGGATTCGTTCCTAAAAAAATCATGGGTTATATCAATTCGGGGAACACTGAAGATGCAGTTAACTTTCCCAATATTAGACTGCCACAACAACAAGACCGTCATCGCTTCTTACACATCCACAAAAATGTTCCCGGAGTCATGGCTGCGATCAACAAAATACTGGCTGAGTATAAGCTTAATTTAGTAGGACAATTCTTGTCTACAGACCCTGAGGTAGGTTATGTAATCTCTGACGTTGATAACGCCTACAATCCAGAAGTAATTGAGGCCTTGAGACAAATTCCAAATACCATTCGATTCAGAGTTCTTTATTAGAAATCATTAATCGTGGTGATAGGGTTCACCTCTGAGAATTGAAAAGGCTCGATATAGCTGCTCGCTGAAAATTAGTCGTACCATCTGGTGAGTGAAGGTCATTTTAGAAAGTGAGATTAGCAAATGTGCCTTGGCTTTTAAGGATTCACTATGTCCATAAGGGCCACCAATCACAAAAGTTAAATTGCTATTTCCCTGCAAGCCTTCGTTCTCTATGAAGCTAGAGAATGATCTTGAACTAAAGGCTTTTCCATTCTCATCTAGTAAAATGAGTCTCGATTGCTTGTCTAATAAACTTTCAATCTTTTGAGCCTCGTACTCTTTTTGATCATCAATTCTTATCGATTTTCTTCGAGACGGATCGGGAATTTCGATGTAATTGAATCTGGCATAATGATTCAGTTTTTTATGGTATTTGTCGATGAGCTCTTTGAGAAGCTTGTCATCGGTTTTACCAATTACTAGCAGGGTCACTTTCATTTTCTTAAATTCGTGTGACCTCAAAAATAAGTCGAGTTCATAAAATGGATGCCTCCGTAGAAAAATTCTTGAATTGGCCAGTAGTGAAAACGCTAGTTAGTGCCCTTAGAACGGTTAAGCTACCTGGGTATCCCGGTTTCTCATTATTCGACCTAATTAACTTATATATCTCTGGAATTATCAAGGGAGCGTTAACCTCAAGAGCTAGTTCTATCGCCTTTAGTCTATTTATGGCGCTATTTCCTCTGCTCATTTTTTTATTGACGCTTATTCCGTATTTGATTCCTTTAGTTGAAACGACCTCTGAGCCTTTCGATCAGAAGCTTCTTTTCTTTTTAGAGTCTTTTTTACCCGGGGCAACCGCGGAGTATTTTTCTCAAATTTTTGAGCAGTTGAAAAATCAGCCAACCGAAGGCTTATTATCCACAACCTTCTTGCTATCCATCTTTCTCGTAGCTAACGGGGTCAGTTCTATTTTTAGTCAATTTGACCAATCCTATCATATTAAATTGAATCAAAATTTTTTTAAGCAATACGCATACGCCGTATTTGTGGGATTACTTTTATCCCTAGGTATTATCGTAGGAGCTATCGCCTACATTTACTCCGAATTCTACATCGTTGAATTTGGACTAGATGAGGCCCGTTTCAGTCAGAATCGAATTTCGCTACTCTTTGTGATTTTTATGTCGTACATAGGAACCAGTTTATTGTATTATTTTGGTACCGCACGAGCGACTCGAATCGCTTTCTTTTCATGGGGTCCACTAATGACTACCTTACTTCTTTTGGTTACTTCGTATCTATTTGGAGTTTACATTGAAAAATTCGCTAGTTATAATGAACTATACGGTGCACTTGGAGGTTTGTTGATACTTATGGTTTTCTTGTGGCTAAATTCTAATATCCTCTTATTAGGTTTTGAATTAAATGCGGTTTTAGCCCGATTAAAGAATGAATTGAATCCCTCAAAGGAATGACAAAGTATGTTGAGGTAATTCTTCCTTTAGCTCTTGATCGTCCGTTCACCTATATCAGTCATGAGTTAGATGTTGACCTTGTCGGATGTAGAGTTATTGTCCCCTTCGGCAGAAACAAATTTTACACAGGGATTGTAGTTGGTGTAAGTGAAGAAACTCCGACTTATCCAGTTAAAGCGATAGAGGAAGTTCTCGATAATCAGGCCATCGTTAGCAAGGTTCAAATTGAGTTATGGAATTGGATTGCCTCGTATTACCTCTGTGGAATTGGAGAGGTGATGCGGGCAGCATTGCCTTCTGCGTTGCTTTTTGAGAGTGAAACCATGGTTCATTTAAACGATGAAGATTTTAGAAGTCGCAAACTCACCGATGACCAATACCTACTTTGTGAACTGCTCGAACAGCAACCCCAAAAGCTGTCTTTTATTCGTAAACATGCGGATATTAAAGGGCTGAATAGGTGTCTTAATGATCTCATTGAATTTGAGATTCTAGAGCGATTTGAGCAGATCGAAAATAAAGGGTATCAAAAATTTACTCCTTGGTTGGTCTTAGAAGATTCCACAAAAGCAGAGGAAATTTTAAAGCAGACTCAAGCACCTGCACAGCGCGATTTGGTGATGCAATTTTTTAGTGAAGCGAAAGGAACGAACGAAATAGCTTGGTTGCCTTTTGCCAAGAAATATGTCATCAGCACATCTATTCGTAATAGCTTGATTAAAAAGGGTGTATTTCGTTTAGATTCTAGAGTTTTAGATCGAATTTCAGGTAAAGAGGATGACGAAATAGTCTTCGAACTATCTGGTTCACAACAAAAGGCTGTTACAGAAATCAACCGAGGTTTTGAGGCTAGTAAGCCTGTTTTATTGCATGGGTTGACGGGTTCGGGCAAGACGATGCTTTATATGAGCTTCATTGATGAGGTTTTAAAAGAAGGAAAACAAGTCTTATTTCTACTGCCAGAAATTGCCCTGACTACTTCACTTTGGAAGCGCTTGAACAAGCGATTTTCAAAACAGGTCATTGCCTATAGTTCGAATCTTTCAATGGTTGAAAAAGCAGAGTTTTGGAATAAGGTTAGAGAAAACTCTGATGAAGCAAAAGTGATCGTTGGTGCAAGGTCTGCATTATTGCTTCCATTCAATAATCTCGGTTTAATTATTGTCGATGAAGAGCACGACCCCTCTTATAAACAGCATGATCCAGCCCCTCGTTATCAAGCGAGAGATCTCGCCGTTTATTTGGCTCATAAAGAACATTGTCCCATTATTTTAGGTTCTGCAACTCCTAGTCTCGAGTCGTTGTATAATGCTGGTTTTGGTGAAAACAAGCAATCGAAATACCACTATGTATATTTAGGTGAGCGTTTTGGTGAATCTAGATTACCAGACATTCAGATTCTAGATAAAGCGCTTTTGAGAAAGAAAAAACTCATGAAGTCCTGGATTTCACAACCCGTAATTGATCAGGTGGTGAAGGTTCTTGGTGAAAAGAAACAAGTCCTTTTCTTTCAGAATCGCAGGGGATTCTCAAGTTTGTTAGAATGTTTGGACTGTGGTCATATCCCTGGATGTAAGAATTGTGATGTAAGTCTAACCTTTCACCGATTAGATCAATCGTTAAGATGTCATTACTGTGGTTATTCTGAAAGCGTAGCGAATCACTGTACGAAATGCCATTCACCTTCCTTAGATAAACATGGTTTGGGTACGCAACAGGTTGAGGAGTTAGTGAAAGAATTGTTTCCTGACTATAAGGTGGGCCGAATGGACAAGGATACTCAGAAAGGTAAGTCGGGCCACCAAAAGCTTCTTGAAAAATTCGAAAATCAAGATTTGCAGATTTTGGTAGGAACACAAATGGTGAGTAAAGGTCTTGATTTTAAGAATATTGGTTTGGTCGTTGTGGTGAATGCGGATCAGCTATTACACAGAGCAGATTACAGGGCTCATGAACGTGCCTTTCAACAATTGACTCAGGTCTCAGGTAGAGCTGGAAGAACTTCAGAAACCTCAAAAGTTCTCATCCAGACCTTTGATCCCAATCATCGCGTGTTTCGAAGTTTACAGGATCGAAACGTATCTGAATTCATAGCCAATGAATTTGCCGAGCGGAGACTGTTTAATTATCCGCCCTATGTCAGGATGATTAAGATTCAATTCTTAGCTAAGCAAGTATCCTTAGCGATCGAAGGTGCCTCTTGGTTCGCAAAAGGGGTTCGTCAAATAAATGGAGTATTAGTTTTAGGAAACGATGCACCCACCATTGAGAAAATTAGAAACCAGTATTATCAACAGGTACTGATCAAGGCACCCCTTAATTACCCGATGTCTTCGCTTAAAAAACAATTGCTGCGTTTCAAAAAGTCTTTTGATAATATTCCCGGATTTTCAAAAATTCAGATCATATTTCACGTAGACCACATCTAGTGGGATAGATACTTTTCAAAATGCTTGTATAATGTACATTTAAAACTTATTTTTGCACGCATTTTTAACTTATTATAATGAACCAATACGAAACTGTTTTCATTTTGAATCCCGTTCTATCTGACACTCAGGTAGAGGAAACAGCCAAGAAGTTTGAGAGCTTCTTAACAGAGCGTGGTGCTAAGTTTGTTGCCAAAGAAAACTGGGGACTTAAAAAACTAGCTTACCCAATTCAGAACAAAAAGAGTGGTTTTTACCATTTGTTTGAATTTCAAGCTCCGGCTGAATCGATTAACGAATTAGAGCTTGAATTTCGCCGTGATGAGCGAGTAATGCGCTATTTAACTGTAAAGTTAGATAAGGATGCAATCGCTTGGGCTGAAAAGAGAAGACAAAAACTTAAAACTGCTTAATTATGTCAACTATTGAACAACAAGCTAAAGGGAAAAAAGATGGCGAAATTCGCTACTTAACTCCTTTAAATATTGACACACAGAAAGAGAAGAAGTACTGTAGATTTAAAAAATCAGGGATCAAGTACATTGATTACAAAGACCCAGATTTCTTATTGAAGCTAGTGAACGAACAAGGTAAAATCTTACCTCGTCGTTTAACAGGAACTTCACTGAAATACCAACGTAAAGTATCACAAGCTATCAAACGCGCTCGTCACCTAGCACTTATGCCATATGTTGGCGATATGCTTAAATAAGAAAACGATATGGAGATTATTTTAAAAGAAGACGTTCAGAACCTAGGGTTTAAGGACGATATCGTTTCAGTAAAGAATGGTTATGGTCGTAACTTTTTGATTCCAAAAGGTCTTGCAGTTCTTGCAACACCATCGGCTCGTAAAGTTCACGCAGAAAATTTAAAGCAACGTGCACACAAAGAAGCACAGTTGATTGCTGAGGCTAAATCTATGGCTGAAAAAATCAATGCAATTGCGCTTAAAATTAGTGCTAAAGTAGGTGCTGGAGACAAGCTTTTCGGTTCGGTATCTAATATCGATTTAGAGGCTGGGCTTTCGAAAGAAGGTGTGTCTATTGAAAGAAAATACATCCTTGTACAAGGAGGTTCGGTTAAACGTCTAGGATCATACGTTGCAAAGGTTAGACTTCACCGTGAAGTATCTGCTGATCTAGCATTCGAAGTTGTTGCCGAGGCATAATAACTTTTCAAATAATATTTGAACAGATTAAGGGCCTTTATGGCCCTTTTTTTATACTATGAAATACCAGAGATTAAGCAAAGAACAGTTCGAGATATTAGCAGAGGAATTCTCTAAATTTCTTGCCGTTCATGGGATTGATAAACCTGAATGGGAGCTTCTTCAATTGAAAGATGGAAACCGTGTTGATGAACTTCTTGATGAGTTTAGTGATATCATATGGAAAGGAGTACTTTCTAAGGTGAATTATTTAGAAAATCTCTCAGAGCATTTTATTTACTTGTTTTCGAGAGAGGATAATGGACTTGAACTTATTGCGGTTGAGGCCCAAGTGGCAGGATTAGATCTAAGAACCTCAGAAGGATTTACTTGGTTAAAGAAAAATTACCTTGACGAACGTGTCATTTATCGTCGAGCAACGAAGGCATATTCTGAGGATCCCCATAAGGATCTATTCGAATTGATTCAAAAAGGTGCGGTTATCACCCAAGGGGAACTGTATCTTTGGTTCAAGGATTGGTTAGATAATAATTAAGATATGGCAACATCGGCATCAGTAGCCCGCGGTACAAGGGATTTTTTCGGAGATGAATTAATTCGTAGATCTTATATTATTGAGGTCATAGAAGGCGCATTTAAGAGATTCGGGTTTTCAGCGATTCAAACACCTAGTTTCGAGAATTTAGACACCCTTATGGGTAAATATGGTGAAGAAGGGGATCGATTGATTTTTAAAATATTAAAATCAGGTGATTATCTATCGAAAGTGAGCGACCAGGATCGTACCGAACTTACTTCTTCTGCGATGACCTCTCAGATTAGTGATAAGGCACTAAGATACGATTTGACCGTGCCTTTTGCTCGATTTGTTGTACAACACCAAAATGAACTTGCACTACCCTTTAAGAGATATCAAATTCAGCCCGTTTGGCGTGCAGATCGTCCTCAAAAGGGTCGATTCAGAGAGTTTTATCAATGCGACGCTGATGTTGTAGGAGCCATGTCCTTATGGCAAGAGGTTGATCTTATACAGTTGTATGATACGGTATTTTCAGAATTGGGCTTACTGGGTGATCAGCATCCGACCCTACGAATCAATCATCGAAAGATATTAGCTGGGATTGCAGAAAGTTTTGGTATTGAAGATCAACTTATTCCATTTACTGTAGCCTTAGACAAATTAGATAAAATTGGTGCTGAAGGGGTTTTAAAAGAACTTAATGAGTTAGGTTTAAGTGATTCAGTTTTAGAAAAGGTGGATACTTTTTTGAAAGTGGGATCGAACTTAACTGATCAGTTGAATTTTCTAGACGGTTTGTTTGTTCATTCAGAACAGGGGAGGACAGGAGTTGACGAAATACGATTCTTACTCGATCAGCTTGAGGCGGTTCGTTTAGAGTCTATTGCTTTGAAGTTAGATCTTACTTTAGCTAGAGGTCTTAATTATTATACTGGAATCATTTTTGAAGTATCTGCTCCTGAAGGAGTTCAGATGGGTTCTATTGGTGGCGGAGGTCGTTACGATAATTTAACGAGTCAATTTGGCGGTCAAGCATTAGGTGGAGTTGGAATTTCTTTTGGTCTCGATCGAATCTATTTAGTCCTAGAGGCTTTGGGTTTATTTCCAGAAAACGTTTCAGATCGACTAGATATATTCATCATCAATTACGATGATCAAAGTTCAAAACAGTTATTGCCATTTATCCAAAAGCTCAGAAAAGCAGGTATATCAGTGGAATTGTATCCGTTAGCAACCAAAGTTCAGAAGCAATTTAAATACTTGGATAAAAGGACTGCTCAACTGGTTTTATTCCCTAAATCAGAACTCTTAGCTGAAGACAAGATTGAGGTTAAAAATCTCTCAAGCGGAGAGATTAGTATTCTTGAAATCTCTGAAATAGATCAAATAAAAAAGGCCCTTACTTAAGGGCCTTTTTGGTTAATCAAAATAAGAGAACGATTCTCCTGCTTTTATTTTCTGTACACTGTGGTAGATTAGTCGAATGACATTTGCTACATCTTCTTTATGAACGGTTTCAACCGTAGTATGCATGTATCTTAATGGTAAAGAAATGAGCGCTGAAGCTACTCCACCATTACTGTAAGCGAATGCATCGGTGTCAGTACCTGTATAGCGTGAAGAGGCATGACGTTGGAACGGGATCTCATTTTCTTCTGC
>DAIPYN010000018.1:0-34938 GCA_036782715.1 Flavobacteriaceae bacterium
AATTGAGTTTGTGGTTCATGCCTCACCATCTTTATTATTTAATTATATAGCAACCCCTTCGGGATTATCTGAATGGTATGCAGATAACGTGAATTCACGTGGCGAAAAATTCATCTTTATTTGGGATGAGTCTGAAGAAGAAGCCCTGCTTTTGAAAAAGAAGACCGATGAGTTTGTTCGTTTTAAATGGATGTACTCTGAAGATGATGATACCTATTTCGAAATGCGTATTGTTGTTGATGAATTGACTAAAGATGTGAGTCTTTTTGTAATTGATTTTGCTGAAGACGATGAAGTTGATGAGGCTAAAATGCTTTGGGAGAACCAAATTGATGATTTAAAGAAAATCATTGGTTCAGTATAAATAACTCTAAGTTGCTATGAAAATTTGTAATGTTAACGGGTCATTAATTGATTCCGAGAAATCACTTTTTTCCCTAAGTGACCTAGTCTCGGGTTATTTCATAAAGGTTTATGAGCTCGTTATCGCTGATGATCTTGAGGAGAGTGCCATTGAGCCATTTTACTTTTCACTTATGGCGGCAATGCGTATTTATCGAATACCTATCCCTGTCAGTTATACCCTAGAATTTTTTGTCTCTGAAATTCATAAGTTGCTCGAGGCTAACCAGGTTAGCCTTGAAAAAGTAGCAGTGAATTGGACGGTTTTTTTAAATGAGGGAGTTTCTGAGTTTTCGATGTATTTAGAAAGATTACCAGAAGATTATTCAAGTACGAAATCTCTCAAAGAATTAGATCTTTTTAAAAATGGGTTTTTAGGAGCAGATTATATTTCAGGGGTACCCTCAGAAAATCAAGCTGCATTTTATGTTGCAAAAGGGTACATGAATGATCATCAGCTTGATGATGTTCTATTGATTAATCACAAAAAGGAAATTGTACAGACCTCAAATGGATATCTATTCATTCGTTTTGGGGATATAATAAAGACTCCAGCAGAGTCAACAGGAGTAACTCGATTAACTTTAAGGAATCAGTTTATAAAGCAATTGAAAGATAGGGGGGTGGCTGTTGAAGAAGTAGCTCTAACTCCATTTGAACTACAAAGAGCAGACGAGTGTTTTATATATAGTCCTTTGAAAGGTGTTTTCTCGGTCTCGAAATATCGAAAGAAAATGTATGAAAATAGTTTCTCGATGACTATCAACTAACTAGTTGTTTCTCGGATCTTCTGGTGCGTTCGCGTAAAGAAGAAATTCACCACCTAATTGGGTCATCTGATCTTTCCACATAGACTTTGGAGGGGATTGAAGAATTTTTTCTTTTTCCCCGTTTGGAGCGACTACCCAAGAATCAGCATCGATCTCTCCTTGTAATTGTCCGAATTCCCATCCTGAGTACCCTAAAAAGAATCGAATTTTATTTGCATCAATCTCTCCGATAGCTAATTGTTCACTTAGTTCGTTAAAGTCACCACCCCAATAGATCTCATCTTTAATTAAAACACTATTAGGAATTCGATCGGGTTGATTATGAAGAAAATATAGGTTATCAGATTCCACAGGACCTCCACTATAAATAAGGTGTTCAGAAGTTAATTCAGGGATTAAATCACCTAAACGGTAATGTAATGGCTTATTCAAAACAAACCCAATACAGCCCGACTCATTAACCTCTGAAAGTAAAATGACTGATCGTGAAAAGTGATAGTCTAAGGCTAAGGAAGGATCTGCTATTAGTAAATCTCCAGACTCAAACATGAATTAAGAAATTAATTAAAAAAGATACGGCCCCAAAATGGGGCCGTATCAAAGAATTGAAATAAAAGTCAATTAGTTTACTGCTCCTGAAAGCTCAGCACCTGCTTTGAATTTTACTACGTTTTTAGCTGCAATTTTGATAGTAGCTCCCGTTTGTGGATTTCTACCTTCACGTGCACTTCTCTGAGATACAGACCAAGATCCGAATCCTACTAGAGAAACACGGTTACCTGCTTTAAGAGATCCTTCTACGTTACCTAGGAAAGATTCTAGTGCTTTCTTTGCAGCTGCCTTAGTAATGCCTGCGTCAGCAGCCATTGCGTCGATTAGTTCAGTTTTGTTCATAATAATAGAATTAAGGGTTATAGTTTGATAACAATCAAATATAAGTGTTAATCTCACCTAACCTAGTGAATACGAGGGTTAGCACCTAATTTGTTGATAAGTTTAAGGGTTTATCAACAATTTTCTATCAAAAAGCTTCTAATTAGAGGGGTTTTATTGCCATTTGGCCCCGTGAATAGTAGGGTTTCCGTTTAAAAAGTCTCTAACAAGCATTCTTTTTTTACCCTCTAATTGCCATTCGACCACTTCTAACCAGGAGTCTTTAAAACGAATAAATAGAGATCTGTTGATTACACGGATGACTCCTAGATGATCATCGTGCTCTAGGTCAGCTACCTTTGCTTTCCAAATTTTAGCTCCAACTAATTTTTGATCGATTTGAATGTGACCATGTGCACCAGGAAATGGATTGAGTGCACGAACAAGTAGTTCAGTATCTAAGGCTTTTAACTCTAAATGTAGGTGCGTATTGTCTTTATTCAGCTTTGGGGCATAACTCACTACCGCTGAGCTTTCATCTTGATCTGTTGGTTTTATTTTACCATCAATCAACCCTCGAATCGTTTCTACGATCAGAGGCTTACCTAAAGCTAGTAATTTGTCGTGTAGACTTCCGCCAGTATCTTCTTTATCAATATCGCATTTAGCCTGTAAGAGGATATTTCCAGTATCAATTTGATCATCAATCAAAAAGGTAGTTACCCCAGATTGAGATTCATTATTGATGATCGCCCATTGAATAGGTGCAGCTCCTCTGTACGATGGAAGGATCGAGGCGTGCAAATTAAAGGTGCCTAATTTTGCCGCTTTCCAAATCGATTCAGGTAGCATTCTAAAAGCTACGACTACTGCTACGTCTATCTGAAGATTTTGATATTGATCAACGAAATCTACTTCTTTGAGATTGGTGGGCTGTAACAGGTTTAATCCATTCTTTAGGGCAACTTCCTTAACTGCAGATTGATTCATTTTACGACCCCTTCCCGCTGGTTTATCGGGCGCAGTAACGACTACGCTAATTTGATAGCCTTCTTTAATTAAATGTTCAAGCTGGGCTGCAGCAAAGTATGGGGTGCCAAAAAAAGCAATCTTCATTGAACCTTTGTTTTAATAACGTTCAAATTTATGGCTTTCATTCATTTTTATTTGATGACCGTCTAATAAAGACTGAATAGATGATTCAAGGGTAGTAGAAGATACGCCCGTAAAATAAACTAGTTCAGATAAGCTAACTGAGCGTTGATCAATTATTTCAAGAATTTGAGTTTCTTCGATGGAGCTTGGAAGGCATGATTCACAATGATTACAGGGTTGACTTTGAATCCCAAAATAATTACTGATAAACTGCATTTTACAGCGATCAGTTTTTAAAAACTCGATCATACTTTCAAGTTGACGGGTCTTTCGTTCTAGATTGGGTTTGTGAACCTTTCTTATCAATGATTGTGTATAGGAATCTTCTCTCGGATACATCCAGTGGATCAGTAGCCCTTCTTCGGGTTCTTTTAGAGTCAACTTACCTTGCCGCTCTACTTTTTGAAGAAACGTTAAGGTTTTCATTGAAGGGTTTGTCAGCCTAATAGTGTCCTCTGATTGGGTGCTTTTTAATTTTAAAAGCATTCTCCCGAACGATATCTCAGAAGTGGACAGATCGCTCACCCAATGATCATCCAGTTGTACTTCCCATGTATCTAACTTATTTGGTTCTGAGGTTAAAACACCACATCGCTCTAAGGTGGTTATCGATTGATAGATGAAGGCGGGTTGAAACGAATATTTACGACAGAAATGATTGATGCTCAAAATATAATTTCCTTCCTGTTCTCCAGCGGCAATTTTGAGATGTGCTATCAATTTGCGGTAAACCTGGTATAAATCTTCAACGGATGGAGTTTGAGCGATAATTCGATTTTTCAATTGGTCGATACTCTTGGAGTTCACTAAGAGTTCTGCAGAAGCCTTTTGTCGATCTCTACCTGCTCTGCCGATTTCTTGGTAGTACTGAGCCAAATTTTCAGGTAAGTCAAAATGAATCACATTGCGAACATTGGGTTTGTCTATACCCATACCAAATGCACTGGTACTAACCATGACCTTTACTTTATCAGTGATAAAGTCATTTAATCGCTGTGTTTTCAGACTCTCGTTCAATCCTGCGTGATAAAACGTTGCATCAATTCCTTTTTGAACCAACCACTCATACAGGTTTTCTGTCCCTTTTCTACTTCTTGTATACACTAACACAGAGCCTCCCTCAGTTTGTTTTATTCGGGCTAATAACATCAAAGGTTTATCTTCATTTATGAAAAAACGGATGCCCAAATTCTCCTTTACTATGGATCCTACCACTTGTTTGGGAGCCTTTAAATGTAGATTATTAATAATGTCCGTAATAACCTCTTTTGTGGCTGTTGCGGTTAAAGCAAGAATAGGGGTGTGCGGAAATAGATCTCGAATCATAGAGAGTTTCCTGTAGCTTGGTCTGAAATCGTGCCCCCATTCAGAAATACAATGTGCTTCATCGATAGCAAATAGTGCTACATCTAGTTGTTTTAAGTGATCTTGAATCACTGTATTGGCCAGTCTTTCGGGGGATAGGAATAGAAACTGATAGTTGCCGTATTTAAGATTGTCTAAACGTTGTATGATCGTTTCCTGATTAACGGTACCGAATAGACCAACTACTTTAAAACCGCGATTCCTTAGTTGATTCATTTGATCCTCCATTAAAGCAATAAGTGGGGAAACCACAATACACACACCTTCAAGTAAATAGCCCGGTAATTGATAACAGATTGACTTGCCAGCACCAGTTGCTAGAAGACCAAAAGTGTCATTCCCTGCAAGGACATTTTCAATGATTGATCTTTGATCTGAATGAAGTTGTTTAATCTGCCACCGCTCTAGGGCGATCGCATCGATGTCAGTTTTATTCTTCAATCTAATAGTGTTTTTAGAATGAAATCAGCACGTTCTTCAACGGTTGTTTTTGGAACAATGTTTATTTCATATCCGAAACAAGAATAAGCGTTCTTTAAAGCTTCATTTATTTGCAAAACGCTTTTAAACGTTTCTAAACGAGTAGGATCAGGGGTATATATGGACTCCCAAGGTTCAAAATAGAAAAGCTGATCGTATTTATTCTGTGAGCAAGTATCTTTGAAGAGTTGGGGGTATTGTTGATTAAAATGATCCATGTATGCCAAAACATCTACCATACCTCGATCAAAGAAGGTGTCTTCCTTAATTTGAGCCTGAAACCGATTCAATCTTAACTTCAGAAGAGTTTCGTTGAAGGGTATAGGATCATCGAGAGCTTCTAATGGGTTTTCAAACATCCCTTCCTTATCGCTCAATAATGATGCAGTGTGATCTCTGATGACCTCATGGTCGACATGAAATCCTCTCTTTTCTAATTCGCAAATGACACTGGTTTTTCCGCTCCCTGGAGCACCACTAAACACTATTTTTTTCGGTTTACGCATTACTGTTCGATATCTTTGCCAAAAATACACCGAAATGAGTTCTACCTCCCAAGATGAATTTTATAAGAGTTTAAAAGAAAAATTAGAGAGCGAAACTTCTTGGCCTTCTATATATCTCTTTAAGTTTATTGTAAAATCAGACTCTCAATCACTAGATGCTGTAGTTGACGTTTTTGAAAATGAAAAAGAACGGATGCAATTAAAACCATCAAAAGCTGGTACTTACACAAGCGTCAGTGTTAAAACTCTTATGCTTTCACCGGATGCCGTAATTGAAAAATACAAACGTGTGGGTGAAATTGAAGGAGTTATTTCTTTATAAGCCCGAGGATATACGTATTTTGCATAACATATGATTTTAGAAAGTTTAGACCACTTACAATACAATACGGAACGTAATGTCCTTATTATTCCTGAAAATGGCCGCCATTTTCAACAAATGGTAGATCATGCAATGCAGATTGATGATCGTGAGGAGCGCAATAAGGTTGCACAATCGATCGTTGATATCATGGGTAATAGACAACCTCATTTACGTGACGTGCCTGATTTTCAACATAAATTATGGGATCAACTTTTTATTATGTCAGGGTTTGCACTTGATGTTGATGCACCATTTCCTAAACCCTCTGCCGAATTGCTGGCTCAACGACCAGAGGTATTACCTTATCCGCAGAACTTTCCGAAGTATCGATTTTACGGAAATAATATCAAGCGTATGATTGATGTTGCTGTGGGATGGGATGATGCCGAAAAGCGGGAAGGCTTCGCATATGTAATTGCGAATCATATGAAGAAGTGTTACCTAAACTGGAACAAAGACACGGTAGATGATCAAGCCATCTTTGATCATTTAGAAGAGTTAAGCGGAGGTATCCTGAAACTAACCCCAAAAGAGGATAAATTAACGGATAGCGAAGAAATTCTTAAGAATCGAATTAATCGTCCTGCCAAGTCACAGGCACGTAAAAATCATCGCAACAATCGCTCAAAAAAGAAATAGAATAGTATGTCGAGCTTCATTATTGAAGGTGGTCACCCGCTGTCAGGAACGATAACTCCACAAGGAGCCAAAAACGAGGCCTTACAAATATTATGCGCCGTTTTGCTTACTCCAGAGCGCGTAGTTGTTGAGAATGTTCCAGATATTGTTGATGTAAATAGATTGATTGATATCCTAGGAAAATTAGGCGTGAAAATTGAAAGACTCTCTAAAGATTCGTATGCTTTCACGGCGAATGAGGTGAATGTAGATTACTTGCAATCTGAAGCTTTTAAGAAAGAGGGAGCGAGTCTTAGAGGCTCGATCATGATTGTTGGTCCAATGCTGGCGCGCTTTAAAAAGGGTTTTATACCTAAACCAGGAGGGGATAAAATAGGTAGACGTAGATTAGATACTCACTTTGAGGGATTCATACAATTAGGTGCTAGCTTCAGATACAATGAAAAGGAATTTTTCTATGGTGTTGAGGCAGATGAGTTAAATGGTTGTTATATGCTTCTAGATGAAGCTTCGGTGACTGGAACCGCTAACATTGTGATGGCTGCCGTTTTAGCAAAGGGTACTACAACGATTTACAATGCTGCCTGTGAGCCTTATCTACAGCAGTTGTGTAATATGCTGGTTAGAATGGGTGCTAAAATTGGGGGAATTGGGTCAAATCTACTTACGATTGAGGGTGTTGAATCGCTAGGAGGAACTACCCATCGATTGTTACCTGATATGATTGAAATTGGTAGCTGGATTGGTCTTGCTGCAATTATGAAATCAGAGCTTCGTCTGAAAAACGTCGTTTGGGAGCAATTAGGTCAGCTGCCACGAGTTTATGCAAAATTGGGTATCACTCTTTTAAAGGAGGGTGATGATATGATTATTCCTGCGCATAAAGAAGGTTACGAAATACAGTCATTTATTGATGGCTCACATATGACCATTTCAGATGCTCCTTGGCCAGGTTTATCTCCAGATGTTCTCTCCGTCTTATTAGTGGTTGCTACCCAGGCAAGAGGATCGGTCCTGATTCATCAAAAGATGTTTGAGAGTCGTTTATTCTTTGTAGACAAGCTCATTGATATGGGAGCACAGATTATTCTTTGTGATCCTCATAGAGCTAATGTGATTGGGCTTGACTTTAATTCTTCGTTGAGAGGAGCTAAAATGAGTTCTCCTGATATAAGAGCGGGGATGGCATTGCTTATAGCCGCTTTATCTGCTAAAGGAACGTCAGAAATTCAAAATATTGAACAGATTGATCGTGGTTATCAAGATATTGAATTGAGATTACAATCGATAGGCGCAAAAATTAAGCGTGTCTCTTAAATAGCCCTTTCAATAAGCATAGCGCGCACTTCATTAAAGAAAGGATTAGTAAGTCGGCTTTGAGTTTTAAGTGCCTTTGAATCCTCAAAAAACGTGTCTATTTGTGATAATTTAATTTGTGCGGAAACCGCTAGGTTACCGTAATCGTAAAAGGCCATACTCCATTTATTGAACAAGCGTTCAGTCTTCTCCTCTGTCTGAATAATCTCAATATTCTTATGGCGTGAGTCCGATTCAATAAGTGAGAATAGATGGTATACCTTCTCCTTTTCGCCTTCTAGCAACTGCAAGAAGCGTCGGTTATGGTATAAAAGGCATCCCGTGATGTCATGCTCGGCATTGAAGTCTCTAGCATCACTGAGCATCTGATATACTTCTGCATTGCTAAAACTCTCCTCAGCTACCGAGCGGTAGATTAGAGAAAACATAGGTTAGGTTCTATGTTAAAAGTAGTTTAAATAATTGATTATCAACTATTTTTCTGCATAAATCGTGGTTTGGTCAGGATAAGTAGCAAATCTAATCGGCTCTGATCCATGAGTCATTTCTGCCTTTGGCCATGGCCATCCTCCAAATTCCGTAATACGGTACTTTGCAATAACTGATTCAATTTCATGACTTTCATTCATTACGAAGGGCCCGTATTTTGCAACCGGTTCATTGATAGGTCTACCTTGCATTAAAATGAGGCAGGCCTCTTTATTGGATGAATTTTGTAGAGTGACCCGCTCGGATGCCCCTACTTTTAATCCTTCATTCTTGGTTAAACTTCCCTCATCGTAGATAAGTTTTTCGCCATCGTATAGATAAAGATTTCGAGAGATGCCAGTATTTACTTCTTTTAGTAAAAGTGTAGCTCCGGGATCTAGTATGAATTGCGCAACTACTAATTCATTTTCAGGACGAACAGCCCATGAGTTAGGTGGACATTTGTGCTGTTGAAAGCCACCCTGTGATCCGTAGATTAAACGGGTAAAAACACCTTTATCTTTCCACTTAGGAACTTCGTGATCCCAAATCATATCAAAATGAGGGTCTACGTATTTGCTTGCTTTAGGAAGATTGAGCCAGATTTGAAAAAGTTCTAGTTTATTTGATCTTTCGGTATCTAGTAATGGAAACATTTCACTGTGTTGAACACCGCTACCAGCTGTCATCCATTGAACATCGCCTTTGCCAAAACGTGCTTTGGCTCCGAGTGAATCGCTATGATCGATATATCCTTCAGTCACTAATGTGATCGTCTCGAAACCGCAATGAGGGTGATAGGGGAAACCAGGTACTGATTTTCCGTGATACATTCGAAAACCGTTCTTTATGGTAAAATCACTTCCTAGCGCTCGATCACTAACGAATGCTCTATCAATTCCTTGTTCAGAGTTGCCAGCGGGATACTGATCGTTGTGATGTGCACAAAACAAGAAGGGATCTTCGGTGGGCCAGGGAAAGCCCATGCCAAACTTTTTCATAGTTATCGGTTTTTTACAAATTTATAGCCTTTGAAAGATTATTGTCTTAATCTGTATTAATAAAAAAAGCCTCCAAAGGGAGGCTTTCATTGATTATTGATTAATCGGTGGTGGGCCATCAGGTACAATGGCTTCGTATACGGTATTTCCTTTTCTTTCCTTGTACTCAGCCTTCACTTGTTCAACCCATTTAGGATTTTCAAAAAGATCAACCATGGTCATTCCCATTGCTTTTGCGGCGTAAGTCATTCCTTTATGTCCGATACTCATACCTCCACAAGCAACAACAGCCCAAGAATGCCAAGGTGTTCCTTTTGGAGCAGTGGTTACTCCTAGGTTAATATTAGCAACGTTCCAGCTAACATCTCCAACATCGGTAGAGCCTCCTCCTGGATGCTCTGCAGTAGGGAGTAATGGATTGATTGAGGCATCCATTCCTACCTGTTTTTTTCCGGTTTCTTGTTGAATACGTTTACCAAATGCAATTTCGTCTTCGGTATATTCAATGGGCCCAAGGAGTTCTAGATTAGACTGCATAATCTCACCGCCACGGCGGTTAACGAGAACTTCATAAATACCGGAGATCAGTGAGATTTTATAGTCTACATCAGCCATAATTGCTGCACCTTCAGCCATTTCTTTGATTCGCTCGTAGACAGGCATCATACCTTCTCTTTTCGTATCTCTAACGCGTACCCATAGTTTAGAGTAATCAGGAACTACATTTACCACTTGACCTCCATCTTGGATGTGGTAATGGATTCTGACCGTAGGTTTTACATGTTCACGATAGTAGTTGATCCCCGTTGTATAGATTTCTAGGGCATCAGATGCTGAACGACCATTCCATGGATCTGCAGAGGCATGGGCGGTTTGCCCGAAAAATTCTACTTTAAAATCTACTAAGGCTAATGAACTTTGTACATCTGCTTCAGTTTGAGCAGCTGGGTGCCAACTCAAATTCACATCGACATCGTTCCACAGGCCTTCACGAACCATCCAGATTTTACCAAAGAATTTTTCTTCTGAAGGAGTACCCAAAAACTTTACTGTTCCTTTTATTTTACCTGTTTCAATAAGTTCCTTAACTGCTAAAGCGGCACCTAAACTACCAGCACCAAATAAATTATGGCCACAACCATGACCCGCAGCACCTTCGTTTAAAGCCTCTT
Organism: Flavobacteriaceae bacterium; assembly: GCA_036782715.1. Taxonomy (GTDB): domain Bacteria; phylum Bacteroidota; class Bacteroidia; order Flavobacteriales; family Flavobacteriaceae; genus UBA3478. The sequence goes on from DAIPYN010000018.1 coordinate 10,513, forward strand.
TAACCGGGCTCGCCTTTTGTGAAATTCCAGGTAAAGCGTCGAATTCACCTAATACAGAGATTACTGGTGAACCGCTACCATACGTAGCTACAAATGCGGTTGGAATACCTGCCACTCCGCGCTCTACATTGAATCCTTGAGATTCTGCATAGTCTGCCAAAATTCGAGCAGATTGATGTTCTTCAAATGCTGTTTCTGCAAGAGCCCATATGGAATCGCTGATCGCAATGAGTTCTCTTTCATGGTTTTCTACTGAAGCAATGATTGTTTTTTTGTGTTTGCTTAATCGCTGTGCATTCGCTGCAAAGAAACTTGCGAACAACAAAGCGAATAGAAGTGCTTTTTTCATATCTCTTTAAAGGTTTGCTAGTGAAGATACGAAAAGGAACTTTACGAATTCAGTGCTTGTTTATAAGTAGAAAGACAACGTTCTCGCGCAAACTTATGGTCTACCATCGGTTGGTATCGTATCGATTCAAACTCTGGAACCCATTTTCTGATATATATCAAATCTGCATCGAATTTTTTGACTTGAGTCATTGGATTAAAAATTCGGAAGTAGGGAGCCGCATCCACCCCAGATCCTGCAGCCCATTGCCAGTTACCCACATTACTTGCTAACTCAAAGTCAAACAATCTTTCTGCGAAATAGGCTTCTCCTAATCTCCAATCAATTAATAGATGCTTGCATAGAAAGCTCGCGACTAGCATTCGTACTCGATTATGCATGTATCCAGTAGCATTAAGCTCTCTCATACCTGCATCTACAAGTGCATATCCGGTCTTACCTTCTTTCCAACGCTCAAGGTCTTCAGGTGCATTTCTCCACTCTATACGATCATAGGCAGGCTTGAAGGAATAGTTAACTGTTTTTGGGAAGTGCCACAAGATTTGTTGAAAGAATTCTCTCCATATAAGTTCACTTAAGAAGGTATGATTCGCAGACTTGAAGGCCCTTTTAGCTAGTTGTCGTATCGAAACAGTTCCAAATCGTAAGCTTGTTCCTAGCTGAGAAGTACCCGGCACTGAAGGAAAGTTACGAGTGTCCTCGTAATTTTCAACAATCGAATCATTCCATCTAATGGTCGGAGCAGGTATAGTACTTTGCGAGAAACCAATATCAGATAACTCCTGAACGATTCTCAGCTTAGTACTTAGCGTATTGAACTTTTCTAGATGAGGAGCTACATTATACTCTTTGAAATCTTCTTCTGGACTTAATTGACTCATCCATTTCCTCTTGTAAGGTGTAAAGACTACGTATGGCGATCCGTCATCTTTAACCACTTCATCCTGTTCGAAGATGACTCCATCCTTCTTACGAATAAATTCTATATCCTGTTCTTTTAGGAGTTCGGCTATTTCGCCATCTCTTTTTCGAGCATAAGGCTCATAATCAGCACTTGTGTAAACTCTTTGAATCGAGTTCTCTTCAATGAGTTGCTTGAAAACAGCGATTGGTTTTCCAAAAAATATCTGGATTGATTGTTGTTTTGATTTAAGAGATTTATTCAAATCCCTAAGGCTATCAAAAATAAACTGTACCCGGTGGTCATTTTTCTGAAGATGATCTAGAATAGATGGATCAAAAATGAATATTGGGGATACACTATCACACTCAGTGAGTGCCTCGTGTAATACCCTGTGATCGAACAGTCTTAAATCACGACGAAACCAAAAGATTGCGTTCATGATATTAAATGCTCAATGTTGATTTTCCTCCATCATTACCGATAACCTGTCCGGTGATCCAAGAACTGTCATCACTGAGAAGAAATAGGGCTAGTTTCGCTAGATCAGTGGCTTTACCTATTTTTTTAAGCGGATGTTTCTCCTCGATCATCTCACGTTTCTTGTCATTGTTTAGCAATCGAGCCGCTAATGGGGTATCGGTAAGCGAAGGAGCGATACAATTCACCCTCCATTTTGGGGCATTTTCAGCGGCTAATGATTTGGTAAAGCCTTCAACTGCCGCCTTCGCAGCAGCAATTGAACTATGAAAAGGCATTCCTAGTTGTGCTGCTACACTTGAAAAGAAAACGAGTGAAGCACCTTCACTAAGTTGATTACTTATTGACTTTACACATCTTACCAAACCAAAGAAATTGATTTCCATATCTGATTTGAACTGCTCCTCCTTCAACATTTGTAAGGGTTTAAGAGCAATACTTCCTGGCAAATAGCTAAAACCGTCTAGCGCTCCGACATTCGACAATTCAGATGCATCTGAGGTCAACACATCGAAAGTAAGATGGTTAAATTGAGAATGATCAATATCTGGGCGATTTCTAGAGGCCATAGTGACCCTATGACCTTTTTGTAGTAACTCCTCAGTGAGGGCTTTTCCGATTCCTGTCGAACCTCCTACTAGAAGAACGTGTTTCATGCTTTTATTCTTTTAAGTTGAAATGAATATTGAAGATTCTCAGCAGATGGATAAAGCTTGATTAATTGACTTTTTCTGAATGAGAATGCTTTAAATAGGGCCCTTCTAACGATTAAATTGTAGGCAAAACCTCCTAATATCCCAAAGGGCATTTGAAAATATACGCGATCAATGATGGTGCTCCCTGCTTTTGATCGGGTAACCTCATGTTCATGGTTCCAAGATTTATAAGGACCGTATAACTGCTTATCAGCGAACAATTTTCCTTCAATATAACTACTGATTTCACTAACCCATAGTGTTTTATATAAGGGTAATGGAGTAACACTGTAGTGAAGAATTTTACCTGTATAAAGCGGAGTGGTATTCGAGCTTTTGATGGTTAAATTCATTGGCTGTGGTGTCAAGAATTCTAAATTCTTGGCATTTGTAAGAAATTGCCAGGCTTCGTCTGTTCCTATAGGTAATTCTTGAACTGCTTCGAGGTAGTACCAATACATACTTCAAAGATACAATTTGTTTAACTCTTTTCCATAAAAAGATAAACAAAATCTAATCCTCTAAAAACTCGATAAGTCCTTGGTAGAGCAGGGCAGTTGGTAATCCGACCACAGCGGGATAATTGCCTGAGATATGGGTGATACCAATAAGCCCGATCCATTCTTGTATACCGTAAGCGCCAGCCTTATCAAAGGGCTGGTAGTGTTCAATGTAGTACTCGATCTCTTCCTCTTTTAGTTCTCTGAAATGCACTTGAGTAACTTCATAAGAGGTCCATCTTTTATAGGAATCCCCTATACAAAGAGCGGTGATTACCTGATGCTTATTGTTAGACAGTGCTTTAAGCATTCGAATGGCATCATCTTTATTTGCGGCTTTTTCTAAGGAGGTATTGTTATACCAAACAACTGTATCTGAGGTTATTAATAGCTCATCCTCCTGTAGTGTTGGTTCGAGTGCTTCGAATTTGAGTTCAGCTAAGTAAATAGCAATCTCTTCGGCTACTAGTTCTGGCGGATAGATTTCTTCTATAGATGAACTTCTTGTAGAAAAGGTAAGGTGGAGTTCTTCGAGAAAAGCTTTGCGTCTAGGAGATTGCGACCCTAGTACTAATTTTTTGGCTTTACGCGCTAGTAATTGTTGAATCATTGTTCCAGTGCCCGTTAACTTTTAATACTTGCTCGATGACATCCCTAACACAGCCTTTACCTCCGTGAATATGGGAGATATAATCTGCTTTATCTCTGATTTCTGGGACTGCATCTTGCGGACAAGTAGCAAGACGACAAAGTTGCATAGCCGGCAGATCGGGTAAATCATCACCCATATAAAGGGTCTGTTCAGGATTTATTCCGTAATCTTCTATGTATTCTTTAAGTACTGTAGCTTTATCGTGTGCGCCTAAAAAGATATCCGTAATACCTAAAGCTTTTAAACGATCTTTTACCGCTTTATTGGTACCCCCAGTAATGATTCCAATTCCGTAGCCTGATTGCAATGCTACCTTCAGTGCATAACCATCTTTGACATTCATGGTTCGAATAAGCTCCCCATTTGAATCAATACTTACGGTGCCATCAGTCATCACTCCATCTACATCGAATACAAAATGTTTGATATGGTGTAACTCTGCTTTAAAAATCTTCTTCATAATAGGTTTTGATTGATTCGCTTAACTGCTCGTACAAAGGTAGCAGCCTTTTTTCTTCTTTGAGCAAACTTAAGTGCGTCTCTAAGGTTTTGGTATCCTTTCTGCGTGCTGGGCCACTTTGAATTTCTTTTGCATTCTGATGGATTGCTTGACCTAGTCCTTCTTCAAGTAACGGTATTAAAGCTTGAAACGAAATAGCTTCCTTTTCTAGGTAGGCCTGTATTAATGCAATTAGATGGTTACTAAAGTTTTGGCTCATCACTGCTGCTAAATGCAGCTTTTGACGCTTTTCACTGGATAAATGTTGCACTTGATTACTCAGTCTTTGGGCCAATGAGTACAGTTGTTTGGTAGTTTCTTCGTTACTTCCTTCGATGAGTAGTGGTATTTCTTTGAAGGACCGAATCACTGACTTTGAAAAACTTTGAAGTGGATAAAATACTCCTTCTTTCCCATTAAAATGATGAAGTGGGGTAGCACCGCTACAATGAGCTACTATTCCTGAATAGTTGGTCAGTAGTTGACCTACCTCAATAATATTTTGGTCAGACACAGCGATCAAAATAAGATCACAATGAAAGAGCTCTTCTATATCGTGAACACTGCTTTGATATAGAGCATCGTTTTTCTCAATACTTCGGCAAAAACATTCAATAGTTAAACCTTTTAACGATTTGAGGTTGTGAAATAAATTTCTTCCCAAAGCGCCGCACCCAATAATACCCACGGATTGAATCATATACATATTCGAAGCTACTGTTTTTAGCTTAAAACGCCTTAATTTTGCACTCTAAACTAAAGCTCTTTTCATGGTTAATCCATTGTTGCGATTTTTGTTTTCAACGCGATTAATGAGTGTTTTATTCATCCTTTTTGCATTAGCAATGGCTGTTGGAACCTTCATAGAAAGCATGTATAGTACCGAAACCGCGCGAATCTATATCTACAATGCAAAATGGTTCGAGCTGATGATGCTCCTTTTTGTCATTAACTTTCTCGGTAATATTAAACGGTACAAACTTTGGAAATGGAGTAAATGGCCAATTCTGGCATTGCACCTAAGTTGGATATTAATCATTATCGGGGCAGGAGTAACGAGATACATCAGTTTTGAAGGTATGATGCCTATCGCCGAAGGTGAAACCGCATCGAGCTTTTATTCAGACAAAACTTTTTTAACGGTTTACATTGATGGAGACTTAGAGGGTAATCGCAGAAGAAAATCATTAGAGGATGATATGATTTTTAGTGAAGAGGGCAGAAAAAGTAGCCTACCTTGGAACTCACGTTTCGGAGATACTCCAGTCACTATTAGCTATGTAGACTTTATCGAAGAAGCCGTAGAAGACATCATTCCTGATGAAAGTGGAAAACTGTTGCTTAAAATTGTAGAATCAGGAGGTGGAACCCGCCATGAACACTTCATTGAAGAGGGTACTGTTTCGAATATTCACAATACGCTATTTTCTTTTAACAAGCCTACCGAAGGAGCGATCTCTATTACTTTAGATGGGGACGGAAATTATCTAGTTAAGAGCCCATTTACCGCTGATTTTATGCGAATGGCTGATCAGTACACTGGACGACTAGAGTCAGATGTTCAAGATACCTTACAACTAAGATCGCTCTATACTATGGGTGATTTAGCTTTTGTAATTCCTAACGGTGCTATTCGAGGTAAGGTAGGTGTTGTCCCTTCATCAGATTCTTCGACAGAGGCGAAACAAGCTTTAGTTTTGAATGTGTTGGCGGGGGATCAATCGAAAGAGGTTACGTTGCTTGGAGGGCAAGGTTTTACAGATTTTGAGACTCCCTTTACTCTAGGGGGTCTTGATTTCACCATGCGTTATGGTTCAAAGGAATATGAACTTCCTTTTGCAATTACCTTAAATGATTTTATCGCCGAGAAATATCCAGGTACTGAGGTGAATTATTCATCGTTTATGAGTCGTATTTCGGTCGAAGATGAAAAGTCTTTTGATTACGACATTTACATGAATCACGTATTAGACCACAAAGGGTATCGGTTTTTTCAATCAAGCTTTTTTCCAGATGAGACAGGGACCGTGTTATCTGTAAATCACGACTTCTGGGGTACATGGATCACCTATATTGGTTATTTTCTACTTTATATCGGTTTGATGGGCCTTCTTTTTTTCGGAAAAACACGCTTCAAAGTGCTCGCTCAGTCGCTCGAAAAACTAGCGAAGAAAAAGGCTTCTTTGACCTTGCTCTTGACGCTATTATCACTGGGTAGTGCTTTGGCTCAATCTAATCTGCCTACTCAAAAGGAAGTGGACTCCATTATTTTTTCGAATGTAGTCGATAAGAAACATGCAGAGCAATTTGCTTCCCTTGTTATCCAAGACGATCAGGGACGAATGAAGCCAGCACACACCTTTGCTTCTGAACTACTTCGAAAGTTGAGTTTTAAAAATGATTACAAAGGGCTTGCTCCTGAGCAGGTGATGCTGTCAATGATGTTGTATCCTGGCCTTTGGTATAATACCGAGATCTTGGCTTTAGATAAAAAAGCCCAAAACGACAGTATTCGTAAAATCATAGGAGTCGATAGCGATCAACGTTTTGTTAAGGTTACTGATTTTTTTGATGAATCAGGTTCGAATAAGCTCGGTCCTTATTTACAAGAAGCCTACGCAACAGCTACTCCAAACAAGTTTCAACAAGACTTCAAAGATGCGGCTCTGCGCTTGGCACTCCTAAATCGTGCTTTAAGTGGTGACATACTGCGTATATTCCCTGTTCCAACCGATGAAAATAATAAGTGGACATCAGCTTTAGAGTATCGTTCAGGAGCCGTAACCGTCGCAGACACTCTTTATGGGAGTTTTGTTTCTAATTCAGTACCACTTTACCTACAATACGTAGATCAAGGGGTACAAACCGGTGATTACAGTAGGGCTGAACAGCTCCTTAATAGCCTAAAGAGAAGTCAAAAACAGCTTGGTTTCGAGGTGATACCTTCTGATTCGAAGATAAAAGCGGAGATTATTTACAATCGGATCGATCTATTCAATCGTCTCTACAAGTACGATGCGCTTATTGGTATTTTCTTATTCTTCTTAGTGGTAGCGAATATCTACAAGGAACGCAAGTCATTAACGTTCACCATTTCAGGTTTTAGGTATTTGATTTATCTACTCTTTGTGTTACATACTGCTGGGCTGATTCTTCGATGGTATATCTCGGGACATGCTCCTTGGAGTGATGCTTACGAAAGTATCTTATATGTAGCCTGGGCGACCATCGGTATGGGAATCGCTCTTGGTAAAAAGAGTGACTTTACTTTGGCCTCTTCAACCTTTGTTGCTTCTATGCTTTTATGGATTGCTCATCAGAATTGGGTAGACCCTGCAGTTGCTAATCTGCAGCCTGTTTTAGATAGTTACTGGTTGATGATCCACGTGGCAGTTATTGTAGGTTCTTATGGCCCTCTTACGGTCGGAATGATCCTTGGTATAGTTTCTCTACTACTGATAACACTCAGTAATTCTAAGAATATTGAACGCATGAAGATCAGCGTTAAAGAGTTGACGATTATCAATGAATTAGCCTTAACGATCGGCTTGATTATGCTTACGATCGGAAACTTTTTAGGAGGTCAATGGGCCAATGAATCATGGGGTAGATATTGGGGATGGGATCCTAAAGAGACTTGGGCCTTGATCTCAATTTTGGTTTATGCTTTTGTGTTGCACATGCGTTTAGTTCCCGGTTTAAAGGGGCGTTGGGCGTTTAACTTTGCCAGTATTGTAGCCTTTGCCAGTATTATGATGACCTATTTTGGAGTGAATTTTTATCTAGTAGGTCTTCACTCATATGCGTCTGGTGATCAAGTCATTACGCCAACCTTTGTATATTACACCTTACTCGGAGTAATTATACTGGGAGGAATTAGTCTTTACAAGTATAAGAAGGTATATAAGTAACCAATTTAGCTATGACTCAATTAGATCTTTTAGTATTTGGTGCGCATCCCGATGACGCTGAATTAGGTGCCGCTGGTACAATCGCTTCTGCAGTAGCTGAAGGTAAATTGGTAGGAATCATAGATCTTACCCGGGGAGAATTAGGAACTAGGGGTTCTGCAGACGATCGCGATAAGGAAGCATCAAAAGCTGCAAAAATACTCGGGGTTAGTGTTAGAGAAAATCTAGGCTTTGCAGATGGTTTTTTCGAAAATAATAAAGAACATCAACTGGCCATAATTCAAAAAATCAGAAAGTATCGTCCAAAGATTGTAATTGCCAATGCAATTCATGATCGACATATTGATCACGGGAGAGGGGCGAAGCTAGTCAGTGATGCCTGTTTTTTAAGTGGATTACAGAAAATTACCACCTTAAATGATCAAGGAGAAAATCAAGAAGCCTTTCGTCCAAAGCATGTTTATCACATGATTCAATGGTACGACCTTGAACCTGATTTTGTTGTAGACATCAGTCATACTATTGATCAGAAGGTAGCGTCTATTCTTGCCTATTCTACGCAGTTTTATGATCCAAACAGTAAGGAGCCTGAAACACCTATAAGCAGTAAGAACTTTTTAGATTCGGTGAAGTACCGTGCTCAGAATATGGGAAGAATTACTGGAGTTGCTTATGCAGAGGGTTTTACGGTTCAACGCTATCCATTAATTAAAAGTTTGTTTGATATCCACTAATTTGTTGTGCTTTTCTCTTTGAATTGAATCGAGAAAAATACTACATTTGCCAACCTGAAATTACACGGTGGTTGTAGCTCAGTTGGTTAGAGCGCTGGATTGTGGTTCCAGAGGTCGCCGGTTCGAACCCGGTCTTCCACCCAAAAGAAAAAGGGCTCCATTTTGGAGCCCTTTTTTATTGATATGTAAGATTGCCTTATTCTTCCACCTCAGCTTTATCTACCACGGGTTTTTGGTCTCTATTGGCTACTTCTAAGGCTGTATGAAATACCAATCTTGAACGATTCTCTAATAAGTCATAATTGATCTTATCAGGGGTATCACTTTCGCGGTGATAGTCATCATGTGTTCCATTGAAATAGAAGATGATTGGAATATTATTCTTTGCAAAATTATAGTGATCAGATCGATAATAGAATCGATTTGGATCATTCTCATCGTTATAGGTATAATCGAGTTCAATTTGTAGATACTTTTGATTCACCGCTTCAGAGAGTTCATGAAGATCGGTACTTAGTTTATCTGATCCAATGAGATAGATATAATTGCGATCTCCTGAGCGTTCAGGATCGATACGACCAATCATATCAATATTCAGGTTAGTTACGGTATTTTCTAGGGGATATAGTGGCTCGAAATCGGTATAGTATTCAGACCCTAACAAACCCTTTTCTTCTCCGGTAACATGTAAGAATACTATGGTTCTTCTTGGACCTTTTCCTTGCTCTTTCGCCATTTTAAACGCCTCTGCAATTTCTAATAGCGCAACGGTTCCTGACCCATCATCATCCGCTCCGTTATTGATTTCTCCATCTGCATTGATTCCAATGTGATCAAGATGAGAAGAAATTACAACGTACTCATCAGGAAATTCGACTCCCTCAATAACTGCAGCTACATTTTCAGTATCCACCTCTTTTGTTCCTCCTTGAATAGAGGCAGAGAAACTTAGATCAAGGGCTTTACCTTCAACATCATTCTTACCTAGACCGAATAATGCCAGAGATTCTGATTTTAATAAACCGCTGAAAAGCGTTTCTTCGCCAGTATCTAAACGCATTTGTCCGCTATTATTTCTTCTCATGTAAGAGAAATAGCGGTTGTAACGTGCAAAATTGTCATCGTCGACAAAGAGAAGACCGGCCGCGCCATTTTCCTTAGCAGTATCTACTCTTTTAGGTAGTGCCTCAGATCTATTGCTCCATTTTGATATTTCTTCGGTTCCAGTAAGAACATAGGTTCCGTCGTCATTTTTAGGTTCACCTGCTACAGCAAGAACAATTTTGCCTTCAACATCGAGGTTTTCGTAATCATTAATAGTTCCATCTACAATACCATGACCAACAAACACCATTGCGTATTCACCATCAAGTGGTGTAAAACTTACCAATTGCTCTCCTAATTCTAAAGGGGTGTTCCTTACAGAAGCTGAACCAGTCGGAGCCGTGGTGTAGTTTACAGGCACCTTCTGAATGTAGTCGTTGGTACCTGCTGCAGGATCAATATTCAGTTTTTTGTAATAGTCGACAATATACTGAACCGCCTTTTTCTGACCTTCGGTCCCGGTTTCACGTCCTTCGAATTCATCAGAAGCATAAATGAATAAATGTTCTTTTAATTCAGCCTCGGTAATTGAAGCAGCAAGTTCGACGGCATCTGCATCACTAACCTCAACGGGTACTTTGGATTCATTTCTGGCACATGCGACCAGTACGGATAAGATTAAGAGAGAAAATAGACTTCTTTTCATGTTTGAATTATTTGTCACCAAGTTACACAAACTACCCAATATGCCATTTCATTCTTGTAATTTTGATGTATGCTTAGATTTAAAATCTTTGGTTTATTCGTTTTTCTATTCAATTTTGTTAGTGCCCAGATCAACCATCTGACGGTCAAGGATTTTAACCTGAAAGGAAGCGTTTATCAATGTATTCAACAATCAGAATACGGGTCAGAGATCTATGAATTTGATAAGGAAGGTAGATTACTTCGTATAAGCACCCTACTTGACCAAAACAGGCGCGAAGAAATACGATTCATATACAAGAATGATACATTAGATCAAAAATGGATTGAAGTGTATCAAGACAATTCATTAATTAAAGACATGTCTTATGTATTTCATTTCGATTACAGAGAAAATAAAGTGATCGAATGGACGATAAGATTAGATGAAGAAAGTGTTTCGAAAACTACTTATTACTACGACGATAGGTCGAGATTACTCAATCGATTACTATCAAATGGAATAGAGGAGGAGCGTTACGATTATCAGTACGTTGAAACTAGCGATTCTACAGTGACTCGTATTTTTAAGAACAATCAACTGGTCGAGCGCAGATGGATTAAGAAAATGGCTTCAAATACAAAAGAACAGTCGATTACTGAAGAATGGAGCCAAGGAATACTTTTGCGTAAAAATTTCATTGAAAGAAATCAAAACGCTGAAATAAGTAAAGAAGAGTTTATCGATTATGTCATTCAAAGCGATACGATTACCTCTACATCACAAAAACAGTTAACCTACGCGTACGATGAAAACGGCAATATCAGCAGTATTGTTACTAGTAATGGCCTGATTAGCAAGCGGCAAAATTATATTTACCAATACGACAATCATACCCCATCGAATTGGGTGAAAAGGATCGAAATACCGAGTAACAAATACATTAATCGAATAATTACTTACCATACAGAACCATGATTTCCAAGCAAGAAGTTTTAGATCGTTGTAATTCAAGAAAGAAGGGGACACTAATGGAAACCTTAGACATTACTTTCGTAGATGTAGATTTTGAAGATCAGTCTGTAACTGCCAAAATGCCCGTGACAACAGCGGTTCATCAGCCCGACGGTGTTTTGCACGGTGGGGCCACAGCTGCCCTTATCGAAACCGTTGGTAGTGTTGCTGTATTTGTCTTTAAACAGACTGAAAACTTGTTAGTGAGAGGAATCGAGATCAGTGCAAATCATCTTAAATCAATAAGGGAGGGCGATGTGTTCGCGACTGCTAAACCGGTGCATTTAGGTAGAACTACGCAGCACTGGGAAATTAAGGTAACTGACAAAGAAGGTGCTTTAATTTCTGTAGGTAAATTACTGACGATAACCTTAGAAAAGAAGTAGTGTTTAAGGAAACTCCTTTGTTACTTTCTAGAATCGAGGAACTCTTAAAAGCGGGTGTTGATTTCGCTTTTTATAGATCCCCAAAAAGTGATCAGGTTGTGCTATTGCAATTGAGCGCAATTAAGGATGAATCGTACAATTCTTGTGATAATCTATGGGTGACCTGTCCTTTTTCTGCAGAACATTCGCCTTATTATTACCGGGTGTTTTCTGAGGAATCTTTTAAGTTAGATTCAACCTTTAGAGATGATCAGTTTAAAACGCTAGAGGTTCCTAATTCTACTCTAAATGAATATCGTTCCAAGGTCTTTCATGCGATCGATGAAATAGGAAAGGGTTTAATGAACAAGGTGGTACTCCATACTCAGATAGAGGTAGCATATTCGAAGGAGATACACCGTTTAATTCACAAGGTTTTAGCAGCAGATATTGAAGGCTTTCGATATTCTTTTTATAGTGCAGAACTTGGTCTTTGGATGGGGATTACACCAGAAGTATTGGTTCAATCAGATCGTAGAGATTTTAAAACGATGGCTCTTGCTGGTACTCGAAAATTGGAAGACTTAGATGTCGATCCTTTCAGAGAAAAAGAAAGGGCAGAACAAGCTTGGGTAACGAAGGAAATTGTTGAATTATTGAATGCATCTGCTGATTTCATGCATGTAGGAGAAGTGGAGACCGTAAAGGCGGGTAAATTGGCTCATTTACGAACGATTATAAAAGGGAAGATGAAATCCCACTTAACTACTGCCGACATTGCAAATATTCTGCACCCTACAGCTGCTGTTTGTGGTTATCCGAAAAGTTTGGCCTACCAGTATATTGAAGAACATGAAATACTTGACCGATCCCTTTATTCTGGTTATTTAGGAAGAGTTCAAAAAGAATCCTCCTCCCTTTATGTGAATCTAAGATGTATGTCTTATCAAAAAGGGGTAATCAAGGTGTATGTTGGAGCTGGAATCATAGCTGATTCTGATCCTGAACTAGAATCTGAAGAGATTCGAATGAAAACTTCAACTTTAGCTTCTATTTTAATGGCTTAGATTACTCTCTGCCTTATTACCTTTGTCGAATAATGTATAGTTCGATTCCATCGGCATTTTTAATCGTAGAGCTTTTGCGACTTCATGGCGTAAAGGAGGTAGTGATTTCTCCAGGTTCACGAAATGCTCCATTAACGATTGGTTTTTCTGAAAACAAAGCATTTAGTTGTCATTCGATCGTTGACGAACGTTCGGCGGCTTTTTATGCTTTAGGGCTTGCAATGGCAAAAAATGAACCCGTAGTACTCGTATGCACCTCGGGATCGGCTTTGCTTAATTATTTTCCGGCCGTAGCTGAAGCCTTCTACAGTGAGGTTCCGTTACTTATTTTATCGGCTGATAGACCAGAATACCTGTTAGAAATTGGGGATGGTCAAACGATTCTTCAAGAGGGTGTTTACGGAAAGATGATTGCCCATTCAACGAGCTTGTTATTCGACGATTCATCTAACCAAGATTCTATTAATTCAATAAATCAATCACGTATTGAAGAATCACTTGTTGTGCTTAATACCACACAGTGTCCGGTTCATATCAATATCCCTTTTGATGAACCACTGTACAATAAGACCGAAGAACGGCTATTCTCTGTTGAGACTGAACGACTTGAAATTGAAGATCAAGTTAATGATTCCTTATCCCTAGAATTTGTTCCAACCAATCGTCCACTAAAGGTGATGTGTTTGGTGGGTACTTTGAAGCCTTCAGCAGAGGAAATCAAATGGCTTGCAGATTTACAGTCTCATCACTCTATATTATTTCTTCATGAGAGCCTGTCCCAATTGAGTTTATCAGATACTATAGACAGTATAGATACCTTAATTGCACCTTTGGAGAAATTGGAGCAATCATCAGATTGTTTCAATCTATTATTACCCGATTTACTTATTACGGCGGGAGGTATGATTGTTTCGAAGAAAATCAAAGCACTTCTCAGAACCCATAAGGATTTAATTCACCTACATCTTAAGGGCACTCCTGCTAGAGATACCTATTTTACGCTAAAAGGTTGTTTGAAGATCGATCAATTGAAATCTCTTTTAGGTACCCTAGAAATTGATGACTCCTACCCGAAGTATTGGGTGAATCATTATCAAGGTCTTGAACAGCGTAGAAATGAGTATATCGAAGACGCTCCTTATTCTGATTTTAAAGCCTACGCCAAGATTTTTAAAGGTATCCCCGAGAGATATATAATACATATGGCGAATTCTTCAGCTATTCGCTACGCACAATTATTTCCAACTGCGAATAATCAGTTTTGCAATCGAGGAACGAGTGGGATAGAAGGCAGTGTTTCTACGGCTGTAGGTTATGCTAAGGGTAGCGATCAACCAGTAATTTTAGTGACCGGCGATCTTAGCTTCTTATACGATTCTAACGCTCTATGGTCACGAGATCTACCTCCTAATTTTAGAATTATCGTTGTAAATAACAGTGGGGGCGGTATTTTTAGAATTCTACCCGGGAAAGAAAATAGTTTACATTTTTCAGAATACTTCGAAACGCGCCATCAGTTTACCGCCGAACATTTGGCTAAACACTTTGATTTTGATTACATTTCTGTCAAATCGTTGAACGATTTAGAAAATTCACTGGATTCATTTTTTAATCCTTCATCAATACCAAAGCTTCTGGAGGTAATCACTCACCCTCAACATAATGAGGCTATCTTATTAAATTACTTTAAAGCACTCGAATGATTGGTTTAGGATTATATAATGAATTACAAGCCTCCCATAAAACACCTCAAGGCTGGTATTTTACTGACGAGGAAGGAACTGAGGTGTTATTGCCCAATGCTGAAATTACGCCAGATCTTGAACAAGGAGTGACAAAGTCGCTGTTTTGTTACCTGGATCATGAAGAAAGACCTGTACTTTCACTAAAACAGCCAAAGGTGATGCGCGATCACTTTGGTTACTTGAAAATCGCAGACCGTTCAAAGAGTGGATATTTTTTAGATTGGGGATTACAAAAGCAACTCTTTTTACCGTTTCGAGAATCTTCGGAGGATCTTGAGGTAGGTTCTTCTGTTTTTATCTATTGCTATTTAGACGAATTGTCTGGGAGATTAGTAGCTTCAAAGCGATGGAAGCGATTCATAGAGCCTATTACAGAATCGATTACACCTGGGACCTCATTTCAAGCCATTGTTGCTAGCCGCTCCGATTTAGGGTTTGAATGTATATTAGAGGGTAAATGGTTAGGGCTAGTCTATCACGACAAAGATTCAGCTCAACTTAGAAGAGGAGATGAGTTAACCGTTTATGTGATTCGCCAGCGTGAAGATCTTAAGGTAGATTTAAGTTTACATCCGGTCGGATTAAAAGCGCTAGAGGAGGGCGCAATGAGTTTGTTGAAATTATTAGAAGCCGCACCTAAAGGCTTTCTTCCTATTCACGATAAGTCTTCACCAGATGAGATTTATGAACTCACTCAAATGAGTAAAAAGCTTTTCAAAAAGGCCGTAGGAGGGCTTTTAAAATCTAAAAAAATCTTGATAGAAGCGGGAGGTATTCGACTTCTGAAATAATTTCTAATTAAGGGAGTTTAAGTATATTTACTGATCAAAAATAGTTTCTGTGTCTAAACAACTTCATTCTCTAAAACGTCAAAACAGTCTGCTTTCGTATAGCTTAATGGTGCTATCCTTATTGGTAATTGCCATGGTTTTTTTTGGAAGTCTATCAGAGTGGTTAGTTAAGATTCCAGAGGTTGACACCACTGAAATAACTCGTCTTGAGGAAAAGATTAGTTTGTTAGAAGAAGAAAACACTGAGCTTAAGAAAATTCAAGATTTTTATTTGGCCCGTAATCTGGTGACCTCAGATACTATTTACAGTGTTCAAACGGGTATGTTACCAATGGAGGCTACTGGTTTAATTTCTCCAGGTTTAGCCAATGGAATTTTCGTAGAAGCTCATCCTTACATGAAATATTCTATCGGTCTGTATGAGACATTAGAAGAGGCAAACGCATTAAGAAGAGGGTTGGTTAAACTTGGTTTTTCAGACGCTTTTGTTGCGTCTTACAAAGGTACTACACGTCTTAAGATTCACCGCGCTGAATAATGAAGCAAACCTTTATTGCTTGGTTAACCGCAGCTCGACTTAGAACGCTTCCACTTTCACTTTCAGGGATATTTTTTGGAGCTACAGTTGTTCTTTCTGTTGAAAAATTTGACCCTTCTGTCTTTCATTGGGCACTTGTAGTAACCATTTCGTTACAAGTCTTATCCAATTTTGCTAATGATTTAGGGGATGGTTTAAAAGGAACAGATAATGAGAATCGAATTGGCCCAAAAAGAGCACTTCAAGCAGGTTTACTGTCTGCTCGTGAGTTGAAAACCGGGATTGTAGTTCTTGTTCTTCTAACCGGGTTAGCGATTTATCAGTTACTTCAAATCGCAAATCTAAATAGCACTTCTTATGCAGTTCTTGCGGTACTGGGTGCACTGTCTATCGTAGCCGCGCTTACCTATACCTTAGGTAAAAAACCTTATGGTTATTACGGTTTAGGTGATTTTATGGTTTTCTTCTTTTTTGGAGGTGTTGCCGTTTTAGGTACCATCGTGTTATTCACTATAGAGATTCCCCTTTATGCTATCGGATACACCATGACGGCGGGCGCATTGAGTACTGCGGTTTTGAATTTAAATAATATGCGTGACCATCAGTCAGATAAGGCGTCTGGTAAGAACACTTTAGTCGTTCGAATGGGAGTGGGGCGTGCTAAAATTTATCATTACTTACTTCTAATCACCGCCTATGTTGGGTTTACCTTTTCAACCATTGCTGTCCTCGGCCCGAATAGTATTTTTTTAGTACTTGCTTTCGTTTTTCTTATCCCTCATATCCAAAGGGTTCGTAAAGTTGAAGACTATAGAAATCTCGATGGTGAACTTAAGAAAATAGCTTTATTCTGTTTTGTACTTTCGGTAGTTAGTTTCACCATTGCTTTTCTCAAATGAATCGTTTTGATATCCATAGGCACGTATTGAATTTTAAAATACCAGGTGGTACCTCAAGAGGGGTTTTAACCAGTAAGGAAACTTACATCGTTCGTCTTTTTGAAGTAGATCGTTTAGTTTCCATTGCTGAGTTCAATCGTTTTGAAGGACTTAGTATTGATCCCTTACCTTCGTACGTAGATCAGCTAAAAAAATCTGTTGAGCAATTGATAGATCTACTCGACTTCGTAGCTGATCTAAACGATCCCAGAATCATTGACCTACTTCAAGAAAACTTAGATTATCCATCCATACAATTTGGTCTAGAGCAACTTACCTTAAGTTATTTATCGTCGACCTCTCCTTTTCATCTCTTTGATTCTCCATTTTCGAGGGGTGAATCATCTATTTCGATCAACGGTCTTATCTGGATGGGTGATGTCAATTTCATGAAAGGTCAAATTGAACCGCTACTAGAAAAGGGATTCAAATGCCTAAAAATGAAAATTGGGGCAATCAATTTTGACGAAGAATACCGAATATTAAAATCTATAAGAGAACGTTTTAGTCAACAAGAGCTTACTTTAAGAGTTGATGCGAACGGTGCATTTGACTCGAAGTCGGTTGTATCAGTTTTGGATGACTTGGCTGCATTAGGGATACATTCTATAGAACAACCTATCAAAGCTGGACAGTGGCAAGAGATGGCGAGAGTTGTTGAAGAAAGCCCAATGCCTATTGCTTTAGACGAAGAATTGATCAGTTTAAAAACCAGTGAGTCAAGAACCAATTGCATTCATACGATTCAGCCTGATTATCTCATCTTTAAGCCAGCTTTAATCGGCGGATATGGTGCCATCGAGCAGTACAGTCGCATTCACGATCAATTTTGGATTACAAGTGCTTTAGAAAGTAATATTGGACTAAATGCTATAGCTCAATATACCGCAACCTTAGACCCAACCCTAGAACAGGGATTAGGCACAGGAAGCTTGTATACCAACAATTTCGATTCGCCATTGCTCGTTACTAATGGAGCTCTTTTTTATCAAAATGAATTACCTTGGAATATCCAACTTTAAAAGAGAACAAATGTTTATACAGCGCTTAGAAGAGACCAAAGCACCCCTTTGGAAATTTCTATTAATCCCTGTTTTGTTTTTTGCCCTTATGGTCTATAATTTTTGGGTAACCATTAATAGTCCTGTGGATACAGCAACAGCGATGAAACAGATGATTGAAATGTTGGGATCGACCACTACGCTATTTGTTATTTTACTCCCTTTGGTCTTAGGATTCTGGATATTATTAGTCTATGGCATTCTCGTTTTAAAGCTACCCGTTGTAAAACAATTTACAGGAAGGCCTAAAATTGATTGGGGTAGAGTAGGTTTCTCCTTTTTTATTTGGTCGATGGTTGTTTTAGTGTCTGTACTTGCTGAGTACTTTTTAGCTCCAGAACATTTTATCCTGCAATTTGATTTCTCAACCTTTTGGCCTTTTTTAATCGTAGCGCTTGTGATGATTCCTTTTCAGACTTCATTTGAGGAGTTGATGTTTCGGGGCCATTTAACTCAAAGTATCGGTTTCTTTTCGAAAAGAAGGTTATGGTCGCTCGTCATTCCCTCCGTATTGTTCGGTCTTATGCACATTGCGAATCCAGAGGTGGAGAAACTCGGATATGGAATTCTAGCTTATTACATCGGATCAGGTTTCTTTTTCGGTGTGATGACTCTGGCTGATGAAGGAATTGAATTAGCCTTAGGTACTCATGCTGCCAACAATTTAATTGGAGCGTTATTGGTGTCGGCAGATTGGACCGCTTTCAATGTTCCTTCGGTACTTAAAGACGTAAGCGAACCTAGTTTTGGAATTGATGCCCTATTACCCTTGCTAGTTGTTTACCCATTAATACTTTATGTGTTCTCTAAAAAGTATCAATGGAAGAATACGAGACAAAAATTATTTGGATCAACCGATAACGATGCATTTTAAGCCTTGGAAAATCAATGGTCATCTCATCCAATCTTCTGAGTCTCTAGCTCAATTAGAAGAGGAGATACTTCTTAATGCTCCTGAGGGTTTAAAAGTTGTCATTAATGAGCTATACAAGCTATCTGAGAGTAAAATTACTTCTTTAAGTATTCGCACCTCAGGATCAACAGGTGTTCCCAAAGAAATTCAATTTACTATAGAGGACTTAGTAGCGTCCGCAGACTTGAGTATTAAAGAACTCGGGTTGACCGCGTATTCTAATTTATTACTATGTCTCCCGTTGAGGGCTGTTGGTGGGCTAATGATGCTTGTACGTGCCATGCGAGTGGGGGCAGAGCTCATCACCGTTAAGCCTTCATCTGTGATACAACCTTCTATGTTTCACCATCGAAAAATACATTGGGCTTCGATGACACCACACCAATTGGTGAATAGTCAAGATAGTTTCGAATGTATTGAGAATGTTTTGATAGGGGGAGCTGCTTTGTCTGATTCTACGCTAGATTCTTTGCTAACGAAACCAGAGCGAATAGTAGAGTCCTACGGGATGACTGAGACCTTATCTCATATTGCCTTAAGAGAGCGTTACCCTATTAACGATTTATTTTTCAATCTATTAGAGGGCGTTAAAATTTCAAAAGCGGATAATGGGGCACTAGTTATTGAAACACCGCATCTTCGTACCAAAACGCATCGTACCAACGATGAAGTTGAACTTCTTGATGAATCTCACTTCATTCTGATTGGACGATTAGATGAGGTCATCAATACAGGGGGAATAAAAATTCATCCGAGGGTGGTAGAAGAAATTTTAAGATCAAACCACCTAGAGAAGGAGTTTTTTGTTTGTGGAACTCCACACCCAGATTTGGGCAGTCAGATTACCGTTGTAATAAATGCTGAGAAAGATTCTGAATGTTCCTCTGTAAAAGAATTTATAGAAGCCCTAGATTGGCCAAACTATCACAAGCCACGAAAGGTGATTTCCAAAAACTTTATTTATACCGCAACGGGTAAAATTGATAAGCGAGCCACACTTTAGACTTGGAGTACCCCCATATTAAAAGTCTGCTTTTCGTCATTGTGATTGGCCATATCAATCCCGAGTGAAATTAATTTTCTAGTTTCAATGGGATCGATAATCGCATCAACCCACAATCTAGAGGCAGCGAAATAGGGTGAAGTACTTTCCTTGTATTTTGATTCGATGTTTTCTAGTAGGGCCTGCTTTTCTTCATCTGAAAGACTGCTTCCCTGTTTCTGAAGCTTAGCTTCTTCAATTTGCAATAGTACTTTGGATGCTGAACCTCCGCTCATCACGGCGATCTCTGCAGAGGGCCACGCCACAATTAATCGAGGATCATAGGCTTTTCCACACATAGCATAATTTCCGGCCCCGTATGAATTACCCATGACTACGCTAAATTTTGGAACCACTGAATTGCTAACCGCGTTTACCATCTTCGCTCCGTCTTTGATAATTCCTCCGTGTTCACTTTTGCTTCCTACCATAAAACCTGTAACATCATGTAGAAAAACTAATGGAATTCCTTTTTGGTTACAGTTGGCAATGAAACGGGTTGCTTTATCGGCTGAGTCTGAATAAATCACCCCTCCAATTTGCATCTCACCTTTGGCGTTTTTCTCGATTTTTCGCTGATTGGCTACAATTCCTACCGCCCAGCCATCGATACGTGCATAACCGGTGATCAAGCTTTTTCCATAAGACTCTTTATAGGCGAGGAATGAATTAGCGTCAACGATGGTTTCAAGAATTGTATTGGTATCGTAGGCTTCGCTTCGTTTGGAAGGCAAACGATGGTAAATCTCTTCAGGAGCTATGAGTGGAGCCTCACTTTTTATTCGGTCAAAACCTGCAGTTTTTGACCGTTTTAAAGACCCTACTAATTGTTTCAGAATATCTAAAGCCTCTTTGTCGTCTTTTGCTTTATAATCGGCAACTCCAGATATCGCATTATGAGTATGTGCACCACCTAAGGTCTCAGCATCAATAGTTTCTCCTATGGCTGCTTTTACTAGATAAGGGCCAGCAAGAAAGATTGAACCTGCACCTTCAACCATAATTGTTTCATCGCTCATGATAGGCAAATAGGCGCCTCCGGCCACGCAAGAACCTAAAACGGCGGAGAGCTGAGGAACTCCCATGGCGCTTAATTTTGCATTATTTCTGAAAATCCTACCAAAGTGCTCCTTGTCGGCGAAAACTTCATCTTGAAGGGGCAAATAGATCCCAGCACTATCTACGAGATAAAGAATAGGTATGTTATTCTCAATCGCTATTTCTTGTGCTCTGAGATTCTTTTTAGCGGTTAATGGAAACCATGCTCCGGCCTTAACTGTAGAATCGTTAGCAACTATGATGCATAGTCTGTTGTTTACATATCCGAGAATGGTGATCACACCTGCAGAAGGACAACCGCCGTGCTCTTGGTATTGGTTATGAGCGGTCAGTGCACCAATTTCTTGGTAAGGGGTATTCTTATCTAATAGATAGGAGATGCGTTCGCGAGCCGTTAGCTTTCCTTCTGATCTTTTCTTTTCAAGACGTTTTTTACCACCGCCTAGATAAACTTCTCCTAAAATCGATTGAAGTTCTTTTACTGAATTGCGATGGTGAATTTCGTTCTCGAGTTGCTTTTTGGTCTTTTTCATAGCCTGCTTATACCGATTTGTACGATTAGCAATAATGCTGTGAAGGTACGATTTATTAAGCCATTTTTACGAACTTTGGGCTCTGCAACAAATACAAAACCATGAATAAAAATACAGTTTTAGCCTACGCTACATTTCTGATGATCCTTATGGGACTCGTGCTTTTAGCCTTGGCTGCGTTTAAATACGATGAGGTTGCCGGATGGGGGTTTGCTACGGTAGGGATTGGTTTTTTTGCCATCGCCTGGGTTTTTAATGCCCTAAAAGGAAGAGTTTAGATTTTAATTTTAATAGACGATCATATGTCAGACGATAAGAAGGTAATTTTCTCTATGTCTGGAGTAACTAAAACCTTTTCAGGTGCTCAAACTCCAGTTCTCAATAATATTTATCTCAGTTTTTTCTACGGGGCGAAGATTGGTATTCTCGGTCTAAACGGATCGGGTAAATCTACCCTCCTGAAGATTATTGCAGGATTAGATACGAACTACCGAGGAGATGTCGTATTCTCACCAGGCTACACCGTTGGTTATTTAGAACAAGAACCGTCTTTAGACGAGACGAAAACAGTGATTGATATTGTACGTGAAGGAGCGGCTGAAACCGTAGCCATACTTGATCGTTATAATGAAATCAATGACTTATTCGGCCTTCCAGAAGTTTATGAGGATGCAGATAAAATGCAAAAGCTCATGGACGAGCAGGCACGTCTACAAGATCAAATAGATGCTAGCAATGCCTGGGAGTTAGACACCCGGTTGGAGATTGCTATGGATGCGCTTCGCACGCCTGAGCCTGACACCCCTATATCGGTTCTTTCTGGTGGTGAACGTCGAAGAGTAGCATTATGTAGACTTTTATTGCAACAACCAGATGTTTTATTACTCGACGAGCCAACCAACCATTTAGATGCCGAATCGGTTTTATGGTTAGAACAACACCTTTCACAATACTCTGGAACTGTAATTGCGGTTACTCACGATCGTTATTTTCTAGATAATGTAGCCGGATGGATTCTCGAGTTAGATCGAGGTGAAGGTATTCCATGGAAAGGAAATTACTCTTCATGGTTAGACCAAAAAACAAAACGTTTAGAGCAAGAAAGTAAACAGGCTAGTAAGCGTCAAAAAACTCTCGAACGAGAGTTAGAGTGGGTAAGACAAGGAGCAAAGGGTAGACAAACCAAACAAAAAGCACGTCTAAACAATTATGATAAGCTCTTAAGTCAAGATCAAAAGCAACTTGAGGAGAAACTTGAAATATATATTCCGAATGGCCCGCGATTAGGAACCACTGTCATTGAGGCAAAAGAGATCAAAAAAGGTTTCGGGGATCGTTTATTGTATGAAGATTTAAGCTTCAAATTACCGCAAGCAGGAATTGTTGGAGTAATTGGGCCTAATGGTGCCGGGAAAACAACTCTTTTTAAAATGATCATGGGAGAATTAACTCCTGATGATGGTTCTTTTCAGGTTGGTGAAACCGCGAAAGTGGCCTATGTTGATCAAAGTCACAGCAATATTGACCCTGAGAAAACTATTTGGGAGAATTTTTCTGATGGTCAAGAACTCATCCTTATGTCTGGAAGAGAGGTGAATTCAAGAGCTTACCTAAGTCGATTCAATTTTTCAGGTAGTGAGCAAAACAAAAAGGTTAAGCTACTTTCTGGAGGGGAACGAAATCGATTGCATTTGGCAATGACTCTTAAAGAAGAGGGAAATGTTTTGTTGCTCGATGAGCCAACTAATGACCTAGATGTTAATACGTTAAGAGCTTTAGAAGAAGGTTTAGAGAATTTTGCTGGTTGTGCGGTAGTGATCTCCCACGATCGTTGGTTTTTAGATAGAATCTGTACGCATATCCTTGCCTTTGAGGGGAATTCGTCGGTATATTTCTTCGAAGGATCTTTTACTGATTATGAAGAGAATCGAAAAAAGCGACTAGGTAAAGAGGTTACGCCAACAAGAATCAAGTATAAAAAATTAATTCGTTAACTATTAAAACTTGCCCATTTGGCAAGAATCCTGCTATATTTGCAGCATAGTTAAAGACTTTAAATCAATATCATTATGGAAAAATCAGGATCTAAAGCGTTACCCGCAATATTAGGTATCCTATTTGTAGCCGCTGCAGCATTTGCAATTAGCCTTTACATCAGCGGAAAGAAAACAGAAGAAGCTTTAAACGCAGAGAAAGCAGAAGTTATTCAGGAGCTTGAAGGGCTTAAGTCAGATTATGACAAGTCTATCCTAGAAACTAACGCACTTAGCGAAGAGTTATTAGCTGCTCGTGGAGAGATTGCTAACTACATTGATTCTGTTAAAACATTAAAAGCTGACGTTGCGACATTATCTAAATTTCGTCGTCAAGTTTATCAGTTAAGAAAAGAGCGCGCTACGCTAATGGCTCGTTTAGATTCTTTAACAGCAAGCAACATTGCGCTTCAATCTCTTAACGAGGCTACTCAGAAAGAACTTGAGCGTATTGCATCATTAAACGATTCTATCGTTCAACAAAATATTATTCTTGAGCAAGAAAATCGTATCGCTGCTCAACTGCGTTTAGAAACTTTAAACGTACAGGCGGTTAAGGTTAAGAACAATGGAAACTTTAAAGATGTTAGACGTGCACGTCGTACCGACAACTTCAAAGTTTGTTTTACAGTTAGAGATAATGCTATTGCTCAAGCTGGAGACAAGAACTTCTTTATCGAAGTTTTAGGACCTGATGGGAACTTAATTGGCGCTTCAGAATCAGTTTCTGTAAACAGCCGTACTTTATCAGTTAGTAAAGTAACTGCATTCTACTATGAGAATGATACTTTAGATGTTTGTGACTACGTAGGATCTGCAACTGGTGAGTTTGCTAAAGGAAACTACATGGTTAATGTTTACGATAACGATCTAGAAC
>DAIPYN010000019.1:0-33035 GCA_036782715.1 Flavobacteriaceae bacterium
AGTTGGTTCAGAGCACCTGCCTTACAAGCAGGGGGTCACTGGTTCGAATCCAGTAGGGCCCACATCAAGCAGAAAATCCATGTCTTAAGGCATGGATTTTTTTATTTCGTAAATTTCCATTCCTTCAAAGATTTATAAATGAAAAAACTGTTTTTATTCTTCTGCCTACTCGGTGTGGCTTGGCCTTATTATCATATCGTTCTGTTTATGGAAGCTAACGACTGGAGTTGGTCAACTGCTTTGTTTTTTGAACAGATCAATGCGAATGAAGGGATGAAAATTTTAAATGCCGATCTCACCGTTGCGGCGACTACCTTTTTAATCTTTCTTATTTATTTGCTCTTTAAAAAGAGTATAACCAGTATTCAATTCTTTAAATACCTGGGAGCTTTGTTTCTTGTGGGATTTTCGCTTGCCCTTCCGCTATATCTCTATGAGCATTATGAACGTTTTGAATAAACTACTTAAAGGGTTTTTAATACTCGTTTTTACAACAAGTTTATCCTCTTGCTTAAAAGAAAATAATCTATCTAATTCTCAAATAGATGAATTAGAGGGCCGTTGGCAATTACAACAGGTTTCTTGTTTTTGTTATTTCGAGGATTACGATTTTACGGTGAATGAACTATGGATATCGGCTAAAAGCAGTGTGATACTTTCAAGAAACCAGAATGGACAACCACTAGGTATCACTGATAATGAGATCGTAACTCCTATTCGAGTTCGAAATAGTGAACTTACCGATCTCATATCAAATAGAAGTTACACCTTTGATCTGGATGGGGATGTTTTGAATATTCATTACATCGATAACCCTCAGATTGCCGATGATGAAATCAGCTATTCCTACAGGCGTATTACTGAGGATTGTATCGTTTGGGATGAATTTAATTTAGAGCTCGCTTGTCCTGAAATTTATAGGCCCGTTTGTGGTTGCGATGGATTCTCTTACTCTAATGCTTGTGAAGCTTCTCGCTTTGGAGTGAGTGTAGATTACGAGGGAACGTGCTCGGGTTCAATTTTTTAATCTTTACAATGAAAAAGTCATTTATATATTCTGTGGTTAGCCTTTTAGTCATTGGTTTAGGACTTTCTTTACTAGGTGAAGCCATTATTAGCAAATGGAATAATTCTTCGAATTGGTTTTGGCTAGGGACCGTAGCTCTTGTGGTTTGTAATACTGGTTTTTCTTTACTCGGACGTGCAGTCATCGAGAAAATTAGAGACCAGAAATAGACTGGTATGATCGATCAGATACAAATCAATTTCGATAGTGACTCCTTATGGACTTTGAATCTAGCCTTAGCGCTAGTAATGTATGGTATAGCCTTAGATATCGAGGTGAAACAATTTAAGGAGCTGTTTCGAACTCCAAAATTGGTTTTGGCTGGCCTACTTAGTCAGTTTGTCTTACTACCGGCTCTTACTTACCTTTTTGTTTTATGGATAAAGCCTGCACCTAGTGTCGCTCTCGGATTGTTTTTAGTTGCAGCCTGCCCTGGAGGTAATGTCTCTAATTTCATGAGTCATTTAGCGAAGGCAAATACGGCTCTTTCAATCACCCTTACGGCTTTTGCTACTTTATTGTCAGTGATTATGACCCCACTAAATTTTCAGTGGTATGCTTCGCTATATGAACCGTCGGCTTCGCTTTTAAGAACGATTTCAGTGGAACCTAGCGATCTATTTAAAGTAATTGGACTCCTTCTCGCACTCCCTCTAGCTTTAGGACTCTATACTCGATACCAATTCAAGTCGATTGCCACACGTCTCGAAAAGATTCTTAAACCTCTGTCATTACTTCTATTTATCGCTCTGGTAGCGATAGCCTTGGCCTCGAATTGGGAAACGTTTCGAAAATATGCTACCCAGTTTGCTGATTTAGTGATTGTTCATAACACTCTAGCGATTTTGTTAGGATTTACGACAGCGGTTGTCTTGGGACTAGACCGATACTCACGCCGAAGTATCGCTATAGAAACGGGCATTCAGAATTCGGGTCTTGGATTACTCCTTATTTTCACCTTTTTCGATGGCCTAGGTGGCATGGCAGTTATAGCGGCTTTGTGGGGCGTATGGCATCTTATCTCTGGTCTTTTTCTTGGCTTGTTTTGGGGGGTGCTTCAGTATCGTATTCGCCCTCTTATTCGTTCATTGGTTGTAGCTATTGTGCGAGGTTTGTTGTACCTAAATTTTAAAAAGATTGAAATACATGGGCTTGAGAATATCCCTAGAGGTAGAGTGATTTTCGTTGGTAATCACCAAAATGGGCTCATCGACCCACTTTTGATTGCGGCTTTTAACCAGCGGTCGACTACCTTTTATACAAGGGCAAGTGTTTTCAAAAATCCGACAGTTTCAAAAGCTCTTCATTATCTAGGCTTGCTTCCGATTTTTCGTTTCAGAGATGGTGGGCGAAATCTTCGAAATAACATTGAATTATTTGAAAAAGGAGCCGATGCACTAATAGGAGGAGAGGCCATTGCGCTTTTTCCTGAAGGTAATCACGGTGCTGAACGTCGTATACGACCGCTCAAGAAAGGAGTGATTCGCCTTCTTGAAACGATCTATCAAAAAGACGCTCGTGAAGAAGTGTTTTTAGTGCCCGTAGGCTTTAATTATGAACGACTAGAGCAATTTAAGGATAAGGTTTCTGTAAGATTTGGATCGCCAATTAGCTCATTTGATTTACTGAACAAAGAGGGTCTTGTAGATTTAGGATTGCTGGATTCAATTCACCAAAGTTTAAAAACCTTAACTACTCATATTGAAGGCTCTTATGAGTTGAAAATTAAATACCTTGAAAAATCACAGGTGAATTGGTTAGACCCTGATGAGGTGTATAGAGTACTCGAAAATTTTCCGAAAGTCAAGGCTGCAAATATTTCACCCATATCTTCGAATACTTATGTATTCTCTTGGCCAGTGGTTTTTTTCTGGCGTACATACCTGTTGCCAAAAATTGATGAGGTTGAATTCATAACAACCCTACGATACGCTTACATCGGTGTGCTAGCTTTTATCTGTATTATTATATGTATTTTGGGAGTGATATTTATTTAATAGCCTAAAAACCGATCCTATGGAAACCAAATCAGAACATCAAATGTACTGCCATGAGTGTGGTAAGCTCGTAAGTAAGAATGCAGTGATTTGTCCTAATTGTGGAGTTGGATTTGGGAATTCTGCCAAATCAGGATTTCCTTTAGATTCTCGATTCTTAGCTACTTTATTACTGTGTTGGTTTTTGGGAGTATTCGGTATTCATCGCTTTTATACCGGACACACCACGATCGGAATTCTTCAGCTCATCACTCTAGGGGGCTGTGGAATATGGACCATCATAGACTTTATTCTTATCGTAACTGGAAACTTCAAGGATGCTCAAGGTCTTCCAATTCGTTCAGCAGTTTAGGCTACCGTTAGAAATCACCTTGCTTGGGCTCCTAGCGGGTTATCAGATTCTGGCCTTCTATCTAGCTGATCGTTTGGGCACTTCAATAGCCATTCCCTGTCTTTTTACTTTGTTAACGGGTCATCATTGTTGGGGTTGCGGATTATCTAGAGCTTTATGGTCATTGGTTCAAGGAGACTTTTTAGGTGCCTATCACTATAATTCTGCCATTTATCTTGTCTTAGGATTTTTTGTTTTTAGAGGAGTTACGCGCTATCTATCTGGTAATCAATAAGTAAGTTGGCCTAAAAAAAATTCTCTTTTTTTCTTGAAAAAGTTAAATCCCATAACTTTTTAGTTAGTTTTGCTCAAAATTACAACCCTAGAGGTTGTAGCCTAGCGTTTTGAAATTAAATGTTCTGCTCGGGTCCAAGAGTGTTTTGAAGTTCGCTCAGAAGGCCGCATCAGGAATGGTGCTCCGAGCCATAGGCCAAACTTCAAGAGTACAATCTTTTCTTCGCTCGCATAGGGTATGTTTAACCTATGCCGAGATTCATTCATTACAGATCTGAATAGTGTTGATGTGCGATTAAATCATCGCGAGAGTTTGACTTTTTCTACACTAATACTTATCTAAAATGAAAACCAAATACATTGATCTAATCGATCAGACCTATTATTTCCCGCAAGAAGAGTTTGCGCTTAGAGACGACCATCTACTATTCCATGGCATTGAGCTTATGGATCTGGTTAAAGAGTATGGCTCGCCACTGAAATTTATGTATCTGCCTAAAATCACCGAAAACATTACACGTGCTAAAGGTTGGTTTGCAGATGCGATACATAAATACGACTACAAGGGTAATTATCATTATTGCTACTGTACCAAAAGTTCGCATTTCAGGCATGTTATTGAACGTGCGCTTGATGCGGGGGTGTTTTTAGAAACTTCTTCAGGTTACGACTTGTCTATTGTTGAAACCCTATTAGATGAGGGTAAGATTAAGCCAGAAGACACTGTGGTCTGTAATGGGTTTAAGCAAGAGAATTACGTTGCTAAGATTGCTGATTTATTAGATCGTGACGCTGTGAGAGTGCTTCCTGTGCTAGATAACTTTGTTGAGATTGATCAGATTAAGGAAAAGACAAAAAAACCTTTTTCTGTAGGAATTCGTATTGCCTCTGAAGAGGAACCAAAATTTGAGTTTTATACCTCAAGGTTAGGAATCGGATACAAAAATATCGTTCCTTTTTACAAACAGTACATTAGAGATGACGAGCAAGTTTCACTGAAGATGCTCCATTTCTTCATTAACACCGGCATTCGCGACACCGCTTATTATTGGAATGAACTTCAGAAGTGTCTCAAAGTATACGTTGCTTTGAAGAAGATTTGTCCGAGTCTCGATTCACTCAATATCGGTGGAGGCTTTCCTGTTAAAAATTCGTTGGCTTTTAGTTATGACTATGCTTACATGGTTGATGAGATCGTCAATCAAATACGTATTGCATGTGAGGAAGCTGAAGTTCCGGTCCCGGATATTTATACCGAGTTTGGAAGCTACACAGTTGGTGAAAGTGGAGGTACCATTTATAAAGTATTGTATCAAAAGCAACAGAATGACCGTGAAAAATGGAACATGATTGATTCTTCGTTCATCACAACGATGCCAGATTCATGGGCCATCAACAAACGATTTATTATGCTAGCGCTGAACCGATGGTCAGACACTTACGAGAGAGTTCTCTTGGGAGGAGTGACCTGCGACAGTGATGACTATTACAATTCAGAACAGCACGTTAATGCGATTTATTTGCCTCGCTTTAGCAAGACCTATCCGCTATATATCGGATTCTTTAATACCGGTGCATACCAAGAAACCATTGGTGGGTTTGGGGGACTACAACACTGTTTGATACCTCAGCCTAATTACGTTCTTATCGATCGCGATGAGAATGGAGAGATTACTACTAAACTTTTTAAAGGGCAGCAGACTGCCGACGAATTCTTAAATCAATTAGGTTATTAAAATGAAAACATTCGCTGGAATACCCGCCGAATACGCTGGCGCAGATCGCGCTAAAGTAACCCTAATACCTGTTGCTTATGACGGCACGAGTACTTGGGGTAAAGGAGCCGATAAGGGCCCTGCAGCCTTTTTAGATGCTGCCGAAAATATGGAACTCTATGATATAGAGACCGAAACAGAAGTCTATAAACAAGGTATTTACTTGCACGAGACTTTAGAAGGCTTCACTACACCTGACGCCATGGTTGAAAAAGTTTATGCCAAGGTGAAGGACCAGTACGGACGAGGAAAGTTAGTTTCTCTTGTTGGTGGTGAACATTCAATTTCAATCGGTGCAATTAGAGCAACTGCTCATTATTTCGGAGATGTAACTGTGGTTCAGTTAGATGCTCATGCTGATTTAAGAGATGAATATGAAGGCACTCCTTATAATCATGCTTGCGCCCTTTACGAAGCTCAGCAAACGACTAACTTAATTCAAGTAGGTATTCGTTCTATGGATAAGCTTGAGGCTCAACGTGTTGATCCGGAACGCATGTTCTATGCTCATGAACTAGAGAGTGATGAGTATTGGATGGACAAAGCCATCGACCTTATGGGAGATAAGGTCTACATCACCATTGATTTAGATGCTTTTGATCCTTCTCTAGTACCTGCCACAGGTACTCCAGAACCAGGTGGTTTGTTGTGGTACGAGACACTTCACTTTTTACAGCGAATTATCACTGAAAAAACCATGGTTGGCTTTGATATTGTTGAGTTGTGTCCGAATGGTGATTCAGGCTCACAAGCATCTAGCTTTTTAGCAGCTAAGCTGTATTACAAAATACTTTCTTATCACTTTAATCAAGAATAATGCACATTTCAAATTTTTTAGAATCTCATTATTTACACTTTAATGCTGCTGCCCTTGTGGATGCGGCAAAGGGGTACAAGCAACAGCTTGAACAAGGAAATAAGATGTTAGTTTCTTTGGCAGGTGCTATGAGTACTGCCGAATTAGGGAAGAGTTTATCTCCCATGATTAATGAAGATAAGATTCACATTATCTCTTGTACCGGGGCGAATCTTGAAGAGGATGTAATGAATCTCGTTGCTCACAATCACTACAAGCGTATTCCTCATTATAGAGACCTTACGCCTGTGGAAGAAAGAGAGCTTTTAGATCAAGGGTTAAACCGCGTTACCGACACCTGTATTCCTGAAGAGGAGGCTTTTCGAGTGCTTCAAAAGCACATGTTTGAGCTTTGGAAAGCTGCTGAGGAAAAAGGAGAACGTTATTTTCCGCATGAGTTCTTATATCAGTTACTGAACTCGGGTGCGCTTGAAGAGGCTTATCAAATTGATCCCAAAGATTCATGGATGATTCAGGCTGCTAAGAAAAACCTTCCGATGGTTGTTCCAGGATGGGAAGACTCAACTATGGGAAATATCTTCGCTAGCTATGTGATCAAAGGAGAATTAAAAGCTTCTACCGTGAAGTCTGGAATCGAGTACATGACGTATTTAGCAGATTGGTACAAAAATCAATCTCAAGTAGGTTTCTTCCAGATCGGAGGAGGTATTGCCGGAGACTTCCCAATTTGCGTGGTACCGATGTTGTATCAAGATCTTGAGTTAGATCAAACTCCTTTCTGGAGTTATTTCTGCCAGATTAGTGACTCAACGACTAGTTATGGATCCTATTCAGGGGCGGTTCCTAACGAGAAAATTACTTGGGGTAAACTCGATATTGATACTCCTAAGTTTATTATTGAATCAGATGCGACTATTGTTGCACCTTTAGTTTTTGCTTATATCCTAGGTTACTGATGCAACGGCTAATTGTCGAATTCAAGAAGTTGACTCCTGAGAATCGCAAGGCGTTCTCTGAGTTATATGCTGATGGTTATGGAGATAACGAAGTAGTTTCGTTTACCTCATCGAGCGGCACTAAGATTCAATGCTTACCTCTTCGAGTGGGAGATATTTCTTATCTAGTAAAAATCGGTTCGGTAAGTCGTGATTTCTGGGAAAATGATCAGGCTTTAGAAGGTGTCGTTGAAATCGGAGATGACGATTAATCTAGATTAAGAATTAGGGAGACTTTTTAGTCTCCCTTTTTTTATGGGGGTATCTTTAAAACAAAAACATGAAAACGAAATTGTTTTTAGCCGATTCTCGGGGCTACGCTGACCATGGATGGTTAAAATCCTCGCATAGCTTCAGCTTTGCTTCTTATTTCAATCCTGATCAGATGAATTTTGGTGCGCTTCGCGTGCTAAATGACGATTGGGTTGCCCCTTCAATGGGATTTGGAACTCATGGGCACAAAGACATGGAAATCATCTCTATTCCTCTCAGCGGTGATCTAAAGCATCGGGACAATATGGGGAATGAAACCATTATTCGCTCAGGAGATATACAGGTCATGAGTGCTGGTTCTGGAGTGGAGCATAGCGAAATGAATGCCAGTGCGAGTGAGCCAGTCGCATTTCTTCAGATATGGATTTTTCCCAAAGTGAAAAATGTAACTCCCCGATACGATCAACTTACTTTAAAAGTAGAAGATAGCACTAACCAGTGGCAACAGATTTTATCTCCGAATAAAGAAGATGAAGGGGTTTGGATTCATCAAGATGCCTTCATGCATTTAAATCATTTAGATGCGCAGGGTAGTACAACTTACAAGTTGAAGAATGCTGCGAATGGAATTTACCTCTTTGTGATTGAGGGTGAGGTTATCGTAGAAGGAGAAAAATTAGGAAAAAGAGATGCTATTGGAATCAGCGAAGCAGCTCAATTTACACTTAGCGCCGAGACAAATGCAAAACTTCTAGCTATTGAGGTACCCATGGCCTAAAAAATCGATTAAGGTGTAATCTAATTTTCTAAATTTGCGCCCATGATTGCCACTATTTGCAGAAGAGCGCATTTTAATGCCGCCCACCGTTTACACAACCCGTCATGGAGCGATGAAAAGAATCGTGAAGTTTTTGGTAAGTGCAACAGCCCTTTTTTTCATGGCCACAATTTTGAATTAGAAGTTCGAGTTAGAGGTGAAGTTGATCCAAACACTGGTTTCGTTATTGACCTGGGTGCATTGGGTGGTATTATTAAAGAACAAGTAGAGGAGCGTTTTGATCACAAGAACCTGAACGTAGATTGTCCAGAGTTTGAGAATTTATTGCCTTCAACAGAGCATTTAGCTAAGGTTATTTACGATATACTAAAACCGGTTATTGGCGATCGCAAACTACATATAACCCTATTTGAGACCGCTAAAAACGGTGCAGAGTACGGAGACTGGTAAATTATAGTCGATCTAATACCTTTTCTAAGGTCATCGATCTCGAAGCCTTCAGATAAATGTTCTTATCTCTGAGCGATTCGGGAAAGTTTTCTAGTAAATCAGCAGTTGATTCAAACCCATTGAAAGGGTGATTTGTCTGTTGAAAATGCTTTCCAACTAAATAAACTTCGTCAAAACCCAGCAAGATAATTAGATCCACAATTGCTCTGTGTTCTTTGTCGGCATCTTCTCCAAGTTCAAACATGTCGCCGATTACAAGTGCTGTATTCTTCCAATTCATTGACTTAAATGTTTCAAGGCTTACTTTTAAACTACTTGGGTTAGCATTGTAGGCATCTAAAAACAATTGCTTGCCATTAATCGTCCGAATTTCGGAACGCATTTGTTTTGCCTGGTAGTTCTTTATGCTTTTCTGCACCGATATGGGATCAACTTCGAAAAAACTAGCTATAGCGATAGCAGCTGATAGATTCAGAGCGTTGTATTTTCCAAAAAGAGAACTAGATAGTTCAAGATTCTCCCATTTCAAAGTAATAGTAGGTTCTGAATGCAGTAGCTCTAAACAGGTGTCGGCTTCTTCGACTAAACCAAAGCTTGAACGATTGTCGTAAGCAGCTAATTTTTCTTTTTGAATCGAGTCTTCTTCGTTGAAGAAAATGACGCCTCCTACATGGATTAGATGCTGATAAAGTTCTGATTTTCCTTTAATTACCCCCTCGATGCCCCCGAAACCTTCTAAATGGGCTTTACCAAAATTGGTAATTAACCCAAGGTTTGGGTTGGCAATTTTACAGAGCTCGGCGATCTCACCTTGATGGTTTGCTCCCATTTCAATAATAGCCATTTGGTGGGAGGGTTGAAGTCCTAGTAAGGTAAGGGGTACTCCAATGTGATTGTTTAGATTTCCTTGGGTGCAAAGCGTTTCATATTCGCTTGATAATACGGCGTTAATGAGTTCTTTGGTAGTGGTTTTACCATTACTTCCTGTGAGACCAATCACAGGAATTTCAAACCTGTCACGATGAAATCTCGCTAGGTCTTGAAGGGTTTTTAACGGATCACTTACGTGTATGAGTTGATCATTCTTGTCTCTGCAATGTTCACTAACAATAGCGTAGGAAGCTCCATTTTTTATTGCTTCTAAGGCAAAATTATCTCCGTTAAAAGAGGGGCCTTTAAGAGCGAAATATAGTTGATTGTTTTTTAAGCTTCGGGTATCAGTGCAAACCCCCGAGCTTTGCTGAAATAGCTGGTATATTTTATCAATCTTCATATCAAAACGGATCGTGTAACGAAGATACTAATTCGTCTAATGTTTGTACTTTGTATCTTAAATAGAAAACAGTACTATGAGATTTGTGAAATCATTTCTAATGCTTAGTGGTCTTTTAATTTCAGGCCAACTTCTCGCTCAAGACAATACTACCCCCGCGGTGCCTTTTTTAAATATTCCGATAGATGCTCGAGCGGCGGGTATGGGTGACACGGGTGTGGCTACTCATGCTGACGTTAACTCAGCACGTTGGAACCCCGCCAAGTTGGTTTGGTTGGGAAACTCTGCAGAGTTCGGAATTGCCTACACTCCTTATCTAGCTAATATCGCCGACGATGTAAGTCTTTTGGGAGCGAATTACGCTCAACGTATAAACGATGTGAGTGCACTCGCGGTTGGATTGACTTATTTCGGGCTTGGAGAGGTTGAATTTCGACAGACCATTGATGAACCTGCTCAGATTGTAAAGCCGAATGAACTGGCGCTTGACTTTGCCTATGGTCTTCAGCTCAACGATCAATTATCAGTGGGTGCGGGTCTTCGATTTATCAGTTCTAACCTAAAGCTAACTGAAGCGGTTCAAGATGCAAGAGCCGCAAATGCTTTGGCCGTTGACGTAGGATTTTACTACCGCTCAGATTTGAATATCAGGGAAGGAGCCGACTCGCGATGGAGAGCAGGTTTGTCATTATCTAATTTCGGTACCACACTGTCTTATGATTTAGACGGAGTTGAGCAATACCTACCGAGTACTCTTCGTATGGGCTTGGGTCATGACTTCATCTTCGATTATGATTCAACGCTTTCAGTCACTCTTGAGGCGAATACCCTCGTAGTGCCTGTTGATAATAAGGCTCTTGGTTTTGCATTGGGAAGCGAATATAACTTCAGAGACGATTTGTTTTTACGTCTTGGATACTATCACGATACCACAGATATAACCAATAGAAAATACGCTACTGTTGGTGCAGGTGCTCGTAAGGATAATCTCAAAATTGACCTATCCTATTTGTTCTCAACCTCCCAGGTACAGAACCCGTTTGAGAACGCATTAAGAATTGCTTTGTCCTTTGAATTTGGGGATCGATTTTACAATTTTTAAGAGACCTTTTTAGCAAGGCCAAGACCGATTTTTATATTATTTTTGCGACAATCAAAATCGTACCAATGAAAAAGATCACGAAAGAAACCTACATGCAGTGGTATGAAGACATGCTCTTCTGGAGAAAGTTTGAAGACAAATTAGCTGCGGTATACATCCAACAAAAAGTAAGAGGGTTCTTACACCTTTACAACGGCCAAGAGGCAGTGCTAGCGGGTTCGCTTCACGCGATGGACTTGTCAAAGGATAAAATGATCACGGCATATCGAAATCACGTTCAGCCCATTGGTATGGGAGTTGATCCTAAAAAAGTAATGGCCGAGCTTTACGGTAAGGTTACAGGAACATCTAAAGGTATGGGTGGTTCCATGCATATCTTTTCGAAAGAACATAGATTTTACGGTGGTCACGGAATCGTTGGAGGACAAATTCCTTTAGGTGCTGGTCTTGCGTTCGCAGACAAGTTTTTCGATCGTGATGCAGTTACCCTTACCTATATGGGGGATGGTGCGGTACGACAAGGATCTCTACACGAGACTTTTAACCTAGCCATGCTGTGGCAGCTTCCTGTTGTGTTTATCTGTGAGAATAACGGATATGCCATGGGAACTTCTGTAGCAAGAACGTCTTATGACACAGATATCTACAAGCTTGGTTTAGGCTATGGTATGCCGTGTAGCGCTTTTGATGGAATGGATCCTGCAGCAAGTGCAGAGGCCATTAGTGAGGCTATAGAGCGTGCACGTTCAGGTGGAGGACCAACTTTCCTTGAAGCAAAGACCTATCGTTATAGAGGTCACTCGATGTCTGATGCACAGCATTACCGAACCAAAGAAGAGGTAAAAGAATACCAGAAAATTGACCCTATCTCACAAGTTAAGGAGCTAATTCTTGATAAGAAATGGGCGTCAGAAGACGATATCAAAGTAATCGATGCACGTGTTAGAGAACTAGTTGCAGAGTGTGAAAAGTTTGCTGAAGAGTCAGATTTTCCACCAATCGAACAACTTTACGATACCGTATACGAGCAAAAAGATTATCCATTTTTATCTCATAAATTACAATAATGGCAGAAGTAGTTACCATGCCACGACTGAGCGACACCATGGAAGAGGGGACCGTCGCGAAGTGGTTGAAGAAAGTAGGAGACAAGGTAGAAGAAGGTGAGATCTTAGCAGAGATTGAAACTGATAAGGCAACCATGGAGTTCGAATCCTTTTATAACGGAACGCTTTTACATATAGGTATTCCTGAAGGAGATGGAGCTCCCGTTGATTCGCTACTCGCAATTATCGGGGATGAAGGTGAGGATATATCTGCAATATTAGGAGGAGAAGCAGCGCCAGCTGCCGCGCCAACTGAAGAAGTGAAGCCTGTTGAGGCCACTCCCGCTTCAGCCAATGAAACGAAAGCAGTTACTGCTATTCCTGCCGGAGTAGAGATTGTTACGATGCCACGTCTTAGTGATACCATGGAAGAAGGTACTGTAGCTAGCTGGTTAAAGAAAGTGGGAGACACGGTAGAAGAAGGGGATATACTTGCTGAAATCGAAACAGATAAGGCAACGATGGAGTTTGAATCATTCTACACAGGTACATTATTGCATATAGGTATCGATGAGGGTGGATCAGCTCCGGTTGACTCTGTACTAGCTATCATTGGGCCTGCAGGAACTGATGTATCGGCTGTTTTAAGTGGCGCTGATGCTCCAGCTCCAGCCGCTCCGGTTGCTTCTAAGGAAGCAGTCGAAGTAAAAAGTGAAGCACCCGCTGCTGCCCCAGTCTCTAATGCTCCAGCTGCGCAAGCCACTGAGGTTATTTCTTCAAATACAAGAATATTTGCCTCTCCATTAGCTAAAAAGTTAGCTAAAGAGAAGGGATTAGATTTATCTACAATAAAAGGTTCTGGAGAACACGGTAGAATCATTCGCCGTGATGTAGAGCAAGCGCAAGTGGTTGAGGCTCCGATAGCTTCAGCTAAAGTTCAACCAGTAGCCGCACCTGTAGTTACTGCTTCGGGAGTTGAAAACAAAGAGTCAGTTAAGAATTCTCAAATGCGCAAGGTGATTGCCAAGCGTCTTTCAGAGTCTAAATTTACTGCACCTCATTACTACTTGACTGTTGAGGTTGAAATGGACGAGGCTAAAGCCGCTCGTCAGCAAATCAACCAACTTCCCGATACGAAAGTTTCATTCAACGATATGGTTTTAAAGGCTTCTGCTATGGCATTGCTTAAGCACAAGCAAGTGAATACCACTTGGAGTGATGAAGCGACGATAATCAATCACCATGTACACCTTGGGGTTGCCGTTGCTGTTGAAGACGGACTAGTTGTTCCTGTTATCAAGCACGCCGATCAATTATCATTTACTCAGTTGGGTGCTACTGTGAAAGATATGGCTGGAAGAGCTCGTAACAAGAAGTTAACCCCTGCAGAGATGGAGGGAAGCACTTTTACAGTTTCTAACTTAGGAATGTTTGGTATTGAGGAATTTACTTCGATCATCAATCAACCGAATTCAGCAATACTTTCAGTGGGAGCAATTGTTGAAAAGGCTGTTGTACGTGATGGGGCAATCGTGCCTAGAAGTATGATGAAGTTAACCTTAGCTTGTGATCATCGAACCATCGATGGAGCTACAGGAGCACAATTCCTACAAACCTTAAAGACGTATTTAGAGCATCCAGTTACCTTACTGGCATAGTCTAAATTTTATACAACTCTATTAAAAGCATTCCCCTTCAGGAATGCTTTTTTGTATCTTTTTAATTCAATTATAAACTATGGCTAAAATTATTGTTACTGGTGCTAGTAGAGGTATTGGTTTAGAAGCGGTTCGGTTTTTATTAGAAGAAGGACATGAAGTTGTGGCTATTTCTCGTACTGAAAGCCCATTACAGGGAACTGAATTACCTTTATTTCGATCGGTATGTATAGATCTAGCTAATTCTAATTTTGATTCATTACACGAATTAATCAAAGATTGGAGTCAGGTTGATGTCTTGATTCATAACGCTGGCGCTTTTTTGAACAAACCGTTTAGCGAGACCAGTGTTGAAGATTTTGAATCTATTTATCGGGTAAATGTTTTCGGGGTGGCAAGACTTACGCAAGCTATAGAGGATAAATTCGTTCGAGGATCTCATGTGTTAGGCATCAGCTCTATGGGAGGTATTCAAGGCAGTGCAAAATTTCCTGGTCTTTCGGCCTACAGTTCGAGTAAGGGTGCATTAATTACCCTATTTGAATTATTAGCTGAGGAGTACAAGGATGCAGGAGTGGCTTTCAATACCCTTGCTTTAGGAGCAGTAAATACAGAAATGCTTGCGAAGGCGTTTCCTGACTTAAAAGCTAACGTATCCGCAAGACAGATGGGTGAATACGTTGCGAAGTTTGCACTCACCGGTCATGAATTGTACAATGGTAAGGTGCTACAAGTCAGTAATAGTACCCCTTAAAACTGTGGTTAATGATTGATATTCTTGCTCCCTATGTACCTGAAAAGGCTTTGATGCCCTGTTTCGAACTTATTCAGACCCATGGGGTACATCTCAAGATTGTTAATCAAAGAAAAACAAGACACGGCGATTATCGTTTACTTCCTAGTGGTAGTCATCAGATTACTGTAAATGCTACCGAGAATCAATATCGTTTTCTAATTACGCTTATTCATGAAGTAGCTCATCTGGTAGCTTTTACCGAATTTGGAAGAAGAATAAAACCACATGGTATCGAATGGAAAAGTGTTTTTAAGCACTTGATGTTACCTTTTTTAAATCCCGAGATTTTCCCTTCTGAGTTACTGCCTGTACTCGCAAGGCATTTTAAAAGCCCGAAAGCTTCAAGTAGTTCAGATGCATCTCTTGATCGTGCTTTAGCGAAATATGATCGTTCTGATGATGCTCTTCAATTTGTTGTTGACTTAGCTGAAGGAAATCATTTTTATTTCGGGAACTCGCGTATATTTGAACGTGGATCTATACGGCGCAAACGTATTGAATGCGTGGAAGTTAAGACCGGCAAACGCTATCTGTTTCAACCTAATGCTAGAGTACTAGCGACCGAAAAAAATGAACAACACCCCTGAACTTAAACAGTCTGCGAAAGGACTGTTTGAAATTCTAAGAAGTTTTTTAAGTGAACTTCTTAACATCCGTACCAATACGGATATGCAAGCGACTAAGGATTCGATTATTGCAGATATCCCGTTTAAAGGGCATACCTCATGGATCTTAATTTGTTCCATCTTTATTGCTTCTATTGGATTAAATGCTAACTCTACAGCGGTAGTTATTGGAGCCATGTTAATCTCTCCACTTATGGGACCTATTTTGGGTTTAGGGTTTTCACTAGCAACGAACGACATTGATCTACTTAATCGCTCGTTAAAGAATTTTATGGTGATGGTTGGTTTGTCTGTGGTCACTGCATTTTTATTCTTTTGGATTTTTCCTCTTCGCGATGAATCTTCTGAGTTGCTAGCTCGCGTTAAGCCAGACATCAGAGATGTACTCATTGCCTTTTTTGGAGGTACAGCATTGGTGGTGGCTAGAGCAAGAAAAGGAACGATGGCTAGTGTCATTTTCGGGGTGGCTATTGCTACGGCACTTATGCCTCCACTTTGTACGGTTGGTTTTGGACTTGCTATTGGTAATTCTAGCTATGCGTTAGGAGCTCTGTATCTCTTTTTGATCAATACCATTTTTATTGCCATTGCAACCTTCTTAGTGATTAAGTATTTGAGATTTCCGATGGAGCGCTATGCGAATTCTGCTAGAAGAAGAACCATCGCTAGAATCGCTTCTATTTCGGGAATTGTAGTAATGATTCCTGCTACTTATACTTTCTATGGAGTGTTACAAGAATCTCTATTTAAACGCGATGCTCAGGCTTTTCTTAGAGAAACCGTAGAGAGTTATCCTTTCGAGAATGGGGGAGTGTATCGAAAAGAATTTGCTACACTCGACTACAATAAAGGCGATAATTCTGAGATTAGTGTGATGCTTTTGGGTGCTGCCACAGTCCCTGAAGAAGTGATTACTACTTGGCGTATACGACTTCAATCGTTCGATCGATTAAAGGAGACTGCCTTTGAGGTGATTCAATCATCTGATGCAGACGATCCCAATTCAATGCAATATGTGCTTGAACTTTATGAGAATAAGAAGAGCGAACTATCTTCAAAGGAAGATCAGATTAAACTTCTAGAAAATGAAATTATTCGTCTAAAAGAGTCGATGAGTTTTGCCATTCCATTTACGGCGGTAAGTACGGAGTTAGTAGCTGCATTTCCAGAAGTGAATAAGGTCGGCTATTCAGCTAGAGTTCAAACCGACTTCAGTATTCAGGATACGTTACCCGTTTTTGAAATCGATTATCATTCGGCACTTAAATCAGCGAAGAAGGCAGAATTGAATCCTAGAATTGAGAATTGGTTGAAGGTGCGTTTGCAATTAGATACTCTACTGATTAGATCTAACTAACGATTCTTCTTTTCTATGTATATCGAGCGAACATTTTTAAAGAGTTCTGATGCGTAGACAAAATCACCCACAGCCTGGTTGTCTGTTATGAAGATTTCTTCTTTGCTACCTTCCCAAGCTAATTCTCCTTCTTTTAAAAAGACAATCTTCTCACCGATTTCCATTACCGAGTTCATGTCATGGGTGTTGATGAGGGTTGTGATGTCGTATTCCTGAGTGATTTCTTGAATTAGATTATCGATAAGAATTGCGGTCTTAGGATCGAGGCCAGAGTTGGGTTCGTCGCAAAACAGGTATTTGGGGTTAAGGACGATTGCTCGAGCAATAGCAACTCTCTTCATCATTCCCCCTGAAATTTCTGAAGGATATTTGTGATGGGCATCAATGAGGTTGACGCGCTGTAGTACAGAATCAATACGATCTTTTTTCTCTCCTTTAGATAGTTTGGTGAACATTTCTAAGGGGAATCCTACATTTTCCTCAACGGTCATTGAATCGAAAAGCGCACTCCCTTGAAACACCATTCCCATGGCTTTTCTAAGTTCACGTTGCTCATCTCTTTCAAGTTCTAATAGACATACCCCGTCATAGGCTATCTTGCCTTGCTCTGGAGTTATTAGCCCGATAAGGGATTTCAGAAATACGGTTTTTCCCGATCCACTTTGCCCAATGATTAGATTGGTTTTTCCTCGCTCAAAAGTGGTGGTAATGTTTTTTAATACCGCTTTTCCTTCAAATGATTTATGTAGACCTTGAACTTCGATCATTATCCGAGTAGTAATTGAGTGAGTACGTAATTAAGTATGATCAAAACGACGCTGGTCCAAATAAATGAAGTTGTTGCAGCTTTACCTACCTCTAAGGCACCCCCTTTCAGATAGTATCCGTGGTAGGCTGGGAGTGTAGCGATCACAACGGCAAATACCAGACTCTTTACAAAGGCATAAACGACATGAAATACGACAAAGTCTTCTTGTATTCCTGCGATGAATTCAGAGGTAGGTGCATAGCCCCCAAAAACCGCTGCAGACCAGCCCCCGAATATCCCTACATACATCGAGATGGCAATCGCAAAAGGGTAAAATAACATGGCGATTAGCTTTGGAAATATCAAGTAGTTCAAAGAATTTACTCCCATTACTTCTAATGCATCAATCTGCTCAGTCACTCGCATAGATCCTATAGAAGAGGTAATATAAGAGCCTACTTTCCCAACCATAATAATTGACGTGAAGGTTGGTGCGAATTCTAAAATTACTGATTGTCGAGTAGCAAAACCGATCAGACTTTTTGGTAAAAATGGGCTAGTTAAGTTGAGTGCAGTCTGAATGGTTACAACTCCACCGATGAAAAATGAAATGAATATGATAATACCTAAGGAGCTAAAAATAAGCTCGTCAATTTCTTTTAGGATCAGTTTTTTCATCACCCCCCATTTGGTAGGCTTTTTAAACATCTCCAATAACATGAGGCCGTATCGACCAATGTTAGCTAGGTACGTCATATTTCAAAATTACGCTTTTTGAGAGCATTTAACATTGATTTATCCTTCGAACTCATCGCTTGTCTTAGATTTGTAGCATAAACCTTTTACAATGAAAAGAGCTGCCTTAATTCTTTTAGTATTAACTACTGTAGTAAAAATACAGGCACAAGATGAAAAGCCTTATACTCAGCCGAAACTTGTTGTGGGTATAGTGGTTGATCAAATGAGATTTGATTATTTGACCCGTTTTTGGGATCGATTTGGAGACGGAGGCTTTAAGCGACTAGTTAATGAAGGTTTTGAGGCAAAAAACCACCACTTTAATTATGTTCCTACGGCCACTGGCCCCGGTCATACTTCAGTTTATACCGGAACCACTCCGGCGGTACACGGTATCCTTGGAAACAACTGGTATGATAAATTTCTTAAAGAGTCTGTGTATTGTGCAGCCGATGAGAATTATCCAGACCTGGGAACCGAGAATACAGGGGGGATGGCTCCAACCCGTTTATTAACTACTACAATCACCGATCAGTTGAGATTACATTACCAATTTCGATCAAAAGTTGTTGGTGTCGCGATTAAAGACAGAGGTGCTATTTTACCCGTAGGTCATACGGCTAACGCAGCATACTGGTTTGAAGGCCGCTCTACAGGAAATTGGATTAGTTCAAGGTACTACTTTGAGTCACTTCCAAATTGGGTAAATAAATACAACAAGAAGCACTCTGTTGATCAGTATCGAAAAACTTGGGAAACGCTCGAGCCTTTAAAGTCTTATGTTGAGAGCGGAAGCGATATAAATAATTATGAAGGTTTGTCAAATGGAGAGACTGCTTCGGGCTTTCCTCATCAAATCGACAAGTTGTGGGGCCAGAACGGGCAGTACAGTAGTTTAGCCGCGACACCGTTCGGTAACAGCCTAACTACCGATTTTGCCTTGGAAGTAATTAAGCAGGAGGGAATGGGTGCCGATGAGATTCCTGATTTTCTCGCCATTAGCTATTCTTCACCGGATTATATTGGACACAAATATGGTGTGAACTCCATAGAGGTTCAGGATAACTATATGCGATTAGACCTCGAATTAGAGCGCCTGTTAGACTACTTAGACGCGGAGGTGGGACAAGGTGAATACACCTTGTTTTTAACCGCAGATCACGGAGCGATTCATGTACCTGCTTTTTTAAACGATCAAAAAATTCCTGCTGGGTACCTTGATACTAAGGCCATGGCAGAACGCTTATATCAGGAGGTAGAAGAGCGATTTGGTGACCGTTCACTCATTGAATCTATTTCGTACAATGAAATCTATCTAAACAAGGGAATTTTAGGAGCATTAGAAAAGGAAGGTTTTACCTCAGCCTCGGTACGTACAGCTATTGCGAATATGCTCTATGATTTTGATCATGTTGAACGAGTTTATACCTCAGATCAACTTAGAAATTTTGGCACTACTTCAGGTTTTAATCGAATTATCTATAATGGGTACCATCCCAAGCGATCTGGGGATATTGTATTTGTACAAAGTCCTGGCTACGTATCTTACTCTCGTACGGGTTCAACCCATGGTTCTGCCATGATTTATGATACCCATGTACCTCTTTTATTTT
Organism: Flavobacteriaceae bacterium; assembly: GCA_036782715.1. Taxonomy (GTDB): domain Bacteria; phylum Bacteroidota; class Bacteroidia; order Flavobacteriales; family Flavobacteriaceae; genus UBA3478. Next base: position 19,674 of record DAIPYN010000019.1, read on the forward strand.
TCGGAAAGGGAATCCCTGCAGGGTCAACTGCAGAACGAACAGAAATCCCTGATATCGCTCCTACGTTAGCAGTGTTATTAGGAATTGGTATGCCAAACGGAACCACAGGTACGCCTATCGAAGACCTGCTAGAAGATTAAGTTTACGGGCCATTTTGCGATAGCGCACCCTGCAAATCGCTTTAGCGTTTGTATCGCTAACCAGCCTTTGGTCGTTACTTCTAGATCTAAAATAGCCTTGTAGAAGTGCTATTAATATGCGCAGACTTTTCTTTTTAAAAGCCATTTTTAGGGCACTTAAAAGGCTTATTGTAAGATCGTAACCTAATAGATGATAGCTTGTTCCTCTGCGTTTGAAATAATCCCGATTCGTATAGTCTTTATTGGTCGGTCTGAGGTGTTTCACCTTCAAAGTAGCATCGGTCTGAAGCTCGAATCCATTAGCCTCTGCAAGTAAAGTGTCAATACTGTCCCAACCCAGGGCAGGAATGAGGCCATCAATCGCTTTAAAGCACTCTTTACGGTACAACTTGATGGGTCCACGAATATGGTTTTTGTCGGCTACCGATTCATATACCCAACGATCCTGTTGCCTAATATAAAGGTGTCCCGAAAACATACCAAGCTTGGGATAGTTGTGAAAGGCTTTGATTGCCACTTCGAAATAATCAGATGGCAGAACAACATCAGCATCGAATTTTCCGATGAGGTCGAAATCTTCTACCTCCTCTAAACCGTGATAAAATGCATGGATATGTTTTGCTCCAGGAATTCGACCTGGTTCACTTTGCTTTCTATGGTATTGAATAAATGAGTGGGTAGCTGCTAACTCTTTCGCTATATCTGCCCCATTGTCTGTACTCGAATCATCGACCAAGATTAGGACATCAGGCTTTCGCGTTTGAATCGTAAAGCTATTTATGCACTCGGCAAGGTACTTTTCTTCGTTATAAAATGGGATTATAACGACGAGTTTCATGGCTTCATTAGTATCGATAAACGATGCAGTTTAAGTTCATTCCGGCCCCTACACTTGCGAATAGAATAATATCACCTTTATTCAGTTCGTGTTCGGGCATTTGTTTTCTGCGAACCATATCAAAAAGAACGGGTACTGTGGCAACCGAGTTATTACCTACTTCTTTAATATTCATTGGCATCACCCCATCTGGAGCATCTGCTTTGAATTTGCGGTAAAGTCTTTTCACCATCGCTTCATCCATTTTTTCATTGGCCTGATGCAAAAACACTTTCTTTACCTCTGATATTGATACCCCTGCCTCTTCTATAGCTTCAGCCATGGCGCTAGGAACATGTACTACGGCTAGCTCGTAGACTTTGCGTCCGAGCATTTTAATGTAACGAGTATGGTCCTTATCGGATGTTTTGTTTCCTTTTCCGAAATAAAGATAGTAGGCCTCATCGTTGGCTAGTGTGGTAGTAACATTAGCAAGAATCTTACCTCCATCGTTGGTTTCACTTACAATTGTAGCTCCGGCACCATCGGCAAAGATCATACTATCTCGGTCATTTATATCTACCACTCTCGAAAGTGCTTCGGCTCCAATAACCAAGCAATTCTTCGCCATTCCGCTTTTGATGAATGCCTTAGCTTGTATAACTCCTTCTATCCATCCTGGGCAACCAAAGATCATGTCGTAGGCAACGCACTTTGGATTTTGTATACCTAACTTATTTTTAACTCTAGAAGCTAAACTAGGAAGTAAATCAGTTTGAATTTCTCCATGACGAACATCGCCGAAATTGTGTGCAAAAATGATGTAATCAATTTCTTCGGCAGAGATTTTTGCATTTTCGATGGCTTTTTGTGCCGCGAAAAAGCCCATGTCTGAAGTGTTAAGGTGGGGCTCTAGGTAGCGTCTGCTTTCAATCCCTGTTATGGCTTGAAATTTTTCAATGATTTCCTTGTTGTCCGCCTCAAAGGTCTTTCCATTTTCATCGATGAATTCGCTTTTTTCGAATTGGCTGTTTGGCTGGATAATCTCGGGAAGGTAATGCCCCGTACCTATAAAACTTATATTCATGAAGTCTGTTTATAGCTGACTAAGTTAAAAAAAAAGGGACGCCTAGTGTGAAATCTAGTTCGTCCCTTTATTTGAGGGTTAAATTCTATTAACTCTGGTAGGCTTCTATGGGTGCGCAACTACAAATTAGGTTACGATCTCCAAAGGCTTCATCTGCTCTTCTCACTGAAGGCCAGAATTTACTTTCTTCTACAAAGGGTAGCGGATAGGCAGCCTGTCTTCTTGAATATGGAAATTCCCATTTATCTGTGGTAAGCATAGCCAGGGTGTGTGGTGCATTTTTCAAAAGGTTCATAGGATCATCTGCATCACAGTGATCGATTTCATCCTTAATAGCGAGCATCGCCTCACAGAATCTATCGATTTCTTCTAGCCCTTCACTTTCTGTAGGCTCAATCATCATTGTACCGGCTACAGGGAATGAGACGGTAGGAGCGTGGAAGCCGTAATCCATTAATCGTTTTGCGATATCTGTTACTTCGATTCCTTTTTCTTTGAAAGGTCTGCAATCGATAATTAATTCGTGAGCGGCTCTCCCTTTTTCTCCGGTATAAAGTACTGGATAACTAGATTCTAAACGCTCCTTGATGTAATTCGCATTGAGTATCGCGTACCTGGTAGAGTCAGTGAGACCTTTGCTTCCTAACATTCGGATATAAGCGTATGAAATAAGACAGGCTAATGCGCTACCGAACGGGGCTGCAGAAATTGATGTAATGGCTTCAGAACCACCTGTTGGTATAATTGGATTACCTGGCAGGAATGGAGCTAGTTGAGGCGCCACACAAATAGGGCCTACGCCGGGACCTCCACCACCATGTGGTATAGCGAAAGTTTTGTGCAAATTAAGGTGACAAACATCTGCGCCAATGGTAGCCGGGTTCGTTAACCCTACTTGAGCATTCATGTTAGCTCCATCCATATATACCTGACCGCCATGCTCATGAATGAGTGCCGTGATTTGGCGAATCGAAGATTCGAATACCCCATGCGTTGAAGGGTAAGTAACCATTAATGCGGCCAGTTCACTAGAATGCTGAATGACTTTTTCCTCTAAGTCGGCTAGGTCTATATTTCCCTTTTCATCTGTTTTAGTAACGACTACCTTCATTCCTGCCATAACGGCAGAAGCTGGGTTTGTACCATGAGCAGAAGCCGGAATAATACAAATATTTCGATGCTGATCTCCCCTAGCGTGGTGATACGCTCTGATGGTCATAAGACCTGCATATTCGCCTTGGGCTCCCGAGTTGGGTTGGAGAGAAGTAGCAGCGAATCCGGTAATCTCATTTAAGTACTGAGTTAATGCGTCAAGGATGATACGGTAACCTTCAGCCTGTGCTACTGGAACGAAGGGGTGTAGATTCGCAAATCTAGACCAGCTTAGAGGTAACATTTCAGTAGCTGCATTTAATTTCATTGTACAGCTACCTAAGGCAATCATCGAGTGGTTGAGTGCCAAATCTTTCTTTTCGAGTCTTTTTATGTAGCGCATAAGCTCGGTTTCGCTTCGATAGCGCTGAAAAACTTCGTGTTCTAGGTAACTGCTTGTTCTTGTATTTGCCTCTTTTAGTGAAGGAACAGATGCCAGCTGAAGTCTTGAGTTTAATTCGTCGATAGAGACCGTACCCTCCGTTAGAACTTCGATAAGTTTTTGTAAATCTTGGGTTGAAGTGGCTTCATTCAATGAAAAACTAACTTCATCGGCTGATGGATAATATAGATTGATTGAAGCTGCTTCTGCTCTTTGCTTGAGAATTTCAGCATCCACACCTTTAAAATATAAGGTGTCAAAGTATTCCTCATTTATTGAGATCATACCTGCTTTAGCCGCTTCTTCTGCGACTATTTGGGTTTTTCTGTGGATGGCTGAAGCAATTGATCTTAGCCCGTCAGGACCATGATATACCCCATACATGCCAGCCATAACGGCTAACAATACCTGTGCTGTACAGATATTCGAAGTCGCTTTATCTCGTTTTATATGCTGTTCTCTGGTTTGCAGAGCCATTCGAAGTGCTGGGTTACCGTCGGTATCTACGGTTTTACCTATAATTCTACCAGGAACGTTTCTGCGATAGTCGTGCTTGGTAGCAAAATAGGCAGCGTGAGGGCCTCCATATCCGAGAGGAATACCAAAGCGCTGTGTTGTTCCAACCACGGCGTCCACACCATAGCTTCCGGGTTCTTTAAGTAAGGTTAGGCTCAGTAAATCTGCTGCGACCGCAACCTTGATGCCAAGTTCTTTCGATTTAGCAACTAACTCGCCGAGGTCACAGATGTTACCGTATTTTCCTGGGTATTGTGCAATTACCCCGAAATACGAATCAGTGGGATTAAAATCTTCGATTGGTCCTTGAATCAACTCGATTTCAAGAGGAGTTGCTCTGGTTTGCAGTAGGGAATAGGTTTGAGGTAAAATCTCAGAATCAACATAGAATTTAAGAGCTCCTCTCTTTTTCTGATCTCTACTTCGCAGATCAAAAAGCATGGTCATGGCTTCAGCTGCAGCCGTACTCTCATCGAGCAACGAGGCATTAGCAATCTCCATCCCTGTTAATTCGATAACCATGGTTTGGTAGTTCAGTAGTGCCTCAAGTCTTCCTTGAGCAATCTCTGCTTGGTAAGGAGTATAGGCAGTGTACCAGCCCGGATTCTCTAAAATATTTCTCTTGATTACTGATGGAGTGATTGAAGGGTGATATCCTAACCCTATATATTGACTGAAGAGTTGGTTCTTTTGAGAAAGCGCTTCGAGATGAGTCAAAAGTTCATTTTCAGACATTGCATCGGGCAAGTTCATCTCTTCTTCAAGGCGGATATCATCAGGAATGGTCTCATCAATTAAAGTAGCCATCGAAGAAATGCCAATCGTCTTAAGCATGGTGGTTAATTCACCGCTTTGAACACCGATGTGTCTTTTTGCAAAAGGAGTACTCATCAATTATCAATTTTTAAGACTGTAAAATTACCGAATAAACTCTTTTTTGAAGCATTGTGACCCGCTATAAATGAGTCATTTATTAAAAAGTGTTGAGAAGTACTACTTTTGTTTAATGAAGTGGATAAAGCTATTGTGGGATATCTATGTAAAGGGTAGTATCCATGTGGCTTTATCTGTTTTTTCAATGGCTGCTTTAAGTCTTTTGAGCTTAAACAAAAATATTCCTGAGCTACCGTTGTCGATCGTCTTTTTCGCAAGCTATGTTTATTACAACTTGATCAAGTTTGCTCCGGTAGGTTTTAAAGGAACGAATCAGCCAACTATTTTCTGGTATTGGTTGAAGTTGTCTACGCTCTTTTCCCTTTTGATCTTGCTGTATCTAGTTAAGGACTTATCTCAGGATTCGTGGGTAATTCTCGCTTTATCTTTATTTTTTGGGGTGCTCTATGTTCAAAAAGAACTCCTTCCAATTTCTAGAGAAAATGGATGGATTAAGGCTTTTTTGGTTAGCCTGGTTTGGGCTCTCATCACAGGGGTTTTGCCATTCACTTTATTACACGAAGGTTGGTTCGGTTTAGCGGTTATTTTGTTGTTTTTGTCTCATTTTTTTCTGGTACTTGCTTTACTTGTTCCCTTCGAGATAAGGGATATGAGTGTCGATCAGCTTATGTTACCCAACTTAGCTCAGCAGTTGGGAGTTCAGAAAATAAAATGGGTCGGATACCTTTCCTTAATTCTATCGATTACCCTTTGGTTGTTGGCCACAGAACTTGGGGTCTACCTTCAATCTACCTATTTCATCTTCTATTGTATTACGGCAGCTTTAATTGCCGGTGCTAGAATAGATCGACCACAGAGTTATACCTCGCTATGGGTCGAGGCGATACCGATATTTTTATTAGGGAGTGTTTGGGCGTTAAGCCTTCTTTAGCTCTTCAGCACCTTTAATCACCTTGTCTTTCAAAGACTCTTTGAAGTCGATGATTTTTTCTAGCAAGTCGGGATTAGAGCTTGCAATGATTTGAGCAGCAAGAATTCCAGCGTTCTGAGCTCCGTCTAAAGCAACTGTGGCTACAGGAACTCCCCCTGGCATTTGGAGAATAGAAAGAACAGAGTCCCATCCGTCAATTGAATTTCTGCTTTTTACAGGAACGCCGATTACAGGTAATGGACTCATTGAGGCGACCATTCCCGGTAAATGAGCAGCGCCTCCGGCTCCAGCGATGATTACCTTAATACCTCTGAGGTGAGCATTCTTTGAAAATTCAAATAGCTTTTCAGGAGTTCTGTGAGCAGAAACGATGTCTACTTCAGTTTCTACTCCAAGTTTTTTTAAAACGGCTACCGCCTCGTTCATAACAACGAGGTCACTAGTACTTCCCATGACAATGGCTACACTCATCGAGATATGACTTTAATTAAATCTTTCACTTTTCTTGCTCTAAGATACACTTCTTCGAGTTCTTCACCTATAATGGTTACATGCCCCATTTTTCTAAAGGGTCTTGTTTCGGCTTTTCCGTAAATATGTGGAGATACACCTTCTATGGTCAAAGCTTCATCTAGTCCTTTGTAGTGCACAGGACCGGTATGCGATTCTTCGCCTACCAGATTAACCATTACTGCGGCTACTTTTGAATCGGTAGCTCCTAAGGGTAAGTCTAAGATTGCTCTTATATGCTGTTCGAATTGGTCGGTATAACTGCCTTCTAAACTGTAGTGTCCACTATTATGAGGTCTTGGGGCAACCTCATTAACATAGATTGACCCGTCTTTTCCTAAGAAAAGCTCTACAGCTAAAAGACCGGTAACTCCGAGGCTTTTTGCTACTGTAAGTGCAAGTTCTCTTGCTTTATTCGCGATAGTATCGTCGATGTTGGCTGGGCAAACCACGAATTCAACTTGATTCGCTTCAGGGTGAAAGTCCATTCCGACTACAGGGTAGCTTTTCTGTTCTCCAGAGGCTGAAGAGGCTACAATTACTGCTAGTTCTTTCTCAAAATCGATTAGTTCTTCGATAAGACAAGGGACATCAGGTAGCTTGTTGAAGTCTTCGGTGGATTTTAAAATCTTTACTCCTTTACCGTCATATCCGCCTGTTGCAGACTTCCATACACATGGGAAACTCATTGTCGCCTTTTGGGCATCTGCAGTGCTCTCAAAATTCTGGAACGGAGCAGTTGCTATTTGATGACTGGCGTAATGCGATTTTTGTAAACACTTATTGCCAATAATTTCTAGTGCCTCAGGCTCGGGGTAAACCTTTACTCCTTCTGATTTTAATTTTTTAAGGGCTTCTACGTTAACATGCTCGATTTCAATGGTTAGCACGTCGACTTTTTTCCCAAATTGGTAAACAGTTTCAAAGTCTTTCAGGTCGCCTTGTACGAAATGATTACAGGCAAATCTAGAAGGGGCCTCACTAGAAGGATCTAAGACGAAGGTTTGAATATCCCATCTTCTAGTGGTGTAAAGCAGCATCTTTCCAAGTTGCCCACCTCCTAAAATACCTAACTTAAAATCTGAAGAGAAATAATGCATAAAATCTGAATTCGAGACAAAAATAAGGCAATTCTAAAATTGTATCTTTACCCCCTTAATAATAACCTATCATGCGTATCGCAGACCTTGAATTTGAACCCTTCTTAGATCAAAGCGAGATAGAGTCAGCTATTGAGAAGGTGGCAGGTGATGTCGCGAAGGATTATGAGCAGAAAACTCCATTATTTATTGGGGTTTTAAATGGTTCGTTTCGTTTCGTTTCTGAGTTTATAAAGCACTATCCTCATTCTTGTGAAGTGAGTTTCGTGAAGTTGTCGTCTTATAAAGGCCTTTCTTCAACAGGAATTGTAGAGACTCTACTAGATGTTTCAGAATCGGTAGAGGGACGTGACATCGTAGTTTTAGAAGATATTATCGACTCGGGACGTACGCTTCAGGAATTAATTCATTTATTTTCTGCTCAGAACATTTCAAGCTTTGCGATTGCCACCCTGTTTTTTAAACCGTCGAAGTACAAAAAAGAGTACCAGATTAACTACAAGGCGATTGATCTGCCCGATGAATTTGTGGTAGGATATGGTTTAGATTACAAGGAAAAGGGAAGAGAACTCAACGACTTATATATTTTAAAAAATTCATGAAGAATATTGTGTTATTCGGTAAGCCGGGTGCGGGAAAAGGCACGCAGGCCTCTGTGTTAAAAGAAAAATTCGAATTAGTTCATATCTCTACGGGAGATGTGTTTAGATATAACATCTCAAATCAAACTGAATTAGGAACTCTTGCGAAGTCTTATATGGACAAGGGAGAATTGGTGCCTGATTCAGTGACGATCAATATGCTTGCAGACGAAGTAGATCGTTCAATCGCTGAGGCCAAGGGATATATCTTTGATGGGTTTCCGCGAACTACTGCTCAAGCTAAGGCTTTAGACGCTTTTCTATCTGAAAAGGGAATGCAAGTTGATGCTACCATTGCGCTAGAGGCTGATGAGGATGAGCTTACTGCTCGATTATTAGAAAGAGGTAAGACAAGCGGAAGAACCGATGATACTGATGAGACTAAGATCAGAACACGTTTTGCAGAGTATAACGCAAAGACTGCTCCGCTCATTGATTTTTATCAAAAGCAGAATAAACTTTATTCGGTGAATGGTATTGGTGAAATCGATCAAATCACTGAACGAATCGCCTCGATTATCGCTAGTTTATGACCGACGGAAATTTTGTTGATTACGTAAAGGTTCATATTGTTTCTGGAAACGGAGGTAAAGGTTCTACACACCTACATCGTGAGAAATTTGTGGCCAAGGGAGGCCCCGATGGTGGTGATGGAGGTCGTGGAGGTCACGTGATCATTCGTGCAAACCCTAATCTCTGGACTCTAGTTGGGTTTAAACACAAGCAGCATTTCAAAGCTGGGCATGGGGAACATGGTAGTAAAAACCGAAGTACGGGTGCCGACGGAGAAGATGTTTATGTTGATGTACCCCTAGGAACGGTGGTAAAAGATGCGGAGACCGATGAGGTTCTCGCTGAAATTACTGAGGAATCACAAGAATATATGGCCGCAGAAGGAGGAATGGGAGGTCGAGGAAACTGGCATTTTAAATCTCCAACCAATCAAACACCCCGTTATGCGCAACCAGGAATTTCTGGGGTCGAGCTTAAATTAATTCTGGAGCTAAAGGTTTTGGCCGATGTTGGCCTAGTAGGATTTCCTAACGCGGGTAAATCTACCTTACTTTCTGTAGTAACCTCGGCAAAGCCCAAAATTGCTGATTATGAGTTTACGACGCTCAAGCCGAACTTAGGTATCGTAGAGTATCGTGATTTTAGAAGTTTTGTAATGGCTGATATCCCTGGTATCATCGAAGGGGCTGCCGAAGGCAAAGGTTTAGGGCATTACTTTCTCAGACATATTGAGCGTAATTCAACACTCTTATTTTTGATTTCTGCAGACTCTGATAGTGTAGCTGAACAATATCATATACTACTCTCTGAATTAGAGCGTTATAACCCTGAATTGCTAGACAAGAATAGGGTAATTGCTGTTTCTAAAGCCGATCTACTCGATCAGGAGTTAAAGACCGAATTAACCCAAGAGTTAAAAGAGACTTTACCTAAAGAAATTCCATTTATACTCGTTTCTGCAGTAGCACAGCAAGGAATTCAGGAACTTAAAGACTTACTCTGGAATCAGCTACAGGATTAACGGTATTCGTCTCTTGCTGGGGTGAACACATCCATCAATTGACAATCGGTTAATGCTTTGCCAAAGTGAGGTACATTTGACGGAATGACTACAATATCTCCGGCCTTGCAGATCGTTGATTTCCCGTCAAGTTCAAATTGAAATTCTCCGCTAACGACATGCATCATTTGTTCGTGTACATGGTGGTGTAGAGGTACTTCGGCATCTTTCTCAACGCGCCAAAACGCCCAACTTAATTTTTCACCGTGTACAAAACGTCCGAATACACCCGGAAAAAACTCTTTTTCATTAATCGTTTCGAGATTCATTTTTACTCTATTTAAGTTAGTACCTTACCGAAGGTAGTACTTATTTTTGCTTTATGAAGTATCATTTTATCGCTATTGGCGGTAGTGCTATGCACAACTTAGCCTTGGCGCTCCACGATAATGGGAACGAAGTTACAGGAAGTGACGATGCGATTTTCGAACCATCAAAGAGTAGATTAGAAGCTGCAGGATTATTACCTGAGTCCCTCGGATGGGACACCTCCCGTATTGACGAATCAATTGACTGTGTAGTTCTAGGCATGCATGCTAAGGCAGATAACCCAGAACTAAAAAAAGCGCTTGAGATGGGTATAGAGGTGATTTCGTATCCCGAACTCATTTATCGTCAAAGCGAGCATAAAACACGCGTGGTAATCGCAGGCAGTCATGGAAAGACCACCATCACTTCGATGGTTCTTCATGTGATGAATTATCTGTCAAGATCGGTTGACTATTTGGTCGGTGCACAGTTAGAAGGTTTTGATCGAATGGTGCGTATCAGCGATGATGCTGATTTTATGATCATAGAGGGGGATGAGTACTTAACCTCTCCACTAGATTTGAAGCCTAAGTTTCTTTGGTATAAGCCTAACATTGCTTTAATAAGCGGTATCTCGTGGGACCATATTAATGTTTTTAAAACAGAGGAAAATTATAACCTTCAATTTGAAAAATTTATCGAGTGTATAGTTGCAGGTGGTTCGGTAACCTATAACGAGCAGGATGATACTCTGAGAGCATTAGTAGAGAATTCTTCAGCTACAATTCGAAAGTTTCCCTACACACTGCCCGAACATGAAATTATTGATGGGGTGACCTATCTTGAAACTGAAGAGGGGCCATTACCCTTAGAAGTATTTGGAGATCATAATCTCTCTAACCTAGAAGGTGCTCGATGGATTTGTCAACAACTTGGAGTTGATATTTTCGATTTTTATGAGGCGATAGCAACATTCAAAGGCGCAGCAAAACGAATGGAACGAGTAAAGAGTGGTTCTTACGAGTGGATTAAGGATTTTGCCCATGCGCCCTCTAAGGTAAAGGCAACTACAGCTGCAGTTAAAAAGCAGTATTCGACTCGTAATGTGGTGGCTATTTTAGAATTACATACCTATAGTTCTCTAAATCCCAATTTTATTCAACGATATCAGGGCACACTTTCCTCAGCAGATGAGGCCATTGTTTTCTACGATCCCGAGGCTTTAAAAATAAAAGGATTACCTCCGATGAATAAAGAGAAGATTCAGGTCGCCTTTGGAAGAGATGACCTACAGGTTTTTACCCATACGGGTGAATTAGAAAATCGCGTCAAAGACTACTTTGAAGGCAATTCACTCCTTTTACTTATGAGTTCGGGAAACTATGGTGGCATTAATCTTAAACCCTACGGAGGCTAAGCATGGTATTGCTCTATACCCACAAAATTACTCCTCGTTTAACTTTTACGGTTAAACAGCTTTTTCGTCGTATTATGGGGTATGAGGTTTCTATTACAGATTCTGTTGATGTTTTCATCAAGCATACTGGAGCCAAACTCAGTTACGCCAAACAGCCCCTTCAGAATGAGTTTTTTATTCGGGCTAATCATTTGCTTTTCGAGAGAATACTAGAGCCTCAAGACATCAATTGGAAATCATGGGAGGGAACCCCTTGTTTTTTTGATGTAGATGCGAGAAGTTCTATTCCTTTTGATATTCTCGCTGCCTCGTTTTATCTATTAAGTAGGTATGAAGAGTACCTGCCACATCAGAAAGATGAATTGGGCCGCTTTCGATCAATAGAAAGCGTGCTAAGTGATCGTCATGGTGCCTTCTCTACCCCTTTAGTAGATCAATGGGCGTATCGTCTTCGAAAGATTTTTTCTCAGCACTTCCCTGACGAACCCTACACCGAGCGCAATTTTAGATTCTTTTTGGGTGTTCCTGTCACTCAGTCTCATGCTTATAGTTTCAGAGGACTCGGCCGACATATTTTTGAATCATTTGAAGATTTGTTTGCCGGACGCCTATCTGCAATTGCTGGTCGTTTTAAGGTGATGGTGGGTATTGCAGAGGATCCTTATGATCATTATTTGAAGCTTAAAAAAACATTGCAAAAATTAGGAGTTGAGATTGGCTTTTTCTTTCAATTTGCACCCTATCATGTGAGAGATCGTAATATTTCTTGGAATCGCCTTCGATTCGGATACTTCCTAAAACATATTGCTGATTACACGAATATCGGATACTATCGTTCGCAAGGAGCGATGTTAAATACCGAACAATTTAAAATTGAAATTGATCGCCTCGATCAATTACTCCACCGAAAGGTAAGTAGTGCTATCATTGCTCGAAATAGAGTTTTACTCCCAGATGCTTATGAAGAGTTGGTTGCACAAGAAATCTCAGATGATTATTCTATGGGTTACGACGATGCCATTGGTTTTAAGTCGGGCACATGCACTCCTTATCCTTTTTACAACCTAGGACTCGAGTTAGAACAGCCTCTAAAAGTGCATCCCTTTGTTGTTTCAGATGTCATTTTTACTATTGAAGAACGAGACGGAATTGTGGATAAACTTAGGGCTATAAAGGACAAGGTTGCCGAGGTTGACGGAACCTTTTATCTGCAATTTGGTAATCGTGCTATCGGATCTTTAGGAGTAACTAATTTTATTAACCTGATTAAGGAGATAGATGGATAAGCTTTCCCCCAAACATATTTTCTTCGATTTAGACCATACCCTATGGGATTTTGAGAAGAATTCAGCGGCTACCTTCGAACTTCTATTCGATAAGTTCAATATTTCATTAAGTCTTACTCAGTTTTTAGAGGTCTATGTTCCTGCGAATATGGAGTATTGGAAGCTTTACCGTCAAGGTAAAATAGCCAAGGAAGAGTTGCGATATCGACGCCTAAGCGATGTATTTAATCGTTGTAATTATAGAGTTAGCGATCGTATGATCGGAGAAATGGCAGATGGATACATCGAGTATTTAAGCTCGTTTACGCATGTCTTTGATTACACCAAGGAGTTACTCGATTATCTTGTAGAGCGATATCCACTGCATATCTTAACTAATGGCTTCGCCGAGATTCAGTTCAAAAAGCTAAAAGGAGCCGGCTTAGATGGCTATTTTCAAACCGTAGTGAATGCAGAAGATGTTGGCTTTAAAAAGCCCGATCCCAGAATCTTTGCATTTGCTTTAGATAAAGCCAAAGCAAGGGCTGCTGAATCTCTAATGATTGGTGATGATCTCGAAGCAGATATTCTAGGAGCAAAAAATTGTGGATTAGACGTTCTGCACTTTGATGCGGAGAATGTTCATAGTCACAATCACTGCGTTATCGTTAACTGTCTAAGTGAAATA
>DAIPYN010000020.1:0-30836 GCA_036782715.1 Flavobacteriaceae bacterium
GGGTCAGGGTTTTTCTTGACCCAATTTTTTTAAAAAAGTATTAATAATTAAATAAATAGTATGTCTGGGTTAATTGGAAAAAAGATCGGCATGACTAGCATTTTTGACGAGAATGGGAAGAATATTCCTTGTACCGTTATTCAGGCTGGACCATGCGTGGTTACCCAAGTCAGAACCGAAGAGGTTGACGGGTATGATGCACTTCAACTCGGTTTCGATGACAAGGCAGAAAAACGTGCTTCAAAGGCTGAAATTGGTCATGCCAAAAAAGCGGGTACTTCTCCTAAGAAAAAGCTCATCGAATTCCGATTTTTTGAAAATGGTAAATATGGTATCGGTGATACCATCGATGTAACGCTATTCCAAGAAGGAGAGTTTGTCGATGTTATTGGTACTTCTAAAGGGAAAGGTTTCCAAGGAGTTGTTAAACGTCACGGTTTTGCCGGTGTAGGTCAGTCTACACACGGTCAGCACAACCGTTTACGTGCTCCTGGTTCTATTGGTGCCGCTTCTTATCCTGCAAGGGTATTCAAAGGAATGCGTATGGCTGGAAGAATGGGTGGTGATCAAGTAACGGTTCAGAACCTACGAGTAGTTAAAGTTCTTCCTGAGAAGAATGTGCTTGTTGTTAAAGGTTGTGTACCTGGTCATAAAAATGCATACGTAACAATCGAGAAGTAATGAAAGTAGCAGTATTAGATCGTAACGGAAAAGAAACCGGTCGTAGCGTAGAGCTTTCGAACGATATTTTTGGTTTTGAACCAAATGAGCATGCTATTTATTTAGATGTGAAGCAATACCTAGCGCATCAGCGTCAGGGTAATCACAAGGCTAAAGAGCGTGCAGAGATTGCTGGTAGTACCAGAAAACTTAAAAAGCAAAAAGGAACGGGTACTGCTCGTGCTGGTTCTATTAAGTCTCCTGTATTTAGAGGAGGTGGTAGAATTTTTGGACCAAGACCTCATGGTTATGACCAAAAATTGAATAAAAACGTTAAGCGTATTGCACGTAGATCAGCGTTAAGTCTTAAGGCAAAGGAGAATTCATTAATGGTTATTGAGGACCTTGCATTTGATGCCCCAAAGACGAAGGATTTCATCTCAGTTTTGGAATCACTTGGTATTCAGGCTAAAAAGTCGCTTTTTGTCTTGGCTGACGCTAACAAAAACGTATATTTGTCGTCTCGTAATTTAGAGCAGTCTAAAGTTGTAACTAGTTCAGAATTAAATACTTACAGTATTATCAATGCTGCAAATGTTGTTCTTTCTGAGAGTGCAATCGAGGCTATTGAAACCAATTTAAACAAATAATTGAGGTATGAGTATTCTTATTAAGCCCATTATTACTGAAAAGTTAAGTGCTGAAGGCGAGCTTTTCAATCGTTATGGTTTCTATGTAGATCCTAAGGCAAATAAAATCCAGATCAAGGAAGCGGTTGAGTCTACTTACGGTGTTACCGTAGATAAGGTTAGAACTCAAATTTATGCTGCAGAGCGTAAAACGCGTTATACTAAAACTGGAATTCAGCACGGTAAGACAAACCTTTTAAAGAAGGCTATTGTTCAGGTTGCTGAAGGTGAAGTAATTGATATTTACAGTAATCTATAATATACTGAAATGGCTGTTAGAAAATTAAAACCGATTACACCGGGACAACGTTTTAAGGTTGTCAATGGTTTTGATGCGATTACCGCGTCTAAGCCAGAGAAAAGCCTTTTAGCTCCCCTAAAAAAATCGGGTGGACGTAATTCAGACGGTAAGATGACCGCTTCACACAGAGGTGGGGGTCACAAACGTCGTTACCGTATTATCGATTTCAAAAGAACGAAAGAGGGTGCTGCTGAAGTACTTTCTATCGAGTACGATCCGAACAGAACTGCTTTTATCGCTTTAGTTCAATATGCTGACGGTGAAAAGCGTTATGTTATCGCTCAAAATGGATTAGAAGTTGGATCTTCAATTCAGGCAGGTGAAGGAGCTACTCCAGATATTGGAAATGCTCTTAAGTTGAAAGATATTCCTCTAGGTACGATCATCTCTTGTATCGAGCTTCGTCCTGGTCAGGGTGCGGTTATGGCTCGTAGTGCTGGATCTTTCGCTCAATTAATGGCAAAGGAGGGTAAGTTTGTAACGATCAAATTGCCTTCAGGAGAGACTCGTTTGATTCTTGGAGAATGTATGGCTACTATTGGAGCTATTTCTAATTCAGATCATCAGTTAATCGTTTCTGGTAAGGCTGGTAGAAGTCGTTGGTTAGGCCGTCGTCCACGTACAAGACCTGTTGTTATGAACCCTGTCGATCACCCGATGGGTGGTGGTGAAGGTCGTGCTTCAGGAGGTCACCCAAGATCTAAGAATGGTATTCCTGCTAAAGGTTATAGAACTCGTTCTAAGACTAAGGATAGCAACAGATATATTGTAGAACGAAGAAAGAAATAAGATAGATGGCACGTTCACTAAAAAAAGGTCCTTTTATTCACCATAGCCTTGAA
This sequence comes from Flavobacteriaceae bacterium, assembly GCA_036782715.1. GTDB lineage: Bacteria > Bacteroidota > Bacteroidia > Flavobacteriales > Flavobacteriaceae > UBA3478. The sequence continues at coordinate 2,493 of DAIPYN010000020.1, forward strand.
AAGAAAGTTCAAGCTAATGTTGAATCAGGAAAGACTACAGTTATTAAAACTTGGTCTAGAGCTTCAATGATTTCACCTGATATGGTAGGTCAAACTATTGCGGTTCATAATGGAAAGCAATTTGTTCCTGTTTACGTTACTGAGAACATGGTGGGTCACAAACTAGGTGAGTTTTCACCAACCCGTTCGTTCAGAGGTCACGCAGGTGCTAAAAACAAAGGTAAAAAGTAATTAAGCTATGGGAGTTCGTAAAAAACAAATGGCTGAGAGAATTAAAGAAGAGCGTAAGCAAGTAGCTTTTGCTCGTCTGAATGATTTTCCAACCTCACCTAGAAAGATGCGCCTTGTTGCCGACTTAATTCGTGGTAAAGAAATCGAATTAGCTCTAGCTACTTTAAAGTTTAGTACTAAGGCGGCTTCTAAGCCACTCGAAAAGCTTCTTTTATCTGCAATTGCAAACTGGGAGGCTAAGAATCAGGATGCTTCTTTAGAAGATGCTTCTTTAATCGTTAAAGAAATCCGTGTAGACGGTGGAACGATGTTAAAGCGTTTACAGACTGCGCCACAAGGTCGTGCGCACCGTATTCGCAAAAGATCAAATCATGTAACCTTAGTATTAGGTTCTAATAATAACGCAGCTAGCAACTAATATGGGACAGAAAACTAATCCAATTGGAAATCGCTTAGGTATTATCCGTGGCTGGGAATCAAACTGGTACGGTGGTAACGATTACGGGGATAAACTTGCAGAGGATGATAAAATCCGTAAGTATGTAATGGCTCGCTTGTCTAAGGCTAGCGTTTCACGTGTTATCATTGAGAGAACCCTAAAATTAGTTACAATAACTATAACAACTGCTCGTCCTGGTATTATCATCGGTAAAGGAGGTCAAGAAGTTGATAAATTAAAAGAAGAGCTTAAGAAGATCACAGACAAGGATGTTCAGATCAACATTCATGAGATCAAACGTCCTGAGCTAGATGCTAATCTAGTTGCCGCTTCTATTGCCCGTCAAATTGAGAACCGTATCTCTTACCGTAGAGCTATTAAAATGGCTATTGCCTCTGCTATTCGTATGAATGCTGAAGGTATTAAGGTTATGATTTCGGGTCGTTTGAATGGTGCTGAAATGGCTCGCTCAGAATCATATAAGGAGGGTCGTATTCCTCTATCTACTTTCCGTGCAGATGTAGATTACGCTCTTGAAGAGGCTCACACTACTTATGGTCGTCTTGGTATCAAGGTTTGGATCATGAAAGGTGAAGTTTATGGAAAGAGAGAGTTATCTCCATTAGTTGGTCTTTCAACTAACTCAGGAAGTGGTAAATCATCAAAACAAGATGGTGCTGCAAAGCGTCGTCGTAGAAAGTAATATAAAGTAGAAGAAGGATTATGTTACAGCCAAAAAGAACCAAATTTCGCAAAGCCCAGAAGGGCCGCATGAAAGGAATTTCACAACGTGGCCATCAGCTTTCGAATGGAATGTTTGGTATTAAATCGTTAGACTCAAAGTTCATTACTTCACGTCAGATTGAGGCAGCTCGTATTGCAGCGACTCGTTACATGAAGCGTCAAGGTCAGCTTTGGATTAAAATTTTCCCAGATAAACCTATTACCAAGAAACCTCTAGAGGTACGTATGGGTAAAGGTAAAGGTGCTCCTGAGTATTGGGTAGCAGTTGTTAAACCCGGACGTATAATGTTTGAAGTTGCAGGTGTTCCTAAGGAGGTAGCAGAAGAGGCATTACGTCTTGCTGCTCAGAAACTACCATGTAGAACTAAATTTATTGTTGCACGTGACTTCGTTGCAGAATAAAATTGATCGTTGATATGAAACAGTCGGAAATCATAGAATTATCAGTAGAAGATTTGAAAGCTAAGCTTGCTTCACTGAAAAAGGAGTTGTCAGATTTATCATTAGGACACTCTGTTTCTCCGTTAGAGAATCCATTAATTCTTCGTTCAACACGTAGAACTATTGCGCGAATCTCTACTGAATTGTCTAAAAGAGAATTACAATAACGGCCTGGCCTTATGGAAAATAGAAACTTAAGAAAAGAAAGAATTGGTGTTGTCACTAGTAACAAAATGGAGAAATCTATTGTTGTTTCTGAAGTGAAACGTGTTAAGCACCCTATGTACGGTAAGTTCGTACTTAAGACCAAGAAGTATGTAGCGCATGATGAGAAGAACGATTGTAATGAGGGCGATACAGTAAAGATCATGGAAACTCGACCATTGAGTAAGCGTAAATGCTGGAGATTGGTTGAAATTATTGAACGAGCTAAGTAATTAGGAATGGTACAACAAGAATCAAGATTAAGAGTTGCTGACAACACTGGTGCCAAAGAGGTACTTACTATTCGTGTTTTAGGTGGAACTAAGCGTCGTTATGCTTCGCTTGGAGACAAGATTGTAGTTACTGTTAAAGAAGCTACGCCAAACGGGAGCGTAAAAAAAGGTACCGTTTCTAAAGCAGTTGTAGTTCGCACTAAGAAAGAGGTTAGACGTCCAGATGGATCGTATATCCGTTTTGATGATAACGCATGTGTTTTATTAAATGCTACTGGAGAAATGAGAGGTACTCGTGTTTTTGGTCCAGTTGCAAGAGAATTACGTGATCGTCAATTCATGAAGATTGTTTCATTAGCCCCTGAGGTGCTTTAATCTTACGAAGAAATGATAAAGTTAAAATTAAAAGTAGGAGATAAGGTTCAAGTAACCGCTGGAGAACACAAAGGTGCTCAAGGAGCCATTGTTTCTCTAGACAAGGTGAAGAATCGTGCTATTGTTGAAGGTGTAAACTTAGTTTCTAAGCACCAGAAGCCTAGCTCAAGTAATCCACAAGGAGGTATTGTACAGAAAGAAGCACCTATTCATATTTCGAACCTTTCACTTCTTGATCCTAAAGATGGATCTCCGACGCGTGTTGGTTATGAAGTGCGTGATGGTAAGAAAGTTCGTGTTTCTAAAAAATCAAACGAAGTATTATAAGCCATGGAATATACTCCAAGATTAAAACAAGAATATTCTGATCGAATCGTTTCTGCGTTGAGCGAACAATTCAATTACAAAAATGTAATGATGGTTCCTAAACTAGAAAAGATTGTTATTAGTAGAGGTGTAGGTGCTGCTGTCGCTGACAAAAAGTTAGTAGATCAAGCAGTGGAAGAGCTTACGACTATTTCAGGTCAGAAAGCAATTGCTACCATTTCTAAGAAAGACGTTGCTTCATTTAAGCTTCGTAAGGGAATGCCTATTGGAGCGAAGGTTACTCTTCGTGGAGAGCGTATGTATGAATTTTTAGATCGTTTGATTACTGTTGCACTTCCACGTGTACGAGATTTTCAGGGGATCAAATCTACTGGATTTGATGGTCGTGGTAACTACAATTTAGGGGTTACCGAGCAAATCATCTTCCCAGAAATGAACATCGATAAAATCAATCGAATTAACGGTATGGATATCACTTTCGTGACAAGTGCCGGAACTGATAACGAGGCTCAAGCCTTATTAACTGAATTAGGTCTACCGTTTAAAAAGAATTAGTATGGCTAAAGAATCTATGAAAGCCCGCGAACGCAAAAGGGCAAAGCTGGTTGCAAAGTATGCTGCAAAGCGCGAAGCTTTAAAAGCTGCAGGAGATTATGAAGCACTTCAAAAGCTTCCTAAAAATGCTTCTCCAGTAAGAATGCGTAATCGTTGCAAATTAACAGGTCGTCCTCGTGGATACATGAGAACTTTTGGTATTTCTCGAGTTACTTTCCGTGAAATGGCTAACCAAGGTTTAATCCCAGGTGTAACTAAAACCAGCTGGTAGATATTTATTAAAGAAATTTTAAGATGGTAACAGATCCAATTGCAGATTTTTTAACTCGTATTCGTAATGCGAGCAGTGCTGGACACAGAGTGGTTGAAATACCTGCTTCAAATGTTAAGAAGGAAATAACTAAGATTCTTTTCGATCAAGGTTATATCCTTAGCTATAAATTTGAAGATACTAGCGCTCAGGGTTCAATTAAAATTGCCCTTAAGTATGATGCGGCAACTAAAGAGCCGATCATCAGAAAGATTGAAAGAGTGAGTAAGCCAGGTCTACGTAAGTACTCAGGTAAAGGTGATCTTCCGCGTGTGCTTAATGGACTAGGAATTGCTGTAGTTTCTACCTCTCATGGTGTGATGACTTCTAAGCAAGCTCGTAAGGAAAACGTTGGTGGAGAAGTTCTTTGCTACGTATATTAAAATTGAATAACTGATAGATTATGTCAAGAATAGGAAATAACCCAATCTCGATTCCAGATGGTGTTACAGTGACTGTAGCTGACCAAACCATTACGGTTAAAGGTAAGTTAGGTGAGTTAACTCAGGAGTTTGATGCTGTATCCATTGAGGTAGTTGACGGAAGTGTTTCTGTTAGCCGTCCTTCAGATTCAAAAGATCACCGTGCAAAGCACGGCCTTTACAGATCTCTTGTGAACAATATGATTCAGGGAGTCTCTCAAGGTTGGACTAAAGAATTAGAGCTTGTAGGTGTTGGATATCGTGCCAGCAACCAAGGTCAGAAATTAGATTTAGCAATTGGTTTTTCGCACAACATTGTTTTAGACATTGCTCCAGAAGTTAAAGTCGAGACTGTTTCTGAAAAAGGAAAGAATCCAATCGTTAAACTAACATCATTCGACAAACAGCTTGTTGGTCAAGTTGCTGCCAAGATTCGCGGCTTCAGAAAACCAGAGCCTTATAAAGGAAAAGGTATCAAGTTTGTTGGTGAACAAATTAGAAGAAAAGCAGGTAAATCTGCATAACCGTAATATACTATGGGATTAAGTAAACTAGAGAGAAGACAACGTATCCAAAAGCGTATTCGCAAGGTTTCTTTTGGTACTCCAGAGCGTCCTAGATTAGCTGTTTTTCGCAGTAACAAGGAGATCTATGCTCAAATTATTGACGACCGTAATGGTGTTACTCTTGCAGCAGCATCATCTCGCGATAAGGGAGCTTCAGTAGAAGGAACCAAAATTGAACAGGCAAGCGCTGTTGGTAAGAGCATTGCAGAGAAGGCCCTTGCGAAAGGTGTTTCAACTGTGGCTTTTGATAGAGGAGGAAATTTGTATCACGGGAGAGTTAAATCTTTAGCTGAAGGAGCTAGAGAAGGCGGACTTAAATTCTAATCACTATTATGTATCAGAACTATAAAAATGTTGAGATTGTTAAACCAGGTGGTTTAGAACTAAAGGACCGTCTTGTTGGGGTTCAACGTGTAACTAAAGTAACTAAAGGTGGTCGTGCTTTCGGATTCTCTGCAATCGTTGTTGTAGGTGATGAAAACGGTGTTGTGGGTCATGGTTTAGGTAAGTCTAAAGATGTTGCAACAGCTATCTCTAAAGCGGTAGAAGATGCAAAGAAGAATCTAGTACGTATTCCTCTTACTCACGGTACTGTACCTCATGAACAAAAAGGTAAGTTTGGTGGAGCAAGAGTATATCTTCAGCCTGCTTCACAGGGTACCGGGGTTATTGCTGGTGGTGCTGTGCGTGCGGTGTTAGAAGCTGTTGGTGTACATGATGTACTTTCGAAGTCTCAAGGTTCATCTAACCCCCACAACGTAGTTAAAGCAACTTTTGATGCTTTATTACAACTTCGCGATGCAAAGTCTATTGCTAAGCAGCGTGGAATTAGTTTAGACAAAGTATTTAACGGATAATTGTGGTCATGGGAAAAATTAAAATCACTCAAGTAAAAAGCAGTATCAAACGTCCACAGAATCAAAAGCGTACGTTAGAGGCTTTAGGCTTGAAAAAAATTGGACAGGTAGTAGAACACGATTCTACACCTAATATTCTTGGAATGGTTAAAGTAGTTGAGCATTTAGTTAATGTTCAACAATCATAAAGTATAGATAATGAACCTACACAGTTTAAAGCCTGCAGAAGGCTCAGTTCATAGAGAAGGAAAACGCGTTGGTCGCGGAGAAGGATCTGGTAAAGGTGGTACCGCTGCTCGTGGTCACAAGGGAGCTAAATCACGTTCTGGATATTCTAAAAAGATTGGTTTCGAAGGAGGTCAAATGCCACTTCAGCGTCGTGTTCCAAAATTTGGTTTTAAAAACATCAATCGTAAAGAGTACCGTGGTATTGGCTTAGATCAATTAGAGGCTCTTGCCGCTGCCGGTCAAACTGACATTACTTTTGAAGTTTTAGTTGCGAATGGTATAGCTCGTAAGAATGATCTAGTGAAAATTCTTGCTAACGGTACAGTTTCATCTAAAGTTAACGTAACAGTTCACAAGTTTACTGCTTCAGCTAAGTCAGCTATCGAAGCTGCTGGTGGTACTGCTACTGAGATTTAATTTTTTCTAAATGAAGAAGTTTATAGAAACCTTAACGAATATCTGGAAGATCGAAGAGTTACGTAATAAGATTATCGTAACTCTTGGATTGCTCCTAGTTTATCGTTTCGGAGCACAGGTAGTGTTACCTGGTATAGATACTGATCAACTTGTACAGTTAAACCAAAACACTGAACAGGGTATTTTAGGTATTCTTAATGCCTTTACAGGTGGTGCATTTGCTAATGCATCCATCTTTGCGTTGGGAATTATGCCTTACATCTCTGCTTCTATTGTTGTACAGTTGATGGGTATTGCAATTCCTTACCTACAGAAGTTAGATAAAGAGGGTGAGAGTGGTCGTAAGACCAAAACTCAGATTACACGTTGGTTAACTATCGCCATTTGTATTGTTCAGGCCCCTGCTTATTTGTACGGATTGAGTGCATTGGGTGTTCCTGATAGTGCTTTTGTTTTAGGTAAAGGTCTTGGCTTTATGATTCCTGCGGTTGTAATCCTGGTTACAGGTACTGTATTTGCAATGTGGTTGGGTGAGCGTATTACTGACAAAGGAATTGGTAATGGTATTTCATTACTAATTATGGTTGGGATTATCGCAACATTACCTCAATCATTTGTTCAGGAGTTTATTTCTAGAACTGCGAATAATAACGGAGGATTAATGTTGGTACTTGTTGAACTAATTCTTTGGTTTGTAGTGATTCTAGCATCTATTCTTGTAGTTATGGCTGTTCGACAAGTGCCTGTTCAATATGCACGTCGCACTGCTTCAGGTTCTGAGGCAGCCGTTGGTGCTCGTCAGTATATTCCTTTAAAGTTAAATGCTTCAGGAGTAATGCCTATTATTTTTGCTCAAGCAATCATGTTCGCTCCTGGTCTTATTGGACGTTCTTTTAACGATACTGAACTAGGTCAGTGGCTAGAGGTTAACTTTCAGGATATTTTCGGCTTAGCTTACAATATTTTATTCGCTTTCTTGATCATCGTGTTTACCTTTTTGTATACGGCTATCACGATTCCCACATCTAAGATGGCTGATGATCTAAAGCGCAGCGGTGGATTTGTTCCTGGGGTAAGACCTGGAGCTGAAACTGGAGATTTTTTAGATAAAGTGATGTCTCTTATTACCTTTCCTGGTGCTATTTTCTTAGCGATCCTTGCGGTCTTACCTGCAGTGGTCGTTAAGCTTATGGATGTACAGGCAGGTTGGGCATTATTCTATGGTGGTACCTCACTACTTATTATGGTGGGTGTGGCTATTGATACCGTTCAACAAGTAAATGCGTATTTATTGAACCGTCACTATGATGGTTTAATGAAATCGGGTAAAAATCGAAAAGTAGCTTAATTATGGCAAAACAATCGGCTATTGAGCAAGATGGTAGTATTATCGAAGCATTATCTAACGCGATGTTTCGTGTGGAGCTAGATAATGGCCATGTTGTTACGGCTCATATCTCTGGTAAAATGCGTATGCATTATATCAAGTTATTGCCAGGCGATAAGGTGAAGTTGGAGATGAGCCCATATGATTTAACTAAAGCAAGAATTACATACAGATATTAATATGAAGGTTAGGGCATCTATTAAGAAAAGAAGCGCCGATTGTAAAATTGTGCGTCGTAAGGGTCGACTATACGTGATCAACAAGAAGAATCCAAAATTTAAACAAAGACAAGGATAGTTATGGCAAGAATTGCTGGGGTTGATATACCTAAACAGAAGCGTGGTGTCATTGCACTTACTTACATTTTCGGTATCGGAAGAAGTCGTGCAAAAGATATCCTAGAACAAGCTGGAGTTTCAGAAGACAAAAAGGTGTCTGATTGGAACGATGATGAAATCGGAAAAATCCGTGATGCTGTATCTCAGTTCACCATCGAAGGTGAATTGCGTTCAGAAGTCTCTCTAAACATCAAGCGTCTTATGGACATTGGTTGTCAACGAGGTATCCGTCACAGACTTGGTCTTCCATTACGCGGACAACGTACTAAGAACAACTCTCGTACTCGTAAAGGGAAGCGTAAAACAGTTGCTAACAAGAAGAAAGCAACCAAATAATAGCTTAATATGGCAAAAGGAACTAGTAAAACCGTTAAGAAACGTAAAGTTATTGTTGAGAGTACTGGTGAAGCGCATATCGTTTCTTCATTCAACAATATTATTATTTCACTTACCAACAAGAATGGCGATGTAATTTCATGGTCTTCTGCAGGTAAGATGGGCTTTAGAGGATCTAAAAAGAATACTCCTTACGCTGCACAGGTTGCTGCAGAGGATTGTGCTAAAGTTGCTCAAGAAGCTGGTCTTCGTAAAGTGAAAGTTTTCGTTAAAGGACCTGGTAATGGTCGTGAGTCTGCAATTCGCTCGATTCACAATTCGGGTATCGAAGTAACAGAGATTGTTGATGTTACTCCAATGCCACACAACGGATGTAGACCACCAGCAAGAAGAAGAGTTTAATTTATTAATTAATAGAGGATTAATGGTTATCGAAGGATAAGCCTTAATTCATAACCACCTCGAAATTTTATTTTTATGGCAAGATATACAGGACCATCTACTAAAATCGCACGTAAGTTTGGCGAAGCCATCTTCGGTGATGACAAATCTTTTGAAAAGAAGAATTATCCTCCAGGACAGCACGGTAACAACCGTCGTCGCGGTAAGAAATCAGAGTATGCTGTGCAGCTTATGGAAAAGCAAAAAGCAAAGTATACTTATGGTATTCTTGAAAAACAGTTCCGTAACCTTTTCGCTAAAGCGAACAGTAGTAAAGGAGTTACTGGTGAAGTACTTCTTCAACTTTGTGAATCTCGTTTAGATAACGTGGTTTATCGTTTTGGTATTGCACCTTCTCGCAGAGCTGCACGTCAGTTAGTTTCTCACCGTCACGTAACGGTTGATGGAGAGATTGTAAACATCCCATCGTACCAGGTTAAGCCAGGTCAAGTGGTTGGTGTTCGTGAGAAATCTAAGTCAGTTCAAAAAATTACTGACTCTTTAGCTAATACAAATCAGTCTTTCGAGTGGCTAAACTGGAATTCAGCGAAGCTTGAAGGGACCTTTGTAAATGTTCCTGAGCGTGTTCAGATCCCTGAAGCGATCAAAGAGCAGCTAATCGTTGAATTGTATTCTAAATAATTTCACCCTCAATAACCTTTTGATATGGCAATACTTAATTTTCAAAAGCCGGATAAAGTAATCATGATCGAGTCAACCGATTTCGATGGGAAATTTGAATTTCGTCCATTGGAACCGGGTTACGGTTTAACCGTCGGAAACGCTCTTCGTCGTGTGTTACTTTCATCTTTAGAGGGCTTTGCGATTACTTCTATACGCATTGAAGGTGTAGATCATGAGTTTTCAGTAATTCCTGGAGTTGTTGAAGACGTAACTGAAATGATCCTTAACCTTAAGCAAGTTCGTTTTAAGCGTCAAATCGATGATGTTGAGAACGAAACTGTAGCGATCTCAATTGCTAATACCGATAAGATCACTGCTGGTGACTTCCAGAAATTCATTTCTGGTTTCCAAGTTTTAAACCCAGATCACGTGATCTGTAACCTAGATAGCAAGGTTAACATTAACCTTCAATTAACTATCGAGAAAGGACGCGGTTATGTATCGGCGGATGACAATAAGAAGGCGAATGCTCCTATCGGAACCATCGCTATCGATTCTATCTTTACACCGATCAAGAATGTTAAGTATAGCATCGAGAACTATCGTGTAGAGCAAAAAACTGACTTCGAAAAATTAGTTTTCGAAATCGTAACTGATGGTTCAATTGCTCCAAAAGATGCACTTACTGAAGCCGCTAAAATTCTTATCCACCACTTTATGTTATTCTCTGATGAGAGAATCACTTTAGAGGCTGAAGAGTTAGAGCGTACAGAGACTTACGATGAAGAATCTTTACACATGCGTCAGCTTCTAAAAACTAAGCTAGTAGACATGGATCTTTCTGTTCGTGCACTAAATTGTTTGAAAGCAGCTGAGGTAGATACTTTAGGTGATCTTGTTTCATTCAACAAGAACGACTTAATGAAATTCAGAAACTTTGGTAAGAAGTCGTTAACTGAGCTAGAAGAACTTGTTCAAAGTAAGGGGTTAGAATTTGGAATGGATCTAGCCAAGTACAAATTAGATAGAGACTAAATATGAGACACGGGAAGAAAATCAATCACTTAGGGCGTACTGCTTCGCACCGCAGGTCTATGCTTGCAAATATGGCATGTTCTCTAATTGAGCATAAGCGTATCAATACCACTACAGCAAAAGCTAAAGCACTCAAGCAGTTTGTTGAACCGCTTATTACAAAAGCGAAAGCTGAAAATAATTCAACAATAGAAAAGAGTACTCACAATCGTAGAGTCGCTTTCAGTTACCTAAGAAGTAAAGAAGCTGTTGCTCACTTATTTTCTGAGGTTTCAGAAAAGGTTGCTGATCGTCAAGGTGGTTATACACGTATCATCAAACTTGGAAACCGTCTAGGAGATAGCGCTGACATGGCTCTTATCGAGTTAGTTGACTTTAATGAAACGTACAACGCTACTGAAAAGAAAGCGAAGTCAACTCGTAGAAGTCGTCGTTCTAAGTCTGCGGAGACCAAAGAGGCTGTTCCAGCTGTTGAAGAAGTTGCAGTAGCTGATGCTCCTGCTGCTGAAGAAGCTGCTCCAGAAGTAGATACTACAGAAGAATCAACAGATGAAGAGACCAAATAGACTTTCATTGTTAATTACTTCTAGATAATAGAAAAGGGTACACTTAGCTGTGTATCCTTTTTTTATGTTTTTTTGTCACTAAATAAAAACGAGAATGAAATATACCCAAAGAAAAAATGCTGTCCTGTTATTAGAAGATGGAACTGTTTTTTACGGAAAGTCTGTTGGTAATATAGAGGGTACCGCTTTTGGTGAAATTTGTTTTAATACTGGTATGACTGGGTACCAGGAGATTTTTACTGACCCTAGTTATTTTGGTCAGATTATGGTGCTTACCAATGCTCATATTGGTAATTATGGTACGGCAGAAGATGAAGTAGAATCGTCTTCAGTTAAAATAGCCGGTTTAGTGTGTAAGAACTTTAGTTACACCTATTCTCGTCCAGGTGCCGATGCTTCTTTGGAAGAATTCTTAAACAAGAATAATACGCTCGCCATTTCAGATGTTGACACCCGTGCTCTAGTTGCCCATATTAGAGATCATGGGGCACAAAATGCTGTAATTTCTACGCGAGTTGATGAGATCGAACCATTGAGTATCGAATTGGCATCTGTGCCTAGCATGACTGGTTTAGAATTGGCTTCAAAGGTTTCAACCAAAGAGCCTTACTTTTTCGGTGATCCAGAGTCTAAGTGGAAGGTTTCAGTGCTTGATTTAGGAGTGAAACGCAATATATTACGTTGCTTGTCTGAACGCGGAGCTTATTTAAAAGTTTTTCCTCATGACACTAGCTTTGAAGAGTTAAGTGAGTGGGGTCCTGATGGGTACTTTGTCTCTAATGGTCCTGGAGACCCCGAGCCATTGAACGAGGCGATAGCTACAACCAAAGAAATTGTGGATTCTAAGAAGCCTTTGTTTGGTATTTGTCTAGGTCATCAGGTGTTAGCTCTTTCTCATGGGGTTCAAACCTTTAAAATGCATAATGGTCACCGTGGAATCAACCATCCGGTTTTAAATGTGTTAACCGGTAGAGGTGAGATTACTTCTCAAAACCATGGTTTCGCTGTTTCTAAGGAATCGCTTGAAAAGAATGATGAGCTAGAGATCACGCATACACACCTAAACGATCAAACTGTTGCAGGTATTCAACGAAATGACAGTGCGGTATTCTCAGTGCAATATCACCCTGAAGCAAGTCCTGGGCCGCACGATTCGAGATACCTTTTTGACCAATTTATCCAATCTTTAAATGCGTAGATTTAATCTACACCAATCAATTTAATCATCTAAATCACAAGACTATGAGTATTATTGTTGACATCTTTGCACGTCAAATTTTTGATTCAAGAGGTAACCCAACTGTTGAGGTTGATGTTGTTACTGAAAATGGAATCTTAGGTAGAGCTGCGGTTCCTTCTGGGGCTTCTACTGGTGAGCACGAAGCAGTTGAACTTCGTGATGGCGGTTCAGATTATGTAGGTAAAGGAGTTCAAAAAGCCATTGATAATGTGAATGGTGAAATCGCTGATGAACTTATCGGTATGTCTGTATTTGAGCAAAACCTTCTAGATCAGGCAATGATCGATTTAGATGGTACAAAGAATAAATCAAGATTAGGAGCAAATGCAATTTTAGGAGTTTCTTTAGCTGCTGCAAAAGCTGCTGCTGAGGAATTAGAAATGCCTTTATATCGCTATGTTGGAGGGGTTAGTGCGAACACATTACCTGTACCTATGATGAATATCATTAACGGAGGTTCTCACTCTGATGCTCCTATCGCGTTTCAGGAATTCATGATTATGCCCGTTAAGGCAGAATCGTTTACCCACGCTATGAAAATGGGATCTGAAATATTCCACAACCTTAAAAAGGTGCTTAAAGACCGCAATCTTACTACTGCTGTAGGGGATGAGGGAGGTTTTGCTCCTGGCTTAGAGGGTACTGAGGATGCTTTAGAAACTATTGGGATTGCAGTTTCAAATGCCGGATACACTTTAGGAGACGATGTTATGATCGCGCTTGACTGTGCGGCTGCTGAATTCTACGTTGATGGTAAGTACGATTATACGAAATTCGAAGGTCCTGAAGGGGCTATTCGCACCTCTGAAGAGCAAGCTTCTTATTTGGCTGAGTTATGCGCCAAGTATCCGATCATCAGTATTGAAGATGGTATGGATGAGAATGACTGGGCAGGTTGGAAATCACTTACTGAAAAAGTAGGTGACAAAGTTCAGTTAGTGGGTGATGATTTATTCGTTACTAATGTGGAGCGTTTAGAACGTGGTATTAACGAAGGTATCGCAAATTCTATCCTTATTAAAGTGAATCAAATCGGTACACTTACTGAGACTATCGCTGCGGTTAATATGGCCAAGAATGCAGGTTATACCTCTGTAATGTCTCACCGTTCTGGAGAAACTGAAGACAATACCATCGCCGATTTAGCGGTAGGTCTAAATACCGGACAGATTAAAACAGGTTCTGCCTCAAGATCTGACCGTATGGCTAAATACAATCAGCTTCTACGTATTGAAGAAGATTTAGGTAGTACTGCTTACTATCCTCAAGAAAAGGCGTTTAAAGTAAAGCGCTAACTGAGAGTGTTAAATAAGAAAAAAAAGCGCCGCTATTAGCGGCGCTTTTTGGTTTTAAGCGGTTGTGATTCTTATCTTTGCAATCCATCCAATATTCTGAATAAATATGTCTGATAAAGCAATACTTGAACTGAACGGTGAAAGATATGAGTTCCCACTTGTTGTAGGTACTGAGAATGAAGTCGCTATTGACATCAAGACGCTAAGGGCACAAACGGGAGCAGTAACTCTTGACCCTGGATATAAGAATACGGGTTCTTGTGAAAGTTCAATTACCTTTTTAAATGGTGAAAAAGGGGAGTTGAGATATCGCGGATATTCTATAGATGATCTTGCTGAGAATGCTAGCTTTATTCAAACCGCCTATTTGCTCATTTTTGGCGAGTTTCCTACTTCAGAGCAATTGGCCAAATTTGAGGCGGATATAAAAGCGCATTCAGAGGTAGATTCAAGATTACTTCAAATCGTAGATAGTTTTCCTAACTCTGCTCACCCGATGGGGATACTCTCTTCGGTAACCAGCGCTCTTGTTGCATTTAACCCATCGTCGGTTAATGTGGATTCTGACGAGGATATGTACAAGGCAGTGGTCAGCATTTTAGGTAGGTTACCTATTCTCGTTGCTTATTCGCAACGCAAGATTACCAACCAATCATATGTTGCCTCAGACTCGAACCTAGATTACATTGAGAATTTATGCTCAATGATGTTCAAGAAAGCAGGGGAGCCTTATGTTCAAAACCCGGTGATTGTTGCTGCTTTGAATAAACTACTTATTCTTCATGCCGATCACGAACAAAACTGCTCAACTTCAACCGTACGTATTGTAGGTTCTTCTCACGCGGGCTTATACGCATCCATTTCAGCGGGTATCTCAGCACTTTGGGGGCCTTTACATGGTGGAGCAAATCAAGCGGTACTCGAAATGCTGCAAGCAATTTCTGATGATGGCGGAGATACTAAGAAATACATGGCTAAGGCAAAGGATAAGAACGACCCGTTCCGTTTGATGGGATTTGGTCATAGGGTTTACAAGAACTTTGATCCTCGTGCGCGTATAATTAAGAAGGCTGCAGACGAAGTATTAGCAGATTTAGGAGTCTCAGACCCTATCCTTGATATTGCAAAAGGACTTGAAAAAGAAGCGTTAGAAGATCAGTATTTCGTAGATCGAAAGTTGTATCCGAATGTAGATTTCTATTCAGGAATTATTTATCGTGCTATGGGTATTCCTGTAGAAATGTTCACCGTCATGTTTGCTTTGGGTAGACTGCCGGGGTGGATTGCACAATGGAAAGAAATGCGATCTAGAAAGGAACCTATCGGAAGACCACGACAAATTTATACTGGGGATACACTTCGCAAGCTTTAATTACTCATTAAAAACTTTCAGGGGTGCTTGAGGCCTTAGCATCAAGTATTTTAATAAAGAATTTCTGTACTGCTTTAGTATCTGCTTTGACCTTTACAAAATGGTTATCTCGATAAATACTGTATTGGGCAAAATCTCCCTTGTAAAGAACGAGCTTGTAAAAGGGTATCACAAGGGTATAACTATCTAGTCTTGCTCTAAATCTAAGTAACACTCCATTAGGCCGTAATTCTAGATTACACCGATTACGATCATTGTTTAGACTTAATAAGTTGTAAATACTCGAAGAGGCTGAGGTAATCTCAAGTGGTGGTGAACCTATACCGCCTAACAGAACACGATCTTTGAGTGAAAATGGCTTTCCAACTTCCTGATCGATCTTCTTTTCTATTTCTGGATTGTGATATGAGGTATTTACTAACATAGAACGATACAAAAATACTTAGTTTTGCAGCCAATACTTCATGATATGCAGTCTTTACTTCTAACTATTGAGAACAAAGCCAAAGAGTTTATTCAGGCAGAGTATAATGTTGCCTTAGAAACTATTGATTTGGTGCCTACCAAAAAGGAATTTGAGGGTGATATCACCTTAGTTGCTTTTTCGATGCTTCGTTCTGTAAAAGCAAACCCGCAAGAGTTGTGTAATCAGTTGGGTACTGCACTTTGTTCTTCTATTGAAGACTTAACCTCATTTAATGTGGTTAAAGGGTTTCTTAATCTAAATATTTCAGACAGTTATCTGCTTGGGGAGTTCGAAACCCTATTCGAAACACCGAATTTTGGCTCTCATCCTAGCACGGGCCGAACCATTATGGTTGAATATTCTTCTCCTAATACAAACAAACCGTTGCATCTAGGGCATATTCGAAATAATGTTTTGGGGTATTCGGTTGCGCAGATTTTAAAAGCTGCTGGTAATGAAGTTATCAAGACACAGATCATTAACGATCGTGGAATACATATATGTAAAAGCATGGTTGCTTGGCAACGATTTGGGGATAATGAAACTCCTGAAACTTCTGGGTTGAAGGGAGATCATTTGGTTGGTAAGTATTATGTGGTTTTTGATCAAAAGTATCGTCAGGAACAGGAGGTACTGATTGAAAAGGGTATGAACAAAGAAGAGGCCGCTACTGAAGCTCCTATTTTTAAAGAGGCTCAAGAATTGTTACGTCTTTGGGAATCTGGTGATCAGGAAGTTATTCGTCTCTGGGAAACGATGAACGGCTGGGTTTATGAAGGATTTAATCAAACCTATAAAGACTTAGGTGTTGATTTCGACCATCTTTATTATGAAAGCGATACCTATATATTAGGTAGAGATATTATTGAAGAAGGTTTAGAGAAATCGGTGTTCTTTAAAAAAGAAGATGGCAGTGTGTGGGCTGATCTAACTGATGAAGGTTTAGATGAAAAATTGGTGTTGAGGAGAGATGGAACCGCTGTTTATATGACTCAAGACTTGGGCACGGCGGTTCAGCGAGTGAAAGACCATCCGTCAATAGATGGAATGGTGTATACGGTTGGAAATGAACAAGACTACCACTTCAAAGTATTATTTCTTCTACTAAAGCGCCTTGGCTACCACTGGGCTGATCATCTGTTTCATTTGTCTTATGGCATGGTTGATCTACCTACTGGTAAGATGAAGAGTCGTGAAGGTAAGGTCGTTGATGCGGATGATTTGATGCAAGAAATGGCTGAGACGGCCGAAAAAATAGCTTCTGAACTAGGGAAACTTGATGGGTTCACTCGTGAGGAAAAATCAGAGTTGTATCATCAAATAGGTTTAGGTGCGCTTAAATATTTCATTTTGAAGGTAGACCCGAAGAAGCGGATTTTATTTGACCCTGAAGCCTCTGTAGATTTTCAAGGAAATACCGGGCCTTTCATTCAATATACCCATGCCCGAATTCAATCGATACTGCGAAAGGTAGAACATAGTGACTTTAAGGAGTCTATTGAAAATGTTCAATTACATGAGAAGGAGAGAGAGTTAATGCTTCTTCTTATGAATTACCCATCGGTTATTCGATCGGCTGCTGAAGCCTATTCACCCGCATTGGTAGCTAATTATATCTACGATTTAGTTAAAGCTTTTAACTCGTTCTACCAGCAGGTAACCATTTTGGCAGAGGAGGATCTAGATAAAAGAAGTTTAAGACTTCAGTTGTGTTCAAAAATTGCTGAAGTAATTGCTCATGGATCGGCTCTTCTTGGAATTGAAGTTCCTGATCGCATGTAAGTGTAAAGCATAAAAAAAGCAGGCACCAAGGCCTGCTTTTCTTTTATAATTGAGTTGGATTAGTTTCCTTCTTTGGCTGCAACTGCTGCACCGTAAACCACTAAACCGAATCCGATTTTGTTTACTGCATCACCGATGTTGTAAATCACATCCATTGCTAGACCACCAAAAATTCCTTCGTACCATCCAGGGGTACCAGCCATGTATCCGATCGGATAAATTGCCCATCCCACCAATACGAACCAAGCGAGGGTTTTGTGTGCAGTGAGTACTGCTCCTCCTGCTTGCTCAGCTAATTTCTTAGCTTGACCGAACCAGATGTCATAAACGATTACGAAGTAAGCAATTCCTGAAATAAGACCCCAGAAAGCTGCTTGATCTCTGTAAACGGCTTCTCCGAAGTAACCTGTCACTAACATAACTACTGAAAGAACGATCAGTCTCCACATTAGTGATTTTTTAGCACCAGCTGCCTTCAAGATGAGGAAGAATTCTACACACATCAATGGAACAGTTAGTACCCAGTCTACATATCTAAAGAATGTAGGTGAATCGGCATGAGCAGCCCAATAGTCTCTCATGTACCAGTAGTGTACCGCTGCAATAAAGGTAATCAGACCTGATACCAAGATTGAGGTACGCCATTTAGAGTCGAAGCTATTCATCGACAAGAAAAAGAAGGCAGAAGCTGCCATCATAGCCATACATCCAACGAAGAAAGTAAAGCCTACGTAGTCGTCAGTAGCTATCTTTGAGACATCAGCAACCAACGGCAGATTAAGTAATAAACTTTTCATAAGTACTATAGTTTAGTTTTGTTTAACCAAATATAATTTATTCTAAACATAATATGATATTTTTATTCAAAAATTTTTATCAACTATTCAATTAATACCGATTCATATTTTGAAACTTTTTAATAAATCGTTCCTTTTTAAGATTTTAGTGTCACTAGGACTCTTTGTTATTTCTTCTCGAGTTAGTGGAGAAATACAATGGTTTATTGCCCTTTTACTTATAGGTAGTGTTGGGCTTCTACATGGAGCTAATGATCTTAACTTAATTAATGAGCTAAAGATCTTTCCTGGTAGTTCTAGAGGTAAGCATCTCGCGCTATACCTTTCAGCGATAGCACTAGTTCTTGTTGTCTTTAGTTTGAACCGTCCTTTGGCCCTATTCTTTTTTATTGTTATTAGTTCGTTTCATTTTGGTCAGCAACATCTATCTGAGACGCTTTCAGGAAATGCACTCCTTCGCTACTTAAATTATATCTCATACGGTTCAATTGTTTTTGGTTTGTTGTTTTATACTCATGTGATAGAGAGCAGTACCGCGATTGCTGAAGTATCTGCGATTTTCTTTACGGTTGATGATTTTCTAAACTTCCTTTTGGCCTCTATAGCGGTTTGGATAGTTACCTATATTATAATGAATCCCAAAGGTTATGTGTTGCTCGGAGTAGAGTTAATGATACTCACACTTTTCTATCTCTTGTTTTTTCAGGTGAATCTGGTTTTAGCTTTTGCTATCTATTTTGCTTTTTGGCATGCCATTCCCTCTTTAAATGACCAATTCAGAATACTCTATAAGGGAGAGGTGAAAAGAAGTTGGTGGTTATACCTGCAGCAATCAGCGCTTTTTTGGGTGCTTTCAATGATTGGTCTTGCGGTTGTTTTTAGTCAGGTTTTTCTTCAAAATAAGACTCCTTTACCACTTCTTGTTTATTTCTTGGCAGCAATTACTTTTCCGCATGTACTAGTGATGTCTAGAGTTGAAAATGCCTTAAAAAGCTAAGATTCTTATTATTTTTGTGCCTTTGTAAAACTACTTCCTATGTTTCAGAATCTTTCGGATAGAATAGATGGTGCTCTTCACAAGTTGAAGGGTAAAGGGCGTATTAATGAAATTAACATCGCCGAATCAATGAAAGAGATTCGTCGTGCGTTATTAGACGCGGATGTTAACTTCAAAATCGCCAAGAGTTTTACTCAGAATGTAAGAGATAAGGCTATTGGTCAGGAGGTGCTTCAATCGCTACAGCCTGGTCAGCTTATGGTGAAGCTCGTTCGTGATGAATTGGCCGAGCTTATGGGTTCTGAAGCTGCAGATATTAATCTTAGCGGTTCGCCAACAGTAATTTTAATGTCAGGGCTTCAAGGTTCAGGTAAAACTACCTTTTCTGGAAAGTTGGCTAACTACCTCAAGACAAAAAAATCAAAGCATCCGCTTTTAGTTGCTTGTGATGTGTATAGGCCTGCAGCAATCGACCAGTTGCACGTGGTAGGAGAGCAAATAGGTGTTCCTGTATATTCAGATAAAGATCAAAAGGATCCTGTGGCTATAGCGCTTGCGGGTATTGCCGAAGCGAAGAGTCAAGGAAAGAATGTAGTGATTATCGATACGGCGGGTCGTCTAGCAGTAGATGAAGAAATGATGAAGGAAATTGCTGCTATTCATTCTGCGATAAAGCCATCAGAAACACTTTTTGTTGTCGATTCGATGACCGGACAAGATGCCGTAAATACAGCTAAGGCGTTCAACGATCAACTTAATTTTGACGGAGTAATTCTTACCAAGTTAGATGGTGATACTCGAGGGGGTGCTGCGCTATCTATTCGTTCGGTAGTTGATAAACCGATTAAGTTTATTGGTACGGGAGAAAAGATGGAAGCTATTGATGTATTCCACCCCGATCGTATGGCTGATCGTATTCTTGGAATGGGTGATGTCGTTTCGCTGGTTGAACGAGCTCAGGAACAATTTGACCTCGAAGAGGCCCGTAAAATTCAGAAGAAAATTGCGAAAGATACTTTTGGGTTTGACGACTTCTTAGGGCAAATTCAACAGATCAAGAAAATGGGTAACATGAAAGACCTCATGGGAATGATCCCAGGGATGTCTAAGATGACTCAACAGGTAGATATTGATGATGATGCATTTAAGTATGTAGAAGCTATAATTCACTCGATGACTCCTGCTGAACGCTCTCAACCGAAACTATTGAATACGAGTAGAAAAAACCGCATTGCAAAAGGGAGCGGTAGAAGTATTCAGGAGGTTAACCAACTCATCAAGCAATTTGAACAGATGAGTAAAATGATGAAAATGATGCAGGGAGGTAAAGGAAAAAACCTCATGCGCATGATGCAACAATTTAATCCTAGATAATATGGTCCTCATTGACGGTAAAGCAACTGCGAATCAAATTAAAAACGAAATAGCCCAAGAGGTAAAGGCAATTACATCGAAGGGAGAGCGCGCACCACATTTGGCGGCTGTTCTTGTTGGAAATGATGGAGCTAGTCTAACCTATGTGGGTAGTAAGGTAAGATCTTGTGAAAAGGTGGGTTTTGATTCTTCACTGATTCGCTTACCTGAGGAGACTACAGAGCAAGAATTGTTAGCTAAGATTGAAGAGCTGAATCAAGACGAGACCTTAGATGGTTATATTGTTCAGCTGCCGCTTCCAAAACATATCGATGAAGAAAAAGTACTTCTTGCAATAGATCCTAAGAAAGATGTAGACGGATTTCACCCATCTAATTTTGGCCGCATGGCATTAGAACTAGAAACTTTTATTCCTGCAACCCCTTTCGGAATCATGCAGCTTATTGAGCGCTACGATATCGATACTCAGGGTAAACATGTGGTGGTGATTGGCCGTTCGCATATTGTTGGAAGACCGATCAGTGTTTTAATGTCTCAAAAGGGTGCTTACGGTAATGCTACGGTAACGGTGGCTCATAGTCGAACCAAGGATTTAAAATCACTTACCCAACAAGCAGATATCATCGTATCTGCATTAGGAGTCCCTGGATTTGTTACTGCTGATATGGTTAAAGAGGGAGTAGTAATTATCGACGTGGGAATTACACGCGTTGAGGACGCCTCTAAGGAGAAAGGCTATTACATTACGGGTGATGTAGATTTTGACTCTGTTGCACAAAAAGCCTCTTTTATCACTCCAGTACCTGGGGGAGTAGGTCCTATGACGATAGCGATGCTTCTTAAAAACACGCTTTTAGCCCGAAAGTGGAACGCTTAAAGTAGCTTACTTAGCGAATAGCTGACTCATATCCTTGAAGCTCTTGAATTCAAGAGCGTTGCCTGAAGGATCTTTAAAAAACATGGTCTTTTGCTCGCCAACTTGTCCGGCAAATCTCAGGTAAGGTTCGATGATAAATTCAATCCCTTTTTCTGCGATTCGTTTTGCGAATTCGTCGAAATGAGTCCACTCTAATACGATTCCGTAGTGTGGAACGGGAACTGACTTACCATCAACGTGATTCGCAGTGACAGGTCCGGTGTGGGTTTCATCTAAATGAATCACTAATTGATGTCCAAAAAAATTATAGTCAACCCAATGGTCACTGCTTCTTCCTTCTTCAAGTTCTAAGATATTCGTGTAGAAGTCGCGGTTTGCGGGTAAATCATTTACCGGGATCGCTAGGTGAAAAGGGGCTAAATTCATAACCCAAAGTTAGTTTAGAAATTTCATTATTTTTTCACAAACTTCTTTTTGATGCATGGAGTGTCCAAAACCTTCAGTGATAAAGAGTTCTCCGCCAACGTTCTTTTTAATTCGTTCGGCTTGCCAAAGGGGTATGGTCGGGTCTAAGCGATCATGAAGAATCAGGAGTTCACCGAGATTTTCATAGGTGAATTTAGAGGTTGAAAATTCCTTAATTCCGACCTTAATCTCTTTCTCAATAAGCTGATCGAGTAGCTGGTAGACTCTGTTATTAAATCCGATAGTGTTTTGATAGCCTGCAACGATTAGGGAAAAATCAGTAGGAGCACCGATACTTACTAATTGTTTTACGGTTTCAAGAGGTTTTAGGCTTTTTGCAAAAAGCATGGCCATTCCGCCCATTGAGTGGCCCACTATAATCTCTATTTCGTATTCTTCGATCATTTTAGTCGCTGCAGCGGCGTAATTAGTGAGGTAGTGGTAAGTTCCGCTAGAGTAGCCGTGAGCTGGCGCGTCTATGGCATGAATATCAAAATCTTGGGTCTTTAATGAGCGTATTAGATTTCTCCACCGATGAGTGTTGCTCTCCCAACCATGCAGTAATAGAATCTTCTTTCCAGATCCTTTCCAGTGATACCGTTGAATTTCATGCCCATTGCAATGAAATCGGTTCTGTTTTCCTTCTTCTAGTATAGGGAATGTTTTGTCTTCTCCAATCTTTCCCTTGCGAACCTTAGCAAAAATTTCTAGTGTTTTCTTCGCCGTATAGCTGGGTGCGATAAGCGATAATAGGTTGAGGTATGTACCGATGCTTTTCGCTATGATTTTTCTCGTCATTACCAGCTTACTAATACCTGAGAAACAGGGATGTTCTCGTCGATTTGAACCGCTTCAAGTGGCTGCATTGAATAGCGTAAGCTTTCGGGTAATTCATTTTTATCAATCAGAAATACAAAGGGTTTATCTTTCACAGCAATTGAAACACTTCTGATTGAAGGGGTGATTCGAATAATGTCGTATTTCTTTTGGATATCCGCAAAAGTGCTTCCTACTCCTATACCCTCTGGAGTTGTAAATCTTTTGTCAAATACTTGTACGACCTCTGAAAGTCCGTAAAAGTTGCTTCTAATTTTTAGGCTTAGTTGTTGATTCGCATCGAAGGTGCTCAGCCCTACAATTTCTCCGGTCCTTAGACTGTCAATGGAGATCGAATCTGTAGCTAATGTTTCTAAAACGTTTTTTAGGGTGTCGGTCTTTTTTAAAGAACCTACAGCCTCATTTGAAATCTCATAAGGGTTTTGTGTACAAGCTACGAGGCTCAATACCATACTCGATAAAAGAAGAAATTTTTTCATGTTGCAAAAATAGAAATTTAGCTGATGGGAATACGTTTTAACATTCGTTCAACCACCTTAAATGCGGCTGGGCAAATGGATGTGTTTTTAAGGGTTAAGGATCTTATCTGATGAAATTTCTTGCGATCGGTGTGAGGATATTCACGACATGCTTTGGGTCGAACCTCATAAATATTACAATAGTTGTCATCGGCTAAGAACGGACAAGGCAATTCTTTTAGAACCCAGTCGTTCTCCTCATCAAGACGAAGATAGGTTTCTGTAAAGGCAGCCTCCTTCATTTTGAAGTGTTTAGAAATTCGTTGAATGTCGGCTGAGGTGAATAGTGGGCCTGTAGTTTTGCAGCAATTCGCGCAACTGAGACAATCTACTTCTTCGAATACTTCGTCGTGAATTTCTTGAACTCGATAGTCAAGGTCTTTAGGGGGTTTCTTCGATAGCTTTTTCAGATAGGTAGAATGAGCTTTAGCTCGTTCTTTTGCTAACGATTTTAACTGATCTAAGGACGGTGTCTTCATGGATTGTCAAAAATAGACCAACTTTGCAATATGGATGATGTTTTTGGAACTGCTGCTCGAGATTATTTCATAACTAAGAATAAAAATCTGGTCATTGAAACTCGTTCTTCTCTTGGAGATGAGGATGAAATTCCTGTTTATTATCTATTTCGATCAAGAAGTGAAATGCCTCCGCTAGAGGTGAAGGCTTTAGAGGCGAGTAAAGGGGCAGTTCTTGAGATTGGTTGTGGAGTGGGGAGTCATCTTCTCGAATTAAATTCACCGCATTCTTTTGGAATAGATTCTTCCTTATTATCTATCGAAATTGCTAAAAGGAGAGGTGTGCAAAATGTTAGTGCGAGCACTTGGCAAGATTATGTGAGTGAACGAAAATTTGACTCCATTCTACTTCTTATGAATGGCTTAGGTCTAGCAGGTTCCCTAAACGGGTTACCGAGTTTTCTGCTTCATCTGTCTAAATGGTTGTTGCCTGGAGGGTCAATCATTGCTGATTCTAGTGATATCAAATACTTATTCGAAGCCGAAGATGATGGTGGAGTTTGGATGCCTGCGACAGCCTATTACGGGGACCTTGCTTATTCGATAACCTATCAGAAATCTCAAACACAATTTGACTGGCTTTTTGTTTCTTTCGAAGAACTACTGAAGGTTTGCATTACCCTCGGGTTTAAATGCGAGAAAATCTTTGAAGGGGAGAATAATCAATACTTAGCGAGAATAACTCCCTAGGGCACATTCAGATACTTATGGGTTTGAAGTGTAATTTTCCATTGAGGATTATTCTTCACAAAATCAACCATGAGTGGCATTATTTTTTCTCTAACACTCCATTCGGGTTGCATCAGTAATTGGCAATTCGTATTCACCTTAGAAGCCTCATCAATAGCAAATTCGAAATCGTGTTTATTGTAGATAATCACTTTCAATTCGTCGGCTAGCTTATAAGACTCCTGGTTAGGTGCTTTGAATTTTTTAGGAGATAAGCAAAACCAGTCCCAACTTCCTGAAACAGGATGTGCCCCAGAAGTTTCAATATGAGTTCTAAACCCTGAATTCTTGAGATGCTGGGTTAATTGATCTAGTGAGTGCATTAGTGGTTCTCCACCAGTAATAACAACCATTGGACATTGTTCGGGGATCTCAGCGACGATATCTTGAATCGCATATTTCGGATGCGCATCCATCGGCCAACTTTCTTTTACGTCACACCAATGACACCCGACATCACAACCGCCCAAGCGAATAAAGTAGGCTGCAGATCCTTGAAATTCACCCTCACCTTGGATGGTATAAAAGGATTCCATTACGGGCAGCATTTCTGAATTCATGCTGCAAAGATAAGTTACCTATGGATACATTATATGGCGGGAACGAATCACTTTGAAGGCTTCGAGGTCTTTTTTCCATGTCGCTCTGATTTGGCTTTCTGTAAACCCAGCGCGTATCATTTCTTCTAAAGCTGATTGACCACTGTGAAGTTTAAATGACTCACTCTTGAAAAACGATTCTTTATGATGGTGATACGCTTTTAGTAGCCACTGAAGGTTTACCTTTTTAGCAACTTCTATCTGACTCAAATCTTCTCCGTAGCATCGTCCTCCTAATTGTTTTGGATATTTAGCTCCAGGGGTAGAGGTTACCTTATAATTAAAGCTAAAAACCGTTGAGTCAAGATCTTTTGAACCATATCGCTGAAAGGGTTGCGGAGTTCCTCTCCCCGCATTGATATAAGTGCCCTCGAATAATCCTAGCGACGGATAGAGCGCAATTGATTGTGCATTGGGTAAGTTTGGCGAAGGCTTAATCGGTAGATGGTAGCGGTGCGTACGATTATAATTGACCATTTGAATTACTTCTACCTCCAACGATTTTTCTGTTTCTAACCAATTTTCCTTAACTAACAATTGGGCATATTCTCCAATGGTTAACCCGTAAACTAGAGGAATCGGTTGAAGCCCGAGAAAGCTAGTGTTTTCTTTCTCCATCACTGGCCCATCTACAATGTCTCCATTGGGATTAGGTCTATCTAGAATCATCATGGGAATATCGTGATCAGCCGCCGCTTCCATTACATATTGAAGGGTGGCGATATACGTATAAAATCGAACCCCAACATCTTGAATGTCAAATAAGATGAGGTCTACATCGTTTAGGTCTTCTTTCGTCGGTTTTCTATGTTTTCCGTATAAGGAAACAATTTTGATTCCCGTTTTTGGGTCGATACTAGAGCTCACTTTTTCACCTGCGTCAGCCGTCGTTCGAAATCCGTGTTCAGGACTAAATATTTTAGACACCGCTATCTTTCTGCTTAGTAGAGTATCCACTAGATGTGTAAAACTTTTTCTATCGCTTTTTCTTAACAAAGAAGTTGCATTAGCAACGATGGCGATCTTTTTATTTTGAAGTTGCTCTATATAATGGTCTATTCTTTCAGCTCCAACAACTAGGCTTTCTTCTAAAGATTGGGCCTTGGCTGGCAAACATCCCACTATAATTATCAGTACCAAAAGCGTACTTTTGATACGATGACTTCTAGAATGAATATGACTTTTCAACGTTTTGTAGCTCATCGGTGGTTACAAGGATCCGGATGGTTCTTTCCGAAAGGTAGCGCAAAATTTGCTGTTTTGGCCATTGCATTAGGAGTCTTTATTAGCTTTATGGCAATCGCTGCTGGACAAGGACTACAGCAAGCTATTCATCAAAAAATAAGGCATTTTGAGGGCGACTTTTTACTTACGCCATATCCAACAGAAATAATTCCAGATACCCTTGCATCTCATCAAATAAAGGCTCTACCCTTTTCAGAAGTGATTGAGTATACCAGTTCAATTGCTGTGCTACGATCATCAAAAAAAGTGAAAGGGGTACAAGTTAAAGGTGTTGAATCTGAAGACCTCGATTTTTTGGTTGGAGACTATCTCGTTCGAGGTGAGTTTAATACATTCTCCGATTCAAAGTTTACAGCGATCTTATCAGAGACGATTGCTAGTGAATCAGGCCTGAATATAGGAGATGACTTTTTTCTTCTTTTCAATTCAAGTAATGGGGTGCCTAAGCAACGTAAATTTAGACTTTCTGCAACCTATCAAACTGACTTTCCTACCTATGATCAGCAATTGGTATTCACTTCTTTGAGCACTCTAGGAGAGGTTGTTAAGGATAATCTGATTTCTGAGTACTCTTTATATACGCGGGATGATCAAGACCCTTTAACGCTTCTTGAGTCTATGGATCCTTTGGTATTTGATTTTTTCGAAGTTTCCTTTTTGGCCGATCGATACCCAGATCTGTATCAGTGGATCGAATTATTTGATTTAAATATCTTGATCATTTTAGTTGTAGTATTAGGAGTTGCCTTTTTTGCACTTATAACTACGCTTATCAGCCAAATCATTGAGAGACGTACGAGCTTAGGTTTGCTCATAAGTATGGGGGCTAGCCAGTCTCAATTGCGAGTGATTTTTTCTCAACTGGGGGCTTACTATCTGATAGTCGGAACATCTTACGGTACGCTGACAGCTTGGGCTCTGATCCTATTGCAGAATCACTTTCAATTTCTGAAATTTCAAAATCCTGAAGAGTACTATATCACACATGTTCCCTTTGAGCTGGGACTATTCGATACCCTTATATTTTTGATTCTTTTTATGCTGATCGGATATATCATCATTCAGATCAGTTCCCGCGTACTTAGACGACTAAATCCAATACGATTGTTACGTATATGATAAAACAGATTAGTCAAGTTATAGATGGTTTAGCGCATTGTGTGCAGGTGGACTCAGGAAAAATAGCGAGTTACACCGTTGACAGGTTTGAATTCATTCATCAAAGAGCAACAGGATGGCCTAATTCAGATACCGAAATGTTTCCAATAATCGGACCAACGGCCAAGGCTGATTATCGTGTTCAGGTGAATGATTCTAAAGTTGTACTCGATCAACATGGTCTGTTAAGGGAGTTTCCCTATAAGCACCTAATCTCTGACAGAGAGTTATCAAAATGGGTTAAGAAATACAAAGCATTTACCGAGCTTACTAATTCAAAGTATCCAGAGAATTCGCCAGAAACGATTCAGTTTTGGCCCTATGATTTTACGTTTACGAAGTCTTTTGGCTTTAATGAAAAAGGTCTTGAAATTACCTTTGAAATCGAGGCTAATGAGGAAATGCCTTTTATGCTTGGATATCATCCCGCCTTTAAGATTAACCCCGCTTATAAAGCCGAACTTATCGTTGATCAACAGACACACACCCTACAGAATGTTTTAGACGTGGGTTCTAAAGCCTTTGAAATTGCCGATTCGACACGACTCATTTTAAAGAATGAGAAGTCAATAGCTATCGAGACTCTAGGTTTTAATCACTTTATGTGCTGGACAGAAGTGCCAGAAATGCTATGCATCGAGCCCATCACTTTTTACCCTGGCTCGGTGGATCAAAAAGAACTGCATAAAGGTTTTCAAAGGATGAATACCAATAAACGAATTTTCAAAACGTTGATATATCCTGTGGATCCTTTATAATGAGCAGCGAGGTGGTGTGCTGGCCCAGACGGCGCGCGAATAGGTGATTAAGCTCCAGTGGAGCTTAAAAGTGAGCGGCGAGATGACGCGTTGGAGGAGAATCGTGGAGCCGGAGACGTGCGAATGGTTATAAAAGGTCCTGTGGATCCTTTATAATGAGCAGCGAGGTGGTGTGCTGGCCCCGATGGCGCGCGAATAGGTGATTAAGCTCCAGTGGAGCTTAAAAGTGAGCGGCGAGATG